>NZ_CP032509.1:0-600000 GCF_003952725.1 Georhizobium profundi | reverse complement strand
GCAGGTGCTGCGCGACCTCGACCTGCAGGGCCGCGAGCGCATCGTCCGCATCAACGGGCTCGATACGCAGTGGGGAACGGAAGACCTGCTGGCCGCCCGCGCAGGCGACGTCGACGCGATCCTGCTTCCCAAGATCGAGGAGCCGGCGGCGATCCAGGCGGCCGCCTCCGCGCTCGACCAGACCGACGCACCCGAGACGATGCGGCTCTGGGCCATGATCGAAACGCCGAAAGGCATCATGAATGCCGGTCATGTTGCCGCTGCGGCCAGAACCTACGGTTCACGGCTGGATTGCTTCGTCGTCGGGCCGAACGATATCGCAAAGGACACCGGCGTTCGCGTCACTCAGGGCCGGCCCTATCTCGTGCCTTGGCTGATGCAGATCCTGCTCGCCGCGCGCGCCTTCGGGCTCGATGTGATCGATGGCGTCTACAATGATTTCCGCGACACGGCAGGGTTCGCGGACGAGTGCCACCAGGGCCGCGACATGGGTTTTGACGGCAAGACGCTGATCCACCCGGCCCAGATCGCGGCAGCCAACGACGCCTTCGGCATCGGCGTTGACGAGCGACAGCATGCGGAACGCATCGTCATGGCGTTCGACCAGCCTGCAAACGCGGCCAAAGGCGTCATCAATATCGATGGGCGGATGGTGGAGCGGCTGCATCTGACCGATGCCCGACGCCTTTTGACCAAGGCTGACGCAATTGATGCGCGCAAGGGAGCACGGACATGAAACTCTATCGACTGCTGACCGGACCGGATGACGCGAGCTTCTGCCACAAGGTGACGGCGGCACTGAATAAGGGTTGGCTGCTCAGCGGCTCGCCGGCCTATGCCTTCGACGCGGAAACGAAGACCATGAAATGCGCGCAGGCAGTCTACAAGGAAGTCGAAGGCGTCGACTACGTCCCGGAGATGAAGCTCGGCGAGCAATGACGGCCAGCTGTGGGTCGACCGGTCAGTCGACCGTCTCTTCGATCCGTTCCATGTCGTCGTCGCTGAGGCCGAAATGGTGGCCGATCTCGTGGATGAGGACGTGGGCGATGATGTCGCCGAGCGTTTCCTCGTTTTCCGCCCAATAATCGAGAATGGGACGACGATAGAGCGTGATGCGGTTCGGGAACTCGCCGGTTTCCAGCGAAAAGCGCTCGCCGACACCGCGGCCTTCGAACAGCCCAAGCAGGTCGAACGGGGTCTCGAGCGCCATGTCCTCGAAGATTTCGTCTGACGGAAAGTCGTCCAGCCGGATAATCACGTCGCCGGTCAGAGCACGGAACTCGTCGGGCAGGCGTGCAAACGCCTCGCGTGCCAGTGACTCGAATTCCGCCAGCGAAGGCGCATAAGCCCTCGTCCAGTCGTTCGTTTGGTCCATTTCCGCCATCGGTACCCTTTCTTTCGGGCCATATAGGCGATTGCAGCGTGCAGTGCGAGAGGCAAAGCGCTGCGCGACATTGCTCGACGCGACGACCAAGCCGAGCCAACAATGCTCGCGTGAAGAGCAAAACTGATCCATGTCAATTCGTGGGTGCGGCGTTTAATCTTTTTTAGGATGCATTTTATTCAATAGTGCGGTCGGCTTCGGAAGGTGTGGGCTCTCCGAATACATGATTGTTTGTCGACACTCCGGCATGCCCGGGATGCTGTACACACGCAATCCTCGGGGGATTACATGTCGCATGCACGGCGCCTTGGCGGCGGACGGACCATTGCAGCCTTATTTACGACAGCGCTGCTCGCCTCGACCACCAGTTTCGCACAGGAAGCAGTGCAAAACCGCGAAGACGGTGTTTTCGCCGACCGGATCGTGTTCGGCCAGGCGGCGCCGCTCGATGGCCCGGCCAGTGCTCTCGGCTTGGGCATGCAACTCGGCATTCAGGCCGCATTTCAGGAAGTCAACGCCGCCGGCGGCGTGCACGGGCGACAGCTCGAGCTGATCAGCCGTGACGATCATTATGAACCGGCGCGATCCATCGACGAGGTCCGGCGCCTCATCGGCCAGGACAAGGTCTTCGGCCTGATCGGGCCGGTCGGCACGCCCACATCGGCCGCGACGCAGCCGATCGCGATGGAAACCAACGTCCCCTTCATCGGCGCCTTCACCGGCGCCGGCTTCCTGCGCGATCCGAAGCTCGCCAACGTGGTCAATATTCGGGCGTCCTACGACGCCGAGACCGAAACCTGGATGAAGCTTCTCGTCGATGAGCGCAAGCTGAAGCGCATCGCCATACTCTACCAGGATGACGCCTTTGGTCGTGCGGGCCTGAGCGGCGCGGTCGCCGCCCTGGAACGCCGCGAAATGGAGCTAGTGGCGCGCGGCACCTACCAGCGCAACACGACGGCCGTGAAGGCAGCGCTGCTGGAGCTGCGCAAAGCGAACGCACAGGCCGTCGTGATGGTCGGTGCCTATCTGCCGATCGCGGAATTCGTGAAGGTGGCCCGGTCGATCGACTTCGACCCGACATTCGTCAACATCTCCTTCGTCGGCTCCGATGCACTCGCCTCCGCGCTCGACGGTGAAGGCGAAGGCGTCATCGTCTCGCAGGTGGTCCCCTTCCCGTGGGACGAAACCAACCCGCTGATCGCGGCCTACCAGGCAGCGCTTGCCAATGTGGATGGCGAAGCGAAGCCGAGCTTCGTCAGCCTGGAAGGTTACATCACCGGCCGCCTCGCAGCGATGGCGATCGAGGAAGCCGGCCCCGAGCCGACGCGCGAAGCGTTCCTGAACGGCATCCGCAAGCGCGGCAGCTTCGAGATGGATGGCCTCACGCTGCAGTTCGGTCCTGAAGACAATCAGGGCCTGGACGACGTCTTCTTGACCGAAATCGGCCCTGACGGTGCGTTTCGCCCGCTCGCCGGCCCGCAAAGCTGATCGCTTTGCCCGACACTCCATCAGGAACCAGAATCATGGCAACTCACAACGAGACCAAATCAGTGTCAGCCGCCGCGAAGCGACGTGGTGGCCTCGGCGTGCGCGGCAAGCTGACGGCCGCGGTCGCCGGCATCTCGACGCTCACCGTCGTGGCGATCGGCATCGCCGTCGTGTCGTTCCAGGGCGCACAATCGGAATTCAAGCGCTTCAACGAAGAGCAGGTTCCGCAGGTCATCAGTGCCGGCGAACTGGCCACGTTCAGCACTGACGTGACGATTGCGTCATCGCAGCTCATCAACGCCGAAGAAGAAACCGAACGCACAGAGGCATTCGAGCGCCTCACTGCCGCGGTCGGCACGCTGATCTCCAGCGCGGAAGCCCAGGGCAGTTCAGCCGACAGCGCGCCTGCGGTCGTCGAGCTGCGCGAGCGTGCACAGGCTTTCGAAGCCAATCTGGATGAGCTCGACGGCCTGACGCGTCAGAACATCGTCATCCGCGAAGAACGCGACCGACGCCTCGTCGAACTGTTCGCGCTCCATGACAGCCTTGCGCTGGCGCTCCAGCCGCTTGCCGACGATGCCTATTACACGCTGATCTTCGACGGCGAATCCGCGGCAGTGGAAGCAAGCGACGTCATCGGCGGCATCCTCAATGAGGACATGCAGACCTTCCGCCGCCTGCTCAGCCTGCGCATCGAAGCCGGCTCCACCAGCGCGGCGACATCTGGTTACCTTCTGACCGAAGACGGCGCGCTTGCACGCACCTTCGACGATCGCATGATCGCCGCCTCGGACCGCCTGAAGCTTCTCATCGAACAATTGCAGGCATCGGGCAATCTGCCGCCGATCGAAGCCGAGCTCACCATGCTGGCCGACATGCCGACGGCCGCGCGCACCATGCGCCGTGACCCGCTTTTCGCCAGCGGTTCCCCAGCAACGCGCCGCTTCATGTCCCAGCTGATCGATGTCGGTCATTCGGTCGACCTGGCGCTGATCGATGCCGTCGACGACATGCTGTTTGATCTTACGATAGGCGGCGAACGCGCTGTCGAGCGCAGCACGGCGACCATCACGGAGCTGGTCGACATTCAGGTGAAGCAGCTCAAAGAGACGCTGGAGATGATCTCCACGCTGCGCGAATTTACCGCGCTCATCGTTCAGGGCGCGCTGACCAACGATCCCGAGGCCATCCGCCGCCTGCAGGATCGTGCGCTCGGCCTCTTCCTGACGCTCGGCACCAAGATGCAGGCAACCGGCTATTCCGATGACGCCGGGCAGCTGCCGCAATTGCAGACATTCGCCGACAGCAACAACGGCCTGATCGCACTGCGCGGCCAGCAGCTCGCCATCACCGAAGAGGTCGGCATGATCGTCGACACGGTCTTCACCGACACCGTGGCGATGAACGGACTGATTGCGCAGGTCGTGGATACGCGCCGCGCTGCAATTGCGGCCGACTCCACCGCACTGGCCGAAAGCCTTCAGGCCCGCGGCTACCTTCTCATGACGCTTGGCGCGGCGGTGCTACTCCTGGCCGGCCTCATCGGCTACTTCGTGATCTCGCGCGGTATCGCCCGCCCGTTGACCAGCCTGATCGGTGCGACGCGCGATCTTGCCGATGGCAAGCTTGACGTGACGATCGCCCATGCCGGCCGCAGCGACGAGCTGGGCCAGCTGGCCCGCGCACTGGGTGTCTTCCGCGAAAACGCGATCGAGAAAGCCCGGATGGAAGCGGAAGCCGAAGGCACGCGTGCCGAACGCGAGGCAAACCGCGAAGAGCGGGAGCGCATGAAGGCGGAGAATGCCCGGGTGACGCAGATCGCCGTCGATGCCCTCGGCGAGGGCTTGGCGCGGCTTGCCGAAGGCGATGTCTCCGTGCGCATCGACGAGCCTTTCGTATCGAGCCTCGAAAGCCTGCGGCTGCACTTCAACAGCTCCATGCACAAGCTCAGCGAGACGCTGGAGATGGTGCGGGAGAACGCACACTCGATCAGCAGTGCATCCGCCGAAATGCGGGCCGGCACGGATGACCTGTCGCGCCGCACTGAACAGCAGGCCGCATCGCTCGAAGAGACCGCAGCGGCGCTCGAGGAAATCACTGCGACAGTGCGCAATTCGTCCACCCAGGCCGACAACGCCCGCCGCATGGCAGACGAAGCCAAGGCCGGCGCGGAGCGCTCCCGCGTGGTGGTCGAGGATGCCATCGCGGCGATGGCCCGCATCGAGGATGCATCGGGCCAGATCGCCCGCATCATCGGCGTCATCGACGAGATTGCCTTCCAGACCAACCTTCTTGCACTCAATGCCGGGGTCGAGGCCGCGCGCGCCGGAGATGCTGGGCGCGGCTTCGCGGTCGTAGCTCAGGAAGTCCGCGATCTGGCAGGCCGTGCAAGCGGCGCGGCCAAGGAGATCAAGGAACTGATCAACCGCTCCGGCACGGAAGTGGATGCCGGCGTGAAGCTTGTCCGCGCCACAGGCGATGCGCTGAGCGAGATCGAGCAGCATGTCGTTCAGGTCAACGCCGCAGTGGCGACCATCGCGACGGCCGCCCGCGAGCAGTCTGCGGGTCTCGGCGAGATCAACCACGCCGTTAATCACATGGACCAGATGACCCAGCAGAACGCCGCGATGGTGGAAGAAACCACCGCCGCGACGCACACGCTGGCCGGCGAGGCCGAAGCACTGCGCGAGCTCGTCGCCCAGTTCGTCATCGACGCACCGGCCCGCAGCACACAGCGCCGCGCAGCCTGAACGACAGCCGAAGCGGCAAGCTTGAAAAATACTGCGGGCGG
This sequence comes from Georhizobium profundi, assembly GCF_003952725.1. Classification (NCBI taxonomy): domain Bacteria; kingdom Pseudomonadati; phylum Pseudomonadota; class Alphaproteobacteria; order Hyphomicrobiales; family Rhizobiaceae; genus Georhizobium; species Georhizobium profundi. The sequence continues at coordinate 594,337 of NZ_CP032509.1, read as the reverse complement.
GCGATCGCGGATCGCCCGCCCGTTTGCGTCATCCGCTCTTGCATTTGCGTCGGTTTCGCATAACGTGCGGCCACTCGATGGGAGAAGCCGGACCCCGCTTGGGAGCGCCGGTGCCGAAGGAGCAATCGCCCCCGGAAACTCTCAGGCAAAAGGACCATCGGGTACCGACAGACTCTGGAGAGAGGCGCTCGTTGCAGCGTCCGCCGAAGGGATAACAATCTCAGGCAAAGGGACAGAGGGGGCGTCGTGTCGAAGGCATTCCCGCCTTCGTGTAGAACCGACGCCGGTCGTATGAGCCTTGCCGCCCTTTTTCGGGATCAAGGCTTCCGGCGCAGTCCGGAGATGACGCTTGGGCGACGCAGCAGCACCCCTTTTGAAGACCCCGCTTCACGCGATGCATGTGGCCGCCGGCGCGCGCATGGTCCCCTTCGCGGGCTACGACATGCCCGTCCAATACGCCACCGGCGTCATGCGCGAACACCTCCACACGCGCCAGAAGGCGGGTCTGTTCGACGTGTCCCATATGGGCCAGGTTGAACTTCACCCTAAGGACGGCACGGTCGAAACCGCGATGCGTGCGCTGGAAACCCTTGTCCCCGTTTCGATCCTCGCGCTGAAGTCCGGCCGACAGCGTTACGCGCTCTTCACCGACGAGAATGGCGGTATCCTCGATGATCTGATGGTGGCCAATCGGGGCGATCATCTTTTTCTCGTCGTCAACGCAGCCTGCAAGGCGGATGATATCGCCCATCTCGAAAAGCATCTGGGCGAAAGCTGCGAGGTGCGCGTGCGTGACGACCGGGCCCTGCTGGCACTTCAGGGTCCGAAAGCCGCGGACGTGCTGACAGCGCTCGATCCCGCCATCGCCGATATGGTGTTCATGGATGTGCGTGATGCGAACCTTGCTGGCATCTCCGCGATCGTCTCCCGCTCCGGCTACACCGGCGAGGACGGCTTCGAGATCTCCGTCGCCGCCTCCGATGCGCCCGGACTTGCCCAGCGACTGCTGGAGAACGAGGACGGCGCCTGGATCGGACTCGGCGCCCGCGATTCGCTACGTCTCGAAGCCGGCCTCTGCCTTTATGGCAACGACATCACCAAGGCGACGACACCCGTCGAGGCAAGCCTCGAATGGGCGATCCAGAAACCGCGCCGCACCGGCGGCGAGCGCGCAGGCGGCTTTCCCGGTGCCGACATTATCCTCAAGCAGCTGGATGACGGCGCACCGCGCCGTCGCGTCGGCCTGAAGCCGGAAGGCCGTGCTCCCGTGCGCGATGGAGCCTCGCTTTTTGCAGAGGCAGAAGGCGGCGAGCCGATCGGCCGCGTCACCTCCGGCGGTTTCGGCCCGAGCGTCGACGGCCCGATCGCCATGGGGCTCGTTCCGACCGAGACAAGCGATGCTGGCACGAAGCTTTATGCCGAAGTGCGCGGCAAGCGGCTCCCGGTCGTCATCTCGCCCCTACCCTTCGTCACCCAAACCTACAAACGATAATCACCGAGCATCCAGGGAACAGCATCATGTTGAAATTCACTGAAGACCACGAATGGCTGAAGATCGAAGGTGATACCGCTACCGTCGGCATCACCAACCACGCCGCCGAGCAGCTCGGCGATCTCGTCTTCGTGGAGCTGCCGGATGTCGGCGCGAGCTTCGAGAAGGGTGGCGATGCCGCAACGGTCGAATCGGTCAAGGCCGCATCGGAAGTCTACGCGCCGCTCGCCGGCGAGATCACCGAGGTAAACCAGGCGATCGTCGACGATCCGTCTCTCGTCAATTCCGACCCTACGGGCGCCGGATGGATGTTCAAGCTGAAGCTCGCAGATCCGTCCGCCGCCGACAGCCTGCTCGACCAGGACGCCTACGAAAAGCTGATTGGATAAAACGCCATGACGTTCAAGCGCACCGACTACCAGCCTTACGATTTCGCCAACCGCCGCCATATCGGCCCCTCGCCCGAAGAAATGGCCGAGATGCTGAAGGTTGTGGGCGCGGAAAGCCTCGATGCCCTGATCGACGAAACGGTTCCGAAGGCGATCCGCCAGGCCGAGCCGCTCGCCTGGGGCGCGCCGATGACCGAGCGCGAGGCGCTGGACCGGCTGCGCGAGACCGCCAACATGAACCGCAACCTGGTCTCGTTGCTTGGCCAGGGTTACCACGGCACCATCACGCCGCCGGTCATCCAGCGCAACATTCTGGAAAACCCCGCCTGGTACACGGCCTACACGCCCTACCAGCCGGAAATCAGCCAGGGCCGGCTCGAGGCACTGCTCAACTTCCAGACGATGGTCTGCGATCTGACCGGCCTCGATGTCGCCAATGCATCGCTTCTGGACGAGGCGACGGCTGCCGCCGAAGCAATGGCCATGGCCGAGCGTGTCTCCAAGTCGAAGAGGACGACCTTCTTCGTCGATGCAGAATGCCATCCCCAGACGATCGCCGTCGTGCGCACCCGCGCCGAACCGCTCGGCTGGGACGTCGTCGTCGGCGATCCCATGAGCGATCTCGATCCCGCGCAGGTATTCGGCGCGATCTTCCAGTATCCCGGCACCAACGGCCAGGTCCGCGATTTCACCGACGTGATCGCGAAGTTGCACGGCGAGAACGCGATCGCCATCGTCGCAGCAGATCCGCTTGCGCTCGCGCTCCTGAAGACACCGGGCGAAATGGGCGCCGATATCGCCTACGGTTCGACCCAGCGCTTCGGCGTGCCCATGGGCTATGGCGGCCCGCACGCCGCCTATATGGCCGTGAAAGATCAATACAAGCGGTCGATCCCCGGCCGGCTCGTCGGCGTTTCGGTCGATGCGCGCGGCAACCGCGCCTATCGCCTGGCGCTGCAGACGCGCGAACAGCACATTCGCCGCGAGAAGGCGACGTCCAACATCTGCACCGCGCAGGTCCTGCTCGCGGTGATGGCCTCCATGTACGGCGTCTTCCACGGTCCGCTCGGCATCAAGGCGATCGCGCAGCGCGTGCACGAGCGCACGGTGATGCTGGCCGAAGGGCTGGAAAAGATCGGATACGCGATCGACCAGGACGTGTTCTTCGACACGATCAGCGTCGATGTGGGCCGCCTGCAAGGCGCGATCATCCGCTCCGCGCTCGAAGCCGGCATCAATCTGCGGCCGCTCGGCAAAAATCGCATCGCCATAACGCTCGACGAACGCACCCGGCCCGGCGTGATCGAAACCGTGTGGCGCGCCTTCGGCGGCGAGATGAAGGCGGATGGCAAGGCGGGCTGGCGCATTCCGGACAAGCACCTGCGCAAGTCCGATTACATGACGCATCCGATCTTCCACATGAACCGCGCCGAAAGCGAGATGACGCGCTACATCCGCCGGCTGTCGGACCGGGATCTGGCGCTCGACCGCTCGATGATTCCGCTCGGCTCCTGCACGATGAAGCTGAACGCGACGGCGGAAATGCTGCCGATCACCTGGCCGGAATTTTCCGAGCTGCACCCCTTCGTGCCGGCCGATCAGGCGCTCGGCTACCGCCACCTGATCGACGATCTGTCTCAGAAGCTCTGCCAGATCACCGGCTATGACGCGATTTCCATGCAGCCGAACTCCGGCGCGCAAGGCGAATATGCGGGGCTTCTCACGATCCGCGCCTATCATCTGGCGAACGGCAACGCCCACCGCGACGTCTGCCTCATCCCGACCTCGGCGCATGGCACCAACCCGGCGTCGGCGCAGATGGTCGGCATGAAGGTCATCGTCGTCGCAGCCGCCGACAATGGCGACATCGACGTGGAGGACTTCCGCGCGAAGGCCGAGCAGCACTCGGAAAACCTTGCCGCCTGCATGATCACCTATCCCTCGACGCATGGCGTGTTCGAGGAGACGGTGCGCGACATCTGCGCCATCACCCACGAGCATGGCGGCCAGGTCTATCTCGACGGTGCCAACCTCAACGCCCTCGTCGGTCTTGCCCGGCCAGGCGACATCGGCGCAGATGTAAGCCACCTCAACCTGCACAAGACCTTCTGCATTCCCCATGGCGGTGGTGGTCCGGGCATGGGCCCAATTGGCGTCAAGGCGCATCTGATCCCTTATCTTCCGGGCCATCCGCAGAACGGCGGCGACCACGGCCCCGTTTCGGCAGCGCCCTTCGGCTCACCCTCGATCCTGCCGATTTCGTGGAGCTACTGCCTGATGATGGGTGGCGAAGGCCTGACCCAGGCGACGAAGGTCGCGATCCTCAGCGCCAACTACATCGCCAAGCGGCTCGAAGGCGCGTTCGACGTGCTCTACAAGTCGAAGGCGGGCCGCGTCGCCCATGAGTGCATCATCGACACCCGACCGCTGCAGCAATCGGCCGGCGTGACCGTCGAGGATGTGGCAAAGCGCCTGATCGATTCGGGCTTCCACGCCCCCACCATGAGCTGGCCCGTCTCCGGCACGCTGATGGTGGAGCCGACCGAATCGGAAACCAAGGCCGAGATCGACCGGTTCTGCGAAGCGATGCTCGCCATCGCCCGCGAAGCCAAGGACATCGAGGAAGGCGGCCTCGACCGGGACAACAACCCGCTCAAGAACGCGCCGCACACGGTGGAAGATCTCGTCGGCGAGTGGAACCGCCCCTACAGCCGCGAACAGGCCTGCTTCCCGCCCGGCTCCTTCCGCGTCGGCAAATACTGGTCGCCCGTCAACCGCGTCGACAACGTCTACGGCGACCGCAACCTGATGTGCTCCTGCCCGCCGGTGAGCGAATATCTGGAAGTGGCGGAGTAGCGAACGAACGCTTGTGGCAACGAGGCCGGCGCTGCTTAGCGCCGGCTTTTGCATATGGAAGCCTCGGGAAAACAGAAACGCCAAAACCTCCCACCGATCAGACGGTGGAAGCTGCATAACTGAACGATCGAAGAGAAATTGGAGCGGGTGAAGCGATTCGAACGCTCGACCCCAACCTTGGCAAGGTTGTGCTCTACCCCTGAGCTACACCCGCTCAATCGCATGGTCCGGGGGTGACGATGGACCGCGATGTCGAAGCGCTTGGCGCGTCGACCGGCGCTGTATGACGCAAGCCGCTGCAGATTGCAACAGGCAAAATCGCGTGGGCCTTTCAAAATTTTCCAGCGCCTGGCGCGAGCTCGCGCATCTCGCCCGGGCCAACGTTTGCCTCTCAGTCCAAGGCGCCATATGAAGCAGCACCACAGGCAGGAAGCGAGACTGGAGGCGGATGATGAGCGAGTGGACCGAGGCGCAACGGGCATTGTTCGAGCGGCTCGACCGCCTGTCAATCACGCATGAGACGCGCCGCCATGCACCGGTCTTCACCGTCGCCGAAGCCCAGGCGCTGCGCGACGACATTCCGGGTGCGCACACCAAGAACCTGTTCGTGAAGGACAAGAAGGGGCGCTACTTCCTGCTTGTGCTCGAGGAAACGGCCGAGGTGGACCTGAAGCAGGTGCATGGCCTGATCGGCGCGAGCGGCCGCGTGTCTTTCGGCAAGCCAGACGCACTGATGGAGTATCTGGGCGTCGAGCCGGGCTCGGTCACGTCTCTCGCGGCGCTCAACGATCGCGAAGGAGTGGTCACCGTCGTGCTGGACGCCGCGCTGATGAAAAACGACACCATCAATGCCCATCCGCTCTCCAACGATGCAACGACATCGCTGAGCAGCGCCGATCTCATCCGTTACCTGCAGGACTGCGACCACGACCCGCTGATCTTGAAACTTTCAAGCTGAATGCCGATTTTGCGGGCAGATCAGGCCCGATCCACGCCTTTCATTCCGGAGCCCAAAGATGACCGACAGCGACAACACTTTTTTGACCTCCGGCCAAGGCGGGCAACCCACCATGAATGTGACGTTCGGCGATCAGGGCCAGACGTCCGCAGCCAATGCCGCCGGTGATCTCATCAAGGACACGACGACGGCTAAGTTCATGGCCGATGTCGTGCAGGAATCGCGCAAGCAGCCGGTGCTGGTCGACTTCTGGGCGCCGTGGTGCGGCCCCTGCAAGCAGCTGACGCCGGTGCTCGAAAAGGTCGTGCGCGAAGCGGGCGGCAAGGTGAAGCTCGTCAAGTTGAACATCGACGAGCACCCGGCGATCCCCGGCCAGATGGGCGTGCAGTCCATCCCGGCGGTGTTCGCTTTCGTCAACGGACAGCCAGTCGATGGCTTCATGGGCGCGATGCCCGAGAGCCAGTTGAAGGCATTCATCGACAAGATCGTCGGCGCCGGTGGCGGCAAGGACGATGAGGCCGCCCAGATCCAGGCCGCTCTCGACCAGGCGCGCGAACGGCTGGATGCCGGCGATATTCAGGGTGCAGCACAGATCTACGCCGCCATCATGCAGCATGCGCCAGATAATGTTGCCGCTCAGGCCGGCATGGCCGAGTGCATGATTGCCGCCGGTCGCACGCAGGAAGCCGAACAGCTTCTCGGCGCACTGGACGAAAAGGCACGCGCCCATCCGGACGTGGCGAAGATACTCGCGCGGTTGGCGCTCGAGGCCGAGGTGGCGAAGCTCGGCGATCCGTCGCTGCTCGAAGCGCGCATTGCAGCAGATCCCAAGGATTTCGAAGCACGGCTCGACCTCGCAAAGATCCTCAGCATCCGTGGGCAGCGGAACGAAGCCGCCGATCATCTGCTGGCCATCATGAAGGCCGACCGGAGCTGGCGCGACGATGGCGGCCGGCGCGAATTGCTGGCGCTGTTCGAGGCTTGGGGCCCGACGGATCCGGCAACGCTGGCGGCCCGCCGCAAGCTGTCGTCCATTTTGTTCTCGTGATGCAGCTTTGCCGGCCGATTTGAGGGGGAGCCACTTGAGATTGGGCGGCAGAACGCCACATCTCTAGTCTCTGTTCATGAAAGGCCGCTCCACGCCATGCAGGCTGGCAACGCCCACTACCGCACCGAGAAGGATCTGCCGGATTCTGTAGCAATGTTCCCGCTCACGGGCGCACTGCTCCTGCCCGGCGGACAGATGCCGCTCAACATTTTCGAGCCGCGTTATCTCGCCATGTTCGACGATGCGATGGCGACCAATCGATTGGTCGGTATCGTTCAGCCCGAATTCGAACGCCCGGGCGCAACTTCGGATGCGCAGTCGGGCCTGTGCGCGGTCGGCTCCATCGGCCGGGTGGTGTCCTTTTCCGAAACCGGTGACGGACGCTACATCGTGTCGCTCATCGGTGTGTGCCGCACGCGCCTGATCGAAGAGGTCGTTTCCCGCAAGCCGTATCGCACCTTCCGTATCGCACCGTTCCTGAGCGATCTGGCGCCCGATGAAACAGCCGACAGCGTCGATCGCGCGGCCCTTCTCTCAAGCTTCAAGTCCTATCTCGATGCCAACCAGCTCGAAGTGGACTGGCAGAGCGTGCAGCGTGCCTCGAACACGACGCTGGTCAATTCCATGTCGATGATGTCGCCTTACGGGCCGCCGGAGAAGCAGGCGCTGCTTGAGGCCCCCGACCTGAAGACACGGGCCGACACACTCGTCGCCATCACCGAAATTGCGCTTGCGCGCGCCTCGGACGATTATGACGGTGTTCTGCAGTAAGCGTTGGATGAAGGGTGCCGGCCATGGATGATGATCCCACGACGCCAAAGCTCGACTTCAAGCTTCTGGAATTGCTGGTCTGCCCGCTGACCAAGTCCAACCTCGATCTCGACGAGCAGGCAGGCGAGCTGATCTCGAAGAAGGCGTCACTCGCCTATCCGATCCGCGACGGTATCCCGATCATGCTCGTCTCCGAGGCACGCAAGCTGACGGATTGACGTTCTCCCAACCGTCGGATGCCGCTACCCTCGCTCCAAACATTCAGATGGCTTGCCCGCGCAGAAGCCGCGGCGCGCCTTCGCCGGACAGTCCGGCAGCCTGTTTGATGAAGAAGCTCTTGAGCTTCGGCATGCGGTCGACGAGACCGAGACCGACATCGCGCACCATACGCAGCGGCGTCACGTCGTTAGAAAAAAGCCGGTTCAACACGTCGGTCGTCACGCCCATCTGGAACGTGTCGAAACGTCGCCACGACTGATACCGCTCCAGAACCGAGACCGAGCCGATATCAAGTCCAAGGCGGGATGCCTCGACCACGGTTTCAGCCAGCGCAGCCGCATCCTTGAAGCCGAGATTGAGACCCTGCCCGGCGATCGGGTGGATGCCGTGCGCCGCATCACCCACCAGGGCCATGCGCGACACGACGAAATCGCGCGCAAGCGTGAGACCCAGCGGGAAAGCGCGGCGTCCGCCGGCGAGACTGATGGTGCCGAGCTTGTGACCGAAGCGCCGCTCCAGTTCCGCCTCGAAAACGAAATCGTCTTCCGCCACCAGCCGATCAGCTTCGTCGGTGCGCTCGGTCCAGACGAGCGACGATCGATTGTCCTTCAGCGGCAGGATGGCGAACGGTCCGGCGGGCAGAAAATGCTCCTCGGCGCGGCCATTGTGCGGGCGCTCGTGCCGCACCGTGGTGACGATGCCTGACTGGCCGTATTTCCAGCTGACGGTCTTGATTCCGGCCATAGCACGCAGGCCGGAATGCAATCCATCGGCCGCAACGACCAGCCGTGCGGTGATCGTGTCACCGTCCGACAGAAGCACCGCACGCACGCCGAGGTCGGTTTCTTCGCGTGCATCGGTGATCTTCAAGCCTTGCCGGACATCGACGCCGAGGTCCTTGGCGCGCGATCGCAGCGCCTTCACCAATTCCTTGTTCGGCACCATGTGCGCGAAAGGCTCGCCCCGTTCGACTTCACCGTCGAAAGTCAGGAAAACCGGCCTGATCTCGTCGCCATTGCGCGAATCTGTAACGATCATGTCGCGGATCGGCTCGGCATGTTCGGAGAGCGCGCTCCAGATGCCGAGATGATCCAGCATGCGGCTTGCCGCAGCAGCGATTGCAGAGGCCCGTTCGTCGCGCTGCCAGGCATTTTCAGGTGCTGCATCCACCACCACCACCGAAAGCTCCGGCGCCGACGCCTTGATCGCCACGGCTGTCGCCAGGCCGACATAGCCGGCGCCTCCGACGACGATATCGAAGCGTTCGCGCGTGTGCGGTTGCGACATGCTGGTACCCCTTTGCATTGGCCGGCCTTCGCCGGGGCGTCCCTTGCCTATTGGGAGGATATAGGCAATCTGGCCCCTGTTTTAAGCCTTGCCTGGAGAGTTCATTGTCACGTGCCATGGAAGAATTGCTGTCGATCCTCGACCTGGAGCGGCTGGAACACGACCTTTATCGCGGGCGCAGCCCGCAGGTTGGCTGGCAGCGCGTCTTCGGCGGCCAGGTGATCGGCCAGGCGCTTGTCGCAGCACAGCGCACCGTTGCCGCCGAGCGCCATGTGCATTCTCTCCACGCCTACTTCATGCGCCCCGGCGATCCGTCCGTGCCGATCATTTACGAGGTCGATCGCATCCGCGACGGCTCGAGCTTCACCACGCGGCGTGTTGTCGCCATCCAGCACGGCAAGGCAATCTTCTCCCTGTCAGCCTCTTTCCAGACGGATGAAGACGGGTTCGACCATCAGTTCGACATGCCGAAGATCACGCCGCCGGAACAACTGATGGGCGAAAAGGAACTGAAGGAGCAGTTCCTCAAGGGCGCGCCAGAAAATATTCGCCGTTACTGGGAACGCGAGCGCCCGATCGAGATCCGGCCGGTCTCGCTCGTTCACTATGTCTCTAGGGAGAAGCTCGCGCCCAAGCAGGATGTCTGGATCAGGACGACAGGCCCGGTGCCGAACGATCGCGCGCTGCAGGCTGCGGTGCTCGCCTATCTGTCGGACATGACGCTTCTCGATACATCGCTCTTTGCCCATGGCCACTCGATCTTCGACAAGAACCTGCAGGTCGCGAGCCTCGACCACGCCATGTGGTTTCATCGCCAGAGCGCTCTCGACGACTGGCTGCTTTACACCCAAGACAGTCCCAATGCCTCGGGCGCCCGCGGCCTCACGCGCGGCGGCCTTTACGGTCGGGATGGCCAATTGATAGCCTCGGTTGCCCAAGAAGGACTCATCCGGCGCCGAGACGATTAAAGTTTCGTCAATTTTCGGATTTTGCACATTTTTTAGTCGTCTACCGCGGGGTGGAGGTCACACGATCTCCGCCCCTTCTGTTTTCTGCCCATCGATTCAATGGGTTGCACAATTCTGAGCCAGTTGGCACGGCCCTTGAATCCATGGAGCCGAGTCACCGCTGTGGGGGCACTGCAGTCGATGGCCGTTTTCGGAGGCTCATTGAGCCACCAGAACCGCAAAGATGGGAAAACCGCATGAAAATTGTGATGGCCATTATCAAGCCGTTCAAGCTGGACGAGGTGCGTGAAGCCCTCACCGCTGTCGGCATCCAGGGCCTGACCGTCACGGAAGTGAAGGGTTACGGCCGGCAAAAGGGACACACCGAAATCTATCGCGGCACCGAATATGCCGTCAGCTTCCTGCCGAAGCTGAAGATCGAGATCGCAGTTGCGGCCGACCTGGTGGACCGCACCGTCGAAGCAATCGCGACCGCCGCAAAGACCGGTCAGATCGGCGACGGCAAGATTTTTGTCTACGGAATCGATCAGGCCGTGCGTATCCGCACCGGCGAAACCGATGCCGAAGCGCTGTAGGGTTCAAGGGGCAACTCAACCAATGACATTCTCAAAGCACTCCATTCTCCGGACCGCCGCGCTCGCGACCGTCATGATCGCGCTTCCGGCCTTCGCGCAGGACGCAGAACCCGCGGCGGAAGCTGTCGTCGAGGCCGCTGCGCCCGTCGGCGAGCACACGGTCTTCATCTTCAACTCGCTGCTGTTCCTCATCGGCGGCTTCCTGGTCTTCTGGATGGCGGCAGGCTTCGCCATGCTCGAAGCTGGCCTCGTCCGCTCCAAGAACGTGTCGATGCAGTTGACGAAGAACGTCGCGCTCTTCGGCATCGCGGCGATCATGTACTATCTCGTCGGCTACAACCTCATGTACCCGCTGGGCAGCTGGTCCATCGGCACCGATGAAACGGGCGGCTATCTCGGCGCCTTCGGCGTTGCCGTTCTCGAAGCTGTCGGCGTCGCGCCGGAAGCCACCGACGACCTGAGCTACGCCTCCACCGGTTCGGACTTCTTCTTCCAGCTGATGTTCTGCGCCACGACCGCGTCCATCGTTTCGGGCACGCTCGCAGAACGCATCAAGCTGTGGCCCTTCCTGATCTTCACGATCGTCCTCACGGCCTTCCTCTACCCGATCCAGGCTTCCTGGAAATGGGGCGGTGGCTTCCTCGACACGCAGTTCGGCTTTCTCGACTTCGCAGGCTCGACGGTCGTCCACTCGGTCGGCGGCTGGGCAGCCCTCACCGGTGCCATCATCCTCGGCGCACGCAAGGGCAAGTATGAAGGCGGCGTTCACCCGATGCCGGGCTCCAACATGCCGCTCGCCACGCTCGGCACGTTCATCCTGTGGATGGGCTGGTTCGGCTTCAACGGCGCATCGCAGCTCGCCATGGGCTCCGTCTCCGACGTTGCCGACGTCTCGCGCATCTTCGCCAACACCAACATGGGTGCCGCCGGCGGTGCCGTGGCTGCGCTTCTCCTGACGCAGATCATCTACAAGAAGGTCGACATCACGATGGTCCTGAACGGCGCGCTTGCCGGTCTGGTCTCCATTACGGCCGAGCCGCTGACACCGTCGCTCGGTGCAGCGATCCTGATCGGTGCCGTCGGTGGCGTGATCGTGGTCTTTGCTGTTCCGTTCCTCGACAAGCTGAAGATCGACGACGTCGTCGGCGCTATCCCGGTCCACCTCTTCGCTGGCATCTGGGGCACCATCGCGGTTCTCTTCACGAACCCGGACGCAACGCTGACCGGCCAGATCGTGCCGATCGTCATCGTCGCAATCTTCATGATCGTCACCTCGGCCATCGTCTGGCTGATCCTCAACGCCGTGATGGGCCTGCGGTGCTCGCCGGAAGAAGAGCAGATGGGTCTCGACAAGGCCGAAATCGGTGTCGAAGCCTACCCGGAATTCGTTCGCTGACACTCTTCCTGCCCGGCCGGCTGGCTGGGCAGGTCTTGATCCCGTCGGATGCTCAGGCATCCACACCTTGGGCCCGCTTCAAGCGGGCCCTTTTTTATGGCGCTGCCTTCACGGACTCAGGTCTGTAAACTGTAGACGATTTTACACCTGAGCTTGACCGATCCTCTTGCGTGCTCAGGCCTGTGCGATTAGCAAAGCTTCACAACAATTCGAGGAGATCCACTTTCATGGCGCACCGCACCCTTTTCCTTCTGCCAGGCGACGGCATCGGCCCGGAAGCCATGAACGAAGTCCGCAAGCTCATCACCTACATGAACGATGAGCTCGGCGCAGGCTTCGAAACCGACGAAGGCATGGTCGGCGGCTGCGCCTACGACGCGCATGGCGCGGCCATTTCCGAAGCGGACATGGAAAAGGCAACGGCAGCGGATGCCGTGTTGTTCGGCGCCGTCGGCGGCCCCAAGTGGGACAGCGTGCCCTATGATGTGCGCCCGGAAGCCGGCCTTCTGCGCCTGCGCAAGGATCTCGAACTCTTCGCGAACCTGCGTCCCGCCATCTGCTACCCGGCGCTTGCGAAATCCTCTTCGCTGAAGCCGGAAGTGGTCGAGGGCCTCGACATCCTCATCATCCGCGAACTCACCGGCGGCGTCTATTTCGGCGAGCCCAAGGAGATCATCGATCTCGGCAACGGCCAGAAGCGCGCCATCGACACGCAGGTCTACGACACCTACGAGATCGAGCGCATCGCCGGCGTCGCCTTCGACCTCGCGCGCACCAGGAACAACAAGGTGTGTTCCATGGAGAAGCGCAACGTCATGAAGTCGGGCGTCCTGTGGAATGACGTCGTCACGGCCTACCACAAGGCACACCATTCGGACGTCGAGCTGACCCACATGCTGGCCGATGCCGGCGGCATGCAGCTTGTTCGCTGGCCCAAGCAGTTCGACGTCATCGTCACCGACAACCTCTTCGGCGACATGCTGTCCGACGTCGCCGCGATGCTGACCGGCTCGCTCGGCATGCTGCCCTCCGCATCGCTCGGCGCTCCCGATGGCAAGACCGGCAAGCGCAAGGCGCTTTACGAGCCCGTTCATGGTTCGGCACCCGATATCGCCGGGCAGGGCAAGGCAAACCCGATCGCGATGATCGCCTCCTTCGCCATGTGCCTGCGCTACTCGTTCGAAATGATCGCCGAAGCCGACCGCCTGGAAAAGGCGATCGCGAACGTCTTGGACAAGGGCATCCGCACGCCGGACATCGCCGAAAAGGGCGCACCGACCGTTTCGACCGTCGAAATGGGCGACGCCATTCTCGCGGAGTTCAAAGCCCTGGCCGCTTGATCCAGCGCTTAATCTGACCAGAATGGCCGGCATGACACAGTCACTGCCGGCCATTCGCATTTTCAGAGGCCCAGTTCGTAGCCCCGCCAGGGCCCGGACCTGATGGCACGACGCCCGGTTCAACTGTCTCAGCGCCAAGCACGCGCCTGCTGGATCAGCGCGCAGAAGCTCGATCGCGCCGAGCCTTTCGGTGTCGGCCCCGAGGCGGTGCGCCTCGCCGTCGAGCATCTCGGCTACGTGCAGATCGACACGATCAACGTGATCGAGCGCTGCCACCATCACATCCTCTTCAATCGGATACCGCGCTATCGCCGCCGCGATCTCGCGGTCGCCCAATCCGTCGACAAGACCGTCTTCGAATACTGGACGCACGCCCTGTCCTACGTGCCGACGCGCGACCTGAAGTTCTTCTTGCCCGCAATGAAGGACCATCGAGACAACCCGGTGCGCTGGTCGTCAGGCGTTGCGCCCGAGGAGCTGAGAAAGGCGATCGCCCGCGTCCGCCGCGAGGGGCCTCTGTCCATCCGTGACATCGACGAAGAGCCGGTCGAGAAGGAGCATCTCTGGGCCAGCCGCAAGCCGTCGAAGAAGGCGCTGCAGAGGGGCTTCTACAATGGCCGCCTGGCGATCGCGGGTCGCACGGGCATGGTGAAGACCTACGACCTGATGGAGCGGCACTTCGGCTGGGAGCGAGCCCCACGCCCTGCCACGGAAAATCAGATCATCGACTACCTGATCGACCGTTCGCTGACTGCGCAGGGCATCGTCAGTCTCGATTCCATCTGCTACCTCGCCGCGCCGAAAAAAGCCGCGGTTGCGCAGAGGATCGAGCAGCGGGTGCGTGCCCGAAAACTCGTCGGTGTTTCCATCCAAGGTGACGCCAAGACCGTCTACTGGGCGAGACCGGAAACGATCGAGCAGCTGCCGCCGACACCCGAACTCACGCACATCCTCTCGCCGTTCGATCCCCTGATCATCCAGCGCAAGCGCACCGCCGCCTTCTTCGGCTACGACCATCTGTTCGAGGCCTACGTCACCAAGGAAAAGCGCAAGCTCGGCTACTTCGCCCTGCCGGTCCTGTGCGGCGATGAGATCGTCGCGGCGATCGACCTGAAGGCCGATCGGCAGCAGAACAGACTGCTCATCCAGAACTGGGTCTGGACGGATGCGGCCGATCCTGAGCGCCAAAAGCCGATCATCGATGAAGCCCTCGGGCGTTTCGAGCGGTTTCAGCTGGCCTACGACGAGGCCGTGGATCCGCCGGATTGAGGCTCTCCGCCGCGTCCGGCCGAGCCGCCGCGCATTTGACTCCTGTCTGAACCGGTGTAGAACGACACACTTTCCGAGGTCATTCAGCCCGCGCGACGGGGCAACCGTGTCTCCAGGCGAGAGACGGCGATCGGCGCGCTCAGGGTCTGACGCCAACGTCTTGGCAACCTCGGTGGGGGACTTTCGCCATGTCCGACCTGTCCGTGCTCTTCCGGTCAGGTCGGTTCGATCGGGCTTTCACGCCCGACGCCGAAGAAGAGACAGGAGATTTGACTGATCATGAGCTTCAAGATCGCCATCGCCGGAGCCACCGGCAACGTCGGCCGCGAAATGCTGGACATCCTCGCCGAGCGCGGGTTCCCCGTCAGCGAAGTCGTGGCGCTGGCATCCAGCCGTTCGGTGAACACGGAAGTGTCGTTCGGCGACAAGACGCTGAAGGTCAAGAACCTCGAGAACTACGATTTCTCCGACACCGACATCTGCCTGATGTCCGCCGGCGGCACGATCTCGCAGAAGTACTCGCCGAAGATCGGCGCGCAGGGCTGCGTCGTCATCGATAACTCGTCGGCCTGGCGCTACGACGCCGACGTGCCGCTGATCGTGCCGGAAGTGAACCCGGATGCGATCGAAGGCTTCCGCAAGAAGAACATCATCGCCAACCCGAACTGCTCCACGGCACAGCTCGTCGTCGCGCTGAAGCCGTTGCACGACGTTGCGCGCATCAAGCGGCTCGTTGTCTCCACCTATCAGTCGGTGTCCGGTGCTGGCAAGGAAGGCATGGACGAGCTCTTCAACCAGTCGCGCGCCGTCTTCGTCGCCGACCCGATCGAGAGCAAGAAGTTCACCAAGCGCATCGCCTTCAACGTCATCCCGCACATCGACGTGTTCATGGATGACGGTTCCACCAAGGAAGAGTGGAAGGTCGTCGCGGAAACCAAGAAGATGCTCGATCCGAAGATCAAGGTCACCTGCACCGCCGTGCGCGTGCCGGTCTTCATCGGCCATTCCGAAGCCGTCAACATCGAGTTCGAGAGCGAGATCACAGCCGATCAGGCGCGCGACATCCTGCGCGAAGCGCCGGGTTGCCAGGTCATCGACAAGCGCGAGGACGGTGGCTACATCACACCGTATGAGTGCGCCGGGGAAGACGCCACGTTCATTTCGCGCATCCGCGAGGATCCGACCATCGAGAATGGCCTCAATATCTGGGTCGTATCCGACAATCTGCGCAAGGGCGCTGCCTTGAACACGATCCAGATCGCGGAGCTTCTGGTCAATCGCGGCCTGGTCAAGCCACGCCAGCGCGCCGCGTGAGCACACTAGATCTTTGACGATTGGGAAAGGCCCGGCCAGGATTAACGCCGGGCCTTTCGCTTGTTGAGCGGCAGAGAATTCTTAACCCTCCTCGCTTAGCGTCGGTTGGAGGCTTTGAAGCTTGCAACGCTGGGTAAGCACGCTGGCGGCCTCAGCCAAGCATGGCCTCAGCGGATTTTTCCAGAACGGAGACGGACCACATGCGCGTTATTTTGAAGCGGTATCTCGGCGCGCTTGCAGCAGGCGTCATGAGCCTTGCCCTGGCAGGCACGGCCCAGGCTCAGACCTGCGGCAACGATGCCTCCGGTTTCTCCAACTGGGTGAACGCCTTTTCGGCCGAAGCGCAGGCCAATGGCATCCAGGCGCAAACACTGCAGACGGCGTTCTCCGGCCTGACCTACGCGACGCAGACTATTTCGCTCGACCGCAACCAGCGCAGCTTCCGACTTTCGCTCGACGAGTTCATGCAGAAGCGTGGCGCCGACGCGATCGTTTCGCAGGGACGCCGCCACAAGGAGCAGAACGCCAACCTGTTCGCCTCGATCGAGCGCAGCTATGGCGTCCCGTCCGGCGTGATCATCGCGATCTGGGGAATGGAAACCGCCTTCGGGCGTTTCATGGGCGACCAGAGCGCCATGTCCGCGCTCGCCACGCTTGCTTACGATTGCCGCCGGTCGGACTTCTTCAAGCGTGAACTCTACGCCGCCCTGCAGATCGTCCAGAGCGGCGAGCTGACACCCGGCCAGATGCGCGGTGCCGGCCATGGCGAACTGGGCCAGACGCAGTTCCTGCCGTCCAACTACGTGCTTTACGCAGTGGATGCCGATGGCGATGGCCGTCGCGACCTGATCAATTCTCGTGCCGACGCGCTGGCTTCGACCGCCAATTTCCTCCGCTCGCATGGCTGGCAGCCCGGTGCCGGCTACCAGCAGGGCGAACCCAACTTCCGCGCCATCGAGGCCTGGAATGCCGCGACCGTCTATCAGCAGGCGATCGCGATCATCGCGCAGCGGATCGACGGCTGAGCCGTCAGAAAACGATCAAAGATCGGGGCGGTGGAAGTCCCCGGTCTGCGGGTCCATGACCCACAACTCCCCGGTCGAGATATCGAACCAGGCGCCGTGCAGTTTCAGCCGGCCCTGGTCTTCCAGGATCTTCACGCATGGGAAGGTCCTGAGGTTGTTGATCGAATTGCGGATCGAGACGCGCTCGAGAGCCGTCTGGCGCTCTCCGGCCGTCATCGTCGTGTAGCTCAGCATCGCGTCTGCGACCGGCTTCAGCATCCCCATCCAGCTGCCGATGAAATCGCCGGGCGAGAGCGGCTCGCTCTCCGGATTGAGCGCCGCCTGGATGCCGCCACAGCGCCCGTGCCCGAGCACTAGAATTTCGCGGATCTTGAGCGCCTGAACGGCAAATTCGAGCGCTGCCGACGTGCCGTGGTGCTCGCCATCGGGCGTATAGGGCGGAACGAGGTTGGCTACGTTGCGCACGACGAAGAGTTCGCCGGGGCCCATGTCGAAGATGGTTTCGGGCGCCGCGCGGGAATCGCAACAGGCCACGACCATCGTCTTCGGCTTCTGCCCGGATTCGGCAAGCTTGCGATAGCGGTCGCGTTCATCGGTATAGCGCCCCGCCATGAAACTGCGGTAGCCGCCCAATAGCTCAGATGGAAACTGCGTCATGATTGTGTTGATCCACGCGATTGCTTGAATGCGGTGTCCGGAACGACGAGCGCGTTCTAACGCACCGCCATCTTGCCGGTCTAGATCGTCGCGACGATTTAGAGCCTTCGTCGCTGGGCCGGATGCACGAGGCGGCGCATGTGCACCAGCGCCATCGGCCGAACAAGCGAGCTGGCGTCGCTCTCCAGCGTGAGTTCGTCCGCACCACGTTTCACTGTGCGGGCAAGCACCTCGAAGACCGACGCCGTTGCGGCCTGGAGCGCCTTCTCGTCGCCGTCACCGCTCATCAGACGTGACAGGAAGACAGCAGCCAGCAGGTCGCCAAGGCCGTTCGGCGGTTGTTCGATTGCGCGGTGTTCCGCCAGAAAGGCGTGTCGGTCGGTCAGAAGCAGATTGCCGATGCCGCCCGCCATCATGGGCACCGCGGAAGTGACCAGCACACGTTTCGGCCCAAGCGAGAGCGCCGCTTCCATGATCGCGGTGTTGTCGTCGAGGGTCGCACCCGCCATGTGCGCGAGTTCGTAGCGGTTCGGCGTGGCGATCGTCGCAAGCGGCATGAGGATGTCGCGGATCGCGGTTGCGGTGGCTTCCGGCACGTAGAGCCCGCCGAGATCACCCATCACCGGGTCGCAGACATAGGTGGCTTCGGGCGACCGCGCCTTCACCGCCTCCACCAGCCGGGCGATCGGACGCGCCTGATCGGCCGAGCCAAGATAACCGGAAAGCACGGCGCCGACCTCACCGAGCCAGGGAGAAGCGATCAGATCGTCGATCATCCTCGAAAAAGCGTCCGCTTCGACCGGATAACGCGTCGAAGGACCATGGCCGGGATGAAACGGCAGGATGATCGTCGGCAGCGCCCAGACCGGGTGGCCGAGCGATTCCAGCGCAAACACAGCCGCTCGGTTACCGACTGATCCGCGCACCACGTGGCTCGAAATGACAATGACCGCCTTGCGGTCGACTGGAACGTCGCTGGACATGGAAATCACGCGTAGGCGGAGACGAGCCAGAGAGCAAGCAGGACGAATGCCACGACGGCGAGGATGCGCCCGGTTCGGGTGGCCGCCACCTCGATCGGGTCGGTCTGGTCCGCGTCGCCGGCTGCAAAATGGTCGCGCACGGAACGCGCCTTGCTCTTCATGGCAGGCGATCCGAAGATGCCGCCTTCGCTGCCGAGGCGATCGAGATCGCGCTTCGCCTGACGGCGTTCTCTGTCATCGTCCCGCATGGAAACAGCTCCCTTTCGGTGCGCCTTCAGCGTGCCAGCGCGTGATAGTCGGCATTGGGACGCATATCGGTCGCCGCCGCAACCCTGTTCGACATGTTGAAGAAACCCGCAACCGAAGCGATGTCAAAGATATCGCGATCCGAAAAGCCATTCTCGCGCAAGAAATTGCGATCGGCTTCCTCGATCTTGTCGGGCATCTCGGTCAGCTTGACCGCAAAGTCGAGCATCGCCTTCTGCTTCTCCGTCATGACAGCCGCACGGTAGTTGGTGGAAACTTCTTCGCCAAAGACTGGATCGCCTGAAAGCTGCCGCACCGCCGCGCCATGCGCGACCAGGCAGTAGTGGCAGTGGTTCACTGCCGAAACTGCCACCGCGATCATCTCGCGCTCGAGCTTGGAGAGGCCAGATGGGCCAAGCATCAGGTCGTTGTAGAACTCGCTGAACAGCCGCAGCTTCTTCTCATCGAAGGCATAGGCGATCAGCACATTCGGTACGAAACCGATCTTATCGACGCACTTTTCGAAGAAGGCCTGCGTTTCTGGACCCAGATCCGCCATCGGCAGGTCAAGCGCCGTCACTTTCTGCGAAGTTTCAGCCATTTTAGCCTCCGCTTTTTCATCTCTTCACACTTTGTCGGCACAATTCATCTGCTAGGCTCCCGCCAAACACAAGGGCGCGCGCTCGACTGCCGAATCTGGGGAGAATTCGAATTGGCCTTCCGCAAGAATCCGAAGCGCGACCGCAAGCTCGCCGCGATCAAGCTCGTCCTGGATGCGCAGGAGAAACCTTTCATTGATCCGGTCGTGCTTTACGGACGCGCGGCAAGCGACGATCTCGCGCATTATTCGGATGCGGATCTGGCAGCAATGGCGATCCATGCACGAAGCGAGATCGCGGCTTTCGAGGATCACGCGGCACGGATCACGATCGCGAACCCGGAAGGCCTCAGCGTCGAGGGCCAGGCCGTATCGGTGCTTTCCGTCACCGATCGCAACATGCCCTTTCTCTACGACTCGGTGATCGGCGCCGTCGCGGCCAGCCATCGCACGCTGTTCCTTGCCGTGCACCCGATCCTCGACACGAGAAACCTCGACCGCATCCAGCTCGTCACCGGGACGTCCGACTGCCCACAGGACAAGCGCGTCAGCCATATACAGGTTCATCTGCCCGCCCTCTCCTCCGCTGAGGCGGAACGGTTGATCGCGAATTTGCGTGAGGTGCTGGACCAGGTTCACGCTGCGGTCGGCGATTGGCGCCCCATGCTCGACAAGCTCGAGCGCGCCATGGCGACCATGAAGCGCGCCAAGACCACGGCAAGGGCCGACGAACGACGCGAAGCGCTCGCCTTCCTCGACTGGCTACGGGAAGGCAATTTCACCTTCCTCGGCATGCGCGACTACGTCTATTCCGCCGATAGCGGCGAGGCGAAGGTGGAGCGCGCGGCCGAAGACGGCATCGGCATCCTCGCCGATCCGGACATGCGCGTCCTGCGCCTGGGCAAGGATCACGTGACGACGACGCCTGAAATCGTGGCGTTTCTGGAAGGCCCGGACTGGCTGATCGTCACCAAGGCCAACACCCGCTCGCAGGTGCACCGCCGCGCCTACATGGACTATATCGGCGTCAAGCTCTTCGACGAGGCGGGCGAGGTCAGCGGCGAGCTGCGCATCGTCGGGCTCTTCACCTCCACCGCCTATACCCGCTCGGTCACCGAAATTCCGCTCCTGCGCACCAAGGTCGAGGCAGTCGTCGACAAGCTCGGCTTCGACCCCGAAAGCCATTCGGGCAAAATGCTCTTCAACACGCTGGAATCCTACCCGCGCGACGACCTCTTCCAGATCGATATCGATACGTTGGTGGATTACTGCGTCCAGATCAACGAGCTGTCCGACCGTCCGCGCGTGCGCGTGCTTGCGCGCATCGACCGGTTCGACCGCTTCGTGTCGGTGATCGTCTACGTTCCGCGCGACCAGTATGATTCCGACGTTCGCGAGCGTATCGGCGCCGCCTTGGCCGAACGCTTCGACGGGCACGTTTCCGCCTATTATCCAGCCTTTCCCGAGGGCAATCTCGCCCGCGTGCATTTCATCATCGGCCGCCGCGGCGGCAAGACGCCTCGCGTGGCGCAGGACAAGCTCGAGCAGGATATCCGCACCATCGTCACGCGCTGGGAAGACCGGTTCGCGATGGAGAAGGCACCCGATGCTCCAAGGCTCGACGTCTCACAGGCCTACCGCGAACGGTTCACCCCTTCCGAGGCGCTCGGCGATCTCGATCGCATCTTGAGGTGCACGAAGCCGGGTGGCATCGCGATCGACCTGATGGCGAGCCGCGAGGGCGATCCGGACCGCATGACGCTGAAGATCTTCCATGCGCAGGAGGCTGTCGCGCTGTCGCGTCGTGTGCCGCTTCTGGAGAATCTTGGTTTCCGCGTGATCAGCGAGCGCACCTTCGATGTTCGCGTCCAGGCCCACGGGGCCGAGCCCGCGCTTGTGGTTCTTCACGAGATGGAGCTCGCACCCGCAGCCGGTGGGCAGGCACCGACCGGCGAGCGCCTCGACATGGTCGAGAATGCTTTCCTGAAGGCCTGGCACGGCGACGTCGACAATGATGCCTTCAACATGCTGGTGCTTGGCGCCGGGCTCGATGCACGCCGCGTCGTCGTGCTGCGCGCCTATGCGCGCTATCTGCGACAGCTCGGCAGTGCCTATTCCCAGACCTATATCGCCGGTACGCTCGGCCGCTACCCCGAGATCGCCTCCCTGCTCTATCAGCTCTTCGAGGCACGCTTTGCGCTCGACCAGGCGCTCGATAGACGCGAAAAGCAGGTGGCTGTCCTGCGCAAGAAGATCGCAACGGCGCTGGAAGCCGTCGCGCGGCTTGAGGACGACCGTATCCTGCGCCGCTACGAAAACGCAATCATGGCGACGCTGCGCACCAACTACTTTCAGATCGAAGAGGACGGTGAGCCTCGCCGGACGCTCGCCTTCAAGGTCAATCCACGCGCGCTCGATGCTGCCCCTGCGCCGCGACCATTCCGCGAAATCTTCGTCTACGGGTCGGAGGTGGAAGGCGTTCATATGCGCTTCGGGCCTGTCGCACGCGGTGGCCTTCGCTGGTCGGACCGTCCGGAAGACTACCGCACCGAAGTGCTCGGCCTCGTGAAGGCGCAGCAGGTGAAAAACGCGGTCATCGTGCCGGTTGGCGCAAAGGGCGGCTTCTTCCCGAAGCACCTGCCGGAGACGGGCGATCGCAATGCGATCTTCGAAGCGGGCAAGTCCGCTTACAAGACCTTCATCCGCACCCTTCTGTCGGTGACCGACAATATCGACGGCGATGCCGTCGTGCCGCCCCAGGACGTGGTCCGCCACGATGGCGACGATCCTTATTTCGTCGTCGCAGCCGACAAGGGCACGGCCACCTTCTCGGACACGGCCAATGCGATCAGCCAGGAACAGGGCTTCTGGCTCGACGACGCTTTCGCGTCGGGCGGCTCCGCCGGCTACGACCACAAGAAGATGGGCATCACCGCGCGCGGCGCCTGGGAAACGGTCAAACGCCATTTCCGCGAGATGAACATCGACATCCAGTCGACACCGTTTTCGGTCGCAGGTGTCGGCGACATGTCCGGCGACGTCTTCGGCAACGGCATGCTGCTATCCAAGCACATCCGACTGATCGCCGCCTTCGACCACCGCGACATCTTCATCGACCCGGATCCGGACACGGCGGCGAGCTTCAACGAGCGTCAGCGTCTCTTCAACCTGTCGCGGTCCAGCTGGCAGGACTACGACCGCGCCCGCCTCTCCAAGGGCGGCATGATCGTCTCCCGCAGCGAGAAGTCGGTGAAGCTGACCCCGGAAGCCGCCCGCGCCATCGGCCTTGCGACCACCATCGCCTCGCCGCCGGAGATCATGACGGCAATCCTGAAGGCACAGGTCGATCTCTTGTGGTTCGGCGGCATCGGCACCTATGTGAAAGCAGCCGAAGAAAACGATGCGGATGTGGGCGACCGCGCCAATGATGCGATCCGCATCGCGGCAACGGAGGTCGGCGCCAAGGTGATCGGCGAAGGCGCCAATCTCGGCGTCACGCAGCGCGGCCGCATCGCCTATGCGCTTGCTGGTGGCCGCTGCAACTCCGATGCCATCGACAATTCCGCAGGCGTCAATTCGTCCGACGTCGAGGTCAACATCAAGATCGCGCTTGCGTCGGCCATGCGGCAGGAGAAGCTGACCCGCACCGATCGCAACCGTCTGCTGGTCTCCATGACAGATGACGTCGCGCGTCTGGTGCTGCGAAACAATTATCTGCAGTCGCTCGCGATCTCGCTTCAGGAACGCGCCGGCGCCGATGCCTCGCCGCAGCTTGCTGAACTCATGGACGGCATGGAACGCGCCGGTCGGCTCGATCGCAAGGTGGAGACATTGCCGGACCGGCAGCTGTTCGAAGAACGCCAGCGCAACGGCAAGCCGCTGACGCGGCCGGAAATCGGCGTGCTTCTCTCCTATGCGAAGATCGGCCTTTTCGACGACCTGATGGCAAGCAGCCTGCCCGCCGATGCCTATTTCATTCCAACGCTGAAATCCTATTTCCCAAAACGCATGCAGCGGGACTTCGCCGACGAGATCGCGGGGCATCGCCTCAACGAGGAAATCGTTGCGACGGAGCTTGCGAACGCCGTGATCAACCGCGGCGGCCCGGCCTTCGTGTCGATGTTCGCGGATATCGGTGGTGCGATGCCGGGCGATGTCGTGCGCGCCTTCGTCATTGCCCGCGACGGGCTGGAACTCGAGGCACTTTACGACCGCATCGATGCGCTGGACGGCAAGATCGACGGCAAGGATCAGAACACGCTCTATGCAGCAGTGAGTTTCGCGCTGGCGATGGCTACAGGGCGCATCCTGCGCGGCATGGATCGCAGCCAGCCGCTCAGCGACAAGGTTGCCGCAATCCGCGATGCTGCCCGCGCATTGAAACCGACGATCGAGCAGGCGCTCTCTCCCTTCCTGCGCGAGGAGACCGTCGGGCAGCGCGAGAGTTTCGAGCAGATCGGCGCTCCCGCCGATCTCGCCCGCGACCTAGCCCTGCTGCAGACACTCGTGCTCGTGCCGGAGATCGAGGAGATTGCGCGAGCCTGCGGCGTCGACCTCAAGAAGGCGTCCCGCCAGTTCTTCGCGGTCAACGACATTTTCCGCATCGGTCGCATCGAGGCGGCAGCCTTGCGCATTGATGACCGCGATCGCTACGCGACGCTGGCGCTTGCCCGCAATCTCAATGCCATCCATGCGGCGCGACGCAGCATCACGACCGCAGCGATTTCGGGTTTTGCGGACGACAGGAACCCCGTCGAGGCGTGGATCGCGAGCGATCGCATCCGCGTGGAGCGCCTGCGCGACCAGATCATGGCTCTGGCCGAGGACAGTGCCTTCGACATGTCGCGCCTGACGGTGGCGGCGGGCATGCTGTCGGATGTCGCTCCCCAGGGCCGCCAGCCGGCAGGGGCGTGACGGCTCGATCCATCGTCGGGTTTGCGGTGAACTTCGTGCTTCGCTAATCCTTGGCGGATGCGCGGATGGGAGGAACGCCCGCGCCCGGGAGGATCGATCATGGCCGAAAGCAGCAGCTACCACGCCGTCTATCAGCGCTGGCAGAGCGACCCCAAAGGATTCTGGGGCGATGCGGCCACGGCCATCGACTGGTTCAGCGATCCGGAGAAAGTATTCGATCCGGATGCCGGCGCCTATGGGCGCTGGTTCGTCGGCGGCACCACCAACACCTGCCACAACTGCCTCGACCGTCACGTTGCCGCCGGTCGCGGCAGCCAGAACGCACTGATCTACGACAGCCCAATCACCGGCCGCAAACGCGCGATCACCTATGCGCAGATGCTGTCCGAGGTCACCGCGCTTGCAGCAATCATCCGTGACCGGGGCCTCAAGGCAGGCGATCGGGTGATCATCTACATGCCGATGGTCCCGGAAGCCGTGATGGCGATGCTCGCATGCGCAAGGCTCGGTCTCGTCCACTCGGTCGTCTTCGGCGGCTTTGCCGCCAACGAACTGGCGACGCGGATAGACGATTGCGCAGCCAGGCTCGTCATCACCGCATCCTGCGGCCTCGAGCCCGGGCGCATCGTCGCCTACAAGCCGCTCCTCGACGCCGCGATCGCCATGGCGCGCATAAAGCCGGAAAGCTGCATCGTGCTCCAGCGCGGAGAGCTGAGCTGCGAACTGACCGAAGGCCGCGATTTCGACTATGAAAGCCTGATGGCCACCGCACGGGCGAACGCCGAGGCCGTGCCCTGCGTGCCGGTCGAAGCGACAGACCCTCTCTACATCCTCTACACCTCGGGCACGACCGGCCAGCCAAAGGGTGTCGTGCGCGACAATGGCGGCCACATGGTCGCGCTGCACTGGTCGATGCACGCCCATTACGGCGTCAAGCCCGGCGAAGTATTCTGGGCCGCCTCTGATATCGGCTGGGTCGTCGGCCACTCCTACATCGTCTATGCGCCGCTGCTGCACGGCAACACGACCATTCTCTTTGAAGGCAAGCCGGTCGGGACACCCGATGCCGGCACGTTCTGGCGCGTGATTGCCGAGCACGGCGTGGTCGCGCTCTTCACGGCGCCGACCGCCTTTCGCGCCATCCGCAAGGACGACCCGAAGGCCGAGCATGTCGGCCGCTACGACTTGTCCAAGTTCCGCACGCTCTTCCTTGCCGGCGAGCGCGCCGATCCGGACACGATCCAGTGGGCCCAGAATGCGCTGAAAGTTCCAGTGATCGACCATTGGTGGCAAACGGAGAGCGGCTGGCCGATGGTTGGCAACCCCGTCGGCCTCGGCCAGTTGCCCGTGAAACTGGGCTCACCCTCCGTGCCGCTGCCCGGCTACGATGTCCAAATCGTCGACGACACCGGCAGGCAACTGGGACCGAACACGCTCGGCAATGTCGTGGTGAAACTGCCGCTGCCGCCAGGTGCCCTGCCGACGCTCTGGCACGCGCCGGAGCGCTTTCACAAGGCCTATCTCGATGAGTTCCCGGGCTTCTACAAGACCGCCGACGCCGGCTACATCGACGAAGACGGCTACCTGTTCATCATGGCCCGCACCGACGACATCATCAATGTCGCCGGCCACCGGCTGTCGACCGGCGGCATGGAAGAGGCGATCGCAACGCACCCCGATGTCGCCGAATGCGCGGTCATCGGCATCGCGGACGACATGAAGGGCCAGATCCCGGTCGGTTTCTTCGTTACCAACAACGGCGTCGAGCAATCACCCGAGGAAATTGCCGCCGGTGTCGTCAAAGTCGTGCGCGATCGCATCGGGCCGGTGGCCGCGTTCAAGAACGCCTTCCAGGTCAAACGTTTGCCCAAGACGCGCTCTGGCAAGATCCTGCGCGCAACGCTCCAGAAGATCGCCGACGGCGAGGACTGGAAGATCCCGGCCACGATCGACGATCCGGCGATCCTCGACGAAATCGCGGCCGTGCTGAAAGAGCATCGCGTCGGCAAGGCATTTCGTGAGGGAAATGACGGCTGACCGCAATTGACCTCAAAGCCGTGACGGGTCCAATGTCCGCGACTTCAGAGCGTTTCCAGGTGAAGTGGGTACCGGTTCACCGTCAGGAAACGCGATAAACAAAAATGCCTTAGAGCAACTGCGCGATTCGAAGAAAAGCGAAATTGCTCTAAGGTCAAGGAGTGAGACCATGGCCCTCGACGGCAAGATCGCGATCATCACCGGCGGCGCGAAGGGCATTGGCCTTGCGATCGCCAAGCGGTTCCTGGCAGACGGCGCAAAGGTCGTCATCGCCGATATCGACGAGAAGGCCGGCCACGCCGCCGAGCAGGAACTGTCGAGCCTCGGCGAGATCCGGTTCGTCGCAGCCGACGTGGCCGAGCGGCTCGACGTGCACAATCTCGTCGCCGCGACGCTCGATGCGTTCGACGACATCCACATCCTCGTCAACAATGCCGGCATCGTACACTCGGCCGATTTCCTCGATATCGAGGAAGCCGATTTTGACCGCGTCATACGCGTGAACCTCAAAGGCGCATTTCTCTGCGGCCAGATCGTTGCGCGTCACTTCGTCGAGCGGGTGAAAGCCGGCGGCAAGCCGGGTGTGATCGTCAACATGTCGTCCATCAACGACACCTTCGCCATTCCCAACCAGGTGCCCTATTCGGTGTCCAAGGGCGGCGTCAGCCAGCTCACCAAGGTGATGGCGCTATCGCTCGCGCCTTACGGCATCCGCGCCAATGCGATTGGCCCAGGTTCGATCATGACGGATCTTCTGTCTGCGGTTGCCAACGACAAGGAAGCCAAGAAGCGCATCCTGTCGCGCACGCCGCTCGGCCGCATCGGCGATCCAAGCGAAATCGCGTCTGTCGCAGCCTTTCTGGCGTCCGACGATGCCAGCTACATCACCGGCCAGACGATTTACGCCGATGGCGGCCGCCTTCCGCTGAACTATACGGTCACGCCGAAGGAAGACTGAAGCATTCCCAGGTGAAGTGGGAACCGATTCACCGTTCGGGAATGCGATGCAAGGGTTCCATGCCGCGAGATTGATTCATAACGAAAAACGCCCGGCACGAGGCCGGGCGTTTCTATGTGGTCCGTGACCGACGATCAGCGGCGATAATCGTCTTCTTCGTCTTCTTCCGGGGTCTCGCGCTTCAGCGACTTCAGCTTGGCGAAGACGGCCTCGGCGTCGATTTCCTTCTCTTCTTCCTCGCGATCGTTGCCGGCACCGAAGCCCAGCTTTTCCGTCTCGCTCGTCGGCGCCAGGGTCTCGTCGGCTGCCGCAGACGGTAATGGACGGCCTTTGTTGGCGCGTTCGATTTCGAGATCGAGATCGATCTGCGTGCACAGGCCAAGCGTCACCGGATCCATCGGCGTCAGATTGGCCGAGTTCCAGTGAGTGCGGTTGCGGATCTGCTCGATCGTCGACTTCGTCGTGCCGACGAGGCGCGAAACCTGCGCATCCTTCAGTTCCGGGTGGTTGCGCACCAGCCAGTAGATAGCGTTCGGACGATCCTGACGCTTGGACACAGGCGTGTAACGCGGTCCCTTGCGCTTTGCTTCCGGAACGCGAACCTTGGGGTCTGCGAGCTTCAGCTTGTGGTTCGGGTCGGCTTCCGCCTTCGAGATTTCCTCGCGCGAAAGCTGGCCGGTCTGGACCGGATCGAGTCCCTTGATGCCCTGGTGCGATTCGCCATCGGCGATCGCCTTGATTTCCAGCGGGTGCATCTTGCAGAACTGGGCGATCTGGTCGAAGGAGAGCGCCGTGTTGTCGACGAGCCAGACGGCTGTCGCTTTCGGCATGAGCAGTTGTTGAGCCATGGATGTGATCCTTCTATCGTCCGCGCTCTTTTCAGGGAACGCGCCGCGGGATTGGGTGTACTGACCACAATTTCCGGGAATGACGAGGTCTATACGCGCCTTCGGCTGCGATTGCAATTGATCCTGTGCTGCGCCATCCGGCCGCAAACCCTTCGTCTAATTGCCGGGTGCCCTCGAGATGTTATGAATGCCGCCAGGAAGAGGTCGGCATGTCCGGCCCGGAGGACGACATGCGTGAGAGCGCATGGCCGAGGATCAAGGAGGATTGTTCATGTCCGCTGCCGTCTACAAAGTACCCCAGGATGCGGAAGCGCGTGCCAAGATCAACCGGTCGACCTATGAGCAATGGTACGCCGAGAGCATCGACAATCCGGAAGCGTTCTGGTCCGAACACGGCAAGCGGATCGACTGGTTCAAGCCCTACACCAAGGTCAAGAACACCAGCTTCGAGGGCGATGTCTCCATCAAGTGGTTCGAAGACGGCCTGACCAACGTCTCCTACAACTGCATCGACCGGCATCTGGACAAGCGCGGCGATCAGGTCGCGATCATCTGGGAAGGCGACGACCCGGCCGACGACAAGAAGATCACCTATCGCGAACTGCATGACGCCGTCTGCCGGCTCGCCAACGTCATGAAGGACAATGGCGTCAAGAAGGGCGACCGCGTCACCATCTACATGCCGATGATCGCGGAAGCGGCCTATGCGATGCTGGCCTGTGCCCGCATCGGCGCGATCCACTCGATCGTCTTCGGCGGCTTCTCGCCCGACGCACTGGCCGGCCGCATCGTCGACGCCGCCTCGACCTTCATCATCACCTCTGACGAGGGTCTGCGCGGCGGCAAGAAAGTGCCGCTCAAGGTCAACACCGACAAGGCGATCGAGATTGCCAAGAAGCAGGGCGCAGACGTCGCCAACGTGCTGGTCGTCAAGCGCACCGGCGCCGATGTGGCCTGGCACGAAGGCCGCGACATCGCCTATGAGGAAGCCGTCGCCAAGGCATCCGCGACATGCGAACCGGAACAGATGAATGCGGAAGACCCGCTTTTCATCCTCTACACGTCTGGCTCCACCGGCAAACCCAAAGGCGTGCTGCACACCACGGGCGGCTACCTCGTCTACGCCTCGATGACTCACGAATACGTCTTCGACTACCATGATGGCGACATCTACTGGTGCACGGCGGACGTGGGCTGGGTCACCGGTCACTCCTACATCGTCTACGGCCCGCTCGCGAACGGCGCGACGACGCTGATGTTCGAAGGCGTGCCGAACTACCCGTCGCCCGCCCGCTTCTGGGAGGTGGTCGACAAACACCAGGTCAACATCTTCTACACCGCACCGACGGCGATCCGCGCGCTGATGGGCGCCGGAAACGACCATGTTACGAAGACGTCGCGCGAGTCGCTGCGCACGCTGGGCTCGGTCGGCGAGCCGATCAACCCCGAAGCCTGGGAGTGGTACTACAACATTGTCGGCGACAAGCGCTGCCCCATCGTGGACACCTGGTGGCAGACCGAAACCGGCGGCATTCTCATCACGCCGCTGCCCGGCGCGATCGACCTCAAGCCGGGTTCGGCGACCCTGCCCTTCTTCGGCGTCAAGCCCGAGCTCGTCGATGCCGAGGGCAAGGTCCTGGAAGGCGCGACGGACGGAAATCTCTGCATCGCCGATTCATGGCCGGGTCAGATGCGCACGGTCTATGGCGACCACGAGCGTTTCATCCAGACCTACTTCTCCGCCTACAAGGGCAAGTACTTCACCGGTGACGGCTGCCGCCGCGATGCCGACGGCTATTACTGGATTACCGGCCGCGTCGACGACGTGATCAACGTCTCCGGCCACCGCATGGGCACCGCCGAAGTGGAATCGGCGCTGGTTGCGCATGAATCCGTGTCCGAAGCGGCGGTCGTCGGCTATCCGCACGACGTGAAGGGCCAGGGCATCTATTGCTACGTGACCCTCATGGGCGGCGTGGAGCCGAGCGATGAGCTGAAGAAGGATCTCGTCAAGCACGTGCGCAACGAGATCGGGCCGATCGCGTCACCAGACAAGATCCAGTTCGCGCCGGGCCTGCCCAAGACCCGCTCGGGCAAGATCATGCGCCGTATTCTCCGCAAGATCGCCGAGGACGATTTCGGTGCGCTCGGCGACACGTCGACGCTCGCCGATCCGGCCGTCGTCGACGATTTGATCGAGCACCGCGAAAACCGGAAGGTCTGATCCGTCAGGCTTTCCGGAATCCGGCTACCACCAAAGCTTGTAGCCGTAATAGCCGGCTAAGAGCAGGCCTGCAGCAACGCCACAACCGACCAGCAAGGCGCGTCGGTTGTGGCGCCATGCATCGATCACGTGCTCGCCGACCAGATAGACGATAAGGGCCAGACCGTAATAGCGCACACCGCGCGCAATGAACGCTGCCAGCAGAAAGAGCGGCAGCGAGTAGCCCGCAGCGCCTGCCGTCAGCATCCCGATCTGGAATGGGATGGGGATGATGCCGACGGCGATGATCGCCCAGAAGCCGTGGTTCTGGAAAAGCTCGAGAAACTCGGCGTAGCCGGCCTGCCAGCCGAAGGTTTCGATAGCCCAGCGGCCGGCTGTCTCGAAGAAGAGATAGCCGAGGAGATAGCCAAAAAGCGCCCCCGCGAGACATCCGGCCAGCACGATGGTGGCGAGCCAGAACATGCGCGCGCGATGGATCGCCATATAGGGCACGAGAATCAGCTCGATCGGGATCGGAACGATGACCGTTTCGGCGAAAGAGGCCCCGAAGAGCAGCGTTTTCTCGTGGCGTGAACGCGCAAGCCGCTCCAGCCAGTCCTCGACCTTGTTCTTCATCCGATAAGCCACTCCATGCACGCGCCCCGGGCTTTCGTCTCGCCCGCAAGGACCATGGAAAGCAACCGCGGCGAAATGGCGACCCGCGATAAAGGTTCCTTCGACAAGGGCCATTGCCACGGGAGCGGAAGCGACCCATATTCCTTTTCATGTGCAACGAAACGAAAGGAGGTGATCCGATGTCGAGTGATTTTGGTATCCGTCGCGAGGCTTTGGTGGATCGTCGCCACGGGGAGCAGCCTTCCCGTTGATCGGCAGGACATAAGCGGTGCCGGCCGGACCATAGGCTGGCCGACGGCGCCGCGGCGGATGCGAGTCACGCCAAACCGAACCGCCCCGATCACGATCGGGGCGGTTCTTTTTTGGCCGGATGTCAGCGGACGAGACGAAGCGACTGAATGGTGCGGCTGATCTCGGTATAGGCGGCGGTGAGGTCAGCACCCGTCGTGGCACTGTAGAAATACTGGATGGCGCCATCCTGCGGGGTTGCGCAATCGCGCAGCATGTTCATGGCGCGTGTCCCGTCGCGGAGCCCGAAGCCGATGGTGAAGACCGTGATGCGATCTTCCTTCATCGCCTTGCAGAGTGCCAGGGCCTGATTGGTGGCGCGGACAGCCTCACGCTCCTGCGGGCCCTGCGGGAGCTGCCGGTTGGATCCCGAGAACGCGGTGTTGAACTCGCCATCGGTCATGATGATCGCGTATTTCTTCACCGTGTCCGAACTGGTCGCGGGATCACGAGGCTTCGATCCTTCCGGAAGATAGTCTGCCCATTCCGGCGCAAGCATGTACCAGGCCCATTGGATACCGATCTGGCCGGCAGTAACTCCTTTGGCCGTGAAGGTTGCGATCGATGACGTCAGACGGTCTTTATCGTTCGTCAGCGGGATCAGCGCGACGGTCGGGCACGACGAAAGACGGTCGTCGCGATTGACCATGGCGCGATCCGGCCCATCCGGCATAACCGCGTAGTCACCCTTGCGCTCCGTGGCGCACGTGTCTTTTGCAAGAGGACCAGACCCCGAGAGGTTCGCAGAAGGCGAGAGTCCGGCGGGACGCTGCCCGCTTTCGATCATCGTCGTGAAATCACCGAACCGCAGCGGTGCCGTGTTGGCTCCTCCATCGTCCGGAAAGACATACCGCGCCAGACTGCCCGCATTGACCGCCTCGGCGTAAGGCACCGAACTGACGCGAACCGTCTCGCTTTCTCCATCACCTAAGAGAAGCGTCACGCCCTCTGTTGCCGCCTTCTTGAGGTCGCGCAGCCGTGCGCCTCCCATGGAGCCGGTGACGTCAAACGTCATCGCCACTTCCACATAGGTCGTGCCGTAGAGTGCTGCGGAATTGGTGCGCAGCGTCAGTGCATTGTTCTCGCCGAAGAAGCGAAACATCGTATCAAAGTCGCGCGTGCCATTGGCCGACAGCGTCTTCGTTGTTTCGTTGAACTGGATATTCTCGATCCGGTAGCCGGCGACCTCCTCGGCCGAAACGTTCAAATTGGCGGCGAACATCGCGTTCATGTAATTTTCGGCTTCGGCGCGGGTGATCTCGCCAAGCGAGATCGACCGGGCCGTTGCAAGCACCGCCGCATCCAGCGCGTTCGCCATGGAACTGCGCTCCGTCATCGCGCGGGAGACCTCGACGGCGAGCCCGCCTGCCGTGAGAAGCACGACGGCAGTCAAGCCGAACATGATCGCAATGTTGCCCGCTTCGTCCTTGGCAAACCGGCGATAGTGAGAAAGCAAGTTCAGCATCGGCGCTGCTCCGAGATAATCCGTCGACCATCGGAACACAGCTGATTTGGCGCTGCCCAACTGTCCCGTGATCGAACGCTATCCTCGGGCAAGCAAGGTTAAGCGAGATGTAACGGCGCCTGAGCTTCGCTTCACAAGCTTAGTGGGGCGGCAATGCTTTTGCGACAATTTGAAATATCGAGAGAGATCTAGAAATCGATCGCCCGGCCATCGATCTCCCAATCGCCGAAACGCGCCGGATCGAGGCCACCGCGTCCGCCAATTTCGCGAGGCTGTTGCAGTTCACGCGCCTTCGCCCGGCGTTCCTCCGCTTCGGCAAGAGCGCGCTTGGCCGCTTCCGTGAGCGGCCGACGCTCTTCCTTCGGCATGATCTGCTCTGCAGCAACTTCATGATTTTCAGCGGATTCGGTCATCATTCGGCTTTCATGCTGAGAATATTGACGTGACTTGGCCGGCTCCTCACATATAGAGGCGCCTGACGCCCGGGAAAAGCCCGGCGAGCCGGCAGCAAACGGAGCCGATAACGATGAACCTTGTTCGTACCGCGATGCTGATTGCCTTCATGACTGCGCTGTTCATGGGCGTCGGGCTTCTGATCGGCGGCACGAACGGCATGCTGATCGCGCTGGTCGTTGCCATGGGCATGAACCTTTTCGCCTACTGGAACTCCGACAAGATGGTGCTGCGCATGCACCACGCTCAGGAGGTCGATGAGCGTACGGCTCCGGAGTTCTACGGCATGGTCGCGGGGCTTGCCGAAAATGCGGGCCTTCCGATGCCGAAGGTCTACGTGATCAACAACCCGCAGCCTAACGCCTTCGCCACGGGCCGAAACCCCGAAAACGCCGCCGTCGCGGCAACCACCGGGCTGCTCAACAGCCTATCGCATGAGGAAGTGGCAGCCGTCATGGCGCATGAGCTTGCCCATGTGCAGAACCGCGACACACTCATCATGACCATCACCGCGACGCTCGCCGGCGCGATTTCCATGCTGGGCAATTTCGCGTTCTTCTTCGGCAACAACCGCAACAACCCGCTCGGTATCATCGGCGTGCTGCTGGCCATGATCGTCGCGCCCTTCGCTGCGATGCTGGTGCAGATGGCAATCAGCCGTACCCGCGAATACTCCGCCGACAAGCGCGGCGCCGAAATCTGCGGCAATCCGCTGTGGCTCGCCTCTGCCCTGCGCAAGATCGCCGGTGGTGCAAAGCGCGTCGTCAACGAAGACGCCGAGCGCAACCCGGCCACCGCGCATATGTTCATCATCAATCCGCTGAACGGCCAGCGCATGGACGGCCTGTTCTCGACCCACCCGGCTACGGAAAACCGCATCGCAGCGCTGGAGCAGCTGCATCAGGAGATGGGTGGCAGCGCGCCGGCCCAGGCAACCATGCAAAGCGCCCGCCGCGGACCATGGGATAACGGGCCGTCCTCGACGCCGAGAGGTCCGTGGTCTTGAGCGCCGGTAAGGCCGGCCAGCCGCTCAAACGCCAGGAAACGTCGACGCACGCACAGCCTTCGAACCAGAAACCCGGTCTCGCAACGCGCCAGGCCGCGACGCGTCTGCTGGGCGCAGTGATCGATCGCGCGATCTCGCTTGATGGTTTGCTCGAGCCTGAAAACGGCAACGCGACCTATCGCGCCCTGCCGCCGGCCGATCAGTCGCTTGTGCGCGCCATCCTGCTGACCGCGCTGCGCAACCTGCCGGTCCTCGACGCGGCCATCGATGCGATGGTCGATCGCAAGCTGCCCGATGGTGCGCGCTCGCTGCGTCACATCCTGATCGTAGCCGCCACGCAGATTCTCTTCCTGGACATTCCCGATCGTGCCGCCGTCGATCTCGCGGTGGAACAGACTCATGCGGACCCCCGCAGCCGCCGCTTCGCAAACCTCGCGAACGCCGTCCTCCGCCGCCTGTCGCGTGAAGGACAGGCCGTGCTCGAGCAGGTCAAGGACCAGGCGGCGGGCGGTCCGCCCTGGTTGGTCGACATGCTGCAAAGCCACTATGGAAAAGAGCATGCCAGGCGCATTTTGGACGCGCACCGGTTTGCTCCACCGCTCGACCTGACGGTGAAATCCGATGCGGCAGGTTGGGCCGAGCGCCTCGGCGGCATCGTCGTTGCCACCGGCAGCGTTCGACTCCCCGCAGCCCACGGTGCGATCCCTGAGCTTGAAGGCTTCGATGAAGGCGCCTGGTGGGTTCAGGATGCGGCCGCATCCATCCCCGCTCGGCTCTTCGGCGATATCGAAGGCCTTGCGGTCGCCGACCTCTGCGCAGCCCCGGGCGGCAAGACCGCGCAGCTTGCAGCCGGCGGCGGCAAGGTCACGGCGTTCGATCTCTCTGCCAATCGCTTGCGCCGTCTTGGCGAAAACATGGATCGGTTAGGCTTGAAGGTCGAAACGATCGTGGGCGATTTTCGCAAGACAGCCGGCAATCGAACATTCGATGCAGTGCTCCTCGATACGCCTTGCTCGTCCACCGGCACGATCCGCCGCCATCCCGACGTGCCGTGGACGAAGTCGGCCGAAGACGTCGCCAAACTCGCATCCCTGCAGGCCGACCTGCTCGACGCGGCGATCGGTCTCGTAAAGTCCGGCGGCAAACTTGTCTTCGCCAATTGCTCGCTCGACCCGTCCGAGGGCGAGACACTGATGAAGGCCTGCCTCGCCAAGCGCGACGATGTGGAACTGGTCGCGGTCGACCCGACCGACTGGCCGGGTCTCGAGGAAGCGATCACGAAGGAAGGCTTTTTCCGAACGACCCCAGCCATGATGCAGGGCGACACGCCGGAAACGTCCGGCCTCGACGGATTTTTCGCCGCAATCCTGCGTCGTCGCTGAATTTGACCATCTGCGCCGCCGATCTCCGGCAATTTTGTCATTTGTTTTAACGAATTGCCCTCAGACTCGCTATGCATGAGAATCACTTGGCCAATCCGGCCTGATGCAAGGGTCACGGGGTCGATTTGACATTGGCACTTTCAGACACGCGGCGTTCGCTGCGTCTCTACGCTGAGGAGGTCTGGCGTCGCTTTTACCGGCGCGTCGCCCTCGGCAGGGTGACCGCATTCCGTTTTGCCGGCATGACTCCCGATCGGCTGATCGTTGCGCCGACCGATCTGCGCATGGCAGACCGCCACATCGCAGACGAAATTTACGCAGGCCGGTTCCCCTTGGCAGGTCAGGTCTTCGAGACCTACGGCGACTCCCCCTTTATCGTGGACCTTCCGTCGGAAGAATTCGCCGAGCGGCTGCATTCGTTCCGCTGGCTTCGGCATCTGCGTGCCGCCAACACCGAGCTTGCCTTCTCCAACGCGCGCGCGTTGGTCGACGAGTGGATCACGATCCATGGACGGCGGGTCGATGGCGCCGGCTGGCGGCCGGAGATCATGGCCGAGCGTGTGCTCGCCTGGATGTCCCATTCCACCGTGGTTCTCAAAGGGTCCGATCACGGCTTCTACCGGCGCTTCCTGAAAAGCCTCGCGTTCCAGGTCCGCTATCTGCGCCATATCGCGCCGACCACGCCGAATGGCGAAACGCGCCTGAAGGTGCGCATCGCCCTGGCGATGGCGACACTCGCGATGCCGGCAAGCCCCGCCGCCATCCGGACAGCGGCAAAAAACCTCGACCTCGAACTCGACTGGCAGATCCTCGCCGATGGCGGGCATGTCTCGCGCTCGCCCGAAGTCGCGCTCGACCTGCTGTGCGACCTGCTGCCGCTGCGCCAGACCTACATCAATCTCGGCCAGACTTTGCCGAAGAAGCTGATCCCCGCGATCGACCGCATGTTTCCGGCACTGCGTTTTTTCCGGCACTCGAATGGCGAGCTGGCACTCTTCAACGGCGCGACATCGGTGTCCGCCGACCGATTGCTGTGCGTATTGCGCTATGACGAAAGCACCGGCCGTACCTTCAAGGCCGCGCCGCATCTCGGTTACCAGCGTCTCGAATGCGGACCGACGGTCGTCATCGCCGATACGGGCAGCCCACCGCCCGGCATCCTGTCGACACGGGCGCACGCGGGCTGTCTCGCCTTCGAAATGTCATCCGGCCGCAACCGCTTCATCGTCAATTCCGGCATGCCCGTTGCGGCAAGCCGCGAATTCCAGTCGCTGGCGCGCTCCACCGCTGCGCATTCGACTGTTGTCGTTCAGGACACCTCCTCCAGCCGGCAGTCGCAGTCGCGCTTTCTTGGACCCATCATGATCGGCGGCATCCGCACCGTCTCGCTGGAGCGCATCGACAGCGACACGGGCAACCAGGGCTTCGTTGCCCGGCATGATGGCTATCTCGCCCGGTTCGGCCTTTATCACGAGCGGGAAATCCGCCTCTCGCCGGACGGCGCGCGGATTGTCGGCCGCGATCGTATTCTGCGGCGCGGCGACAAGGATCCGGAGCCGTCCGACAAGCGTGTAGCGGTCGCACGCTTCCACATCCATCCGAAGATTGCGATCAACCAGGCGTCGAGCGGCAACGTTCTCCTGACGGCACCCGACGGAGAACGCTGGACGTTCGAATGCGTGGAAACGAAACCTGCGGTCGAAGACAGCATCTATCTCGCCGACATCACCGGTCCGCGACGCTCGTCCCAGATCACTGTCACGATGCGGCTTGGCCAAACACCTGAAGTTCAATGGACGATGACCCGGCTGGTTTGACCGCCGGCTGCCGCCAAAGCGTTTCCTCTCGCGCCATGCTGTGCTAGGCGACCCCCGAATTCGCCGGAAGACCCTCCCGCGTTCCGGCTCCAAGGGGATTGATCAAAATGGCCGTTTCATCGAAGCGCGTTCCGGCGCCGGACCTCGTCACCATTCGTCGCGCATTGCTGTCGGTCTCCGACAAGCAGGGCCTGATCGAATTTGCGACCGCGCTCTCGAAACTCGGCGTCGAACTGCTGTCGACGGGGGGAACGGCCCGTGCGATCGCAGAGGCTGGTCTGCCCGTGCGCGACGTGTCCGATGTCACCGGCTTTCCGGAAATCATGGACGGCCGCGTGAAGACGCTGCATCCCGGCGTGCATGGCGGACTTCTGGCGATCCGTGACGACGCCGAGCACGCCGAGGCGATGCAAAAGCATGGCATCGTTCCGATCGATCTGGCCGTGATCAACCTCTATCCGTTCGAAGAGGTGCGCGCGAAGGGCGCCGATTACGAGACGAGCGTCGAGAACATCGACATCGGCGGCCCCGCCATGATCCGCGCCGCGGCGAAGAACCATGCCTATGTGACGATCGTCACCGACCCGGAAGACTATGGCGCAGTTCTGGAAGGCCTGGAGGCACACTCCGGCGCGCTGCCGCTTGCTGCCCGCAAGGAACTCGCAGCCAAGGCCTATGCCCGCACCGCCGCCTATGATGCGGCGATCTCGGGCTGGTTCGCTGAGGCCCTCGACCTCCCTGCCCCGCGCCACCGGTCGTTTGCCGGGAAGTTGAAGACCGTCATGCGCTACGGCGAGAACCCGCACCAGCAGGCTGGCTTCTACGTCACCGGCGAGCACCGCCCCGGCGTTGCTACCGCGACGCTGCACCAGGGCAAGGCGCTCTCCTACAACAACATCAACGATACCGATGCTGCCTTCGAGCTCGTCAGCGAGTTCGCCGCTGCGTCCGGCCCGGCCTGCGCGATCATCAAGCACGCCAACCCGTGCGGCGTGGCCGTCGGTCCGTCAGCGCTGGAAGCCTACCGAAAGGCGCTCGTCTGCGACCAGACATCGGCATTCGGCGGCATCGTCGCGCTCAACACCGAGCTCGATGCGGAAGCTGCCCGCGCGATTACGGAGATCTTCATCGAGGTGATCATCGCGCCATCCGCCACGGAAGAAGCGATGGCGATCGTCGCCGCAAAGAAGAACCTGCGGCTCATGACAACCGGCGCGCTGGCCGATCCTGCCGCTGCCGGCATGACGGTTCGATCCGTAGCCGGTGGTCTGCTCGTCCAGAACCGCGACAATGCGCTTGTCGATCAAATGGACC
Organism: Georhizobium profundi; assembly: GCF_003952725.1. Lineage (NCBI taxonomy): Bacteria > Pseudomonadati > Pseudomonadota > Alphaproteobacteria > Hyphomicrobiales > Rhizobiaceae > Georhizobium > Georhizobium profundi. The sequence continues at coordinate 555,625 of NZ_CP032509.1, read as the reverse complement.
TCAAGATCGTCACCAAGCGGGCACCGAGCGAAACCGAATTGGCCGATCTGCGCTTCGCCTTCCGGGTGGCCAAGCACGTGAAATCGAATGCAATCGTCTATGCAAAGCACGGCGCGACCGTCGGCATCGGTGCGGGTCAGATGAGCCGCGTCGACTCCGCGCGCATCGCCGCTCGCAAAGCCATTGATGCCGCCGAAGTGCTTGGCCTGCCCGAGCCGCTGACCCGTGGTTCGGTAGTGGCGTCAGATGCCTTCTTCCCCTTCGCCGATGGTCTGCTGACGGCGATCGAAGCCGGTGCAACGGCCGTGATCCAGCCGGGCGGCTCCATGCGCGACGACGAGGTGATTGCCGCAGCCGACGAGGCCGGCATCGCTATGGTCTTCACCGGTGTGCGCCACTTCCGGCACTAACCCCCGTCACAGGGGACGGGATGGCGGCACCGGCTTGTTGGCGGGATAGGGCGTCGCGACCAAGATCGCGAGCCCGACCACGAGGAACAGCACCAGCGTCGCCATGCCGAGCCTCGCCGAGCCGCTGAGTGCGGTGACCGTCGCCACGGTGAAGGGCGCAAGGAACGACGTCGCGCGGCCCGCAAGAGCGTAGAGCCCGAAATAGCGCCCTGCTTCCTCGGGCGTCACCGATCGGGCGAAGAACGAGCGCGACGAGGCCTGCACCGGACCGAAGGCGACGCCGATCAGCAGGCCGAAGAAGATGTAAGCCTTCTCCGCCGGCGTGCCGAAGAGCCCGCCGGAATCCTCCAGCCCGAGCTGCCACCAGCCGAAAAGCGTAAAGCCGGGTCCGGTCGAGACGATGCCGATACAGGCGATCGTCAGGCAGACCAGCGAGATGATCACCAGCACCTTCGAACCGACGGTTCGATCGAGACGGCTTGCCGCCAGGCAACCGAAGATCGCGACGACGTTGAGGATGATGCCGAAAACGCCGATCTCTGTCGTCTGCCACGCAAACATCGCCGCAGCAAAGGTCCCGCCAAGCGCGATGAGCCCGTTGACGCCGTCCTGATAGATCATGCGGGCAACCAGAAACCTCAGGATCGCCTTGCGCTCGCGCAGTTCCCCCCAAGTTGCCTTGAGATCGCTCCATCCGTCGCGGACGGCGCCGCCCAGTGGTTTGACTTGCGGCGTGTCCGGCGTCAGCAGGAACATCGGCAGGATGAAAACGAGGTACCAGACAGCGGCAAGCGGACCGGTAGCGCGGGCGGCTTCGCCTGCAGCAGGATCAAGCCCGAAGATCGGCGGCAGGCCGATCAGCGTCAGCCCGGTTTCCTCGGACGCCGCCATGAGAGCGACGACGCAGATGAGAACGAGCATGCCGCCCAGATAACCGAGGCCCCAGGCGATATTGGAATAACGCCCGATCTCCCGACTGGTCATGAGGCTCGGGATCATCGCATCGTTGAAGACGATCGAGAATTCCGCGGCGATCGAAGCGATGACGATCAGCAGGAACGGATAGATCAGGGCGGAGCCTGGCTCCGCGTTCCATAGCAGAACCAGCGCCACGATCTTCACGCAGGCAAAAGCTGCGATCCATCGCTTGCGCGCACCCGTCTGGTCCGCAATGGCACCGAGCACCGGCGAGAGAACGGCGATCAGCAAGCCCGAGAACGCAATCGCGTAGCCCCACCATGCCTGCCCGCGCACGGGGTCGTCCGCGAGTTGCGAGACGAAATAGGGGCCGAAGATGAAGGTGATGACGACGGTGAAGAAGGGCTGCGCCGCCCAGTCGAATCCCATCCAGCCATAGATGCCGCGCTTGCGCTCGCTCTCCGAGACTGCCTCAGAAACAACGCTCACGACAGTGCGCCCGCGCGAGCATGAAGCGACAGACCTTCCCGCAAACGACCCATCGATTTCCCCCAATCCAATCGCTTTGCCCGTTTATGGCATGCAACGGTGTCGGAGGCATCACAGGATTTTTCCGGGTTCAGCGGGTCCCGAAGATCGCTGAACCAACCCGCACGCTGGTTGCGCCGAAACCGATCGCAATCTCGAAGTCCGCGGACATGCCCATGGAAAGCTTCTCGACCCCGGCTTCCCGCGCCAGCTTTCGCAGCAGCGCGAAATGAGGGCCTGGTGCTTCGTCCACCGGCGGAATGCACATGAGCCCGACCACGTCGAGCTTGTGGACGTCGCGACAGCGCTCGACAAACGCCAGCGTCTCGATCGGGGAGATGCCCGCCTTCTGCTCCTCCTCGCCGATATTGACCTGGACGTAGAACTGAAGCTGCCGGTTTTGCTTGGCGCATTCTGAAGCCAGAGCCGCCGCGATCTTTTCACGATCCACCGTCTCGATCACGTCGAACAGCGCCACAGCATCGGCCGCCTTGTTGGATTGCAGCGGCCCGATGAGATGCAGTTCCAGATCGGGAAACTCTGCTCGCAGCGCAGGCCACTTGGCTTGCGCTTCCTGAACACGGTTTTCGCCGAACACCCGCTGTCCTGCTTCGATCACCGGGCGAATGGCCTCCGCCTCGAATGTCTTGCTGACGGCCACCAGCTCAACGTCGCCAGCTTCTCGCTCCGCCTTGCGTTCAGCGCGGCTGATCTTCTGCTTGATGGCGGCCAGATTATCGACTGCGCTCACATCTCTCTCCCTGATTGCGACCAGCACCTAGCGCGGCGCGCCGACCACGGCAATGCCGCCGCGCGCGTGGAGAGCGCTGGAATGGTTGACGATCATGGGGTTTCATGGTGAAGGTCCCGCCCACACCCAACTCCCGACAGTTCCGGAATTCCAAGGCAGCCATGGCGATCGAACGATACAATCCACGCGAAACCGAGCCGAAATGGCAGGCGCGCTGGGCCGAAGATCAGGTCTTCGAAACGAAGGATGATGCTGCCGGCGAGAAATACTACGTGCTTGAGATGTTTCCCTATCCCTCTGGGCGCATCCACATGGGTCACGTGCGCAACTACGCCATGGGCGATGTCGTTGCCCGCTATAAAAGAGCGCGCGGCTTCAACGTGCTGCACCCGATGGGCTGGGACGCGTTTGGCATGCCGGCCGAGAACGCTGCCATACAGAACAAGGTTCATCCCAAGGAATGGACCTACCAGAACATCGACACGATGCGGCGCCAGCTGAAATCGATGGGCCTGTCGCTTGACTGGAGCCGCGAATTTGCGACCTGCGACGTGGAATATTATCAGCGCCAGCAGCATCTCTTCCTCGACTTTCTGGAGAAGGGCCTCGTCTATCGCCGCGAGTCCAAGGTCAACTGGGATCCGATCGACCAGACGGTTCTGGCCAATGAGCAGGTGATCGACGGCCGTGGCTGGCGTTCGGGCGCCCTCGTCGAGCAGCGCGAGCTGACGCAGTGGTTCTTCCGCATCACCGATTTCAGCGAGGACCTGCTGACGGCGCTCGACGGTCTCGATCGCTGGCCGGAAAAGGTCCGGACCATGCAGAAGAACTGGATCGGCAAGTCCGAAGGTCTCGTCATCCGCTGGGAGATCGACCCTGCAACGGCGCCCGCAGGCGCGACGGAGCTCGAAGTCTATACGACGCGACCCGACACGCTGTTTGGTGCGTCCTTCATGGCGATCTCGCCGGATCACCCGCTTGCGCGCCAGGCTGCTGCGTCGAACCCCGAACTTGAAGCCTTCTGCGAGGAGTGCCGACGTGCGGGCACTTCGCTGGCTGCGCTTGAGACTGCGGAGAAGAAGGGCTTCCCGACAGGGATTCACGTGAAACATCCCTTCGACGCGTCGTGGACGCTGCCGGTCTATGTCGCCAACTTCGTGCTGATGGATTACGGCACCGGTGCGATCTTCGGCTGCCCGTCCGGCGACCAGCGCGACCTCGATTTCGCCAATCGCTACGGTCTGCCGGTAACCCCGGTGGTGATGCCGAAGGATGCGGACGCCGCGTCGTTCCAGATCACCGAAACGGCCTACACGGGCGAAGGTGTGATGATCAACTCCTGCTTCCTCGACGGCATGACGCCTGACGAAGCATTCGAGGAGGTCGCACAGCGACTGGCCGAGAGGGAGATCAACGGCCGGCCGCAGGCGGAACGCAAGCTGAACTACCGCCTGCGCGACTGGGGCATTTCGCGCCAGCGCTACTGGGGATGCCCGATTCCCGTGATCCACTGCGAAGCGTGCGGCGTCGTGCCGGTGCCGAAGGCGGACCTTCCGGTGCAGCTGCCGGACGACATCAATTTCGACAAGCCGGGCAACCCGCTCGACCGCCATCCCACATGGCGCCACGTGTCCTGCCCGCAATGCGGTGCCGATGCGCGTCGCGAAACCGACACGATGGACACCTTCGTCGATTCCTCCTGGTATTTCGCCCGCTTCACCGCGCCCCGCGCCGATGCGCCGACCGAGCCCCAGACGGCGAATGCCTGGCTGCCTGTCGACCAATATATTGGCGGCATTGAGCACGCGATCTTGCACCTTCTCTATTCGCGCTTCTTCACCCGCGCGATGAAGGCGACAGGCCATCTCGATCTGGACGAGCCGTTCAAGGGCTTGTTCACACAAGGCATGGTCGTGCACGAAACCTACAAGGGTGAAGCCGGCTGGGTGGCCCCTGCCGATGTTCGGATCGAGGATGTCGAGGGCAGCCGCCGCGCAACCCATCTCGAAACGGGCGAAGCGCTGACGATCGGCTCGATCGAGAAGATGTCGAAGTCGAAAAAGAACGTCGTCGATCCGGACGACATCATCGCCTCGTTCGGCGCCGACACCGCGCGCTTCTTTATGCTGTCGGACTCACCACCTGAGCGCGATGTCATCTGGACCGAATCAGGCGTCGAGGGCGCCCATCGGTTTGTCCAGCGTGTCTGGAGACTGGTGCAGGAATCGGCACCGGCACTATCGGGCATTGCGCCTACCGCTGGCGCCTCTGGCCCTGCTCTCGAAGTATCGCGTGCCGCGCACAAGGCGCTGAAAGCCGTTGGTGAAGATCTTGAACGTCTCAGCTTCAATAAGGCTGTTGCGCGCATTTACGAGCTGACCAATGCTCTGTCCGTCCCGCTGCAGTCGGTCGCCAAGGGCGGTGCGGAGCCTGAGATGCTGGCTGCCTGCCGTGAGGCCGTTGAAATCCTGGTCCACCTGATTGCACCGATGACCCCTCACCTCGCCGAAGAGTGCTGGTCAGCGCTTGGAAACGACGGCATGGTTTCCATGGCGGCTTGGCCGGACTTCGACCCTGCACTGGTGGTGGAGGATGAAATCCTCCTGCCTGTCCAGATCAACGGCAAGAAGCGGGGCGATTTGACAATCGCGCGAGAAGCCTCGCAAGATGACGTGAAAGCCGCCGTGCTGGCGCTCGATTTCGTACAAGCAGCCATGGCTGGAAACGAGCCTAGGAAAATCATCATCGTTCCCCAGAGGATCGTGAATGTCGTTGTCTGACATCCGCCGTGCGATCGGCCGGCCTGTTCTTCGCCTCACAGCTGGGGCGCTGTGCCTCGGGCTTTCCGCTTGCCAGGTCACGCCGCTTTATGCTGATCGGTCGACGCCCGGTTACGACATGGCCGCCCGCCCGGCAGCAGACATCATCATCGAGGCAGCTGACGATCGGGTCGGCCAGGAGCTTCGCAACGAACTGATCTTCCTGCTTCACGGCGGCGCTGGGCAGCCAGCCGACGCGCGCTACCGCGTTGACCTCACGGTTACCCGCAGCGACGTTGGGATTCTGCGCAACCCGATCGATGGTCGGGCAACAGGTCAGAACCTGACCGTGCGCGCCGAATACCAGATCACGGATTCGGCAACCGGGGACGTCGTGGCTCTTCGCCGGCAAGCGGTCACAACGAGCTACGACCGTTTTGAGCAGGGCTTTGCCGATATACGCGCCGCGCGGGATGCGGAAAATCGTGCTGCGCGGGAGCTGGCAGAGCGCCTCAGAGCCGATCTCGCGCTGTTCCTGACGACAGAGGCAGCCCGTGGCTCAAATCAAGGCGCATGAATTCGAACGCCTGATTGCCAAGGGCCTCCCCCCGCAGCCAATCGTGCTGATTTATGGGCCCGATCGCGGACTGGTGGCTGAACGTGCGGGCAATCTGGTTGCGGCGAGCAAAGTTGATGCCGACGATCCCTTTTCGGCCGTGAGGCTAGACGCGGGTACGGTGAATTCCGATCCCGGCCGTTTGGTCGACGAGGCGCGCGCCATCGGCCTCTTCGGCGGGTTGCGGCTCGTCCGGCTGCTGGGTGCCGGTAACGACCGCGGCGTTCTGGAAGCGGTCGGAGAGCTGGCAAACAATCCCCCAACGATTGCCTCGTTCTCATCGAAGCCGGCGATCTCAAGAAGGGCACAGGACTTCGAAAACTCGTTGAGGAGGCGAAATCCGGGCTTGCCGTGCCTTGCTACGCCGATGAAGGGCGGAGCGTAAACGAGCTGATCGACAGCGAGATGTCGGCGGCAGGACTACGCCTGACCTCGGCCGCACGAGAACTCCTCGCGAGCCTCATCGGCGGTGACCGCCTGGCCTCGCGTGGCGAGATCCAGAAGCTTGCCCTCTACGCCCAAGGCAAGGACGTCGTCCAGGAAGAGGACGTCCTTGCGGTGATAGGGGATGCCTCCGCTTTATCAGTGGATGCAGCCGTGGATGCAGTGTTGTTGGGAGACGTCGAAGCGCTCGATCTTTCGCTGCGGCGGATCATGGCATCGAAGACATCGGTCTTCCTCGCCCTGCAAAGCTGTCTACGCCAGTTCCAGGCTCTCGAAACGATGCGGGCCTCGGTCGAGCAGGACGGCAAACCCGTCGGCAATGTGGTTGCAGAACAAGGTCGGCGCGTGCATTTCCGGCGAAAGCCGGCCCTGGAGAAGGCGCTTGCCGCTTGGCGAATGGATGCGATCGGCCAGGCTCTCACGCACCTGCAGGCCGCTATCCTTGAAACGCGGCGCCGGCCAGCGCTGGAGGACGCGATCGCGAGGCAGGCACTTCTAGCGCTGGCAGTGCGATCGGCCCGCGCCGCTCGCTTGCAACGCGCTTAATCATCCTTAGTCAGTTTGCCGGCAAATTAGCTTCTGGCGCCCAGCAGCCGGCAAAGCTCATCTAGTTGATCCAGCGACTTGTAATCGATGCGGATATGGCCGCCGCGTGACTTGTGGCTGACTTCGACCTTCAAACCGAGCACGTTGGACAAGGACTGCTCGAGCGCCAGAGTATCGGCGTCCTTCGATGCAGCCGCTCTTGTTGGCTCGCTTTCGGCACCACCGATTTCGGCATCTTTCTGGGCCAGGCGCTCTGCATCTCGAACGGACAGGCCCTTGCTGACGATTTCGCGCGCCAGCTTGGTTGGATCCGACGTCGCCGCGATGGCGCGCGCATGCCCCGATGACAGCTGACCACCGGCAAGCATCGACCGCACGATTTCAGGCAGCTTCAACAGCCGAAGACTGTTGGCAACATGGCTGCGGCTTTTGCCGATGATGTCGCCGAGATCGTTCTGCGTATAGCCGTGTTCCGCGATAAGCTGCTGATATCCCTGCGCTTCTTCCAATGGATTAAGATCGGCGCGCTGAACGTTCTCGACGATCGCCAACTCAAGCGCTGTACGGTCGTCCACATCGCGAACGATGACTGGGATCTCGACCAGCCCAGCCTGCTGCGATGCGCGCCAACGCCGCTCACCAGCAATGATCTCGTAGCGCCCTGCCCCGCGCGTGCGCACGACGACAGGCTGCACGACACCATGCTGGCTGATCGACGCCGCGAGGTCCTTGAGATCGTCCGGATCAAACTGGCGGCGAGGGTTATTAGGATTCGGCGTTACATGCTCGATCGGAACGAAACTGTCGGCTTTCGCACGCGATGGTGCCGTTGTTTCAGGCTGATCCATCTCGCCAATCAAGGCGGCCAATCCGCGGCCGAGGCGTCTCTTTGAAGTGTCTTCACTCATCATGTCTTCCTTGGACAATCCGGACAATCAAGCGGCCCGCCGCCGACGCTCGCGCTGGATAACCTCAGAGGCCAGTTGCAAGTAAGCCTGGCTACCAGCGCATTTGAGGTCGTAAATGATAGCCGGCTTACCATAGGACGGCGCTTCAGAAACACGCACATTGCGAGGGATGAGTGTGGTGTAAACCTTGTCCCCCAGATGCTCGCGCACGTCGGCCACCACCTGTTGGGCGAGGTTGTTGCGCGCATCATACATGGTCAGCACTATCCCCTGGATATCAAGCGCTGGATTGAGTGTCTGTCTGACTTGGCCGACGGTTTCGAGCAACTGGCTCAAACCTTCCAGCGCAAAGAACTCGCATTGCAGCGGAACCAAGATAGAGTGAGCGGCAACCATGGCATTGATGGTCAGAAGGTTCAGCGACGGCGGGCAATCGATCAGGACATAACTGTAGCGGCGAGCGGCATCGGTCTGCAGCGCCTTCTTTACGCGCAGCACACGGTCGGAGGCTGACGAGATTTCCATCTCAACACCGAGCAGGTCCATTGTCGATGGCACGATCGACAGATTGGGAACAGCCGTCGGTACGACGATCTCTTCTAACGTCGCAGAATTCGTCAGCAGGTCATAGCTTGAGAGCCGACGCTCCTTCCGCTCGATGCCAAGTCCCGTGCTCGCATTGCCTTGGGGATCAAGATCGATCACAAGGACATTCTCGCCGATCGCCGCTAGGGCCGTCGCTAAATTGATGGCGGTCGTCGTTTTGCCGACGCCACCCTTCTGGTTCGCAATGGTGATGATCCGATTCAGCATGTCAGCTCCGCAAGTGCCGCTCAGCGGCGACGGAGGCCACTGATCTCCAGCAAGACCGATTCATCGTTCCGGTCTTGCTTATGTTCTACCAGATCAAATTCCCAAGCGCCACGAGCTGCCTCGACCTCGTTGCGGTAATCCCGACCTTTGTGGAAGTAGGCAACTGTTCCTTCCGAAATCCAGGCCTCCGTCAGCTGCAATAGGTCCGACAGCGAAGCCAGTGCACGCGCCGAAACGGCATCAGGCCGCTCGATCTTGAGCGATGCAGCTTCGATACGGTCAGCGTGCACGGTTGCGCGCGCCCCAGTGGCCTGTATGGCTGCCCGTAAAAACGCAGCTTTCTTGGAGTTGCTTTCAATGAGGTGTACGTGGCCACGATCCTGTTCCGCAAGGCAGATAGCCGTCACAAGTCCAGGGAAGCCGGCGCCCGAACCAAGATCAGCCCACCGAAACGATGCGGGCTGCGTATGATATACGTGGATCGAATCACGGATGTGACGGGACCAAATATCATCCACCGTAGACGGGCCAATAAGATTGATCCGCGATTGCCAGCGCTGTAGCAAGTCAACAAGAATCGCTAGCCTGTCCACTGTTTCACGTGAAACACGAAGATCACTATGATCGACTTTCACGCTGATAAAGCCTCTTCTGCGGTCGTTCGACGCTTGAGCTTGGAGAGTATGAGCGCGATGGCTGCAGGTGTCATGCCTTCAATCTTGCTAGCATGCGCGATGCTCAGAGGCTTTGACATTGACAGCTTGCGCTTCAGCTCGTTCGACAAGCCGGGCAACGAGGCGTAGTCAAAATCGGTCGGTATGGCGCGTTCCTCTTCCCGACGAAGCTGAGAAGCCGACAACGCTTGTCGTTCAAGATAGACTGAGTAGACGGCTTCAATCTCCAGAGTTTCGCGCAGCTCGCCAGGAATGGCGGCCAGGGATGGAATCGCCTTTTCAAAAGCCTCGAGTTTTGTCTCTGGATGCGAAAGCAGATCGAACACCGACTTCTGCGCTCCGTCGCGCCGGGGTGAAATCGACATCGCTTCCAACTGTGACCTGCTGGGCACTGTTCGCTTCAAAAGGTCACGCGCCTTATCCAGACGGTTCGTCCACTGATCAAATCGGTCCCGACGGTTGGGCGATACACATCCTAGCTGCAAGCCCATTGGCGTCAGCCGTGCATCGGCATTATCAGCTCGCAAAGACAGCCTGAACTCCGCTCTCGAAGTAAACATACGGTAGGGCTCCGAAACGCCTCGTGTCGTCAGATCATCGATAAGTACACCAATGTATGAGTCCGCGCGGCTGAACGTCACCCCGTCGGTCCCTCCCGAGGTTCGCGCCGCGTTCAGTCCGGCTACCAAACCCTGAGCGGCGGCTTCCTCGTAGCCCGTTGTTCCGTTGATTTGTCCGGCGAGAAACAGCCCACATAAACGCTTGGTCTCGAGCGTCTGATGAAGCTCGCGCGGATCTATATGGTCATACTCGATCGCATAACCCGGCTGCAGTATCTTCGCTTTTTCCAGGCCTGGAATGGTGGCTATGAAAGCCGCCTGGACATCCTCTGGGAGAGACGTCGAAATTCCATTGGGGTAGACCGTGTGGTCATCGAGACCCTCGGGCTCCAAGAAGATCTGATGGCTTTCCCGGTCAGCGAAGCGGACGATCTTGTCTTCGACGGACGGGCAATATCGGGGCCCGACCGAGGAAATGTTCCCCGAATACATCGCTGAGCGCTTGATGTTCGTCTCGATGATGTCATGCGTCTGCTTTGTGGTCCGCGTGACGCCGCATGCAATCTGGCGAATCGTAATCCGATCTGTCATGAAGGAAAACGGCACGGGATCAGCATCAGCTTCCTGACGATCAATGCTGGCCCAGTCGATCGTGCGCCCATCAAGGCGCGCCGGCGTCCCCGTCTTGAGCCTTCCGAGCTTAAAGCCAAATATCGACAACGTCTTAGAGAGACCGAGTGAGGGCTGCTCGTTCATTCGTCCCGCTGCAAACTGGCGATCGCCAATATGAATGACGCCACGCAGGAAGGTCCCCGTCGTCAAGACGACAGCCCGACAGCGGATCGTCCGGCCATCAGCCAAGACGACTCCGGTCACATGTCCGTCGGCGACCAGAAGATCGTCAGCTTCTCCCTCAACAACAAATAGGTTGCTCTGATCCTTGAGGGCTCGCTGCATCCCTTCGCGATAGAGCTTGCGATCGGCTTGCGTGCGAGGTCCGCGCACCGCCGGCCCCTTCTTGCGGTTGAGCATGCGAAACTGAATGCCGGCCTGGTCCGCCACGCGACCCATTAAGCCGTCCAAAGCATCGACCTCGCGAACGAGATGTCCTTTGCCCAGGCCGCCGATCGCAGGATTGCAAGACATAACGCCGATCTTGTCAGCTGCCAGAGTGAGCAGCGCCGTAACGGCGCCCAAGCGCGCCGAGGCCGCGGCAGCTTCGCAACCGGCATGCCCCCCGCCAATGACGACGACGTCGAACGCGGAAAGTCGATCCATCTCCACCAGTCCTCAGTGTTTCACGTGAGTCACGATTATTTCCCGATGCAGAACGAGCTGAAGATGACATCCAGCACGTCTTCCACGTCCACACGGCCCGTGATGCGACCGAGCGCATCACTCGCCAGCCGAAGCTCCTCAGACCGAAGCTCTATCGGCATGTGAGACTCGCTCACGGCGAAAGTCAGGCACTCGAGTGCCTGCCTTAGATGTTGTCGATGACGAAGTCGTGTCGGAAGAGCAAAGGAGGAAAAATTCGCTAAGCTGCTCAGTCTTGATCTACACAACTCAATCAAAGCGTCAACGCCATCACCTGTAGCTACCGAAATTGCTACGTCGCTGAGAAAAGGGACGCCCGTGTTCAAGTCAGATTTCGTTCGGACGCGGATTTCCGGCACTGCTGCCGGGGCATCAGTCACATACACTCCGCAATCGGAGAGGTTCAAGACAAGGTCAGCCGTTGCCAGGGCCCTTCGCGCGCGGGCAATGCCTTCCTGCTCGACGCCATGATCTGTCTCTCTGATACCCGCCGTGTCGGTAATCGTCGCGGCGTATCCGCCCAAATCGACATCAACAGAAATGAGATCGCGCGTTGTTCCCGCCTCGGAAGACACGATTGCGACATCACGCGCCGCCAACGCGTTCAGCAAGCTTGATTTCCCTACGTTCGGTGGGCCGACGATCACAACCTTAAAACCATCGCGAATGCGTTCGCCAATGCTGGCTTCTGCGAGGTGGCGCTCCATCTCAACACGAAGTTCCGCCATGTCGCTCCAGACGCGATCCGCAACTGATCCAGGGACGTCGTCCTCGTCGGCAAAATCAAGATCGGCCTCAACCAACGCTCGCGCATGCAGGAGTCGACGCGCCCAGCCAGCATAAAGCCGCGTCAGGCCCCCTTCAGATTGAGTAACGGCAAGGCGCCGCTGCATTTCCGTCTGCGCCGCAATGAGATCGGCGAGGCCCTCGGCTTCAGTGAGGTCCATCCTGCCGTTTTCAAATGCCCGACGGGTGAACTCGCCCGGTTCCGCGAGACGAACTCTCGGGAGACTAGCCAATTCCGCCAGAATTGCAGAAACAATTGCCCTTCCTCCATGGACCTGAAATTCGGCGCAGTCCTCACCAGTAAAGGACTTAGGCCCTTGGAAATGTAGAACGATGCCCTTGTCCAGGAGCTCTCCGTTTCGGTTCCGAATCGATCGAAGATGGGCAATTCGCGGCTCGGGCACGCCACCACACATCGTTTCGAGAACGAATCGAACATGTGGTCCTGAAACGCGAAGAACGGCGACACCCGCGGGGAGTGCGCCGCTCGCCAAAGCTACGATCGTGTCTGTGGTGGGATCGGTCAATTACCGCTCCACATCGCCAAGCGCGTATCGGACGTAAGCCGACTACGTGTTCATGGAATCGAAGAAGTCCGCGTTGTTCTTAGTCTGCTTCAACTTGTCGATCAGGAACTCGATCGCATCCGTCGTGCCCATAGGGGCCAGGATACGGCGAAGCACGAAGATCTTCTGGAGGTCTTGGCGCGACACAAGGAGGTCTTCCTTACGCGTACCGGACTTCAGGATATCCATGGACGGGTAGATGCGCTTGTCGGCCACCTTGCGGTCCAGAACAATTTCCGAGTTACCGGTGCCCTTGAACTCTTCGAAGATCACTTCGTCCATGCGGCTGCCGGTGTCGATCAGCGCAGTGGCGATGATCGTGAGCGACCCGCCCTCCTCGATGTTACGGGCGGCGCCGAAGAAGCGCTTCGGCCGCTGGAGGGCGTTCGCGTCCACACCACCGGTCAACACCTTGCCCGAGGACGGAACGACGGTGTTGTAGGCACGGCCAAGGCGCGTGATCGAATCGAGCAGAATGACGACATCGCGCCCATGCTCTACGAGGCGCTTGGCCTTTTCAATAACCATTTCAGCCACTTGCACGTGGCGGGTTGCCGGCTCGTCAAAGGTTGACGAAACGACTTCACCCTTCACCGAGCGCTGCATGTCGGTCACTTCTTCCGGCCGCTCGTCGATCAGGAGAACGATCAGGTAGCATTCGGGATGGTTGGCCGTGATCGAATGTGCGATGTTCTGCAGAAGCACGGTCTTACCCGTGCGCGGCGGCGCAACGATCAACCCGCGCTGGCCCTTGCCGAGCGGCGCGACGAGATCGATCACGCGCGGCGACAGATCCTTCGAGGTCGGAACATCGAGCTCCATCTTGAACCGCTCGTCGGGATAAAGCGGCGTCAGATTGTCGAAGTGGATCTTGTGGCGGATCTTTTCGGGATCCTCGAAATTGATCGTGTTGACCTTGAGCAGCGCGAAATAGCGCTCGCCTTCTTTGGGTCCACGGATCGGCCCTTCTACCGTATCGCCGGTCTTGAGCGCGAAGCGACGCAGCTGCGAGGGCGAAATATAGATGTCGTCCGGACCGGGCAAATAATTGGCGTTGGCCGAGCGCAAGAAGCCGAACCCGTCCTGCAGAACCTCGACCACACCCTGGCCGATGATCTCGACATCCTGCGCCGCAAGCTTCTTCAGGATGGCGAACATCAGCTCCTGCTTGCGCATGACGTTCGCGTTCTCGACTTCATGCGTTTCCGCGAAAGCGAGAAGATCGGTCGGTGATTTGCTCTTGAGCTCTTGCAGCTTCATTTCTTGCATGGAGTATCCGGGATGACTGGAAAACTAAAAAATGATGGAGGGGGCGGCGCGTCGGGAATGAAGAGGCGTGTGCGCTCCGTGGAGCCTGTCGCCGGGGACGTCAACGCGATGCCGAGGAGAAGTTGACGCGAAAATAGCGATTCCCCTGCCCCCACGCAAGCGGCTTGTCGCCGCACGTCAATTGAGACGCGAATGGGAAGCTCGGAAACCGCTCTTGAGGCTTAGAAAGGCTTCACGATTACGAGAATGACGATGGCGATCATCAGGAGCGTCGGGCCCTCGTTCATGATCCGCCAATAGCGTGCCGTGTGTTCCCGTCGGTCGGCAGCAAAGCTCTTCCAGGCCTTGAGGAAGCGAACGTGAATGGCAGTCAGTGCGACGACCGCGGCAATCTTCGCCCACAACCATCCACCCGAGAAGGCGAAGCTTGAATAGGCAAGCCACAGCCCAAGCACCCAGGAGATCATCATCGCAGGACGCATGATCACCTTGAGAAGCCGCTCCTCCATGATCTTGAAGGTTTCCGACTGGACAGATCCGATCTCGGCATCGGTATGGTAGATGAAGAGCCGCGGCAGATAGAGCAGCCCGGCCATCCAGGATATTACCGCCACCACATGCGCCGCCTTGATCCAGAGATCGAGACTGGCCGGCCGCCACCAGAAGACGAGAACCACGCTCAAAAGAAGCACAGCGATGGCCGTGTAGGCTCTGCGGCGCGCTTTACGACCGGCGGCGGCTGAAGCCTCAGGTCCGACCACGCACCCGCTCCACCAGCTGCGTCACATGTGCAGGATCGGCCTGCGGCGTGATGCCATGACCGAGATTGAAGATCAGCGGCCCATTGCCGAGAACATCGAGAATGGCATCGATCCCCTCATCCAGAGCCTTCCCGCCCGCAACGACGCGCATCGGATCGAGATTGCCCTGAACCGGACCTTCTTCCTGAAGCCGCTTGGCGAAAGACAGCGGCACCGACCAGTCGAGACCGATCGCGTCCGCATCGGTGCGCTTGCGGTAACCCTCCAGAAGGGCGCCGGCACCTTTTGCGAAAGCGATGATACGCGCCTGCGGATGACGTGCCCGAACTTGGTCGACGATGCGGCGGACGGGGCGAGCCGCAAAGGCTTCGAATTCGGCTTCTCCCAGAACACCGGCCCAGGAGTCGAAGATCTGAACCGCGTCGGCGCCAGCTTCGATCTGTGCACACAGATAGTCGGCAGATATGTCGGCCAGCAGGTCCAGAAGTCGCGCGAATGCGGCAGGTTCGCGGTAGGCGAACAATCGTGCCGGTGCCTGGTCAGGCGTTCCATGCCCCGCGATCATGTAGGTCGCAACCGTCCAAGGCGCACCGCAGAAACCGAGCAGGGTCGTCTCGGCCGGCAACTCGGCTCTCAAACGCCGTACCGTTTCGAATACCGGGGCCAGGTGGTCGATCACGCCTTCCGGAGTAAGCGCGGCAATGCCATCGGCATCGATCGGCTCCATCAAGGGCCCTCGCCCTTCTTCAAAGCGCACACCACGTTTCAAGGCATCGGGAATGACGAGAATGTCCGAGAACAGGATCGCAGCATCGAATGCGTACCGCCTGATCGGCTGCAGCGTCACTTCGACAGCGTATTCGGGCGTGTAGCAAAGATCGAGGAAGCTTCCCGCCTTCAGCCGTGTCTCCCGATATTCCGGAAGATAGCGTCCCGCTTGTCTCATCAGCCAGAT
The DNA here is from genome assembly GCF_003952725.1 of Georhizobium profundi. Lineage (NCBI taxonomy): Bacteria > Pseudomonadati > Pseudomonadota > Alphaproteobacteria > Hyphomicrobiales > Rhizobiaceae > Georhizobium > Georhizobium profundi. The sequence goes on along the minus strand of NZ_CP032509.1, from coordinate 540,044 downwards.
CGGCGGTGGGCTGATAGTCTCTCCTGCCAGAACGCGCAGCACCTTTCGGTCGGTCACGGCGTCTCCTCTTCCTTAAATAAAGGATTCTTTGAAATGGATTCTTCTTCTTAGAGTCGGTGTGTTCCAGGGATTAGTTTTGGTCAACATCTTCTCCACAAGAAGCGTGGAAGCCATCTGTGCCGCACACTGGAATCACTTGATTCGCTTTGCAATGTGGACACCCCAAAAAGCGATGACATTTCAGCATTTTGCGGCGAAACACAGCCTTGATCCCTTTTGGTTAAGCTGTGGATGGTGTGTTGACGCGTCCCCCGATTCCCCGCAGCGTGACATTGACCGTGAAAGGCCGTCCCCGCAGTGCTCATTGTGGACAAGTCGGCAGTTCATACCGGCCTGAGAACACCGCGATCATCATTCCGAAAGTCATCAACAGTCATCAACAGCCCTCAGTGAATCGTGTGGATCAGCCGAAAAATTACTTTCACCTCCATCTGATTTCGGACTCGACCGGTGAAACCCTAATGGCGGCCGGCAGAGCTGCGTCTGCGCAGTTCCAGGACGCTCAGGTGCTGGAGCACGTTTATCCGCTGATTCGGAACCGCAAGCAGCTGGGTGCTGTGCTTGACGCGATCGATGGTGCGCCGGGCATCGTGCTCTACACGATCGTCGATCAGGACCTGTCCTCCATGATCGACACAAGGTGCCGGGAAATGGGCGTTCCGAGCGTTTCCGTGCTCGAGCCGATCATGACGGTGTTCCAGTCCTATCTGGGAGCTCCGTCGCGGCGCCGCGTCGGTGCCCAGCATGTGATGAACGCGGAATATTTTCGCCGGATCGATGCGCTGAACTACACGATGGATCATGACGACGGTCAGATCATCACCGATTACGAAGAAGCCGATGTGGTTCTCGTGGGGATCAGCCGCACGTCCAAAACGCCGACGAGCATCTATTTGGCCAACCGCGGCGTGAAAACCGCCAACTTCCCGATCGTGCCGGGCAATCCCTTGCCGCCGGCGCTCGACCAGGCGCGCAAGCCGCTGATCGTCGGGCTCATTGCGTCCACCGAACGCATCGCGCAGGTGCGGCTAAACCGCATGCTCGGCAACGCGCAAGGATACAACTCAGAAATATACACCGACCGCGCGACGATCGCCGAAGAACTGAAACACGCCCGCTCCCTTTGCCTGCGCAGGAACTGGCCGATGATCGACGTGACTCGAAAGTCGATCGAGGAGACGGCCGCCGCGATTCTTGCCTTGCGCGGCAAGGCGCGTTAGCGCTCGAACCATCGATCATTTGCAAGGATTGTCTCGGCCATGGCTGCACCCATAATTCTGGCGTCTTCGAGCCCATTTCGCCGCCAATTGCTGGAAAACGCCGGCGTTACTTTCGATATCAAGCCTGCCGAGGTCGATGAGCGCGCGCTGGAAGCGCCACTTGCCGATAGCGGTGCGTCGCCGGAAGATGTCGCACTGGTGCTTGCCGAAGCCAAGGCCGTAGATGTGAGCGAGCGTTCGCCGAGCGCATGGGTCATCGGTTCCGACCAGACCTTGTCGCTGGGCGATGAAGTCTTTCACAAGCCCGACGACATGGAGGGGGCGCGCCGGCATCTGCTGAAACTCTCCGGCAAGACGCACTTCTTGAATTCCGCGATTGTGCTGGCGCGAGATGGCGAGGCGGTGTGGCGTCATATGTCGACGGCAGCCATGACGATGCGCGACCTCGATCCCGGCTTCATCGGACGGCATCTTGCTGCTGTCGGCGATATCGCTTTGAAAAGCGTCGGCGCCTATCAGCTGGAGGGCAGGGGCATCCAGCTCTTCGAAAAGATCGAGGGTGATTACTTCACCATCGTCGGTTTACCCTTGCTGCCGCTTCTGGCAGAGCTGCGCCGGGTCGGGGCGATCGACGGATGACCACGCCGCCTGCCGCCTTCGTCGTCGGACACCCGATCGGGCATTCCCGCTCGCCGATCATCCATGGCCACTGGCTCAAGAAGCATGGCATCGCCGGCTCCTATGAAGCGCTCGACGTCGCTCAGCATGATTTCTCGGGATTCCTGGACCGCTTGCGAAGCGGCGAAGCGGGTTTCGTCGGCGGCAATGTGACGATGCCCCACAAGGAAGCCGCCATGCGGGGTGCCGATGAGATCGATCCGGTCGCGGCACGGCTCGGTGCCGGAAACACGCTCTGGCGCGTCGATGGGCGCCTGCATCTCACGAACACCGACGGTTATGGGTTTCTGGCAAATCTCGATCAGCGCGCGCCGGGCTGGGATCGCGGTGAGCGAGCCGTGGTGCTCGGCGCGGGCGGCGCAAGTCGCGCGGTGATCGACGCGCTGGTCGAACGCGGGTTCGACCGGGTCGATATCGTCAACCGCACGGTCGAAAGGGCAAGGGAGATCGCTGGCCTGTTCGGTCCCGAAGCAGCTGCCCACGGGATGGAAGAGCTTTCCTCGCTCGTCCGGAGCGCGGATTTTTTCGTCAACACCAGCGCTCTGGGTCTCGACGGTTCGGACGTCCCATCCATTGATTTCACCAGCATGCGTCCCGGCGCCGTGGTCACCGATATCGTCTATGCGCCGCTGATGACGCCGTTTCTGAAGGAGGCGAAAGCCCAGGGACTGCCGATCGTCGATGGGCTCGGCATGCTGCTGCACCAGGCTGTTCCGGGCTTTGAACGCTGGTTCGGACTGCGCCCCGACGTGACCGAAGAGGTCCGGGATCTGGTGATCGCAGATCTGGAGTCGAAACATTGATCAAGCTGGGTCTAACAGGCTCGATCGGCATGGGGAAATCGACGACCGCGGCAATGTTTGCCGCACGCGGCGTACCTGTCTTCGATTCCGACGCTGTCGTTCACGAGCTTTATGCCGGCCAGGCCGTGCCCATGCTGGAAGCCGCGTTCCCAGGCATAACGAGCGCTGACGGGGTCATCGACAGGACTGTCCTGGCGCAGAAGGTTCTCGGCAACCGCGAGGCGCTGCAAAAACTGGAAGCGATCGTCCATCCGCTTGTCCGACGCGAGCGGGAAGCGTTTCTCAGCGAGCAGAAAGCCGCGGGCCATTCGCTCGTCCTTCTGGATGTGCCGCTGCTCTTCGAAAGTGGCGGCGATGCTGATGTCGATCGCATTGCCGTGGTGTCCTGTCCGGAAGATGTGCAAAAGGCGCGCGTCATGGCCCGGCCCGGCATGACGGAGGAGAAGTTCGCCTCTATTCTCGCGCGGCAGGTGCCGGATGCCGAAAAGCGCGCCCGTGCCGATTTCATCATCGAGACCGGCGAAGGCCTGGCCGCGACGGAGCAGCGGGTCGAGGCGATCATTCTTGAACTGACCGGACAACCCGCATGAGACGCGGATGGAGAGCGTGATGCGCGAGATCATTTTCGATACGGAAACGACCGGCCTCGATTTCAGGCTCGATCGCATCATCGAGATCGGATGTCTCGAGCTCATCGACCATTTTCCGACAGGCCGGAGTTTCCACGTCTACATAAATGCGCAGGGACGCCCCGTCCATCCGGATGCGCTGCAGGTGCACGGGATCACCGACGAATTCCTGGCGGGCAAACCGACTTTCGCCCAGATCGCGGGTGAACTGCAGGAATTCTTCGGCGATGCGACGCTGATCGCCCACAACGCGACATTCGACATCAGCTTCATCAACGCCGAATTCGAGCGCATCGGGATCGCTCCCATCGGGCGCGAACAGATCCTCGATACGCTGGTGCTCGCGCGCCGACGCCATCCGATGGGTCCGAACTCGCTGGATGCACTGTGCCGGCGCTACAACATCGACAACGGCCACCGCACCAAGCACGGCGCATTGCTCGACGCTGAGCTCCTGGCCGAAGTCTATATCGAGATGATCGGCGGCCGTCAGACGGCGCTTGGTCTGGAAATCGAGTTTGGCAACAATGGTGGAGGGAGATCCGTCGAGATCGACATCTCCGTCATGGTGCGCGAGCGCCCGCTGCCGTCACGGCTGACAGAGATGGAGCAGGCAGCGCATGCACGCCTGGTCGAAAGGCTCGGCAAGAACGCGTTGTGGCGCGTTCTGCGATAGATTGTGTTCCGGAAATCAGTCTGAAAGCCTTCCCCCATCAGGCCGATCGGGGAAGGCTGATCATCGTTGCGGTCAGTTAACCTGAGGCGCCGGAGCGCTCGCCGCACGGGTCCGCTCGGCGGCCATACGCTGCTGGAACATCTGCGCGAAATCGATCGGGTCGATCATCAGCGGCGGGAAACCACCATTGCGCGTTGCGTCCGCAATGATCTGGCGGGCGAACGGGAACAGCATGCGCGGGCACTCGATGAAGAGCAGCGGCAACATGTGCTCCTTGGCGAAGCCCTGCAGGCGGAAGATGCCGCCATAGACGAGTTCGGCGTTGAAGACGACCGTGTCGCCATCCTTTGCCGTCGCATTCAGCGTTAGCACGACGTCATACTCGGTTTCCGAGAGCGGATTGGCGTTGACGTTGACATTGATGTTGATGGACGGCGCCTTGCCGCGCTGACCCGCATTGCGCGGCGCGGACGGATTTTCGAAGGAAAGGTCCTTCATGTACTGCGAAACCACGTTCAAGGTCGGCGTTGCGCCGTTTGCCTTGTCGGCTGCCGCTGGTGCTGCGGCTCCATCGGAATTCTTTGTTTCCTCGGCCATCGTTCTTCCCCGTTTGTCCGTCGAACTGCCCGACGGCAGCCCTTAAAAATCCCGGCGTGGCTATCACTTCAACCGCCGGGTGACAACTCAAAGCGCACAATCAGTGGCTTTTCGGGCCGCCACGACCGTCCTGATCGTCCCGCCACGGGGAATCCGGTGATGGCTCGCGGCTGAAATCGTCCTCGTCCAGATCGATGACGGTGCGGCCACGCGGCTGCGCACCATAAGGCCTCTGCTCATCGCCCGAATGCCTCGCCTGGCCACGCATCCCGGCGGCCATGCCCGCTCCGAGACCCGCACCCACCACAACAATCCGGTCCTTGACGAGACGCCAACCGAAATCCCGAACCGCTGGAACGAAGAGCAGGAAGCCGATCGTGTCGCTGATGAAGCCGGGCGTGAGCAAAAGCACGCCGGCAACGACGATCATGACGCCGTGAATGAGCTCCCGGCCCGGCACGCGACCAGCGCGCGCTTCTTCCGAGATGCGACGCACGATCCCGAACCCTTGGACGCGCAACAGAACCGATCCGATGATGGCGGTGACGAGGATCAGGCCAAGCGTCGGCAAGAGCCCGATCTGGCTTCCGACGAGGATGAAGACGGAGATTTCCGCGATCGGCATGGCCAAAAGCATGAAAGGCACGAGAGAGAACGCCATGTGACAGCCATTGATCCTTGAGTGGACACCGATACACTACAGTTTCGACAGGCCTCATACATCGACCGTCGCAACAATCGGCCCCAATATGGTGGCCCCATGTCGCAATTTGAATGTACGGAGTTTGAATGATCCCCGCCTGGGCCTTATATGGGGCGGCAGGCACACACCCGATCGGCAGCAGGCGCAATGGGCTCCTTTGATTTCGTGACATTTTTCTTTTTCGTGGCGGCAGTCATCATATTTCTGCAGCTGCGCAGTGTGCTCGGTCGTCGAACGGGCAATGAGCGCCAGCCATTCGATCCCTACACCAAGCGCGAAGGTGCCAAGGCGCCCGCTGGCACGGACATCGCAGACGATGGCAAGGTCGTCAGCCTGCCGCGCCGCGACACGCCGCGCGCCGAAGGCGGATTCGAGGCGGTGGATGCTTATGCGAAGCCCGGCACGGATTTGAATGCCGGCCTGCGTGAGATCGCCGCAGCCGATCCTGCCTTCAATCCAAAGCAATTCGTCGAAGGCGCCAAGATCGCCTATGAAATGATCGTCACGGCCTTCGCCGACGGCGACCGCAAGACGCTGAAGAACCTCCTGTCCCGCGAAGTCTATGAAGGCTTCGTCGCTGCGATCAACGAGCGCGAATCGCGCGGCGAAACGGTGAAATCCTCCTTCGTCGGCGTCGAAAAGGCTGAAATCGTCCAGGCGGAGCTGAAAGGCTCTGAGTCGGCGGTGACGCTGCGCCTCGTCAGCCAGCTCATCTCCGTGACCCATGATAAGGATGGCAAGGTCGTCGATGGTGACGCCGAGAGCGTCGGTGAGGTCAATGATGTCTGGACCTTTGCCCGTGATACGCGGTCGCGCGACCCCAATTGGAAGCTCATCGCCACCGAAGCCGACGCCTAACGGCGCCATGCCGGCGGTTCTTCATCCGGCTCGCTTCGAGGACATTGCAGGGTGGGCGGCCGATGATCATCGTGCCGCCCTCTCGGCGTTTCGAGCATGCGCTCGCCACCTGAAATCCTCTCAAAAGCCGTATCGGACCGGATCGCTCGGCATCGAAACCACGGATTTCATGCCGGCCATCGCAGCACTCGATCATCTCTCCGATGAGCCCTGCGCGTCACGCCATTTCTTCGAGCAGCATTTCCTTCCCTGCCGGATCGGCAACCAGAACAGCGGCTTTCTGACGGGCTATTACGAGCCCGAGGTCGAGGTTTCGCGCCGCCCGGATGCCCAGTTCCGGTTTCCCTTCCTGAAGCGCCCACCCGAACTGCGGCAGCTGGAAGCTGGCGAAGCGCCCTCACTGCAGGCTGCCGGTATCACCTGGGCAAAGCAGAATCCCGAGGGTCTCAAAGAATTCGCCGATCGTAAATCGATCGAATGTGGTGCGCTGTCGGGGCGACATCTCGAAATCGCCTGGGCCCGTTCCCGCGTGGATGTCTTTTTCACGCATATCCAGGGATCGGCCCGGCTTGTCTTTCTGGACGGCACGGTTACGCGCATCACCTTCGACGGCAAGTCCGGTCATCCCTTCACGGCCATCGGTCGCGTCCTGATCGACCTCGGTGAAATCGACGCCAAATCGGTGACGATGGATACGATCCGGCAGTGGCTGGCCGCAAATCCCGAGCGCTTGGATGAAATCCTCTGGCAGAATCGGTCGTTCATCTTCTTCCGGGAGGAGCCCGAGATCGATCCGACCCGTGGCCCGATCGGCGCTGCCAAGGTGCCTTTGACGGCGGGTCGGTCGATCGCCGTGGATCGAGAAATTCATACTTTCGGCACGCCTTTCTTCATCAATGCCGAGAACCTGACCCACGTGGATGGCCCTAAGCCGTTCTGTCGATTGATGATTGGGCAGGATACGGGCTCAGCGATCATCGGTCCTGCGCGCGCCGACATCTTCACAGGCTCGGGCTCAGTTGCAGGCAGTGAAGCAGGAGCCATCAAGCACGCCGCGACTTTCCACATCCTCGTTCCACGCCCGGCTGCGACGAGGCTCGGCCTATGAGCAAGGGGCGCAAGCTGACACGCGGTGAAAACGCGCTCTGGAACAAGGTGGCGAATACCGCGCGTCCCATGCCCGGTCGGATGGAGAGCCTGCTCGGCAGCAGCGCCGATCTCGCGCCGAAAGTCTCGGAAAATAGCGTACAGCCGCCTGAGCCTGCCAAAGTGACGGAAGGTATGCGCAAGGCGTTGGCAGCGTCGTTCCGCGAATCACCGGTCGAAGAGACCCGAAAGGCGAAACAGCCTGCCGCCTCGCTGCACCCGATCGAGCGCCCCGTTCATCGCAAGATCGCGCGCGGGCGACTGCCGATCGACGCGACGATCGACCTGCATGGGCTCGATCAATCGGCCGCGCATATGAGGCTGCTCGGCTTTCTCGGGCGGGCCTATGCGGATGGCCTGCGCCATGTGCTCGTCATCACCGGCAAGGGTGCGTCGTTCGGCAGTGAAGGCGCGCTGAAGCGTGCTGTGCCCCACTGGCTGACCCAGCCGGATTTTCGCCCCTATGTGTCCGGCTATGAGCAGGCGGCGCGCGGCCATGGCGGCGAGGGCGCCATCTATCTCCGCCTGAAGAAGCGCAGGCCTGCGCCATGACGCCGTTCGGCGCCGCCATGCGGCGGATGCGCACCGAGCGCGGCATCACACAGCGTGCGATGGCGGAAGCGATCGGCGTCTCTCCGGCCTACCTGTCGGCGCTCGAGCACGGCCACCGGGGTCGCCCGAGCTGGGAATTCGTGCAGAAGGTGATCGGCTTCTTCAACATCATCTGGGACGAGGCCGAAGAACTGCAGCGCCTCGCCTACCTGTCGGATCCGAAGATAAAGCTCGAAACGAGCGGTCTGTCTCAGCAGAAAACCGAGATCGCCAACCGTCTGGCGCATCTGCTGCCGCAGATGAGCGAGAAGGAGCTCGCCACCTTGAGTGCACTGCTGGACCAGATCGAACGCTGATAGGCTCAGCTTTCGGGGAACAACGTCCGCAGTTCTTCCAGCCGATCGTTCACCAGCCAGCCGTAATAATTCTCTTCAGGCAGATGACGACCGCCACCGCCATTGCGGCGGGCAAGAACGGCAGCGCGCAGATCGGGATCGCCGACATTGTAGAGCGTGGCGGTGATGCCTGGATTGGTCGAAATGTCGAAATTGGCGACGCGCTTATAGACCTCGATGGACGAGGCGAGGATTGCAGCCATGTAGGCGAGCGACCGGTCGGGATCCATGATCGCCTGGTAGACCCCGATGGGATCATCCGCCTGAAGTTTCGGATAGCCCGAAACCTTGTTGACGCGATCCGACATCTTCAGCGCCGTCAGCGGATTGATCTGACCGAGGCCGAAGGTCTGGCCGGCAAAGAAAGGCTGGAAGAAGACGGCCGAGAACCGATCGTTCGGGTAGCGGGCGCCTTCAACTGTGCGGCCGCGAAAGACGTTGTCCCAGACGCGTTCGCGGCAGGACCAGAGCGCGTAGGAGCCGGTCAGCTCGCCGCAATGGGCAAAAGGCTCGCGGGCGACGAAGGTGAGGACGTTTTCGCCCTTGTAGCCGAATGAGAAGCGTTCGCCGGCGTAAGCGACGGCCTTTACGTAATAAGATTGGAGCCGATCATAGGCGTCGACATTGTAGGTGTGTTCGCCAACCAGCGCACCGACAATGTGGATCGGGTCGATGCCGTAAGCACGGCCTGCCGAGCGGATTTTTGTGCGCAGACCCTCGTCAGAAGCGAGCAGATCGTAAATCCGACGGTATTTTGCTTCGAACGTCGTGTTGAGCCCGGATGTCCGGCGGCTCGATGCGCCCGGCACGGCCGGTTGTTCGGCGAAGCGGTTTCCTTCAGGCACCGGCCGTCCGGCCGCTTGCGCCGGAAGCGCAGCAACAAGAAGCCCCACCGTCAAGCAGAAGACATGTGTCCAGCCGCCGGGAATCATCGCTTTCAGCCCTCATAGAATAGGCGATGAATAGCGACGAGCGATCCTTGATGTCGAGATGGATCGCAGCCGAATAGAGCACCGCGTGAACGAAAGTATCCACGCGGTGCCGAATCGCCACAATGGCCAGCTGGGCTAGAGAACGTAGCGCGACAGATCGGTGTTCTTCGCCAGATCGCCCACATGCTTGCGAACATAGTCGGCATCGATCACATACGTTGTGCCGGACTGGTCGGGTGCCTCGAACGAGATCGTGTCGAGCACGCGTTCCATCACCGTCTGCAGCCGCCGGGCGCCGATGTTCTCGACGCTTGCATTGAGATCGACCGCGACGCCTGCCAGCGCATCGATGGCATCGTCGGTGAAGCTGAGTTCCACCTGCTCGGTGCCCATCAGCGCAACATATTGCTTGATCAGGCTGGCTTCCGTCTCGGTCAGGATACGGCGGAAATCTTCCTTCGTCAGTGCCCGCAGCTCGACGCGGATCGGCAGACGCCCCTGCAATTCCGGCAAGAGGTCCGAGGGTTTCGAGACGTGGAAGGCGCCGGACGCGATGAAGAGCACGTGGTCAGTCTTGACCGGCCCGTATTTGGTGGCGACCGTCGTGCCTTCGACCAGCGGAAGAAGGTCGCGCTGCACGCCTTCGCGGGACACGCCCGCACCCATCCCACCGTTCTTGGCGGCGATCTTGTCGATTTCATCGAGGAAGACGATGCCGTCATTCTCCACGGCCCGCACCGCTTCACGCGCGATCTGCTCGTCGTCGATCAGCTTGTCGGCCTCGTCTTCGATCAGTTGCTGGTAGGACTGCTTGACGGTTGTCTTGATCTTCTTGGTGCGCTTGCCCATCGCCTTGCCGAGCATGTCGGACAGGTTGAGCACGCCAATGTTGGCGCCCGGCATGCCAGGGATATCGAGCGGCATGCCCGACCCGGTATCGGCCACCTCGATCTCGATTTCCTTGTCGTCGAGCAGGCCTTCACGCAGCTTCTTGCGGAACGAGTCGCGCGTCGCCGGCGAAGCTGTCGAGCCGACAAGTGCGTCGAGAACCCGGTCTTCGGCGGAAAGGTGGGCTTTTGCTTTCACTTCCTGACGCTTGCGCTCGCGACCAAGGCCGATGCCGACCTCGACCAGATCGCGGATGATCTGCTCCACGTCACGGCCGACATAGCCGACTTCGGTGAATTTCGTCGCCTCGACCTTGATGAAGGGCGCGCCGGCGAGCTTCGCCAGACGGCGCGAGATCTCGGTCTTGCCGACGCCTGTCGGTCCGATCATCAGGATGTTCTTCGGCATCACCTCGTCGCGCAGGCTCTCATCGAGCTGCTGGCGGCGCCAGCGGTTGCGCAGTGCAATGGCAACGGCGCGCTTCGCATCGTTCTGTCCGATGATGAACCGGTCGAGCTCGGAAACGATCTCGCGCGGAGAAAAAACGGTCATTGAGAATATGTCCTGTGCTGTGCAATGCGTGGAGCGGGGTGAGTGGCCGAGAGATCTCAGGCCGCGTCGTCCAGAAGCTCCACCACCACATTGCCATTGGTGTAGACGCAGATATCACCGGCGATGCTCATCGCCTTGCGCGCGATCTCTTCGGCGCCAAGGTCCGTGTCCATAAGCGCCCGTGCGGCCGCGAAGGCATAGTTGCCGCCTGATCCGATCGCGATCGTGCCGTGCTCCGGCTCGAGAACGTCGCCATTGCCGGTAATCGCAAGGGTTACGGATCGGTCGGCGACGAGCATCATCGCCTCCAGCCGGCGCAGATAGCGGTCGGTGCGCCAGTCCTTGGCGAGCTCGACTGCGGCGCGCATCAGCTGGTCGGGATATTGCTCGAGCTTCGCTTCGAGGCGTTCCAGAAGGGTAAAGGCGTCGGCCGTGGCACCGGCGAATCCGGCGATGACATCGCCCTTGCCGAGCCGGCGCACCTTGCGCGCATTGCCTTTCATGATGGTCTGGCCGAGGCTGACCTGGCCGTCGCCGGCCATCACCACCTGTCCGCCCTTGCGCACGGTGATGATCGTGGTGGCATGCATCGTGCCGTAGGGATCGTGATCGCTCATGAAAATTCAGTCCTTGAACGTCGGGAGAAATGGGCTCGACCGGTCCGGAGAACATCGGCCGCGAGCCGCCAATGGAATTCGAGGTCTTATGTAAGAAGCGCTGAAGCCTTTGCAATTGGGGCCGGAACGGCGGCCTGTTCTGGATTCTTTACAAGTGGCCTGATATGCAGCGCGCATATTCCCGGCGGAGCTTGAGCATGGCATCGAAGGACAGGGGCGTGAGCGAAGGTCGCAGCGCCCGCATCGCACGCAAGACGAACGAAACCGACATTTCGGTGAGTGTCGCCATCGACGGGACCGGACGGGCCTCGATGGAGACCGGCGTCGGCTTCTTCGATCACATGCTGGACCAGCTGGCGCGACACTCCATGAGCGATATCGAAGTGCGGGCGAAAGGCGATCTGCACATCGACGATCACCACACCGTCGAGGATACCGGCATCACGCTCGGCCAGGCGTTTTCGAAAGCGCTCGGCGACCGCAAGGGCATCACGCGCTATGCCTCGCTCGATCTTGCCATGGACGAAGCGCTCACCCGCGCCGCGATCGACGTTTCCGGCCGCCCGTTTCTCGTCTGGAACGTAACCTTTCCGACCGAAAAGATCGGCAACTTCGACACCGAGCTGGTGCGAGAGTTCTTCCAGGCGTTCAGCCAGCATGCCGGCATCACGCTGCATGTCACCAATCTCGCGGGCGCCAACAGCCATCATATCGCTGAAACCTGCTTCAAGGCGGTTGCGCGCGTGTTGCGGACTGCGATGGAGATCGATCCGCGCGCGGCCGACCGCATCCCGTCCACCAAGGGCATTCTCGTCTAAGCGATCGCTGCTCGACGAAGAGAGATGACCGAATGAAAACCTTCGTGGTGATGACGCCGCCGGGCGGCGACCCGGACGGGATCGAGACGCGCTTCATTCGCGATGGCTTTGCGCCGCTCGCCTTCATCTTCCCGGTCTTCTGGTTCCTCTGGCACCGCATGTGGTTGTGGGCAGGGGTCTTTTTTCTTGTCACTGCCGTCACCAACTGGCTCATGGCAACAGGCGATACCTTCGCCACTGGCTTTGCGCTGTCGGTTGCGACATCGCTTTATGCCGGTCTCGAGGGCAACCGGCTGCGTGCATCGAAGCTGGAAGCGCGTGGCTGGACGATGGATGCCCTGGTCGACGCAACTTCGCTTGATGAGGCCGAAGAAGTTTTCTTCGCCAGGCCCGCAGCGACTGGTTCCGTGGACAAAACTGAACCGGATGTGCGTGAGAAAAGGCCCGTTGGCACGAAACCCGGCTTTCAGAGGCCAGAGGAGAGCTTCGGCATGTTTGAATGGAATGGAGTGCGCTGACCATGCAGGTCGCGATCATCGATTATGGCTCCGGCAATCTGCGTTCGGCCACGAAGGCTTTCGAGCGCGCCGCTCGTGAGGCAGGACTTGCCGCTGACATCCACCTCACGGCCGATCCGGACATCGTTCGGCACGCAGATCGCATCGTGCTGCCCGGCGTCGGTGCCTACGCCGACTGTGCGGCCGGTCTCGCTGCCGTCGACGGCATGTGCGACGCGCTGGACGAAGCTGTCATCGCAAACGGCCGACCGTTCCTCGGCATTTGCGTCGGCATGCAGCTCATGTCGACCCGCGGGCTGGAAAAGACCGTGACGCACGGCCTCGATTGGATTGCGGGCGACGTCGTCGAGATGAGCCCCAGCGATCCCGCTCTGAAGATCCCGCAGATCGGTTGGAACACCATCGATCAGCGCAGCGACCACCCGCTGCTCGCCGGCATCCCGACCGGGCGCGACGGGCTGCACGCCTATTTCGTGCACTCCTATCACCTTGCCGCCAGCCGTCCGGAAGACGTCGTCGCGACCACCGACTATGGAGGCGCGATGACTGCGATCGTCGCGCGCGACAATCGTGCCGGCACCCAGTTTCACCCCGAAAAGAGCCAGACACTCGGCCTCGCTCTCATCGCCAATTTCCTGCGTTGGGCCCCATGATCCTTTTTCCTGCCATCGACCTGAAAGAGGGTCAGTGCGTGCGTCTGAAGCTTGGCGATATGGCGCAGGCGACGGTCTACAACACCGACCCGGCCGCACAGGCCCGGGCATTCCAGGACCAGGGCTTCGAGTGGCTCCATGTGGTAGATCTCGACGGCGCTTTCGCCGGATCGAGCGTCAATGGTGCTGCTGTGGAAGCCATTCTGAAGGCCACCGACAATCCGGTGCAGCTTGGCGGCGGCATTCGCACGATCGAGCAGATCGAGGCCTGGCTCGACAAGGGACTCGCCCGCGTCATCCTCGGCACAGTTGCCGTGCGTGATCCGGCACTCGTGATTGAAGCCTGCAAGCGCTTCCCCGGCAAGATCGCCGTCGGCATTGATGCCAAGGGCGGAAAGGTTGCCGTTGAAGGGTGGGCGGAAGCCTCCGAACTCGGCGTGATCGAGCTTGCCCGCAAGTTCGAAGGCGCCGGCGTCGCGGCGATCATCTACACCGATATCGACCGGGACGGCATTCTGACCGGCATCAATTGGGACAGCACGCTGGAACTGGCCGACGCGGTCTCCATTCCGGTCATCGCATCCGGTGGGCTCGCTTCCATCGCCGATGTCGTCCGCATGACAATGCCGGACGCGGCGCGCCTTGAAGGTGCGATCACGGGACGGGCACTCTACGATGGAAGGCTCGATCCAGCCGAGGCCCTCGACGTTTTGAAGTCGGCTAAGGAATCCGGCAAATGAGCCTCAAGTCTCGCGTCATCCCCTGCCTCGACGTGAAGGACGGCCGCGTCGTCAAAGGCGTCAATTTCGTCGATCTGATCGACGCGGGCGATCCAGTGGAAGCGGCAAAGGCCTACGACGCGGCGGGTGCCGATGAGCTTTGCTTTCTCGATATCACTGCATCCTCCGACAACCGCGAGACGATCTTCGACGTCGTCGCCCGCACGGCCGAGCAATGCTTCATGCCGTTGACGGTCGGCGGCGGCGTTCGCGCTGTCGCCGATATCCGGAAATTGCTGCTCGCCGGCGCCGACAAGGTGTCGATCAACACGGCAGCGGTGAACAACCGCGCCTTCGTCAACGAAGCGGCCGACAAGTTCGGAAATCAGTGCATCGTCGTCGCGATCGATGCCAAGAAGGTCTCTGGGCCTGACGAGAAAGCGCGCTGGGAAATCTTCACCCACGGTGGGCGCAAGGAAACCGGCATCGACGCCATCGAATTCGCCATCGACATGGTCGACCGTGGCGCGGGCGAACTGCTACTGACCTCCATGGACCGGGATGGCACCAAGAGCGGCTTCGATATCGCCTTGACCCGAAGCATAGCGGACGCCGTGCGGGCACCCGTCATCGCGTCGGGCGGGGTCGGAACGCTTGACCATCTGGTCGAAGGGATCCGCGACGGACATGCAACGGCGGTGCTCGCGGCTTCGATCTTCCATTTCGGCACGTTTACCATCGATGAAGCCAAGCGCCACATGGCCGCCGCCGGCATCGCGGTGCGGCTTGACTAGAGCGTTGCCAAATGGAGTGGATACGGTTTGAAAACGCGACGAACGAAGATCCGAGAGTGATTGCGCGTTTTCAGGAAACGCGACATGACCCGAGGCGGCTTTTGGGCAGGGACAGTGACGTATGAGTGGTTTCGATCTTTCCCGGCTGGAAGCGATCGTGGCGGAACGCGCAGCAGCCTCGCCTGACGAATCCTGGACGGCCCGACTGGTGTCTAAAGGACGTGAAAAGGCCGCCCAGAAGCTTGGCGAGGAAGCGGTTGAAACGGTGATTGCGGCCGTTGGCCAGGATCGGGCGGAACTGGTCGGGGAAAGCGCGGATCTACTCTACCATCTGCTCGTCGTCCTGAAAATTGCCGATATTCCGCTCGCCGAGATCATGGCGGAACTCGAGCGCCGCACCGGAAAATCCGGCCTTCAGGAGAAGGCCGATCGCGCCGGGAGCGCCTCGCCGCGATGAAGCGCGATACGGGCTTTGGCGAGGATATCGGCCTCGATCATTTCAGACCGGGCACCTATTCGCCCTATCGCATCTTCTCCGCCGAGGAATGGTCGCGTTTCAGGGCCGACACGCCGCTGACGTTGACAGCCGACGAGATCGGCCGGCTTCGATCCCTCAACGATCCGATCGACGTCGATGAAGTCAGCCGCATCTATCTTGCTGTATCGCGGCTTCTGTCTGCGCATGTCGAGGCGACACAACTGCTGTTCAAGCAGCGAACGCACTTCCTCAACGCGCAGAACACGACCAAGACACCCTTCGTCATAGGCATTGCGGGATCGGTTGCGGTGGGCAAATCCACCACGGCCCGCGTGCTCCAAGAGCTTCTGAAACGCTGGCCGTCGAGCCCCAAGGTCGATCTGGTGACGACAGACGGCTTTCTTTACCCGAACGCGACGCTACGGCGCGACAGCATGATGGACCGCAAGGGCTTTCCAGAAAGCTACGATATCGGCCAGGTGCTGCGGTTCCTGTCGGCGATCAAGGCGGGACAACCAAACGTCCAGGCGCCGCTCTATTCGCACCTAACCTACGATGTACTGCCGGGCGAGTTCCAGACGGTCGACCGCCCGGACATCCTGATCTTCGAGGGCATCAACGTGCTGCAGGTGCGCGCCTTGCCGGAAGACGGGAAGATCGTGCCCTTCGTCTCCGATTTCTTCGATTTCTCGATCTATATCGATGCGCCTGAAGAGCTGATCCACAAATGGTATGTGGAACGCTTCATGCGCCTGCGGGAAACGGCGTTCAAAAACCCCGAGTCATTCTTCAACCGTTATGTCACGATTTCCGAAGACGCCGCACGCGCCGTGGCGGAAGGCCTTTGGCAAAACATCAATCTGAAGAACCTGCGCGAAAACATCCTGCCCACCCGCCCCCGCGCGGACCTGATCCTCAAGAAGGGCGAGAACCACCTGATCGAACAGGTGGCGCTCAGGAAGCTTTGATCCGGGAGGAGCGCCCCTCGATCCCCTTGAGGGCGAGATGGAGCGCGACAACGACGAGGATCGAGACATACCCGTCGATGGCGTAGTGCCATCCGAGATAGACCGAACTTGCCAGAACCAGCCCAAGATAGGCGAAGGCAATGGCGCCAAGTCTGCGGCTGTAGTCGAAGAGAAAGACCGCGTTCAGCGCAGCAAGCCCGACATGCATGCTGGGAAAGGCGGAAATGCCCGTTCCGAACGCCATATCTCCGCGCGTATAGGTCGACCAGAGATAGTCCTGGAAACGTGCGGCTGAATGAGCGGACCCTTCGCCTTGGGCAATGAAGGCCAAGAGGCCGGCGAAGCGCTCCATATCGCCGGTCACGTGGTGGTAGAAAGCAGGCCCTGCCGAAATCCACGCGAGCGCCAGCAGATTGCCGATCACGATCCAGCTGAGGGTGAAACAGACAAAATAGCGTGTGCGAATGGCCGAAGCGCGCGGCGAAACCGCGATCCAGAACAACGGCAGAAAGCACACCAGAAACCAGACGACGTTGTAGTTGAATTCGATCGCCTGGCGAATCCAGTCGCTCGCGAGCCATCCCTGCATCAACGTCCACGGCTCATGCCCGAAATGCAGCCAGGCATCCCAATCGGCTTGCGCGCGATCATAGAGGAAGCCGCCACGAAGCGTCGGCATCATCGTCTTGAACGTCGTGAAGCTGCCCATGAAGAGCATGAGTGCCATCAACAGCACGAGGCCGGACGTGAATGTCGCGATACGATTTGCAGACGTCGCCTGCTGCAGCAGAAGCCGCCTCTCGTGCCAGTCGTTCGTGCGGTGGACGATCATGAACAGGATGCCGGCGATCATCAGGATCGGGCACATCACGAGGTAGAGCGTGGTCCACTGTTGGAAATAAAGCGGGTGCGCGAGCCCGTCGTATCCGATCCAGTCCCGAACGGCGAGAACCGCCGCCCCATGCAGTGCGATGATCAGCAGGATCGGGGCGTTCTCGCCGATCAGAAACCGTGCCGGCATTCGCAAAGGCGTCTTGGTCGCTAGGCTCTCGATCGTGGACATGGAAGGCTCGCGCTGGGTCTGCCCGCGAGATTACAGCCCAAGCGTTAACTCCCGGTTCCGGAAGCCTCTGCTGCCGTCACCCGCCGCAGCGTCAGATTGATCCGCCCGCCGTTCTTCAGGAGCGTCGAGGTGCCGGCGTAGATGCGGTCGACGCCGTGATAGGCGAGGCGGGCGCGTCCGCCGAGCACGACGATGTCACCGCTGTTCAGCTTGAGAGACGCCGTAGGGCCGCCGCGTACTGGTCCACCGATCCGGAAGCGGCAATCGTCGCCGAGAGAGATGGAAAGGACTGGTGCTTCGAGATTCTGCTCGTCCTTGTCCTGGTGCAATCCCATCCGCGCATCCGCGTCGTAGAAATTGACGAGACAGGCTTCCGGCGGAAAATCGGCGCCTGAGAGATCACGCCACAGATCCAGAAGCACCTCAGGGATCGCCGGCCACGGCTTGCCAGTCGCAGGATGGTTGGGTTGATAGCGATAGCCACCGGCCTGGTCCGTCATCCAGCCAAGGTCGCCGCAGTTCGTCATCCGCACGCTCAGCGCCTTGCCGGTGCGTGGCATGCGCGGCACGTAGAGCGGTGCCTGTGCCACGACGCGTCGAATGTCTTCCAGAAGCGCCCGCTGATCGTCCAATGTCAGATAGGCAGGGAGGTAGCGGAAGCCTTCCGGAATGCGATCCCGTTCCGACGATGCCTCAATCATCCACTTTGCCGCGCATCTTCTTGATCGAGCCGCGCTCCGACTTCGCTTTCAGGCGGCGCTCGATGGCGCCGCGCCCAGGTCGCGTCTTCTTGCGCGGTGGTGGGGGCGGTTCGGCTGCCTTGGCAATGAGCTCCCGCAACCTGTCCCGGGCATCTTCCCTGTTCCGCTCCTGGGTCCGGAAGCGGTTTGCTTCCAGCACGATATCGCCATCCTTGGTCGCGCGGCGCCCGGCGAGCTTCAGCGCGTTTTCCTTCACCCGGTCCGTGAGCGAGGGCGAGTTTGCGGCATTAAACCGTAACTGAACCGCGGTGGCGACCTTGTTGACGTTCTGTCCGCCAGGGCCGGCGGAGGTGATGAACTGCTCCGTCAGCTCCCACCCTTTGATGGTGATCGAACGTGTGATGATGAGGTCGTCGCTGGCCATGTCCTCATGTGCGCTGCGGCCAAGAAAAAGAAAAGATGGCGACCGCAAAAACAAAGGCCCGCGACCATTCCGGGTCGCGGGCCTTCCGTAGCAAGAGAAGCGTGGCTTATTCGGCCGCCATGGGAAGCCGGGGTGCCGCCCCCAGCACGTCGCCGCCCACATGTTCTTCGAACTTCTCGAAATTGGCGATGAACATGGAAACGAGCTTCTCGGCCTGCCGGTTATAGGCGTCGCCATCGGCCCAGGTGCGGCGCGGATCGAGGATCGTTGCATCGACGCCGGGGACGGCGAGCGGCACTTCGAAGCCGAAATTCGGATCGGTCCGGAAGCTTGCCTCGTTGAGCGATCCGTCGAGCGCGGCAGCGAGAAGTGCACGGGTCGCGCGGATCGGCATGCGCGAGCCCGTTCCATAGGCACCGCCGGTCCAGCCGGTGTTCACGAGCCAGCAGGACACGCCGTGGCGCGAGATCAGTTCGCGCAGCAGGTTGCCGTATTCAGAAGGGTGGCGCGGCATGAAGGGCGCGCCGAAGCAGGTCGAGAACGTGGCTTCCGGTTCGGTCACGCCCTTCTCGGTGCCGGCAACCTTTGCGGTGTAGCCCGAGAGGAAGTGATACATCGCCTGCGCCGGCGTCAGCCGAGCGATGGGAGGCAGCACGCCGAAGGCGTCCGCCGTCAGCATGATGATGTTCTTCGGATGCGCCGCAGTGCCCGTCGAGCTTGCATTCGCAATGAAGTGCAGCGGATAGGCGCAGCGGGTGTTCTCCGTCAGCGATCCGTCATCGAACTGAGGACGACGCTGCTCGTCGAGCACGACGTTTTCCAACACCGTGCCGAAACGCTCCGTCGTTGCATAAATCTCCGGCTCGGCTTCGCGTGAGAGACGAATCGTCTTGGCGTAGCAGCCGCCTTCGAAATTGAAGATGCCGTTTTCGCCCCAGCCATGTTCGTCGTCACCAACGAGAACGCGGGCCGGATCGGCAGAGAGCGTCGTCTTCCCGGTGCCGGAAAGGCCGAAGAAGATCGCTGCGTCGCCGGCCGGGCCGGTGTTCGCAGAGCAATGCATCGGCATGACGCCCTTGGCGGGCAGGAGGTGGTTGAGAACGGTGAAGACGGACTTCTTCATCTCGCCCGCATAGGACGTTCCGCCAATGAGCACGATGCCGCGCGTCAGGTCCGCGGCAATCACTGTGCTAGATCGCGAGCCGTGCCGCTCGGGATCGGCCTGGAAGCTCGGCAGGTCGATGATCGTCAGCTTCGGCTGGAAATCATCCAGCGTCTCAGGGGCCGGGCGGATCAGCAGATTGCGGATGAAGAGCGAATGCCAGGCATATTCCGTGACGACGCGCGTCGGCAGCTGGTTTTCCGCATCGGCGCCACCGACGAGGTCTTGGACGAAGAGATCCATATCCTTGGCATGCGCGAGGAAATCAGCATGTAGCGCATCGAAATGATCGCGCGACATGGCCTTGTTGTTGTCCCACCAGATGACGCCATCGGTGTGCTCGTCACGGACGATGAACTTGTCCTTGGCCGAGCGGCCCGTGTGCTGGCCGGTCAAAGCTCTGAGCGCACCGTGAACCGTCAGCTCGGCTTCGCCGCGCGCGATCGAGTGCTCGTAGAGAGCCGCTTCTGGCAGATTGTAATGCACGCTGGCGACATCGGAAAATCCGATCGTCGCAATGTCGGTGGCCTGATTGCGCCGTCCGATCTGCTTCATATGTCACCTGCTCCTGGCTTGCGGGGCGGATTGAATGGAGCCGGACCATAGTGTCAGCACTGAGACAACGCAACACGAAGAAACAGTAATTTCGCAATAATATCAGAGTATTAATCGATTTAAAATTGTCACCCACAGTTTAAATCGTTTGTATCGCTCGTTGTTCATCCCCACGATCTGCAGTGCGGCACTGCCCGCATGAAAAGCCGCGGGTGACATGCGAGTGCGGGCGTGCCACACTTTGTTCTTACTTCATACCCATGTAGCGCAGACGGTTGGTTTGCGCGTGTGTGGCGCGCGGCGAGCCGCGGGGCGGGTGGGGCTTCGAGCAACCTGAAATCAGCCTAAGGGACGCGCCGGATGTCAACGGAGACTTTGCCAATGCAGACCATCGCGCTTGTCGATGATGACCGGAATATCTTGACCTCCGTATCGATCGCGCTCGAATCGGAAGGATACCGCGTCGAGACCTATACCGACGGGGCATCCGCGCTGGATGGACTATTGGCCCGGCCACCGCAGCTTGCGATCTTCGATATCAAGATGCCGCGCATGGATGGCATGGAGCTGCTGCGCCGCCTGCGCCAGAAGTCCGACATCCCCGTCATCTTTCTCACTTCCAAGGATGAGGAAATCGACGAGCTCTTCGGCTTGAAGATGGGCGCCGACGATTTCATCACCAAGCCCTTCTCCCAGAGGCTTCTGGTCGAGCGCGTCCGCGCAGTTTTGCGCCGCGCAAGCAGCCGCGAGCTCGCCGCCGCCGCAAAGCCCGGACAAGTCACGTCGAAGACGCTGGAGCGCGGCTCGCTAATCATGGATCAGGAACGGCATACCTGCACGTGGAAGAACGAGCCCGTAACGCTGACCGTCACGGAGTTTCTGATCCTCCAGTCGCTCGCCCAGCGCCCCGGCGTTGTGAAAAGTCGCGACGCATTGATGGATGCCGCCTATGATGAGCAGGTCTATGTGGATGATCGCACCATCGACAGCCACATCAAGCGCTTGCGCAAGAAGTTCAAAATGGTCGATGACGGTTTCGACATGATCGAAACGCTTTACGGCGTCGGCTACCGCTTCCGCGAAACGCCTGCCTGACATCGTTGAGATCTGGGGGGCGAGGATGAAAGGCACGACGACCGGCCATGGTCGCTGAAACGCAGCAAGGCGGCACCAGACCGTCCGGGGCGACCGCCAGGCCGCGCCGCGCTGCCCCGCGACCATTCAGCCTGCCCTTCACGCTGATCCGGCGCGTTTTTGGCAATATCGTCTTTTCGAGCCTCACCAGGCGCATCCTCTTTCTGAACCTCGCCGGTCTGCTCGTCCTCGTCTTCGGCATTCTTTATCTCAACCAGTTCCGCGAAGGCCTGATCGACGCGCGTGTCGAAAGTCTTCTAACACAGGGTGAGATCATCGCCGGCGCGATTGCCGGTTCGGCAACGGTCGAGACCAATTCGATCACCATCGATCCGGAGAAGCTGCTCGAATTGCAGGCCGGCGAAAGCATTGCGCCCAATTCGCTGGATGAGAACCTCGATTTTCCCATCAATCCAGAACGCGTGGCACCGGTGCTTCGACGGCTGATTTCGCCGACGCGCACCCGTGCGCGCATCTATGACGGCGAAGCCAACCTCATCCTGGATTCCCGCTTCCTCTATTCGAGCGGTCAGGTGCTGCGCTACGACCTGCCACCGGTTTCGCCCGATGATGGAGGCTTTTTCGGCCGCATCGGCAATGGCGTGAACCGTCTCCTCCAGCAGCGCAATCTGCCGACCTATCGCGAAGAGCCGGGCGGTGACGGATCTATCTATCCCGAAGTCGTCAATGCGTTGACCGGTGGGCGCGGCGCCGTGGTGCGCGTCACCGACCAGGGCGAGTTGATCGTGTCCGTCGCCGTGCCGGTGCAGCGCTTCCGTGCGGTCCTTGGCGTGCTGCTTCTGTCCACGCAGGCCGGCGATATCGACAAGATCGTGCATGCCGAGCGGCTGGCGATCGTGCGCATTTTCGCGGTGGCGGCCACCGTATCCATTGTCCTTTCCCTGCTGCTCGCCAGCACCATCGGCAATCCGCTCCGCCGTCTTTCCGCTGCAGCTGTGCGCGTCAAGCGTGGTGCCCGGGCACGCGAGGAGATCCCGGATTTTTCCGATCGGCAGGACGAGATCGGCAACCTGTCGGTCGCGCTCCGCGACATGACGAATGCCCTTTACGACCGTATGGACGCCATCGAGCGCTTCGCCGCCGATGTCAGCCACGAGCTCAAAAACCCGCTGACCTCGTTGCGCAGCGCGGTTGAAACATTGCCGCTCGCCCGCACGGACGAGAACAAGAAACGTCTCCTGGAAATCATCCAGCACGACGTGCGCCGGTTGGATCGCCTGATCAGCGACATTTCGGATGCTTCGCGGCTGGATGCCGAACTTACGCGCCAGGACGCATCACGGGTGGATTTGGTGAAGCTGTTGACCGAACTGGTCGAGCTCGCCCGCCATGCCCATGCCAATGCCAAGCAGGTCAGCATCGATCTTGCGGTCAAACTCGATCAGGCCCAGCGCAATGCGGCGATCGTTCACGGTCACGATCTGCGGCTCGGTCAGGTGGTCACGAACCTCATCGAGAATGCCCGGTCGTTCGTGCCCGATCAGGATGGCAGGATCTTGGTGACCATCGACCGCAAGGGCGACTGGTATCGGGTGACCGTGGAAGACAACGGGCCCGGCATCCAGGCCGAAGATATCGACCGGATCTTCGAGCGCTTCTATACGGACCGCCCGGCAGGCGAGGATTTCGGCCAGAATTCCGGCCTGGGATTGTCGATCAGCCGCCAGATCGTCGAAGTCCATGGCGGATCGCTGACGGCCGAGAACATGCGTGACACCGAGGACGGTCCGATCAAGGGCGCCCGCTTCCTGATCCGACTGCCTGCCGAACCGCGTTGAGCGCAGTGGACGCCGCCGTCAACATTCATGCAACGGCTGTCGTCGTGGGAGAAGTCGGCCTGCTCATCACCGGCCCTTCAGGCTCCGGCAAGAGCGCATTGGCGCTGGCAATCATCCATGCCTGTTCCTCAAACGGCACATTCGCGAGGCTGGTCGCCGATGATCGGCTCTGGATCACCGTGAAGGCCGGCCGCGTGATCGCGAGCGCGCCCGCACCGATCGCCGGACTGATCGAGATACGCGGAACGGGCGTCGTTCCGCTTCCGCATATTCAAAGTGCCGTCCTGCACCATGTGCTGGCGCCGCTGGGCCCCGAGCGGGTGCCGGAAGAGGCCCGAATGACGTTCCAGGACGGCGTCTCGCTCCCGATCCATCCTCTCAGATACGGCGAGCCGGCCGTTGCGATTGCAACCCTTGCGACATCTTTGGGCCTATTTGGGTAGTAGCCGGTAACGATTCAGCCATTCGACGGCTTTATGTGACTTTTTTGCGCTTGCACTCACGCCGTCGCTCGACAAGATTTGCGCCGACGCTCCGGGGCATGTGATGCGTGCCGCGATAATGAAAGAATGACGGGAGCCCTCATTTGATGATCGGTTTGGTGCTTGTCACCCACGGCAAGCTTGCGGAAGAGTTCAAGCATGCGCTCGAGCATGTTGTCGGCCCGCAAGCGTCGGTGGAGACCGTCTGTATCGGTCCTGACGACGATATGGATCAGCGCCGCCTCGATATCGTCGACGCCGTCGGCCGAGCAGACAATGGGTCGGGCGTCATCATTTTGACCGACATGTTCGGTGGAACGCCTTCCAATCTCTCGATTTCGGTCATGGATGGCGGACGGATCGAAGTCATCGCCGGGGTCAACCTGCCGATGCTGATCAAGCTTGCCGGCGTTCGGGTCGATGGCAACATGGAAAGGGCGCTCGAAGAGGCGCAGGATGCGGGCCGGAAATACATCAATGTCGCGAGCCGTATCCTCAGTGGCAAATGATATGAGCACCATCGACCAGCCGTTGAAGCGAACGCTGTCGATCGTGAACAAGCGCGGCCTGCATGCGCGCGCCTCCGCAAAATTCGTCCAGACCGTCGAGCGTTTCGACGCCGAGATCGTCGTCAGCAAGGACGGCGTCAGCGTCGGCGGAACCTCGATCATGGGCCTGATGATGCTGGCGGCCAGCCCCGGCTGTGAAATCGCGGTCGAAGCCAGCGGCCCCGAAGCCGCACAGGCTCTGGAAGCTCTGGCGGATCTCGTCGCCGACCGCTTTGGCGAAGAGTGCTGATCCCTTTTCAGCGCATAACGACATAAAGAAATCTTTATATGTGAGTTGATGGGGGCGCCGATCCCTGATATGGGGCGCCCATGACGCTATTTTGCCGTCACTGGGCTTGCACGCATGCGAGCCTTCGACGCGCTTTCGGAGATGACGATGAGCACAGCCATCAAGACGCAGTCTGCCCAGGGTGACGATTTCCTCGTTGCCGACATGTCGCTTGCAGCCTACGGCCGCAAGGAAATCACCATTGCCGAAACCGAGATGCCGGGCCTGATGGCTTGCCGCGAGGAATTCGGCGAGAGCAAGCCTTTGAAGGGCGCCCGTATCACGGGTTCGCTTCACATGACGATCCAGACTGCGGTGCTGATCGAGACGCTCACGGCTCTCGGCGCCGAAGTCCGCTGGGCATCGTGCAACATCTTCTCGACGCAGGATCATGCCGCAGCGGCGATCGCCGCAACCGGCGTGCCGGTCTTCGCCGTCAAGGGTGAAACGCTCGAAGACTACTGGAACTACACCGACCGCATCTTCCAGTGGACCGATGGCGGCACCTCCAACATGATCCTCGACGATGGCGGCGATGCGACCATGTACATCCTGCTCGGCGCCCGCGCTGAAGCCGGCGAGGACGTGCTTTCAAACCCGGGTTCGGAAGAAGAAGAGATCCTGTTCGCGCAGATCAAGAAGCGCCTCGCCGCCACGCCGGGTTTCTTTGCCCGCCAGCGCGACGCCATCAAGGGCGTGACGGAAGAGACCACCACCGGCGTGAACCGCCTCTACCAGCTGCAGAAGAAGGGCCTGCTGCCCTTCCCCGCGATCAACGTCAACGACAGCGTCACCAAGTCGAAATTCGACAACAAGTACGGCTGCAAGGAATCGCTGGTCGACGGCATCCGCCGCGCCACCGACGTCATGATGGCCGGCAAGGTTGCCGTCGTCTGCGGCTATGGCGATGTGGGCAAAGGCTCGGCTGCCTCGCTCAAAGGCGCCGGCGCTCGCGTCAAGGTTACGGAAGTCGACCCGATCTGCGCACTGCAGGCTGCCATGGACGGCTTCGAGGTCGTCACGCTCGAGGATGTCGCCTCGACGGCCGACATCTTCATCACGACCACCGGCAACAAGGACGTCATTCGCCTCGAGCATATGCGCGAGATGAAGGACATGGCGATCGTCGGCAACATTGGCCATTTCGACAACGAAATTCAGGTCACTGCGCTCAAGAACTTCAAGTGGGACAACATCAAGCCCCAGGTCGACATGATCGAGTTCCCGGGCGGCAAGCGGATGATCCTTTTGTCGGAAGGCCGCCTGCTCAACCTCGGCAACGCGACGGGTCACCCGTCCTTCGTCATGTCGGCCTCGTTCACCAACCAGGTCTTGGCACAGATCGAACTCTACGCGCGTGGCGAGCAGTATCAGAACGAAGTCTACGTTCTGCCCAAGCACCTCGACGAGAAGGTCGCCAAGCTCCATCTCGCCAAGCTCGGCGCGACGCTTTCGGAGCTGTCATCCGAGCAGGCCGACTATATCGGCGTGTCGCAGACCGGCCCGTTCAAGCCGGAACACTACCGCTACTGATCCTCAGTCTCCCGACCTGAGCCGATCAAGGCCGCGCCTTCCAAAGGGCGCGGCCTTACTTTTTGGTGCTCCGGCCTTTTCGGCGATTCAGCGAAAAGGTACCCTTAACCATACGATTCGCGCGCGCTTCATGGGGACAACTGGGGCGCCGCGACGGGTCCCGCGTGATGGGGCTCTTTCATTTCAGTGGAAGGCCGGTCCACCGGGCTGCGGAGAGGACGACGAATGTCGGGGTCTGACGGGACACAAAGTGCGCCTGACGATGGGAGTGCGGATGACGGAACACGACCGGCCGCATCGCGCGGATACTTGCGCAAACCGATCTGGACAAGCTCTTTCGCCGGTAGCTCCGCATTGATCGTGGCGCCGGATCTGGCGTTTGCGGCGGAAGCGATCCCGCTCCCCTTCGGTTGGGCGCTGTCATCCATCGACGTCGTCGGTGGCGCAACGGTCATCGGCGCGGTCTCGGCCGCGCTTCTGTCTGCCATCTGGCTCATCCGCGAAAAGGCAAAGATCGAAGCCGAGAATGTCGAGCTGAAGGTCCGGCTCGGCGATGCCACCACACAGATCGACCGCTACGACGCGCTGATCGTCGACAAGGATCGCCGGATCATCGTCTGGGACGGCGATGACAATTCCGCCGTTCTTCTTGGAGACCTGCCGACCGAGGCAGGCGCGCCTGAAACCCGTGCCGCGTTCCTCGCCTTCGGGCGCTGGCTGGAGGCGAAGTCCGCCGCCTTGCTTGAAAACGCGGTTGATCTCTTGCGCGCTCGTGGCGAGACCTTCGACGTGGTGATCGAGACGCAGCGCGGCCAGCTGCTCGAGGCGCAAGGCCGCGTTTCCGGTGGCCGCGCCTTCGTGCGGTTCCTCGCGCTGGGAGACCTGCGGGCAGAACTCGCATCGCTGAAGGCCGAGCGTGACCGCTTGGCCACGACGATGGAAACGATCCAGAACGTGCTGGATGCGATCGACCAACCCTTCTGGGTCCGCCAGGCCGATGGCCGGCTTCTGTGGGTGAACAGCGCCTATGCACATGCTGTCGAGGCCGTGGATGGCGAAGACGCGGTGCGCCGCGAACTCGAATTGATCGGCACGCACCAGCGCGAGCGCATCCGAATGGCAGCGACGCCCGATCGCCCCTTTGCCGACAAGCTGTCGACGGTAGTGCGCGGCAACCGGACGATCTACGACGTGGTGGAAGCGCGCTCGACGATGGGCGTGGCCGGCATGGCGAGCGACATCAGCGATGTCGAGGCCGTGCGCGAGGAACTTGCCCGCACGCTGCGCAGCCATTCCGAGACGCTCGACCATTTGGCCACAGCCGTTGCGATCTTCGATCGCGAACAGCGCCTGCAGTTCTACAACCAGGCGTTCCAGAAGCTGTTTGGGCTCGAAACGCCCTTCTTGGAGACGCGGCCGGGCAACGCGGAATTCCTGGAGCGTCTGCGGGTCGACGGGAAGTTGCCGGAGCAGCACTCCTGGCGCGACTGGAAGGACCAGATGCTCGCCGTCTATCAGAGCGTCGAGCCGCAGCAGAACTTCTGGTACCTGCCGGATGGCCGCACGCTGAACGTGTTCGCGACGGCGCACCCACAGGGCGGAGCCACCTGGGTCTTCGAAAATCTCACCGAGCAGGTCGATCTGGAGCAGCGCTACAACACGCTCGTGAAGGTGCAGGGCGAGACCATCGATCATCTTGCCGAAGCGGTGTGTGTGTTCGGTGCCGATGGCCGGCTGAAGCTGTCGAACCCCGCCTTCCGCGTTCTCTGGGGCATCGGCGAAGCCGAGGCGCAGCCCGGCACGCATATCAGCACCATCACGCGTGTTTGTGAGCCGGCTTATCCTGAAGACGATGGCTGGCGCAATTTCTCGGCCATCATCACCAGTCTGGATGAAGAGCGCCGCAGCTATTCCGGCCGCTTCGATCTCAAGACAGGGCTGATCCTCGATTACGCCGTCGTGCCGCTGCCAAACGCGCAGACCATGCTCACCTTCGTTAACGTGACGGATGGCGCGCGCGTCGAAAAGGCGTTGACCGAGAAGAACGACGCGCTGCGCAAGGCGGACGCGCTGAAGAACGACTTCGTCAAGCACGTCTCCTACGAGTTGCGCACCCCTCTTACCAACATCATCGGTTTCGCCGACCTGCTTCGTACCGAAACGACGGGGCCGCTCAATCCGAAGCAGGCCGAGTATGTGGAGCACATCGCGACGTCCTCCTCCGTGCTTTTGATGATCGTCAACGACATCCTGGATCTCGCCACGGTCGATGCCGGCATCATGACGCTGGAGCGCAGCGAGATCGACATTGCCGAACTTCTCGACGAGGCGGCGAGCCTGATGAGCGATCGGCTGAAGGAGGGCGATCTGACGCTCGCCGTCGACGCCCCCGCCCATCCGGGCACCTTCGTCGCCGATCGGCAGAGGGTGCGCCAGATCCTCTCCAAGCTCCTGAGCAACGCCGCGAATTTCGCGCCGGAGGGATCGCAGATCCAGTTGCGTTGCCGCCGCGAGGCCGGCGACATCGTTTTCTCGGTGTCTGACCAGGGTCCCGGCATCCCAGCGCACATGCTGCAGACGATCTTTTCGCGGTTCGAGAGCCATGGCTCGGGCGGTCGTCGTCGTGGCGCCGGCCTCGGTCTCTCCATCGTCGACAGCTTCGTCAGCCTGCATGACGGCCGCGTCGAGGTGGACAGCGTCGAAGGACGCGGCACGACGATCATCTGCCGCCTGCCCGCCGGAAGCCGGCTCGAAACCGTGGCAGCGGAATAGAGAAGCAGGCGCATGGGCGAAAGGCTCCTTCATCTCGCCGACCAACGGGCGACCGAGCGGCTCGCCGAAGACATCGCGGTCATGCTGCGAAACGGCGACGTACTTGCGCTGTCGGGCGAACTGGGCGCCGGCAAATCCACCTTCGCGCGCGCCCTGATCCGCGCGGTTGCGGACGATCCTGATCTCGACGTGCCGAGCCCGACCTTTACGCTGGTTCAATCCTACGAGCTGCGCCTGACGATCGCGCATTTCGATCTCTACCGCATCACGGACCCCGATGAACTCGCCGAACTCGGTTTCGACGAAGCCGTCGCGACCGGTGTCGTGCTGGTCGAGTGGCCTGAGCGCGCAGGAAATATGCTTCCGGAACGTGCCATCCATCTGACGATCGCGGAAGGCGAAACGGCCGACGCGCGAACCGTGCACATCCGGGCTCCCGACCAGACTATCGCACGGATCGATCGGACGCTGGCGGCGCGGGCCTTCCTCGATGCATCGGGCTTTAAAGGGGTTCAGCGACGCTTCCTGCTCGGAGACGCTTCGAGCCGGGCCTATGAACGTCTGGTCGCCGATGGCGCCTCACCGTTCATCCTGATGAACGCCCCCGCCCAGCCCGATGGACCCATCATCCGCGATGGCAAGCCTTATTCGCGCATTGCGCATCTCGCTGAGGACGTTCGACCCTTCGTCGCCATGGCGAAATGGCTGAAGAGCAAAGGTTTCAGCGCGCCCGACATCCGAGCTGACGACCTGGAGCAGGGTTTCCTCATCGTCGAGAACCTTGGATCGGAAGGTTTGCTGGACCCGTCGGGCGCTCCGATCGAGGAACGCTACACTGCCGCCGTCGAGGCCCTCGCGCAGCTGCACGTTACCCCCGTTCCCGGTGCCCTGCCCGTCGGCAGCGAGACATACCATTTGCCGGCTTATGATCTTGGCGCGATGCAGATCGAAGTCGAGCTTCTGGTGGACTGGTATCTGGCGCATGAGCGCGGAACGCCGCCCTCTGCCACCGAGCGGGAGGACTACATCACCCTCTGGCGCCAAGCGGTTGCCTCGCTGGAGGGCAGCGAAGCTCATGTCGTCCTGCGCGATTACCATTCGCCCAACCTAATCTGGCGCGGCGATCGCGAACGGGTCGACAGGCTCGGCATCATCGATTTTCAGGACGCGATGCTGGGACCGACGGCCTATGATGTGGCGTCGATCGTGCAGGATGCCCGCGTCACGATCGAACAGCCGATGGCGGATCGGCTGGTCGCTGCCTATGTCGCGGCGCGGCACGGCCTGGGACCATTCGATGAGCCCGCATTCCGCAGGGCGCTTGCCCTGATGCAGGCGCAGCGCGGCTCTAAGATCCTTGGCATCTTCGTTCGCCTCAAGCAGCGGGACGGCAAGCCGGGCTATCTTCGCCATCTGCCGCGCATGCGCAGCTATGTGGCCGAAGCGCTGCGCCACCCCGATCTGGCGGAACTGCGGTCGTGGTACGAGACCGCAGGCGTTTTCGGTTCAGGTGCTGGCGATGACCGACAGGCTTGAAAAGCGCGCGATGATCCTGGCCGCAGGGCTCGGCACGCGCCTGCGTCCGCTGACATTGAGCACGCCGAAGCCGCTCGTGCCTGTCGCTGGGCGGCCGATGATCGACTATCTCATCGATCTCCTCAAGGCTGATGGCGTCGACCAGGTCGTCGTCAACGTCCATCATCTCGCCGATCAAATGGAAGCGCATCTTGCGCCGCTCACGCCTTGGGTGTCGATTTCAGACGAGCGAGACCACCTGATGGATTCCGGTGGCGGCGTGGTGAAGGCTGCCCACCTGCTCGGCAAGGCGCCCGTCCTTCTTCTCAATGCCGACAGTTTCTGGCTCGAGCCGAGCGATGCGAACGACACCAACATCGCCCGTCTCTGGTCTGCCTTCGACCCGGACACGATGGACATGCTGATGCTCACGGCCGAACCGAGCCAGAGCACCGGTCACGAAAAGGCCGGCGGCGATTTCGTTATGCAGGCCAATGGCCGGCTGTCCCGCTACCGCGAGGGACTGGCCGATCCGCTGATCTATTGCGGCGCAATGATCCTGCATCCGCGATTGCTAGGCGATGCTCCGCGCGAACCGTTCTCGTTGAACCGGTTTTTCGACGCGGCGATAGCAGCGGGCCGGCTGCATGGAATCCGGCTAAAGGGTCACTGGTTGACGGTGGGCACACCCGAAGCAATCGGCGCGGCCGAAGCCGTCATTGCGGATTTTTCTGCCACCCGCTGATATGGCTGCAACCATGCAGAAGCGTCTCTTCACGATTCCCCCCGGTGCGCCGCTCCTGCGCATCCTCGCCGAGAGCCTTTGTGCCGGCGATCTCGTGCCGGGTTTCCGCTATGACCCGAACGATCCGCTGTCGCTGGCGCGCGCGACGATTTACCTCCCCACAAGGCGCGCCGTGCGGTCGTTGCGCTCCGAATTCGTAGATGTCGTCGGAACGGGCAGCGCCATCCTGCCGACGTTGAAGGCGCTCGGCGAACTGGATGAGGATGGCGGCTTTTTCGATGCCGAGATGCCCGCGACACTCGATCTCGCGCCCCCGATCGGCTCCGTCGAGGCGGTGTTGGAGCTCGCAAGCCTCGTTGAACGCTGGAAAGCGGCACTGCCGGCAGCCCTTGGCGACGGCCGCTTCGATTCGCTGGTCGTGCCGGCAACGCCCGCCGATGCGGTGTGGTTGGCGCGCGATCTGCGCGATCTCATCGATGCAATGGGCACGCATGGCGGCGACTGGGCGGCGCTCGATGCGCTGGAGGCGGCGGATTTCGGCACCTGGTGGCAGCTCACGCTCGAATTCATGAAGATCGCCCGCAGCTTCTGGCCAGCGCGGCTTGGAGAACTCAGCCGTTCCGATCCGGCGCTGCACCGCAACGCAGCGATGTCGGCCGAAATCGCGCGCATGCTTGCCAATCCGCCAGACGGGCCCGTCATCGTCGCCGGGTCGACCGGCTCGATCCCGGCGACGGCAGACCTCATTGCCGCCATTGCGACGCTGGAGCACGGCGCCGTCATCTTTCCCGGCCTCGATCTCGGCATTGCGGATGACATCTGGCCGCTGGTCGGCGGAGAGGCCGGGCTGTTGTCCGACCCGGCGGTCGCAGCGCATCCTCAATTTGGTCTCAGCCGTCTCCTCGACCGGCTCGACGCTGCGCGTGAGATGGTGACGCCGCTCGGCGATATATCCGACACGATCGCCGCGCGGAACCGGCTGGTTTCAACGGCGCTTCTGCCCGCCCAGGCCACCGATCACTGGCACGGGGTCGGCGCGGTCGATCCTGCCGCCTTCGCAGGCGTGACGGTCATCGAAGCAGGCGGCGAACGCGAAGAAGCGACGGCGCTGGCCGTGGCGATGCGGCTGGCGGCGGAAAATCCGAAACAGCGCGTGGCGCTCGTCACCCCGGATCGCAATCTCGCCCGCCGCGTGTCGATCGAGCTTCGCCGTTTCGGTATCGAAGCGAACGATTCCGGCGGCTTGCCGCTGTCCTCGACGCCCCAAGGCACGTTGCTGCGGCTCTTGCTCGATACCGTCATGGAACCCGGCGATCCGGTCGCGCTGACGGCGCTGCTCGGCCATCCGCTGGCCCGCTTCGGCATGGAGCCTGATGAAAAGCGCCGGGCAGCCAGCATCTTCGAGCGCATTGCCCTGCGTGGCACGCTTGGCGATGTCGATGTCACTGCGTTGACGGCACTGCTGGATGCTGAGGCTACGACCCGGTCGGAGCGCCGACACCAGCCTGCATGGCGACGTCGCATCTCCGATGAGGACGTTGCGGCCGCCCGCGTGATGACGCTGCGCGTGGAAGCGGCGGTGGCGCCGCTTGCCGGCCGCTTCGCACGCTTCTTGACCAGCCGCCGCGCCGATGCCGCTCCTGGACGGCTGACGATTGCGCAATGGGCGGAGTTGACCGCGCGGGTGCTGGAAGGCGTCGCTGCCGATGATCGGGGCGAACTCGGCAATCTCTGGGGCGGCGAGGCGGGGAGCAAACTGGCAGGACTTTTTGCCGATCTCATCGCGGCGCGTGCTGAAATCTCTGCGGACGGCACCGACTGGGCTGATATTGCAGCCGCGTTTCTCGCCGGCGAGATCGTGAAGCCGGATGTGACGGCTCACCCGCGCATCTTCATCTGGGGCGCGCTCGAGGCGCGGCTGCAGGATGTCGACACGCTGCTGCTTGCTGGCTTGAACGAAGGCTCCTGGCCGCAGCGGCCGGGCCAGGATCCGTTTCTGTCGCGACCGATGAAGGCGTCGATCGGGCTTGAGCCGCCCGAACGCCGGATCGGCTTGGCTGCCCATGATTTTCAGATGGCGCTCGGGGCAAAAAACGTCGTTCTCAGCCGATCGACCCGCTCCGGCGGCGCGCCGACCGTCGCTTCGCGCTGGCTGCAACGGCTGCTTGCGGTTGCGGGTGAGACCGAGGCGGCTGCGATGCGCCTGCGCGGAGCCCAGATACTTGCGCAGGCAGCGCTTCTCGATCACCGCGAGCCCGTGCCGCAGGCATCACGGCCAGAACCGCGTCCGCCCCTGGAAGCCCAGCCCAAGCGCTACTCCTTCAGCGAAGTGAAGACGCTGCGGCGTGATCCCTACGCAATCTATGCCCGCAAGGTGCTCCGTCTCGACCCCCTGGCCGAGCTCATTCGCGATCCGGGCGTGGCCGAGCGGGGAACGCTTTATCACGAGGTTCTGGAAACCTTCATCAGCCGCTGCCCCGACATCGATCATCCCGATGCCGATCTGCTGCTGGAAAGCATTGCCGACGAGTGCTTCGCCGCCCAGCGCCTGCCGCATCATGTCGAGGTCCTGTGGCGCCCGCGCTTCGATCACGTGGCGCGCCACTGGCTCGAATGGGAGCGGCAGCGAAACGGAGAGATTGCCGAGCGCCATACGGAGCTGCACGCGGAGATCCCGGTTCGGCAGACCGGCGTGCTTTTGTCCGGCATAGCCGACCGCGTGGATCTGCGCGAAGATGGCACCGTCGATATCATCGATTTCAAGTCGGGCACGGAGCCGTCGCGCAAGCAGGCGCGCAGTCTTCTCGATCCGCAATTGCCGCTTGAAGCCGCAGCCCTTCTCGATGGTGGCTTCAAGCGCGTCGGCCCACGAACCCCGAACTCACTGAAATATGTGCGCCTCAAGCCTTCCGACCGATTGCTGGTCGATGAGTTGGAGGGCAAGGACCGCCGCAGTGCCAATTCCGCCGATGACGGGACCCATATGAGCGCGGCCGATCTCGGCATGCAGTCGCTCGATCGGTTAGCCGGCTTCATAGCTGTGCTCCAAACCGGCCGGCGTGGGTTCGCTTCACGCATCATTCCCGCCAAGGCCCGCGACTATGGAGGCGAGTACGACCATCTCGCGCGTGTCGCCGAGTGGGCCAATGGCGACGCGGACGATGAAGAGGGAGGTGAAGCATGAGCGAGCCGGAGACCCTCTACGATCTCAATTGGACCTCACGGCAGCAGGCGCGCGCCTCCGATCCTCGCGCGTCCGCCTGGGTGGCGGCGAATGCCGGCTCGGGCAAAACACATGTGCTGGCCGAGCGCGTGATCCGGCTGCTTCTCGCCGGCGCACGTCCCTCGGGCATTCTGTGCCTCACCTATACCAAGGCTGCGGCTGCCGAGATGTCGAACCGCGTCTTTTCGCGCCTGTCGAAATGGACGTCCTTATCCGACGAAGCGTTGGCAACGGAGTTGCACAAGCTGGAAGGGCAGATGCCCGATGCGATCAAGCTCGGCGCGGCACGCCGTCTCTTTGCAAGAGCGCTTGAGACCCCCGGCGGCCTGAAAATCCAGACCATCCACGCATTCTGCGAGGCGCTACTGCACCAGTTTCCGCTGGAAGCCAACGTTGCCGCGCATTTCGAGGTGATGGATGACGGCGAATCCGCCACGCTTCTTGCCGAGGCCCGCCGCTCCCTGCTGAGCGCAACGACGATCGAGACCGAGGAGCATCTCGCCGCTGGCTTCCAGCGCATCCTGGAAGCCGTCGGCGAGTTCGGGCTGGATGAATTGCTGGACAGCCTGATCCGCCAGCGAACGCTGGTCGGCCGTTTCCACGATGCGGCCCGTGCCGGCGCGGGCATCGACACGGAACTGTACAGGCGAACCGGAATCGATCCCCACGAGACGGAAGAGGCGATCGCGGGGCACGCCTGGCCGCTGGAAGCCTTTCCTGCCCATCTGCTTGATCTGTTCGACAGCGTCGCCCGCTCCGGTAAGGCCGCTTCGCCGAA
The DNA here is from genome assembly GCF_003952725.1 of Georhizobium profundi. Classification (NCBI taxonomy): domain Bacteria; kingdom Pseudomonadati; phylum Pseudomonadota; class Alphaproteobacteria; order Hyphomicrobiales; family Rhizobiaceae; genus Georhizobium; species Georhizobium profundi. Next base: position 505,067 of record NZ_CP032509.1, on the reverse strand, counting down.
GAAGTTCGTCGAGAATTTGAAGTCCGCAGCACTACAGGCGCCCACCGAGCGTTATGCGGCTCTGGTCCAGTGTTTCCTGACCAAGGACGGCTCGCCGCGTTCCACCCGCAATATCGCGAGCGCGGACATCACCGCCGCGATCCCCGACATCGAAGAGCGACTGGCGTCCGCCGCAGCGCAGGTCTTGGCGGTGAAGGATCGCCTCGCCCTTTGGCGCATGCTCGAATTGACCAAAGCTGCGCATGTTCTGGCCGCGCGTCTGCTCTCGGACTACGACCGGCTGAAGCGCCAGCGCGGCCGGCTGGATTTCGACGATCTGGTCGAGCGCGCGACCGCGCTTCTCAGCGAAAAGGGGGCGAGCGCCTGGGTCCATTACAAGTTGGACCAGGGTATCGACCACATTCTGGTGGACGAGGCGCAAGATACGAGCCCTCGGCAGTGGGCTATCGTTGGGCGACTGGCCGAGGAATTCTTTGCCGGCGAAGAACAGCAGCGGGTCCCGCGTACCCTCTTTGCCGTGGGCGACGAGAAGCAGTCGATCTATTCCTTTCAAGGCGCGCGGCCCGAGCGGTTCCGCGAAGAGGGACGGCATGCGGCAAGCCGAGCGACGGCGTCGGCCCGGCAATTCGAGACCGTGGCGCTGCGTCAATCATTCCGATCCACGGCGGATGTTCTGGATGCGGTGGACGCTGTTTTCGCCGAAGCCGATCACAAGCGCGGGCTCGGCGCCGACGACGAGCTGATCAAGCACAGCACGGCGCGGGGCGGTGATATCGGACGGGTCGATCTCTGGGAGATGATCGGCAAGGAAAAGCGCCTCGACGACGAGGACTGGACCGCACCCTTCGACGACACGCCGGAAAGCGACCCGAAGGCGCAGCTCGCTCGCCGTGTCGCTGGGACGATCCGCCAGTGGGTCGGGCGCGAAACGATCATGACCAAGAAGGGGCGACGCCCCATCGCTGCGGGTGACATCCTCGTCCTGGTCCGCAAGCGTGACGGCTTCGTCAACGCACTGTCGCGGGAGTTGAAGAAGAGCCCGACAGTGCCGATTGCCGGCGCCGATCGGCTGAAGCTCGCCGATCATATTGCGGTGAAGGATCTGGTCGCGCTCGGTCGTGCGATCGTGTTGCCGGACGACGATCTCGCCCTTGCGGCAGCGCTGAAATCGCCGCTGTTCGGCCTCTCGGAAGACGATCTGTTTGCGCTTTGCCACGGCCGGCCCGGCAACCGTGGTGTCTTCGATGCCCTGCGCGAGCACGCCGACCGGCAGGTCTCGCCGTTTGATCGCGCATTTGCGCGACTTGAGCATTGGCGGCAGACCGCGCGCGACCTGTCGGTGCATGATTTCTATGCCGAACTGCTCGGTCCCGGCGGCGTGCGAGCGGATTTCTTGGCGCGGCTCGGCCACGAAGCAGCGGATCTGCTGGATGAGTTCCTGTCCTTTGCGCTGGACCATGAACGTACCGGCCTGCCCGGCCTCGAGGCTTTTCTTGCCGTGCTGCAGGCTCAGTCGCCTGAGATCAAGCGGGAGATGGAGCAGGGACGCGACGAGGTGCGCGTGATGACCGTGCACGCCTCCAAGGGTCTCGAAGCGCCGATCGTGTTTCTGGTCGATTCCGGCGGTGCGGCGGTGCAGGCAACGCATGTCCCGAAACTGCGCGAAATGGTGGGCGAGGGGCCGGAGCCGATCCTCTGGGTGCCCGGCAAGGACTACGAAAACAGCGTAACGCGGGCGATCAGGCAGTCGCTCGAAGCCTCCGCCGAAGAAGAATATCGCCGCCTGCTCTATGTCGGGTTGACCCGCGCCGCCGACCGTCTGGTCGTGTGCGGCTATCACGGCATCAACGCGCCAAGCGGAGCGCACTGGCATTCGATGGTCGCGAGCGCGCTATCGAAGAGCGAAAAGGCGCGACAGATCGAGTTCTCAGCCGGCGATCAGCAGTGGGCCGGACTGAGTTTCGGCGGCGAATTGGAGCCGGTGACCCATAAGGATGCGGAGCAATCGTCTGCTTCGGACGCCTTGCGCGACCTGCCTCTGGTGCTACAGCGGCCCCTACCGCTGCCCGCACGCCCGCCGCGACCGCTCGTTCCATCCGGTGCCAGTGCCATCATCGACGGCGCCAGCGAGGGCGGATCCGTGCGCTCGCCGCTCTTCGATCGCTCGGACAGCGCCGGCAAGGGCGCAGCCGAAGGACTTGAGCGCGGCCGCATGATGCACCGCATGCTGCAGATGCTGCCGGCGATCGAGGCGGAAGACCGCGAAGCCGCAGCCTATCGCTATATCGAGCGTGCCGCGCCGCATCTGGACGAGGAAGCAGCGAGTGGGTTGGCTGCCGAGGCGCTCTCGATCCTGGATGATCCGCAGTTTGCCGAGGTATTCGCGCCGGGCAGCAGGGCCGAGGTCTCCGTCATGGGCACCATGCGCCTGAGTGGGCGCGATCACGTCGTATCCGGGCGGCTTGACCGCATGGTGGTGCTTCCCGATCGGGTTCTGATCGTCGACTACAAGACGAACAGGCCGGCAATCGAGCGCCTTGAGGATGTGTCTTTCGCTCATCGCGCGCAGATGGCGCTTTATCGCGACCTGATCGCGCCGCTTTATCCAGGCCGGCACATCTCCGCCGCATTGGTATACACGCAGGCGCCGTCCATCATCGCCCTTCCGAACAGCGTGCTTGAAGCGGCGATTGCCGAACTCACGACAAAATGAGATACCGCACGTTGAAAGCTTGGGCGCCGATGCGCACATTGAGCTCAACGAAAACGCGATGAAGGAGTGCCTTGATGGCAACCGTCACAGTCGACAAGACGAATTTCCAGGCCGAGGTTCTCGACAGCGCAGAGCCGGTCGTGGTCGATTTCTGGGCCGAATGGTGCGGCCCCTGCAAGATGATCGCACCGAGCCTGGAAGAGATCTCCAATGAGATGGCCGGCCGCGTGAAGGTCGCCAAGCTGAACATCGACGACAATCCGGAACTGGCAGCCCAGTACGGCGTGCGCTCGATCCCGACGCTCGCCATGTTCAAGGGCGGCGAAGTTGCCGACATCAAGGTTGGCGCATCGCCGAAGACGGCCCTGTCATCCTGGATTTCCGGCGCCGTTTCCTGATCTCAGGAATATTGAAGTCTCGATGCCCGGTTCGAAAGAGCCGGGCATTTTTCGTGTCATCAGTCCGGAAGCGTGCCGTTGAGTTCAAGCGCTTCGCCAACAAGATAGAGGGAGCCACCGATCAGCACGCGCGGCGCGATCTCTCCACCTGCGAGACCACCGATTCGGTCGAGCGCATCGACGATGTCCGAAACCGGCTCTGCCGTGAGGCCCGCATCGATCGCGTCGTCGGCGAGCACCAGCGGATCGAGAGCCGCGTCCGAATTGGCGATCGCGACGGTGAAGACCGACTTCGCCAGGCCCTTGAAAGCACTGAAATAGCCGATCGGGTCCTTCGTCGAAAGCATTCCGACGACGAGATAAAGCGGCCTGGGGTTGCGTTCTTCCAGCGTGGCAAAGGCTTCGGCAATCACTTGGCCGGCACCGGGATTGTGTCCGCCGTCCAGCCAAAGCTCGCTGCCCTTCGGGAGCGGGTCGAGCAGATGGCCCTCGGTCAGCCGCTGCATGCGCCCGGCCCATTTGACGCCTGTCAGCCCTTTTTCGATCGCGTCGTTGTCGACGAGGAACCCGGCGGCCTTCACCGCGCGAATGGCGGCCCCGGCATTGGCATATTGATGCCGGCCGACGAGCCGCGGCAGCGGCAGGTCGACAAGGCCGAATTCATCCTGGTAGACGAGCCGGCCATGCTCCTCATGGGCAAAGAAATCCTGCCCGAAGATCGTGGTCGGGCAGCCTTGCCGCTCGGCAATCGCGACGAGCGTCTCGCGTGCCGCATCCTCTTCCTGATGTCCGATGACGACGGCGCAGCCGCGCTTCATGATGCCCGCCTTTTCCGCGGCAATGAGTTCCACGCGGTCGCCGAGATAGGCCTGATGGTCGAGCGAGATCGGCATGATCAGCGAAACGGCGGGCTTGGCGATCACATTCGTCGCATCGAAGCGGCCACCGAGACCGACCTCGATGATAGCCACATCGGCCGGATGTTCGGAGAAAAGAACGAAGGTCACGGCCGTGAGGATCTCGAATACCGTGATCGTCGCGCCGCCATTGGCTTCGGCAACGCGGCGCACCGCATCGGCGAGAACGGCGTCATCGACCAGCGCGCCGGGTTCGCCGTCCTGTCCGGCCATGCGGTAGCGCTCGTGCCAGCGCACAAGATGCGGCGATGTATGGACATGAACGCGAAGCCCAGCGGCTTCGAGGATCGCGCGGCAGAAGGCGGATGCCGAGCCCTTGCCGTTGGTGCCGGCGATATGGATGACCGGCGGCAGCCTGTCTTGCGGGTTGTCGAGCTTGTCGAGCAACGCGCGAATGCGGTCGAGCGACAGATCGAAGCCCTTGGGATGAAGGCTGAGAAGCTTGTCGATTTCCTGGGCTGCGGTCTCAGCCGGTGCCGTCGTCATGAATGCACTCCTCGGGCGTCCGGCGGGCGGCTCAGTTTGCCGCCGGCGTGGCCTCACGGCGCGCGTCGACCAACGGGGGCTTCGCCCGTGTGCCGGGATCATCCAGGATCTGCACGATCGGGTCGCTGCCGCCGGTGCCGTTGAGCGTGATGCCGTTACCGGTCGCCGAGGCCTCCGGCTTTTCGAGCGCCGGTTGGTTGAGCATCATGCGCAAGAGCCGTCCGACGGTCGACGGGATGTCGTGGCGGTGGGTAACCATGTCGACCATGCCGTGTTCGAGCAGGTACTCCGAAGTCTGGAAGCCTTCCGGCAGCTGCTCGCGAATGGTCTGCAGAATGACGCGGCGGCCGGCGAAACCGATCTCGGCACCCGGCTCGGCAAGATGCACGTCTCCGAGCATGGCGTAGGAGGCAGAAACGCCACCCGTCGTCGGGTTCGTGAGAACGACGATGTAGGGAAGGCCTGCCTCTTTCAGCATTTCGACAGCAACCGTCGTGCGGGGCAGCTGCATCAGCGACAGGATGCCTTCCTGCATGCGGGCGCCGCCGGAGGCCGGGAACATCACCAGCGGGCAGTGCCGCTTCACGGCCGTCTCGAAGGCGGCGATGATCGCCTCACCGGCGGCGACGCCGAGCGAGCCTGCGATGAAGTTGAAATCGTGCACGCAGGCGACGGTCTCGATACCGCTGACCTTACCGATGCCTGCGACGATCGCGTCGTCGAGCTCGGTCTTCGTCCGATGCTCGCGCAGCCGGTCGACATACTTCTTCGTGTCGCGGAATTTGAGCGGGTCCTGTGGCACCTTGGGCGCCGGAATAAGCTCATACGCGCCATCGTCGAAGAAATAGCCGAGCCTGGCCTTGGCCGAGATCTTCATGTGGTATCCCGAGGACGGGATGACCCACTGATTGCTCTCGAGATCCTTGTGAAAGACCATCTCGCCGGTTTCCGGACACTTGATCCAGAGGTTCTCGGCGACCTCGCGGCGACCGAACATGGAGTTGATCTTCGGCCGGACGTAGTTGGTGATCCAGTTCAAGCGAATGGCTCCTGAAGTCTAGAGCGTTTCCAGGTGAAGTGGATATCGGTTCACCGTCGGAAACGCGACAAATTACGCGAAGTCGCTTCCGATATGGGAAGCCTATTCGGCCGCGTCCAGACGCGCGGTGCGCACGCCGGTCGAGAGACCGCGCACCAGTGTGGCGACGCTCTCGACGGTGTCTGCACTTGCGCGACCTTGCGCGTCCAATGTGTTCGCAATCTGGTTGACGATCGCCGTGCCGACGACGACGCCGTCGGCCGCCATGCCGATCCGGCGCGCATGCTCGGCCGTTTTCACGCCGAAGCCGACGCAAACGGGCAGATTCGTATGCTGCTTGATGCGGGTGACAGCCTCACCGATGCCCGAGGGATCGGGCAACGCTGAGCCGGTGATGCCGTTCATCGACACGTAATAGACGAAGCCTGACGTGTTGCGCAGCACCATAGGCAGGCGCTTGGCATCCGTCGTCGGTGTGGCCAGGCGAATGAAATTGACGTCCTTGGCGAGCGCCGGCAGGCAAAGCTCGTCGTCCATTTCCGGCGGCAGATCGACCACGATCAACCCGTCGATGCCCGCTTCCAGCGCATCGTCCAGGAAGCGCTCGACGCCGTAGCGGTAGATCGGATTATAATAGCCCATCAGCACGATCGGCGTCTTCTGGTCGGTTTCGCGAAAGGCGCGGGCGAGATCGATCGTCTTCGCCAACGTCTGGCCAGCATCGAGCGCACGGCGTCCGGCCATCTGGATTGCTGGGCCATCCGCCATCGGATCGGAAAACGGCATGCCGAGCTCGATGATGTCCGCACCGGCGCGCGGCAGCGCCTTCATGATGTCGAGCGAAGTCTGGTAGTCCGGGTCACCGCCCATGAAATAGGTGACGAGCGCCGGGCGCCCCTCAGCCTTCAAATCGGCAAACCGTTGGTCCATGCGTGCGGTCATTGCGTCCTCAAAGCTCCACGCCAAGGGCCTTGGCGGCGGTGAATACGTCCTTGTCGCCGCGCCCGCACAGATTCATGACGATGATCTGCTCCTTGTCCATCTTCGGCGCCCGCTTCATCACTTCGGCCAGCGCGTGGGAGGGTTCCAGCGCCGGGATGATGCCTTCGACGCGGGTGAGGAACTGGAACGCATCCAGCGCCTCGCGGTCCGTGATGGCAACGTACTCGACGCGGCCGCTGTCCTTCAGCCAGGAATGCTCCGGGCCAATGCCGGGATAATCGAGGCCGGCGGAAATCGAATGACCTTCCTCGATCTGCCCGTCATTGTCCTGCAGCAGATAGGTGCGGTTGCCGTGCAGCACGCCCGGCGCACCGGCCGTCAGCGAAGCGCAGTGCTCGTTCGTGTCGAGGCCCTTGCCGCCCGCTTCGACACCGACGATCTGAACCGTCGGATCGTCGAGGAACGGGTGGAACAGGCCGATCGCGTTCGATCCGCCGCCGACGGCAGCGACCAGCATGTCGGGAAGGCGACCTTCGCGCTCCTGCATCTGTTCGCGCGTTTCGCGCCCGATCACCGATTGGAAGTCGCGCACCATTTCCGGGTAGGGGTGCGGTCCGGCCGCGGTTCCGATGAGGTAATAGGTGCTGTCGACATTGGTGACCCAGTCACGCAACGCCTCGTTCATCGCATCCTTGAGCGTGCCGTTGCCCGACGTGACGGGGCGGACTTCGGCGCCGAGAAGCTTCATGCGGAAGACGTTCGGTGCCTGCCGCTCGATGTCGGTTGCGCCCATATAGACAATGCAGGGCAGGTTAAAGCGTGCGGCAACCGTTGCCGTTGCCACACCGTGCTGGCCGGCACCGGTCTCGGCGATGATGCGGGTCTTACCCATGCGCTTGGCGAGCAGGATCTGTCCAACGCAATTGTTGATCTTGTGGCTGCCCGTGTGGTTCAGCTCGTCGCGCTTGAAATAGATCTTCGCGCCGCCGAGTTCTTCCGTCATCCGCTCGGCGAAATAAAGCGGGCTCGGACGACCGATATAATGGGTGTTCAGCCAGTCGAGCTCCTGCTTGAAGGCTGGATCGGTCTTGGCATTGGTCCAGTGGTCCTGCAGGTCCAGGATCAGAGGCATCAGCGTTTCGGCGACGAAGCGCCCGCCGAAGATGCCGAAACGACCGTCCTCGTCCGGGCCGGCCCGGAAGGAATTCGGCTTCAGAAGCTGGTTCATGAGAAACTCCCTTGCCCGACCTCAGCCGGACTGCGCGCGCCATGTCCGCGCTCATCGACCGTTCGGAGAAACTGCGAGATCAGTTGAGCGTCCTTTACGCCCGGAGCGCTTTCGACACCAGAGGAGACGTCGAGCGCGCGGGCATGTGTCACGCTCAGCGCATTGTCGACATTGCCGATCGTGATCCCACCGGAAAGCATGTAATCGACGCCTTCGTCAAGCGTGGCAAGAAGCCCCCAATCGAAGCTGACGCCGTTGCCGCCCGGGAGTTTCGATCCTGCCGGCGCCTTGGCGTCGAGGAGCAGCCGGTCGGCCACCGAGCGGTAGGCGAGCGCTGCATCGACGTCACCGGCGTCGCGGATCGAGCAGGCCTTGATCACGGGCAGACCGTATCGGGCCTTGACCGCGCGCACGCGCTCGGGGCCTTCCTTGCCGTGAAGCTGGAGAACGTCCGGCTCCATGACCGACACGATCTCGTCCAGCTGAGCGTCGTCGGCATCGACCGTGACGGCAACCGCAAGCGCGCGGCCGCGCGCCGGGGCCCGTAACGCGCGAGCCGCTTCGATGCTCACATGCCGCGGGCTAGGCGGAAAGAAAATGAAGCCGATATGGCTTGCGCCGCCGTCGAGCGCTGCCCTGACCGCGGTGTCGTCGGAAAGGCCACAGATTTTGACCTGGATGTCCATCGCGGTCAGGTGCCACGAAAAGACGCCGGAGTCGAGGCCGGCGGGGTGTCGTTCACGCGCCGAAGTCGACCGCGTGCAGAAGCGTGCCATGCCGTTTCAGCCAGGCCCGAGCAGCATCGGTTTCGGCGCAGAGCGCGCGACAGGTCGACCAGAATTGCGGACCGTGGTTCATCTCGGCGAGATGCGCCACTTCGTGAGCTGCGAGATAGTCGATGACATGGGGCGGCGCCATGACGATGCGCCAGGAAAAGGCGAGGTTGCCGTCAGACGTACACGAACCCCAGCGCGAGCGGGTGTCCTTGATCGTGATCCTTCCTGGGCGCTTTTTCAGTGTTCCGGCATGGCGAGCGACCGCGTCGGTTAGATCTTGCCGTGCTTCCTTCTTGAGAAAATCGCGGATGCGGCGCGACAGATGTTCGGGCTCACCGCCGACATCGAGAAAGGCCCGGCCATTTTCGACGACAGATGCGGTGCGGCCTCGCACCTTTCCGGTTGCGCGGATCACATGGTCCACGCCGCGCAGGCTGATCTGACCGCCGTCGACGATCGATGACCCAGCCGGATATCGGGCAAGCCGCGTCATCAGCCACCCTTGCTGGCGTTCGATGAAGCGGTCGATCTCGCTCGCCGGGACGCCCGGCGGCACGGTGACCTTCAAACCGCGACCACCCGGCTCGATGCGCAATGTCAGGCGCGTGCTGCGGCCATGCTCTGCGATGACGAGAGGCAGAACGCGATCATGCACCCGCACCTCGCGAAGCGCTTGTCGAGGCTTTGGCTTGCGGCCGCGCAACAATGGGGAAAGCGCCTTGAACATGCTGTCCAGTCTAGATGATTCGTGCAGAGCGGGGCCTGGAAAAGAGAAACGGCGCCCCGCTTTCGCGAGGCGCCGCAGACGCGGTGTTACGGTCTTGTCACCGGATGGGGCAGGGGAAGCTTGAACCGAATGAGGCGACCGTCTTCTCGGTTACGCCGCGTCGATCGTTGGACCGCTGCGCTCGCCGGATGTGGTGCGGCGGTGAGCCATAAAGCGATCGAACTCTTCCTGATCCTTTGCGCGGCGCAGCTCGCGGGCATAATCCTCGAACTCGTCGCGCATGGCTTCCAGGCGCGCGCGCTCTTCGTCGAGACGCTTCAGCTCAGCCGAGCGCCAGTCGTCGAAGGCAACGTTGCCGGTCGGTGTGCGTGCGGTGCCGGTTGCCCGCGAGAATGTCGAAAACATGCTGTCTGTCGCCTTGTTTACATCGCGCTTCAGTGCCGGAAGCCTGTCGCCCCAGATGATGTAGGCGAGCATGGCCAGGCCCAGCGGCCAGAAAACGATGAAACCGAGCACCATCAGCGCGATGGTCGCGGGCGTCCATTCAGGCCGGATCACCGGCTTGCTGGCCGAAGCGGCATGCACATGGGAAGTGGTCATCTCTTTCCTCGTCGTTGTGTAAGAACGGCACCCTTGCCGCCCCTTCACTTCGAGTTGGGGAAAAGATTGTGGCGGTTCAAGAACACGCCCCTGCGAATCCGCTAACTATCGAAAGACGTTATCGACTTTCGTCAAGAAGGCGGGGTCTCAGCTTGTCTTGCCGCCCTGGATGACCTTGCGCACGGGCGATTTCGTCTTCGCGGCAGCTGCCTTGCGGTTGGCAGCGGAATGGGTGCGCATGAAATCGAGAATGCGCGGCGCGATCTCCGCCCGATAACGCGAGCCGTTGAACACGCCGTAATGGCCGACCTTCGGCTGCATGTAGTGGTGGCGCATCGTGTCGGGAATGTTGCTGCACAGCGTCTGCGCCGCCTCGGTCTGGCCGATGCCGGAGATGTCGTCGTTCTCGCCCTCGATGGTGAGAAGCGCCACGTTGCGGATCTGGCTGCAATCCACGCGCTCGGCGCGGTGCATCATCTCGCCCTTCGGCAGCGCGTGCTTGATGAACACGGTATCAACCGTCTGCAGGTAGAATTCCGCCGTCAGGTCCATCACGGCGAGATACTCGTCGTAGAATTCGCGGTGCTTTTCGGCCGAATCGCCGTCGTTCTGCACCATGTGCCAGAAGAAGTCCTTCTGCGCGTTCATGTGCTTGTCGAGGTTCATCGACATGAAGCCGGACAGCTGCAGGAAGCCCGGATAGACATCGCGCCCGAAGCCCGGATGCGGCCACGGCACCTGCATGACGACATTGTCGGCAAACCAGGAGAGCGGCTTGTCCTGCGCAAGCTGGTTGACGGCGGTGGGGTTACGGCGCGTGTCGATCGGGCCACCCATCAGCGTCATCGAGGACGGCGCCATCGTATCGCCGCGCGCTTCCATCAGCGCCACAGCCGCAAGCACCGGTACCGACGGCTGGCAGACCGCCATCATATGGGTATCCGGTCCGAGCGCATGCAGCATCGAGATGACGTAGTCGATATAGTCGTCGAGATCGAAATGCCCTTCGGTGACCGGCACCATCCGGGCGTCGATCCAATCGGTGATGTAGACCTCTGCCTTGGGCAGCAGGGCTTCCACAGTGCCGCGCAGCAATGTCGCGTAGTGGCCCGACATTGGCGCCACGATGAGGATCTTGGGATCAGGGCGGTGATTGGCCGGCAGCGCGCGTTCGAAGTGAATGAGATTGCAGAAGGGGCGCGACCAGACGACCTTCTCGTGTACCGAAACGCGTCCGGTGTTGAGGCTGGTCGTCTTTAAGCCGAATTCCGGCTTGCCGTAGCGACGGGTGGTGCGCTCGAACACTTCCATGCCGCCAGCGACGGCGCGCCCGAATGCAGTGTGCGACAGCGGATTGAGCGGGTTCTGATAGGCGATCTTCATCGCATCCGCCGCGGCACGCCATGGCGCGACAGCAGCGTGGCCCATTTCGTAGAACTGATAGAACATTGGCGAGAGCCCTTGTTGAGGACCCGGCCGCAGAGGTGTTTCAGGCTCTCGCTCGCTCGGCGGTTTCCCGCCGCCCGCTATTCCACCCAGCCCTTAAAAGGAAGCTTCGGCCTGAGCCTCCGCTCCAATGCACCGCTGATCCCGGTTCGTGAAAGTCTTTATGACAGCGATTGTGTAAAAAGAGGTTAGCACGCTTTTGCTGCTCTGCAACATTGTCGCACTGGACTTTAGGCGTAAACGCCGGGGTTCTGCGTAGGGTTCCGCCCGACTGTGGCAGATGGGTCGGCAGGATCATCGGAGCCGATCATCGAAACGAGGGCATGTCTTAGGCATGCGCGGCTCGCACTGCGCAACGGCACGAAGGACTTACCGAGCTTCTTGCAGCCCTGCTTGGCGCGCAGGCACGCATCATGGCTGACGCAGTCGATCGGGCAGAACACGCAGTCGATCGAAGGCAGGACGTCGTCGATCCGCGTCACCGCATCCTCCAGACCACCGTCATGGTGGTGGAAATGCGCGCCGAATGTCTCCGCAAGCGCCTTAAGATGGTGCGCCTGGCCGTTTCGCCCGCCGACATAGAGCACGTTCAGCCCTTGAAGACGCGCCATCGGACGCAGCGGCGTGTGTGCCGGCAATGGTTTTTGCGGCTCGGCCGCGGGCGTCGGTGCGCGACCGCGCGCTTCGGCAGCCATTCTCAACCGCTTGACTTCCGCTTCGGCCGCCCGCGCGCGGCCCCGAGAGACCGTGAGTGCCCGCTCGAGCTTTTGGCGCCGGGCAGGTGAAAAGGTGCCTGCGGCTTCTTTCGTCTCCGTCGGGTGATTCGCCGTTTTGGAGACAAGGGCCCGCTGGGCTTCCACCAGCGCGTCTTCCAGCTGGGCAATCTGCGCATCACGCTCGAGCACGGTCTGGCGCGCATGGGCTTCCTGCCGGTTCGCCCGCATGCGCACATCCTCGAGCTCCGCTTTCAGGCGTGCGCTTTCCTCGCTCTGGCGCCGGCTGGCGCTGCCCATCAGGTGCGAAAGCATATGCACTTCGCCGAAGATGTGGCCGCGCAATGCGGTGCCCACATTGGTCGAGGTCATGAAGGCCCAGAACCCTCCGGCGATCCGCCCGTCACCTTTCATCTCGTTCCAGAGCCGAAGCAGCGCTTCCTGGCAGTGTTCGCGCCGAACGCGCCGCAAGAGCCCCGCATGCCGCTCGTCGAGCAGCTTCGAAACGGCGCGTGCTTCTGCAGTGTCTGCCGTGGCCGCACGCACGAAATGGCCGTGAACGTCGTAGTCCTGCGCGTCTTTCGGGAAGACAAGCCGCAGCGATGCTGCGATGCGTGTGAGATCCGCGTGTGTCAGGCACGTTCCGATCACGGGGCAGTGCGCCAAGTCCTCAAACGCCCACAGCCGCAGCCGGGCTCCGACCCTGGGCGCACTGTCCCGCCCCGCTCCGCTGCAACCCGCACACATGCTTCATCTCCGACGACCAAGATTAAAAACATGACTACAATAGTCATGTTATCCACGGATGATCAAGGCAGTCGGTTGTTGCGCACTGCCGAGAAAAGCCGTTGACAGTGCAACCTGCGCCCCTTACATCGGCGCCAGTTGCCCAGATGGCGGAATTGGTAGACGCGCCAGCTTCAGGTGCTGGTACTCGCAAGGGTGTGGAGGTTCGAGTCCTCTTCTGGGCACCAGCAAGATGTTAACATCTTGATTTCCCGAGATATCGAAGTCTGACGGTTCAAGCTGTAAATACCTTTTACAGCCGCATCGATGCGACACTTTCACAAGTCCCTAATGCTCCGCTCCGGCACGTTGGATGCGCGGATCTCACTTCCAATCGACATCGAACCTCGTCCAGCGTGCCATTAACCGCAAATGTAGCCCTGCGATCTAGAGCGCTCCCAATCCGACCGCCGCACGCATCGTTTCGATGTAAGCGTCCTCGCCATTCTTGCGCCGGGCTTCGACCCAAGGTTTGATGCCGTCGGTCGCGACATAGCGCAATTGCGTGCTACCATCGGTAGCTGCAGCAACGATGACTTCAGCAACTTCGTCCGAGGTGCCATGGCTGCGGCTATCCGCTATCGCGGCGAACACCGCAGTTGCACGCTCCTGCAACGGCGCGTAGTCCGCAATGTCCAGGGCTCCTGACGCCTCGGCGCCGGCGCGCTGCCCGAAGCGGGTTTCCCGAACCCCACCGGGCTCGGTGAGCTTTACGGCTATGCCGAATGGCGCGACCTCATGCATTAAGGCTTCCGAGAATCCCTCAACGGCGAATTTCGACGCGGCATAAAGCGAGATCATCGGCAGTCCGAACACACCAGCGCCCGAGGTCACGTTCAAGATCACGCCATGCCGCTGTGCACGCATCTGCGGGAGGATGGCACGCGTGACATCCATCAGTCCAAAGACATTGACCTCGAACTGTTGCAGCATCTTCTCGCGTCGTGTGGTCTCGAAGAAGCCGTGGAGGCCAAAGCCCGCATTGTTCACAAGAACATCGATACTGCCGAACTGCGCGGTACCCTCGGCAATAGCCATCTCGATGCTCGACCGATCCTGCACGTCCAATCGCTTCACGAGCACGTTCTTTGGGAAGTCAGGTGCAGCGGGCGGGTTGCGCAGAGTAGCGATGACGTTCCAACCCGCGGCTGCAAAGCGGCGCACGGTGGCTTCTCCGAAGCCGGAGGACGTGCCGGTAATCAGGACAGTTCGTGATGCAATGGTCATGGGTAATCCTTTTTCTCAGCCTGCCCTCTACCTACAACCGGGATTTCCGTCCGATAATCGATATAATTCGGCATCAAGTGGTGCATCGGACGGTACAATGACTGATATGACCCTGTCGCAGATCCGGCTCTTGGTTGAAATCGTGGAGCAAGGCAGCTTTCGCGCGGCAGCAATGCGGCTGGATCTGCCACCTTCGACGCTCAGCCGTCAGGTGGCCGGGCTAGAGACACGTCTGGGTGTGAGGCTATTCAACCGCACCACCCGCAGCGTAGCGCTAACGGAAGACGGGGCCGCCTTTCTCGCACGTGCCACGCCCGCTCTTCGCGAGATCGAGAGCGCGATGACCGAAATGACGGCACGACGCGCCGAGCCGGGTGGATTGCTGCGCATCAACGGCTCTGGATCAGGACTTGCGCTGTTGCTGCCGGTCATCGCGCGTCTGCAGTGGCGGTATCCTGGTGTCGAAATCGATCTTGTGGAAGATGGCCAGCTCTCCGACATTGTGGCCCATGGTTTTGACGCGGGGCTCCGCCTGACCGAGGATGTGCCACGCGACATGGTTGCAGTGCCGGTTGGGCCTGATCAGCGATTCATCGTCGTGGGCGCGCCCGATTATCTGAAGCGGGTCCCCGCACCGCAGCGCCCTGCTGATCTCCTGGATCACGCCTGCATACGCGCCCGCAGGCCGTCTGGCCGGCTGATCCAATGGGAGTTCGCGAGCAAGGGTCACGAAATAACTGTTCCGGTCACCGGAAGGTTGATCCTGGGCAACAACACGCTGGCGCTGGAGGCTGCACGTCTCGGCTGCGGCCTTGCCTACGTTACCGAACAGGCGGCATCAGCTGATCTGATCGCCGGACGGCTGGTGGCGGTGCTCGACGACTGGTGCGCATCGTTCCCCGGCATTTGCCTTTACTATCCAAAACAGCGCGCAACTTCGGTTACGCTGCGCGCTCTGATCTTCGAAATCCGCCGCCAGTAGCCAGCCAATAAACCACCTGCGTTCGTTCCGGCGGCTTCTTGCTGTGTAAGATTTACTTCGCTTCTTTTCGGTCCAGATTGCGCTAGTCCGGGCCCTGTCATGGCGCTGACCATTTCAACGCCCAGGTGAACCCCGTCGCTCGACTGTCACAAAAGGCTGGCAAGCAGCGCTGATGGTTCACATCAGTCTTGCCGGCATTACCCGCCGCTTCGGAGCCGAGCGCGCGCTCGACACGGTTAGCCTCGATCTGCCTGCCGGATCCTTCACCTCGTTGCTGGGGCCGTCGGGCTGTGGGAAGACGACGATGCTGCGGCTGATTGCGGGTTTCGACAAACCCGATGAGGGTACCATCAAGTTCGACGGGCAGACGGTTGCCGATCGGGAGCGCCAGGTGCCGCCAGAACGGCGCGGCGTTGGCGTCGTGTTTCAGTCCTACGCGCTCTGGCCGCATATGGACGTAGAATCGAACATCACCTATCCGCTTGCGACCCGTGGCGTGTCGGGTGCCGAGAGCGCGCGGCGGGTTGCCGAAGTTCTGGAGACAGTGGGTCTCGCCGGCTTCGGGAAGAGGCGCGTCGAAGAACTGTCCGGCGGCCAGCGGCAGCGCGTGGCGCTCGCGCGCTGCGTGGTGGCAGAGGCGCGGATCGTTCTCTTCGACGAGCCGCTCGCCAATCTCGACATGCATCTGCGTGCCACCATGGTCGATGCCTTCCGCGACATTCACCGCCGCCTAGGCGCAACCATGGTTTATGTGACGCACGACCAGTCGGAGGCGCTCGCTCTGTCCGATCGCATCGCCGTCATGAAGGATGGGCGCATCTTGCAATGCGCGGCCCCGACCGAGATCTATCGCGCCCCGATTGATGAAAGCGTGGCAGGCTTCGTCGGCCGCGGAGCCCGCCTCGATGCGACATGGCACTCGGGCGGTGAAGGCGGGGCGGACATCGAGATCGGTGGACACCGCATTTCCGCGCGCTGCTCCGATTCGGTGAGCGGGCCGAAGGTGCGCGTTCTGCTGCGCCCCGAGGCCCTGTCGCTCGCCGAAACGGGCATACCGGCGCGCGTCGTGTCGACAATATATCGTGGGCCGGTTTTTGAAGTCTCTCTCGAGATCCCCGGTCAACGCGAGCATGTCGTGGTCGATTGCGCAGAGCCGCCCGTGCCGGGTGCGAACGTTCAGATCGCTGTGTCGGATGCCTGGATCATTCCGCGCTGAGGCGAAGGCTCAACGCCAGGGCAGCACACCTTGTGGCAAACGGGTCGCCAGCCGGTCGAGCACGGCGAGCAAGGCCACGACGACGACGACCGTCGCGACGGCAATCGCGGCAGCCTGCGGACCGAGCCCCGCTTCCTGAAGGCTGAACAGAACGACACCGAGCGTCTCGTTGCGGCTCGACCACAGCAGCGCCGAGACGGTGAGCTCGTTGAAGGCACTCATGAACACCAAGAGCGCAGCAGCCGCGGCGGCCGGCGCGGCGAGCGGTGCCGTGATGGTCACGACGCGGCGCAGCGGCGAGGCCCCGCAGGTCGCCGCCGCCTCGTCGAACTCGAGCGGAATGCGCGTTACGGCATTGGCCACTGGCTTCATGGCGAGGGTCAGGAACCGCATGAGATAGGCGATGAGAATTATCCAAGCCGTGGCGTAAAGACTGCCGATCAGTGGCAGCGGCCGCAGGAACAGCAGGATGCAGGCGATGGCAAGCACGATACCCGGCAGCGCATAGGGCAGCTCGGCGATGCCTTGCAGGATCCGGCGTGACGGCGTGCTGAACCGCTCCAGCACGATGGCGATCGGAAGGGCGACTGCGGCCAGGATCAACGCCGCAGCACCCGCCAGCATCGCCGAATTCTGGAACGCCCGGATCGTCGATGCCTGCCGCAGCAGGACCTCTTCGAAATTGGCGAGGGTCATGGTTTGTAGGGTCAGCGGAACGCCGAAGGCGGGCACCAACGATGTGGTCAACAGCGCAAGGGCCGGCATCAGCAGCACGACTGTCAAAAGCAGCCATGCGAGGCCTGCAGCGGGATAGCGCCATTGCCCCAGGCTGATCCGTGCCGCTCGCCCCTGACCGTAACGGGTCGTGCGCCCGCGCATCGCGAAGGATTGCGCGAGGATCCCGAGAAGGGCGAGCACACCGATGAGAACCGACAGGCTTGCCATCTGCGGCAGGACGCCAGGCCCGAAGCTCGACATCTGGCGATAGATGAGCGTGGGCAAGGTCAGATAATTGACGGGCAGTCCCAGAAGCGCGGGGATGCCGAAATTGCCGATGCCGGACACGAAGGCGAGTGCGCCGGCTGCAGCGATCCACGGCCGCATCAGGGGAAGAACGATCGTGTAGAATGCGCGCAACGGAGTTGCACCAGAGGCGCGTGCGGCTTCGATCAGGTCGCCCGGCAGCCCGACCAGGCCGGCACGAAGCGTGATGAAGACGATCGGCGCGTGCTGGACGCCGAAGAGCAGGATGATGCCTTGTCGACCGAGGATCGGGTTCGGTGTTCCGGGCGCCGGCGCGATCCCCAGCATGTTGAGAAGCGTGCTGGACGGGCCGGTCATGTGCAGCCAGGAGAGCGCGGTCACCTGCGGTGCGATGATCAGCGGCAGAAGCAGGAGGAAGCCGAGTGAGCGCCGCGTCGGCATATCGGTCATCGCCACCGCAAAGGCGAAAGGCCCGCCGATCAGGAGCGCGATCACGGCGCCGAAGAAGGCCGTGTCGAGCGTGTTCCACATGGCGCGCAACGTGGTGGCGCGTGTCCACTGCTCGCCGATGATCGAGAGATCGAAGACCAGCCCAGGCGCAATCGCGGCAAGGATGATTCTCGCGATCGGCAGGAGGCCGAGAACGAGGATGACGCTGATGACAAAGAGGGCCGCGATGCGCGGCCCAACCCTGTTGGCGATTGCCGCCCCCGCAGGCGATGTGCGAGCGGGGCGGCGGCTTGGCCGGACAGGCTGTGTGAAAGTTCAGGCATTTGCCCTCGGCAAAGTCCTACTGGCCCATCAGTTCGGAGAACCGTTCCTTGTTCGCAGCGTCGTCGGCAAGAGCGGCAGCGGCGTCATAGGGAAGCACGTTGATGGTCGACCGGTCCGGGTACCCTTCCGGCAGGCCTGCGTCGGCCCGGGCAGGAATGTAACCCTGCTGAACCGCGAGCGACTGACCTTCTTCGGAGAGCAGGAAGTTCACGAAGGCCTTGGCAGCCTCAGGGTTCTGTGTGGTCGACAAAATGGCGACCGGCTCGGTGACGGCCGAGACGCCTTCGGTCGGGAACACGAACTCCACTGGCGCGCCTTTGGCTTTTTCGCGGATGGGCATGAAGTCGACGATCATGCCGTAAAGCTTGTCGCCGCCCGAGACCGCCTGCAGAACGTCGCCATTGCCGCCCGATGCCTGCGCACCGTTTTCAGCCAGCGCACTGTAGAAATCCCAGCCATTGTCCAGGTTTCCGGTAAGCGTCACGGTATGAATCATCGCGGCACCCGATGTCAGCGGGCTCGGCATCGCGATCATGTTCGCCGCCTCCGGCTTGGTGAGATCGAGCCAGCTCGTCGGAACCATCGGTGCGTTGGTGTTGTAGACGATGCCGGTGGTGATCAGCTTCGTCGGGAAATAGGTGCGGTCGGCGTCGACAAGCGCTTCGTCGATCCCTTCGATCTCGGCTTCGGGAAATGCGAGAAGCCGGCCATCGGCCTTGAGACCTTCCATCGTGACGATATCGGCGATGAGAAGCACGTCTGCCTGCGGCTGGCCGGCCTCGATCTCGGCCGACAGCTTCGCCATGATCCTCGGCGTGCCGTCGCGCACCCACTCGACGGTCACGTCCGGATATTTTGCCATGAAGGCATCGGCGGTCTGCTGCGCATCCGTGTTCGGCTGGCTTGTGTAGAGAACGAGCGTGCCCTCGGCTGCGAGAGCGGACGATGATGCGGCGGCAAGCACCAGGGCGGCGAGAAGTGTGCGCATGTTCAAAGCTCCGTTGTGCAAGGGGCACAGCCGGCAGCCGCGCCCCGTTCGACTGCGGCCCTTCTAGTGGCGCTCTATAACGGTTGCGTGACGCTGCGGTGGTGATCGCCATGAAGAGCATGCGGGCAGCGGCGCGGGTGACGAATGCGGTTTTGCAGACACGGCCAAGTAGCGTCTCGGCTTGCGGTTGCACTGTCATCCAAGCGTCATTTCAGGTTCAACTCACTGTCATGCTTCGGCTCTATCGCTGCCCCAGCGTCGCCGGCTGTCTCGGCGCGCAGGGTCCAGGAGAGAACCATGAAGAAAGCACTTCTGGCAGCACTGCTGCTGTCGACCAGCATGACGCAAGCCAATTCCGCGGAAATCCAGTGGTGGCATGCCATGGGTGGCGAATTGGGCGCGAAGCTCGAAGCCATCGTCGTTGATTACAATGAGAGCCAGGACGAGCACACGGTCGTGCCGACCTACAAGGGCACCTATCCCGAGACGATGACGGCAGCCATCGCCGCGTTCCGCGCCAACGAGCAGCCGCATATCGTCCAGGTCTTCGAAGTCGGCACCGGCACCATGATGGCTGCCGAAGGCGCGGTCTATCCGGTTTACGAAGTGATGGCGGACGCCGGCGAGGACTTCGATCCCGCCAACTTCCTGCCTTCGGTCGTCGGCTACTACACCGACACGGATGGCAACATGCTGTCGATGCCGTTCAACTCGTCGACCCCGATCGTCTACTACAACAAGGACGTTTTCGCAGAAGCCGGTCTCGACCCCGAGCAGCCGCCGCGCACCTGGGAAGAGTTGGAGCAGTTTTCCCAGCAGATCATCGATTCGGGTGCAGCCACCTGCGGCTTCACCTCCGGCTGGATCTCCTGGATCCACTTGGAAAACCTGTCGGCCTGGCACAATCAGCCGATCGGCACGTTGGAAAACGGTTTCGGCGGACTCGGCACCGAACTGACCGTCAATGGCGACGTCCAGACCCGTCACTGGGAAAACCTGGCCCGCTGGCAGCAGGAAGGCATCTTCCAGTATGGCGGCCCGGTCGGTGGTGATGATGCCCCGCCGAAATTCTACGCTCAGGAATGCGCGATCTACATGAATTCGTCTGCCTCGCGCGCCGGTGTCGTCGAAAATGCCACCGACTTCGAAGTCGGCTACGGCATGCTGCCCTACTACGAGGACGTCGAAGGCGCTCCGCAGAACTCGATCATCGGCGGTGCGACGCTGTGGGTTCTCCAGGGCAAGGCAGAAGAAGACTATGCCGGCGTAGCCGACTTCTTCTCCTATCTGTCGTCGCAGGAAGTTCAGGCCAAGTGGCACCAGGAAACCGGTTACCTGCCGATCACGCAGGCTGCCTATGATCTCGGCCAGGAGCAGGGCTTCTACGCTGAAAACCCGGGTTCCGACGTCTCGATCGAGCAGATCACGCTCAACGAGCCGACCGAAAACTCCAAGGGCCTGCGTTTCGGCAACTACGTCCAGATCCGTACGATCATCGACGAGGAATTCCAGGCGCTCCTGGCCGGAAGCAAGACCGCTGAAGAAGCGCTCGACGCTGTCGTGGAGCGGGGCAACGAGCTGATCCGCGAGTTCGAAGAAATCAACGGCTGAACCGTTTGAGGCCCAAGGCTTCAACCTGTCACCTGCAGGCGGGCCGATTCCATCGGTCCGCCTGCACCGTTCCTTACGGGTTCCTGCCCGTCAATCCCGGTTGATCGATGCAAAGCAAGCGGACAGTCTTTTCCAATCGGGCGCTGCCCTACATGCTGTTGGCGCCGCAGCTTGCCGTGACCGCGATCTTCTTTCTCTGGCCGGCAGCACAGGCGTTTCGCCAGTCTTTTCTTCGCGAAGATGCGTTCGGCTTCTCGACGCAGTTCATTTGGTTCGACAATTACACGCGGCTCTTCCAGAGCGCGAGTTACCTCAACTCCATGGCGGTCACGGCTGTCTTCGCAACGAGCGTCGCCGTCCTGTCCATCGTCATTGCCCTTGCGCTGGCTGTCGCCGCCAATGGCATGATCCGCAGTCAGCAGACTTACAGCACCCTCATCATCTGGCCCTATGCCGTCGCGCCGGCGGTTGCAGGCGTCATGTGGTGGTTCATGTTCAATCCCACGATCGGCATCCTGTCCTATCTGATGCGCCAGGCGGGCTATAACTGGAACCATGGCCTGGATGGCACCGACGCGATGATCCTCGTCGTGATCGCCTCGAGCTGGAAGCAGATCTCCTACAACTTCCTGTTCTTCCTTGCCGGGCTGCACGCCATTCCGCGCTCGTTGACGGAGGCCGCGGCGATCGATGGCGCGGGGCCGATCAAGCGCTTCTTCACCATCACGCTGCCGCTCTTGTCGCCGACGACGTTCTTCCTCGTGGTGGTCAACGTCGTCTACGCGATGTTCGACACGTTCGCGGTGATCCACGCGACCACCGAAGGCGGTCCCAACCAGGCGACGAACATACTCGTCTACAAGGTCTTCGACGATGGCTTCATCGGCCTGAACCTCGGCTCGTCGGCAGCACAGTCGGTCATCCTCATGGCGATCGTGACGGTCTTCACCTTCATCCAGTTCCGCTACATCGAACGGCGCGTGGAGTACTGACCGATGATCGAGAACCGGCCGCTCCTGAAGCTTACCGCGCACCTCGTCCTGATTGCCGGCGTGGCGCTCGTCGCGTTTCCCGTCTATCTGGCGATCATCGCTTCCACCCATGGACCGACCGATTTCATGTCGGGCATCATCCCGCTGCTGCCGGGACCCCATGCCGTGGAGAACTACCGGCAGGTGCTGTCATCGGGCGTCTCGACCTCCGGAATTCCGCCGATCAGCCTGATGATGACGAACTCGCTGATCATGGCGTTGACGATCGCCATCGGAAAGATCGTCATCTCGCTGCTTTCCGCCTTCGCGATCGTCTATTTCCGCTTCCCGTTTCGCGCACTCGCGTTCTGGGCGATCTTCGTCACGCTGATGCTGCCGGTCGAAGTGCGGATCGTGCCGACATTCCAGGTGGTCGCCAATCTGGGGATGCTCAATTCCTACGCGGGCCTGTCGATCCCGCTGATCGCGTCCGCGACGGCAACGTTCCTGTTCCGGCAGTTCTTCCTGACGGTGCCGGACGAATTGATGGAAGCCGCACGCGTCGATGGAGCAGGTCCCATGAAGTTCTTCTTCGACATCCTGCTTCCGCTGTCGCGCACCAACATCGCCGCGCTTTTCGTGATCCTCTTCATCTATGGCTGGAACCAGTATCTCTGGCCGCTGCTGATCACGACGAGCTCGGATTATTACACCGTCGTCATGGGCATCAAGCGCATGGCCGACGTGGCCGACAGCTACCCGCAATGGAACACGGTGATGGCGACCGTCGTGCTCGCAATGCTGCCGCCGGTGCTGGTCGTCATCTGCATGCAGAGGCTCTTCGTGAAGGGCCTCGTCGAGACGGAGAAATAGCCATGTCGGCGATTGAACTCAAAAACCTGCGCAAGGTGTATCCCGGTGGCGCGGAAGCGGTGTCCGGCATCGACCTCGCCATCGAAACCGGCGAGATGGTCGTTCTGGTTGGTCCGTCGGGATGCGGAAAGTCGACCCTGCTGCGCATGATCGCGGGTCTCGAGACGATCACGGACGGCACCGTCTCCATCGCCGGCCGCGTGGTCAACGACAAGGAACCGGCAGAGCGCGACATCGCCATGGTGTTCCAGAACTACGCGCTTTACCCGCACATGACGGTGCGTGCGAACATGGCCTACGGGTTGAAGAACCGCGGCACGCCCAAGGCGGAGATCGAGCGGCGCGTCGCCGAGGCTTCCCGCATCCTGCAGATCGGCGAATATCTCGATCGCAAGCCTCGTCAGCTCTCCGGCGGTCAGCGCCAGCGCGTGGCTATGGGACGCGCCATCGTGCGCGAACCTGCGGCGTTCCTCTTCGACGAGCCGCTGTCGAACCTCGATGCGAAGCTGCGTGTCGAGATGCGTGGCGAGATCAAGCTGCTGCAGAGACGCCTTGCGACGACCTCGGTCTACGTTACCCACGACCAGCTCGAGGCGATGACGCTCGCGGATCGTCTCGTCGTGCTCAACAAGGGACGCATCGAGCAGATCGGGACCCCGCTCGAAATCTACCGCCATCCGCAATCCACCTTCGTCGCAAGCTTCATCGGCTCGCCGGCGATGAACCTTATCTCCGCCACCCGCGACGGCAACGGCCTTCGCCTGTCCGACGCGACGATTCCGCTGGCCGGGCGTTCGCTGCCACAGGGTCCGTTGACCATCGGAATGAGAGCGGAAGACCTGACCCTCGCGCGCCGCACGGGCGAGCCGCAGGGGCTTCCGGTCCGGATCGCCTATGTCGAGGAACTGGGCCCAAGCCGCCTGGTGCATGGACATCTCGGCAGCGACCGCATCGTGGTCTCGGCGCCGATCGATGGCGAACTGGACGACACGATGGAAGCGCGCATCGATCCGGCTTTGCTGCATGTTTTTGCGGCAGACACCGGCAAACGACTTCCCTGAGGTCACGAGAGCCGTCTTGCCGATGGACCGGTTCCTCCATCGGCAAGGTTTGCCATGCCGCCGTTACCGGATCAGGCGGAGCGGCGACATCTGCCGGGCGATGTCGCCAAAAGCGCTGATGAGCCCTGCCGTCTTGGTGGCCATGTAGAAATTGCCGGGCTTGGTCGCGCACTGCTTCAGCATCTTCTGAACGTTGGTGTCCGTTTCCTTGTAGAGCACGGTGAAGATCTCGATCTGCTGCGCCTTGATGTCTTCGCAGATTTTCAGCGTCCAATTGTTCAGCGTCTTTTCGGCACTCGATGAGGTGCTGGCACCGGCAATTCGCCCGTCTGCCAGGAAGCCGTAGGATCCGTAATCCGACTTGTTCATCGTGTTGCTGGAGCCGAAGGACACGTTGCGTCCGTCTGTCATGAGCACGATGAATTTGGAGGTGCTCGCCGGGTCGATCGCAGCAGCCTGTGTGTAGGGCGCGCCCGGGGTCATCACCCGCCACCCCCAGGCCAGTCCTTCCGCGATGTTCGTACCGGAGCCGTTCCAGAATTGCATGGCGTTGATCCCGGCGCGCACCTTGGCCATATCCCGCGAAAGGGGAACGATGGGCGTCGGGCAAGCGCGGTTCGGCCCGCGGGTGAGAGACTTGGCCTCTTCGACCCGCCGCACCTCCGGATCGATGTATTTGAGCGCCGAACGCTGAACCTCGGCCGTGCTGCCGTCCACGACATCGTTCAGCCAGGAATTGTTGAACTTGGTGGAATCGTTCCCCCCGTCCAGGGTTGCGGTTCCCGGTTCGTCGGGTGCGAAATAGGGAACGAAAAGCGTATCGGGATCCCGGGAGCGTGGTGGCTCGAGCCCGAGATTGAGCGGATAGGGACGCGCTTCGACGCATCCTTTCCACTGCGTGCCGGACACACTGAACAATGCCGTCTGGTGCGGATACTCCAGCTTAGCAAGCCGCTGCTGACGACAGGCATCTCTCAAAGCCTTGGCTTGGTCGCGTTGCCCTTGATTGCCACAGGCTTTCTCGTCGTTGTCATCATCATCATCGTCGTCGTCGTCGTCGTCATCGTCATCGTCACCACCCCCAGACCGCGCCGCGTTGTCTTCCCAGTCCGTGGGAAGGCCTTCGCCACGACGCTCACGCTCGTCTTCGTCGAGAAAGGTCCAGCCATTGTAGAGGGACTCGCCCTCATCATCGATCCAGATCGGATCAAAGCCTTCACCCTTGATGTTGACGGCAGTAACGAAGGGAACGACTGCGACGCGGATGTCCTTGCCGGCGGAAGCGCCATCTTGCACGACGCCCAGCAGACCGAGAGCAGCACTCTTGAGAGTGTCGATGCCCTCCTGTCCCATCGATCCGGTGTTGTCGAGCACGAGCCCGATTTCGACAGCCTTGGTGGATTGGTAAGCGGCCGCGATTACCCGCGCTGGTTCCTTACGGGCGTTGTGAAGGAAGAACGTGTCGACAGCGAGCGTGACGTCTCCCGTGACTTCGATGTGGTTGGTGCCTTCGACACTGCGCAATTCCGCGTTCAGCACCTTGTAGGAAGCGTTAGGTGCCACATGCGACCGCAGGTGATCTTCGAACACTTGTTTGCGCTCGCTGTCGCTCATCGCTCTGCGCGTCGCGGCGAGAACGGCGCCATCGGTGATCTGTTGCACCTCTGAAACCACGGAGCGCATGTGAACGACGTCGACGCCAAGACCGGCTGCGCCGAGAGTAACGGGCAGTGCGAACGCAGCAAATATTGCAAAGTTGCCGCTTCGATCGTTCAGGAAGGTTCTGGTCATTGCTGTTCTCACAAAATGAAGAACGGCCACCCTCCGCTTAATTCTTATGAGTTTGCTTAATTCGAAGGCAGGAAAATAAATCCACGTTGCATGTGGTAAAGTTTTCGTGATCGCATTAGACGTTCTTATATTAGAGAAACGGATGATGGTTGTGGGCAATTTGTTGCGAGACGGGGAGCGTCGCAGTGGACATCGAGGACATTCGGACATTTGTGGAGGTTGCCGACGCAGGCGGGATCTCTTCAGCGGCGCGACGGCTCGGTATCTCCAAGTCCATCGTCAGTCGACGCCTGCTGCGGCTGGAATCGGCACTCGGCGCCCAACTTGTCGCGCGCACCACGAGGGGTGCCGCGCTGACCGACGCAGGCATGACGTTTCGAGACCATGCAGCAAGGGTCAGCGCGGAGATCGACTTGGCGAGGGAGGCGATCATTCCTGCCGGGGAGCTGCGCGGCCGGTTGAGAGTTGCAGTGCCCCTGACCTTTGGCCCAACGCACTTTGCGCCCGTAATCGCCGACATGGCGCTTCAACACCCGGCCTTGCACATCCATGCATCTTATAGCGATCGGTTCGTCGACCTCATTGCTGAAGGTTTCGATTGCGCGATCCGCGTCGGTTATCTCCCGGATTCCAATTTGGTCGCCAAGCGCGTCGGCCCGATCTATGGGCGACTGGTCGCCAGTCCCGACTACATCAGGGCGCGTGGCGCACCGGAAAGGCTGGAGGACATCGCAACCCACGAAGCGGTCATGCAGGGAACTGAAACCTGGCAGCTTATGGACGGAGACAAGATCGTCTCTGTGCAGCCGCAGGGCAGGTTCAAGGCTGACAATGCCACGGCGCTCGCCGCTGCCGCTGCGGCCGGCCTCGGCATCGCTTGGCTTCCGGACTGCATCACGTTTGACTACGTCTCGTCCGGCGCGCTCGTACCGATCATGACCGGCTATCCGCCACCGCCTGCGGGTGCTTATGTCATCCGTCCACCCGGTCAGCATCCGGCGCGCAAGATTCGTGTGTTGACCGAAATGCTGATCGCGCATTTCGAGCGCAACCCGCAGCTCTGGGGTCTCGACCAGAAAGATTCGCACCAAGCTGAGAGCGCCGCCGTCGCTCGCGGCAAGAGACGCGCGGCGCCAGGATCATGAACCGCGTTCCACTTTCTGCAACACAGCTGACGGCAATCCGGACCTAGTGGCGGGACGCATCCACCGGTAGTGCAAGGCAGGGCGGCAGGATATCTTGAGCGCCGCTTCCGGTGCGGGCCGATATGATCCGCCCGTCATGGCAACGAGGGTTTAGGCCCTGCACGAAGAGGATGGCGCCTATGAGCTGGAATCCCGCACTTGAACCCGGTTGCCCCGACGAGGTCGGGCTCGATGCGATCGAGACCCTGATCATTCCGCGTTCGCGCGATCTCGGCGGTTTCGAAGTGCGCCGTGCGCTTCCCGCGCCCAAAAGGCAGATGGTCGGCCCCTTCATCTTCTTCGATCAGGCGGGGCCGGCGGAACTGCTGACCGGGCAGGGGATCGACGTGCGGCCGCATCCGCATATCGGCCTCGGCACGGTGACGTATCTCTTCAAAGGCGATTTTCATCACCGGGACAGCACCGGCGCCGACCAGATCATCCAGCCGGGCGCGCTGAACTGGATGGTTGCCGGGCGCGGCGTGACTCATTCGGAGCGCACGTCGGAGGCAGCCCGCAAAGGGCCGAACGGCCTGTTCGGCATCCAGACCTGGCTGGCACTTCCCGAGGACGTCGAAGACACGGCGCCGACATTCGAGCATCACGCCAAGGAAAGTCTTCCGATGATCGAGGACAAGGGCATCTCCGTCCGCCTCATTCTCGGCGACGCCTATGGCGCGTCTGCTCCCGCGAAGATGTTTTCCGAGACCTTCTATGCGGATGTGAAGCTCGATCCGGGAAGCCGGCTGCCGTTGCCGAACGAGCACGAGGATCGCGGCATCTACATCGTCGAGGGGTCGATCCTCATTGCCGGCCAGCACTACGAGGCGTCGCAGATGATGGTCTTCAGGCCGGGTGACGCGATCACGGTCGCCGCGGGACCGCTAGGCGCACGGCTGATGATACTCGGCGGCGCGACGTTCAACGGGCCGCGTTACATCTGGTGGAATTTTGTGGCCTCGTCCAGGGAGCGCATCG
The DNA here is from genome assembly GCF_003952725.1 of Georhizobium profundi. Classification (NCBI taxonomy): domain Bacteria; kingdom Pseudomonadati; phylum Pseudomonadota; class Alphaproteobacteria; order Hyphomicrobiales; family Rhizobiaceae; genus Georhizobium; species Georhizobium profundi. Next base: position 477,656 of record NZ_CP032509.1, on the reverse strand, counting down.
AGGAGGCAAAGGCGGATTGGCGGGCCGGAAACTGGGGCAGCGGCCGCTTCGACCTGCCTGCCGATGATCGCGACGAATACATCCCGCTGCCGTAAAAGCCGACTTGCGCGCCGGACTGGCATCGAAGCTGCACGACTGTACGGAAAGAGATCCAATGAACGACAGATGGCCGGAACTCGATTATCTCAGCTGGCGCGATACCTGCTCCGCCCTGCATCTCTATCTTCAGATCGTGGGGAAGTACCGGCTGGCGCACACGCCCTGGATCAACCACTCCTGGAACGCAACCTCCTATGTGACGCCAACCGGCCTGACGACGGGCATGATCCCGGATGGTCCCGGCATCGAGATCCGGTTCGATTTCCGCGAGCATAGGATCATCGGCACTTGTGGCGAAGGCCGCCGGTCATCGTTCGAGCTCGGCCCGATGACCATTGCGGCATTTCACGCGAAATTCGTCGCCTTGGTATCCGAACTGGGCGGCACGCCGACCTTCAACGGCCAGCCGAACGAGGTGCCCTATCCGGTGCCGTTTCGGGAAGACGACCGCGACCGCCCCTATGACAGCGAGGCGGTCGAGCGGTTTCACCGGGCGCTCATGGCCGTCGACAGTGTCTTCAACCGGTTCCGCACATCCTTCCTGGGAAAATCGAGCCCAGTTCATCTCTTCTGGGGCAGTTTCGATCTCGCCGTCACCCGCTTTTCAGGCCGCCGCGCGCCCCTCCATCCCGGTGGCGTGCCGGCGCTTCCGAACGACGTGGCGCAGGAAGCCTATGATCGTGAAGTCTCTTCCGCAGGGTTCTGGCCGGGCGGCGGCGGTATCGATTATCCCGCCTTCTACGCCTATGCGTATCCCGCTTCGGGCGGTTACCGCAGCGCTGCGGTAAAGCCTGACTCTGCGTTCTGGCACGAAGGCCTGTCGGAGTTCATCCTGCCTTACGATGCGGTGCGTTCGGCCGATGATCCCGACGAAGCGCTGCTCGGCTTTCTCACTTCGACCTATGAAGCCGCCGCCGATCTCGGCGGCTGGGACCGTGATCTGCTCGAATGCGCGCCGGGCAAGCCGCGCAAGGTACGCCCGCACGATGCCGAGCGCTCGGAGGCGAAATCGCCCGCTCTCGACGAAGGCGAGGTCGAGCGCGAGGATGGTGGATCGAAGGGGCGATATCTGTTGGTGATCGGCGGGACCGAGGCCGAGATGACCTATAGCCGCGCCGGTGAACGCCTCATCATCATAGACCATACCGAAGTGCCCTCGGCATTGCGGGGACGCAAGGTCGGCGAGCGTCTGGTGCGCCAGGCAGTCGAGGATGCGCGGCGGGACAACATCAAGATCATCCCGCTTTGCCCTTTCGCAAAAGCGCAGTTCGAGCGCCATACGGAATGGCACGACGTGCTGAAAACCTCCTAGCGACTGGACGACTGCAACCCGCGCCGCGCGTGCAGCTCGTCCGGACCCGGGGTGGCTTCAGCGCGTCGCAGAGGCCGCTTCGATCGCGTCCGACATGATGGCCAGCCCGCGATCGATCTCATCATCCGACACTGTCAGCGGTGGAGCGATGCGGAATACCCCGCCCATGCCGGGCAGCTTGACGATGTTCATGCTGAGCCCCCGGTTCATGGCCTCTTCCATCACCCGCGCACCAAGCTCGAAGCCGGGCGATTTCGTCTGCCGGTCGGCAACCACTTCCAGCCCGAGCAGCAGCCCGCGACCACGCACGTCGCCGACACACTCAAAACGTTGTTGCAGGGCGAGCAGCCCATCCTTCAGTCGCTGGCCCTGCTTCACGGCCTGCTCCACCAGCCCGTCGCGCTCGACCACGTCGAGAACCGTTACGCCGACTGCCGCGGGCAGCGGGTCTGAAACATGGGTGGTGTAGAAGAGAAACCCTTTCTCAAAGGCCTTCTGCTCGATCGCCTCCGTCGTCATGACGGCCGCAAGCGGCAGGCCGGCGCCGAGCGTTTTCGACAGCGTCAGGATATCCGGCGTCACGCCGTCGCGCTGGAAGGCGAACATGTGGCCGGTACGCCCGACGCCGGTTTGTGCCTCGTCGAGGATCAGCAGCATGCCGCGCTCTTCGCATTTGCGCTTCAAAGCCGCGAGATAGCCGAGCGGAAGCTCGAGAATGCCGCCGCTCGACAGGATCGGTTCGGCGATGAACGCCGCGAGGCCCCCCGTCGACTGCCTGTCGATCAGATCGAACGCATCGTCGAGCTCTGCCTGCCAGTCGTTCGATCCATCCGCATGGGTGAAGCGCGGGCGATAGGAATTGGGGGCAGGGATGACGAACGAGCCCGCCGTCGCCGGCCCGTAACCGCGACGGCCGGCACTGTAGGTCGCCGACGCCGCAGCGCCCGTCATGCCATGCCAGCTCTGAGCAAAGGCGACGACTTCGTGCCCGCCGGTGACCAGCTTGGCCATGCGAATGGCCGCTTCGTTCGATTCCGCCCCGGTCGTCAGCAACTGCACGCGATCGAGACCGGGCGCGAGTGCGGCCAGGCGGGTCGCTAGATCGACCACCGGGCGCGACAGCATCCCGCTGAAGAGGTGGGCGACCGATTTCATCTGCCGGTCGACGGTCGCCACTATGTCGGGATGCGTATGGCCGAGAACGGCGCTCATCTGGCCGGAGGTAAAATCGAGGATTGCCCGACCGTCCGCATCATAGACATGGCTGCCTTCGGCCCGTTCGATGATCACCGTCTCGAAACTCGGCCCGTAGCGCGTCACATGCTTTTTCGCGGCACTCCAGAAGGCGGGATCATTGTTGAGAGACATGGCAGCATCCTCGGCAAGAGAAGCGTCCAGAGCTAGATTTGCTTGCGGCTTGAGGCAAATTGATATTGCTTCAACCCGGTATCAACCGGATTGATGGCATGCGGCTTCTCGACCTTGCCTTGCTTCGCAGCTTCAGCATCGTTGCGCGCACTGGTTCGATCAGCCTCGCAGCGCTTGAAGTGGGACGCACCCAGTCGGCGCTCAGTATGCAGATGCACCGGCTTGAGGATCAGGTCGGCCACACGCTTTTCCATCGCAGCGGATCGGGTGTCAGGCTCACGGCATCGGGCGAAAAGTTCTTGGTCCATGCCGAGGCGCTGCTCGCAAGGCAGGATGAGGTCTGGGCCGACATGGGCGGAACGACGATCCGGGGCTCGGTCAGCCTTGGATGCCCGGAGGATTATTCCATCGCCTTTCTGCCAGAGCTTCTCAGGGATTTCTGCGCGCTGCACCCCGACATCGAACTGCGCATGGTCTGTGCGCCGACGTCCGATCTGCGGCCGCTGCTGCATCGCCGCCAGCTCGACATCGCGCTGGTCTCGGTGGCGGACCCCGAAAGCAGCGAGGTGATCCGCAAGGAGAGTTTCGTCTGGGTGGCGAGTGAGGCAGATCCGGCGATTGTCGACCATGCGGTCATACCGCTGGCGCTGTCCGCTCCCGTCAGCCTCGACTATCGCGCCGCCTGCGATGCGATGGGCGCGGTCAATCGGCGATACAGAATTGCCTTTGCCAGCAACAGTCTCGCGGGCCTGATCGCAATCGCCCGTTCCGGTCACGCGATCAGCGTGCTGACGCGATCCGCCGTCCCGCCCGACCTTCATGTCGTATCGAGAGGCCTGCCACCACTTCCCACCATCGGCGTGGCGCTCGAGTTCTCCGAGCAGCGCCCATCGTCGGCGGCACGGGCGCTGGGTGCCCATATCCGGGCCGCTCTGCCGGGACTGCACAAGACATCGTAGTCTCGGCGAGGAGATCGAACCTGTTCAGATCAGCTGCGCCATCGGGATCAGAGCACCGGGCACCGCAATGACAAGGCTTGCCATCGCATGTCCGTCAAGCATGGCCTGACGAAGGACTTTCCCACCCAGCCGGGCGGCGATGTAGCCCGCGTTGAAAGCATCGCCGGCGCCCGTGGTATCGACTGGCTTTTCGCGCTTCACCGCGAGCCGCTCGACCGGTTTCCCAGTCTCGGCTGCCACCATGTCGCCACCGCCATTCTTGACGACGACCTCACCACAACCGGACTCTTGCCAGCGGGAGAGGCAGTCGTCCAACGTGGCGTCGCCCCAGAGATCGGCTTCGTCGTCGAAGCTCGGCAGGCCCATCGAAGCGACTGCCATGGCTTGGGAAAGCCAGTGTTTCATTGTCTCGACATCGTCCCACAACCGGCGACGGATGTTGGGATCGAAGACGATGCACTGGCCGCGTTGACGTGCAGCCCGCGCTTCTTCGAGAAGGTTCTGGCGTCCCTCGTCCGGCAGGATGGCCAGCGTGATACCGGAAAGATAGACGACGTCGGCAGAGGTGATCGCGTCCGAAAGCGCGTTCCGATCATCAGCCAGGCGGCGCGCCGCCGAATGCGACCGCCAATAGGAAAAACTGCGCTCTCCATGCTCTGACAGGCTGATGGCGTAGAGGCCGACGCTGCGCTGTTCGTCGGTCTGGATGAATGCGGTGTCGATCCCGTTGTCATCCAGAAAGCCGCGCAGTTTCGACGAAAATGGATCGCTGCCTAGACGCGTGAGAAGTGCTGTGCGCCAACCTCCGGCGCCGTCTAGGGGAAGAGCGGCACGCGTGTACCAGAGCGTATTGAGAACGTCTCCCGCAAAGCCCATCCGCCAAAGATCGGCATCGCTCTCGCCTGCGCCACTCAGCTCCACCATAGGCTCGCCGATGGCGAGAAACAGTTTCGAACTCATCGGCTCGCCTCTGCGAGGATTGCGGCAGGCATGCCTTGGGTCAGGATCGCATCGAGACAATCGTCTACGGCATCATTCCAAACTTCGGATCGTGCAAGCTGCGCTGGCATGAAGTTCGGCATGCCGCTCAAGGCGGTGCGGATGGTCTTTGCATCGCGCGGCACGGATTGAATGAGGCGCCTGATTTCGTCTTCGCGGGGATCGCGCAGCGCATAGCGCTCACCGGCGTCGCTGACACCCAGCGTGTAGCGCATCCACGCCGCGGTCGCGAATGCGAATGGGCGCAGCGGCTGCCCGGCATCGAGAGCGGCGATTGCCGGCGCAAAGATCCGCTGCGGCAGTTTCTCGGTGCCATCCATCGCGATCTGATAGGTCGCATGGGCAATCGCGGGATTGCGGAAGCGGTCCGCGAGCGCGGCGGCATAGGCCTTCATGTTGAAGCTCGGCAAGGGCGGCAGAATCTGGCCGGCGGCTTGCAGATGCCGCCGGACGAGCGCCGCAAGCGCGGTGTCGCCCATCACGTCGCGGACGAACTGGTGCCCGGAGAGGAAGCCCGCATAAGCCAGCATCGAATGGGTGCCGTTCAGCATGGTGAGCTTGGCGCGCTCGAACGGCGTAACATCCGCCACAAAGATCGCACCACCGGCCTCCCAGGCTGGTCGACCCTGCGGAAAGTGATCCTCGATGACCCACTGGCTGAATTGTTCTGTCTCCACCGCCGCAAGGTCGACGCAGCCCGTCGCCGTCGCCGCATCGGCCAGCGTCTGATCGGTTGCTGCCGGCGTGATCCTGTCCACCATGGACGATGGAAACGCCACCTCCGCCGCGATGAAGTCAGCGAGTTCGGTGTCTACGGCGCGGGCAAAACCGATGACGCCACCGCGCAGGAGCTGTCCGTTTTCCGGAAGATTGTCGCAGGATAGAACGGTGAAGGGCGCGATGCCGGCATCGCGGCGCAGCTTGAGCGCAGCAGTCAGCAGCCCAAGAACGCCGGACGGCGTTTCCGGAGAATCAAGGTCCGCCGCGACGGCCGGATGCGAGGGGTCGTGTCCGCCATTGGCACGGTCGATACCGTAGCCTTTCTCGGTCACCGTCAGGGTCACGATCTTGACCGCCGTGTCGCACAGCGCAGCAAGCGTCGAGACCGGATCGTTGGCGATGACCTGCGAAAGCGATCCAATCACGCGGGCGCGTGTGCCCTCGGTGCCGCGTTCGATCAGGGTGTAAAGCCCGTTCTGCGGCGCAAGCGCCTCCGCGAGTGCCGTGCTGCGCAGGCTGACAGCGCAGATGCGCCAGTCGCCACCTGCCGCCGCGAGCGCGTCGTCGGTCGCGACCGCCTGGTGTGCCCGGTGAAAAGCGCCAAGTCCGAGATGCACGATCCCCATGCCGTGATCGTCCGGCTGGTAGGTTGGAAGCCGGGCCGATCCAGCGACGTCCGACAAGCTTGCAAGCCGCGGCCGTGGGTCTCCACCGCTCATGCCCGAAGCCCTTCGTGCTCGTGGGTCAGCGCCGTCATGATGCCGCGCAGTTCGGCAAGCCCCTTCAGCCGGCCGATCGCCGGGTAGCCGGGCTGTGCCTTGCGTTCGAAATCGTCGAGGATCTCCTGGCCGTGATCGGGCCGGAACGGGATCGATACGTCGCGTCGCCCGGCCTGCCGCCGCTTGCGCTCCTCGCGCACCACCGCGGCGATGAGAGCGACCATGTCCGTGCTGCCGCCCAGATGCTCGTCTTCAAAGAAGCTGCCGGCGATGTCGTCGCTTTCGCGCGTCACATTGCGCAGATGCAGGAAATGCACCCGATCGCCGAGCGCCTCCATCATCTTTGGCAGGTCGTTGTCGGGGCGCGCACCGAGCGAACCCGAGCACAGCGTCACGCCATTCGACGGCAGATCGACCGCATCGAGAATGGCGCGATAGTCCGCTTCCGTCGACATGATGCGCGGCAGTCCGAGCAGAGCGAAGGGCGGGTCGTCCGGGTGGCAGCAAAGCCGCATGCCAAGTTCTTCTGCAAGCGGCGCGACCTCTGACAGGAAATCGATGAGGTTCTGGCGCAGGCGGTCTTCGCCAAGCACAGCGTAGCCCGCGAGATGATCGCGAATGTCGTCGAGCGTGAAGCTTTCCGCGGCGCCCGGCAATCCGCAAACGATGTTGTCGGCAAGCTTCGCCCGCGTGGCATCGTCCATGGCAGCAAAGCGACGGCCGGCATTCTCGACGACGGCGTCGCTGAAATCGTCGCTCGCCCCTGGCCGCTTCAGGATGTGAATGTCGAACGCCGCGAAGTCGATCAGGTCGAAGCGCATGCAGGTGGCGCCGTTCGGGCGCCGATGCGCAAGCTCGGTGCGCGTCCAGTCGAGCACCGGCATGAAATTGTAACAGATGGTCTCGATGCCAGCCGCATGCAGGTGCTTCAGCGAGGTGCGCCAGGCATCGATATGCGCGCGCCAATCCCCAGTCTGCTTCTTGATGTCCTCGGAAACAGGCAGGCTTTCGACGACTTCCCAGGCAAGTCCCGACGGGGCGCCGTCCTTCATGCAGGCAATCAGCGACTGCCGCTTCTCGATCTCGTCCGGCGTCCAGACCGACCCGGTCGGGACGTGGTGCAAAGCGGATACGACCCCTTCGACGCCGGCCTGCATCATATCGTCGATAGAGACCCGATCCTTCGGGCCGAACCAGCGCCAAGTCTGCCGCATGAATGCTCCTCCTGCATAGTCAGCCGCCCAACGGCGACCCCGTCATCAGATAGCACCACGCTTTGATGTTGACTAGTATGGTAGTATGGTTCATTGCTTGGCGCGGAGGAGATCGCCGTGAACTTGCGAGACGCATCGGCACTGCAAACACGTGACGAGGAACGAGGGCAGCCTGTTGGCCCGCGTCTCTATCGCCTGTTGCGTGAGCGTATCGTGAAGGGTGACCTCGTACCGGGCACGCGGCTTTCCGAAGTGGATGTCGCGGCGTCCTATGCCGTCAGCCGCCAGCCGGTGCGCGAAGCTTTCATCAAATTGTCCGAGGAAAGCCTGGTCGAGATCCGGCCGCAGCGCGGCACCTATGTCAGCCAGATCAACGTTGCCGCCGTCATGTCCGCCCGGTTCGTGCGCGAAGCCGTCGAGGCGGACATCGTCCGGATTCTCGCGGCGCGGCCGAAAGAAGGGTTTCTGCGGGAGCTGGACGACCTGATCCTCCGCCAGCGCGCCACCGTCGAGGACGACGACCCCGCGACATTCATCCAGCTCGACGAACGGTTTCACCGGCTGCTGGCATCTGAAGCGGGGCAGGGTGCGAGCTGGGATATTCTGCAGCCGCTGAAGACGCAGATGGACCGCGTGCGTCATCTGAGCGCCAAGCAGTTTCCGTTGCGCCAGTTGCTTTCGCAGCACGAAGATGTCGTCCAGACGATCCGCAATGGCGACGGCGATGGCGCCGAAGGTGCGATGCGGTCTCATCTGCGGCAGATTCTCGACGATCTCCCAGCGGTGATCGCCGCCCTGCCTGCCTTCTTCGACGAACGCGTTGAAGCGTCATGAGTGTCGTGGTCCCCATCGCCCCATTCGACGTCGCCAACTTCGCTTCGTCTTTCGTGCCGCGCTGGCTGCAGCTTGCGCGTGACCAGGTGCATGGTGGCATCGTCGATCGTCTCGCCCTCGATGGTCGCCCGGTAGAAGGCGATGCAAAGACCACGCTGGTTCATGCGCGCATCGCGTTCACCCTCGCTCATCTTCATCTTGCCACCGGCGACCAGCGATTGCTCGATGCGGCGATCGATACGTACCGCTTTCTCGATGGGCACCTCCGCGACGCGGACGGCGGTTACCGGTTCAGCGTTTCGCGCGACGGCCAGCCCTTGGCCGATCCGACGTCTCAGGTTCGCCGAACCTACGATCAGTCCTTCGTGCTCCTGGCACTCGTGACCCTGCGGAAGGCCGCACCTAATGCGGTGTCGCAACACCGGATCGACGAATGTTGGGACTTCACCTCGCAGCGCCTGACCGATCCCGGCACCGGTGCGCTCTGGGAAGACGATGTCATGGCGGCCGCGGGCGCCAAGCCTGGCGATCTGCGCGCCCAGAACCCGCACATGCACATGTTCGAGGCGCTGTTGCAGGCGTTCGAGATGACCGGCGATCGCGTCTGGCTGGAACGCGCGGAAGCCATGCTCGAAATCGGCCGTCGCTTTTTCATCGATGAAGCGACGGGCGCGGTGCGCGAATTCGTCGGCCATGACCTGCAGCCCCTGGCCGGAACGGATGGCGAGCGGCGCGAGCCGGGTCATCAGTATGAATGGGCCTGGCTGCTTCATCGCTACGCCGATCTGGCCGGCGTGAACGATGCGCGATCCTTGGCCGACCCGATGATCGCCTTCGTCGAGCGGCATGGGCTGGCACCTCGCTCCGGTCCCTTGGAAGGCCTTCCCTTCGATGCGCTCGATGCTCGAGGTCAGGTCACCGAGAACACGCATCTTCTTTGGCCGTTGACGGAAGCCGGCAAATTCTACGCCGCGCGCCTTGCTGACACCGGTGATGCAATGCGCGCACGCGGCCTCGTATCGACCTTGGCTCGCCATTTCTTTGCGCCGGCTGCAGCAACCGGTCTGCCCGTCTGGGTCAACCGTCTCGATGCTGATGGCCGACCTGTCTGGTCCGAGGCCTTGAGCCGCCTGCTCTATCACGTGACCATCTTCGTCACGGAAGGCGCCCGCGCGGGCCTCTGGACGCTGACGCCGCTCCCGTCCCCGACGGCTGAAAATCACTGAGAATGATCAAGGAGGAACGATCATGAACGTCACACTGAAGACACTTGGACTGACAACTGCGCTCGCTCTCGTAGCGGGCGTCGTCTCGGCACAGGAATTCTCGCTCAACCTCTCAACGTCACAGACGCTGCAGGACCCGCTGGTCATTGCCATGCAGGGTGCCGAACAGCGCATCGAGGAGCGCTCCGAGGGTCGCGTCGATGTCACGATCTACCCGAGCTCGCAGCTTGGCGAAGATAACGACGTTCTGGAGCAGATCCGCAACGGTGCGCCGATCGCAGCGCTCGTCGATGCCGGTCGCCTGGCACCTCTACACGCCGAGCTCGGCATTCTGGCCGCGCCATACCTCGTCGACGACTACACGCAATACGCAGCGATCACCGATTCCCCCGTCTATGGCGAATGGGTCGAAGAGCTCGCGGAAAGCTCCGGCATCCGCCTCCTGAACTACAACTGGTTCCAGGGCACGCGTCAGATGATCACCAAGAAGGAGATCACCGCGCCGGCAGACCTCTCGGGCGTGCGCGTGCGCACCATCGATGCACCAAGCTGGATCGCGACGGTCGAATCCATGGGTGCGACGGCAGCGCCTATGGCGTGGTCCGAAGTCTATTCGGCGCTCCAGCTCGGCGCGATCGATGGCGCTGAAGCGCAGCTGACCGGCGCCTATGGCATCAAGCTCCACGAAGTCGCGACCAACATCGCCTTGACGAACCACATCCAGCTCTTCACGGGCCTGGCGACGTCGCAAGCCTGGTGGGAGTCGCTGCCGGAAGACATCCGCACGATCATCGACGAAGAGCTGAAGGCAGCCGGCGACGAGGCCACGCGCATGACCGTCGAGCGCCTCGGCGAAGTGCAGACCGAAATGGAAGCGGCAGGCGTCGCCTTCAACGAAGTCGACATGGCACCCTTCCGCGAAGCGACGGCCTCCGTCTACGAGGAAGTCGGCTTGGTGGAAGCCCGCGAGGCTCTGCAGCCCTACCTCCCGTCCGCCCAGTAAGACGGATTTGACCTGAGTTTCGGGCGGTCGTCAGGACCGCCCGAACGACTCCTACGATGGGCAGCGAGGCTCCGATGTCCGTATTCTGGAAGATCTATGACCGCATCGAGCTCGTGCTCGCGCTCGCGCTGCTTGCCGCGACGGTTCTGGCCGTTTTGCTAACGGCCATCGGTCGGTCGATCGGCACGCCGATCACGTCCGGTCCGCAATTCGCACAGCTCTTTCTGATCTGGACATGCATGGTCGGCGCCGATCTGACGGCCAAGCATGGCGAACACATCCGCGTTTCCGCACTCCCCGATATCTTGCCGGTGCCGCTACGCCGTTGGGTTGCTGGCTTCAACCTGCTGCTGATGCTCGTCTTCCTGGGTTTCGTCGCCAAGCTCGGTTTCGATCTCTCAGTTGGTAACTGGCAGCGCACGCTTGGTGCCTCCGGGCTGAGTTACGGCCTCGTCACGCTCGCCCTGCCCGTCGGCTCGGCTCTCTTAGCCATTTCGTTCATTCGTCGATTCTGGGCCAAGGGGCTCATTGCGTCATACGAGCCCACTCAAGAGGCCAAGGAAGGCGTCCTATGATCTCCGCTCTGATCCTCGCGGCTGCTCTTGGCCTGATCATCCTCGGCATGCCCGTCGCCTTTGCGATCGGCATTGCCGGCTCCAGCTATTTCCTTCTGCCCTCGGTCTTTCTGCCGGAAAGCACGGCAGTCCAGCGCATCGTGGCCGCAAGCCAGTCCTTCCCGCTTCTGGCGGTGCCACTTTTCATCTTGCTCGGCAATCTGATGAACAGCGCGGGCATCACGCCGCGGCTCGTCGCGCTGGCGACAACAGTTGCCGGCTGGATGCGCGGCGGGCTCGCGCAGTCGACGCTCATCCTCTCCGCGCTGATGGGCGGCATTTCGGGTTCGGCAGTCGCCGATGCCGCCATGCAGGCGCGCATCCTTGGAAACCCGATGATCCAGCAGGGCTACAGCCGCGGGTTCACCGCTGCCATCCTGTCCGTCGGCGGCCTCATCACCGCGACGCTGCCGCCAAGCCTCGGGCTTATCCTCTACGGCTATCTTGGGGAAGTCTCGATCGGCCGTCTGTTCATCGCCGGCGTCGTGCCTGGCGTCTTGCTGACCATCGTGCTGATGGCCACGACTTGGATGGTGGCCGTGAAGCGTGACTACCAGCCGATCAACGATCGTTACCCGACGCTGCGCGAAGTGGGCCAGGAATTCCGCAAGAGCTTCTGGGCGGTCATGTTTCCCATCTGGCTCCTCGTCGGCATCCGTTTCGGCTATTTCACGCCGTCGGAAGCGGGCGCTTTCGCCGTCGCCTATGCGCTGATCGTCGGCTTTTTCATTCACCGACAGATGACGATCGCCGGCTGCATCGACGCCATGATGAAGAGCATCAACGATATCGGCATGATCATGCTGATCATCCTCTTCTCCGGTACCTTCGGCTACGTCATCACCTTCGAGCGCGTGCCGCAGTCGATCGCCGAAGTGGCTTTGACGACGCTCTCGGACCCGACGGTGCTTCTCTTTGTCATCGCCGGCTTCCTGCTCGTCCTCGGCATGCTGGTGGAAGCGACGGTTCTCGTCATGCTGCTGACCCCGATCCTCGTTCCGGTCGTCACGGCCGCAGGCGTGGACCCCGTGCATTTCGGACTGGTGATGATGACGCTCGTCACCTTCGGCGGAATGACGCCGCCCTTCGGCGTGTCCATGTTCGCGGTCTGCGGGATCTTGAACTGTTCCTACAAGGACTATTCGATCGAACTCATTCCGCTCGCGCTTGCGGTCCTCCTGCTCGTCGCGATCATGATCCTGTTTCCAGAGATCGTCCTGTTCCTCCCCAACTGGCTGATGTAATGGCGCTTCATCCCGACCGATTGTTTCCGACCGACGCGGCCACGCGCGGCATCGCCCGTGCGCTCTACGAGACGGTCGCCGACCTGCCGATCGTCTCTCCGCACGGTCACACCGACCCGCGCTGGTGGGCGACGAACGAAGCATTCAGCGATCCGGCGACGCTGTTTGTCACGCCGGACCATTACGTCACCCGCATGCTCGTCAGCCAAGGCGTCTCGTTCGAGGCGCTCGGCATCGGGCAGGGGGCCGAAACCGATCCGCGCGCCATCTGGCGTACCTTCGCATCGAACTTCCATCTCTTCGCCGGCACGCCCTCCAAGCTTTGGATCGAGCATGCTTTGGAGAACGTCTTCGGGTTCTCGGAGCGACTTCAATCGGAAACCGCCGATGCCGCCTATGAGCGTATTCAGTCCGTGTTGCAGGAGGATCGCTTCCGGCCTCACGGGCTCTACGACCGCTTCAACATCGAGGTCATCGCAACGACCGATGGTGCCCTGGACGATCTGCAATGGCACCGACAGATCCGCGAGTCTGCGTGGCACGGGCGCGTCGTGCCGACCTATCGCCCCGATGCGGTGACGGACCCCGACCAGCCCGGCTTCGCGGATAACCTGGCAAAGCTGGCAGAAGTCTCGGGCATGTCGACCGGGACATGGGCCGGTTATCTCGACGCACACCGTGCGCGCCGGGCTGTCTTCCGGGAACTGGGCGCCACGGCGACGGACCACGGACATGCAACGCCGCGCACCGCCGACATGCCGCAGAACGAAGCCGCAAGCCTTTACGACCGTGCCCGCACCGGACGCCTGGGCACGGGCGAGGCGGAACTCTTCCGTGCGCAGATGCTGACCGAGATGGCGCGCATGTCTGCCGAAGACGGCATGGTCATGCAGCTCCATTGCGGCTCGCACCGCAACCACTCCCGCTCCGTTCTTGCCGACTATGGGCGTGACCGCGGTTTCGATATCCCGGTTCCTGTCAGCTTCACCGAAGCGCTGAAGCCGATGCTCGATGCGGTGGGTCTGGAGCCTCAGCTACGGGTGATCCTCTTCACTCTGGACGAGACGACCTACACGCGAGAACTCGCACCGCTTGCCGGTGCGTGGCCGTCACTCGTGCTCGGCCCGCCCTGGTGGTTCCACGACAGCTTCGAAGGCATCCGTCGCTATCGTCAGCAGGTCACCGAGACGGCGGGCTTCTACAACACGGCCGGTTTCAACGACGACACACGCGCCATCACCTCGATCCAGGCACGCCACGATGTCGCGCGACGGACCGACTGCGCCTTCTTGGCCGAACTGGTCACGTCGCACCGCATGGAGGAAGACGAGGCCTTTGCGATCGCGCAGGATCTCGCGGCGGGTTTGGCAAGGAAGGCATATCGGTTAGGCTGAGCGCTCGAAACGCTTCACGCCAGACGAGACGGAGACGTGCCGTGGCCTCCTATGAGCTTCTGTATTGGTCGGTGCCGTTTCGCGGCCAGTTCGTGCGCGCGATCCTTGCCCATGCCGGCGTGGAATGGACCGAGTGGGATGAACCCGCGATCGCGGAACTGATGGACGCCAATGTCGTCGACATGCCGGTCCCCTTCATGGGCCCTCCGGTTCTCATCGACAGCGAAAGTGGCTTCGCGGTCTCCCAGATGCCCGCGATCGTGTTCTATCTCGGCGAGAAACTGGATCTTCTGCCAAAGACGCCGGAGTTGCGCGCCTTGACCATGAAAGTGGTCAACGACGCCAATGACGTGATCGACGAGCTGACGCTCAATGGCGGCCAGGCCATGTGGACCGAAGAGCGGTGGCAGGATTTCATCCCCCGCTTGTGCAAATGGATGACGTTCTGGGAAGTGCTGGGCACAAAGCACGGCCTGACGGCCGATGACGGATATCTGCTTGGCGGGTCCGCTCCGGGGATCGCCGACATCGTCACGGCAACGCTCTGGACCACGATCGCCGATCGCTTCGACCGGATCGAGAAGATGCTGGCGGAGACGGCGCCGCACACCTTGGCCTTGTCGCGCAGGGTGTCATCCCACCCGGCACTGGTGAAACTCAACCAGCAAACCCGGAGCGCCTATGGCGACGATTATGCAGGCGGCCAAATCGGGGCCTCCATGGCGTCGGTCCTCACGTCCAGGAATGGATGAAAGTTAGGCGTCGCTTGCATCGGAAAGCTCCGATCGCAGCCATGCGGCGAAACTGGCCATCGCAGGTGTCACCGCCTTCCCCACCGGGCGCGTGAGATAATAGGAGCCCGCTGAAACCGCCACATCGTATGGCCGCACGAGACGACCGGTTGCAATCTGTCGGTTGAACATGGCGGAGGGCAGCAGCGCCACGCCGAAACCATCAGCTGCCAGCTCGGCAAGGGCAATCGAGGAGTCGAGCACCGGGCCGTTGAGCGGCGCGCAGGCTATGCCGGCTGCCTCGAACCACTGCTCCCACTCGTCCTTGCGATAGCTGCGCAGCAGCGTCTCCCGGGTAAGGTCGTCCGGAACACGCAGGCGCTTTGCAACATCGGGTGCACAGAGCGGCGTCATCGGCGCGGCAAGCAGCGGCTCCGCCTCCAGTCCGGTCCATGATCCGGCGCCGAAGCGAATGGCCATGTCGAGGCCTTCGCGCGTGATCTCCACGCGGTTGTTGTTGGTCGAGATGCGCAGATCGATCTCCGGATGCGCCTCGTTGAAATGCCCGATCCGCGGCATCAGCCAGCCCAGCGCGAATGTCGTGACCACACCCATCTGCAGCACCTCGATGTGGTGCTTGCCCCGCACGCGATCGAGCGCGCGCGCCATGGTATCGAACCCGTGCTCAAGAACGGGAAACAGCGCCGAGGCTTCTTCCGTCGGTAAGAGCCCGAGCGATGTGCGGCGAAAGAGCGTCGTGCCGAGCATGTCCTCCAGCCGCGCGATCTGATGGCTGACGGCCGCCTGCGTCACACGCAGTTCGATGGCGGCACGCGTGAAGCTCCCTTGCCGCATCGCGACTTCGAACACACGCAAGGCGTTGAGCGGAATGTCGTGACGATACATCGGGTATTACCTGAGCTCATGGCAGATCGAAGAATTTGTCGTCTGCCACTGTTTTAGAGCGCGGTCTATGCATTCGCCATCAGTTTATCTGATGCACCGCGCCGATAAGAGCGATGCACATTTTGCGACCAGATGAGGGAAACTGCCGATGACGCCACGTTCGATTGTCTTACAGACAACCATTGCCGCCTTCACCATGGGCTTGTTGTTTGCCGGGGCGGCCAATGCCCAAGATGCCGATGCGCGGCTTCAGGAGGTCGTCTCGACGATCGAGGAAAACTTGGATGCCCGCGTCGGAATCGTGGTGCGTGACAGCGGCTCGGACTGGCAGTGGGCGCACCGGGAAGACGAGCGGTTCCTGATGAACAGCACCTTCAAATCCGTGCTGTGCGGCGCGGTCCTTCAGCGCGCCGAGATGGGAGAGCTGGCACTCACGGAGACACTCGAGATTGAGGCGTCGGACATTCTTGACTATGCGCCCGTGGCGGAGACCCGTGTCGGAGAAAGCATGACGATCGGAGAGCTGTGCCTGGCGACGCTCGACATGAGCGACAACACGGCCGCCAATCTGCTGATCAGTCGACTCGGCGGGCCACAGGAGGTCACTGCCTTCATGCGCAGCCTCGGCGACAGCGTCACCCGGCTTGACCGCTTGGAGCCGGAGATGAACTCCTTTGCCGAAGGAGATCCACGGGACACCACGACACCCGCTGCCATGGCGGCGAGCTGGGAAACGATGCTGCTCGGCGACGGCTTGTCCCCTGCGTCACAAGCACAACTGATCGAATGGATGAGCATCGGGGGTGTGACGGGCGCGCTGCTGCGCGCAAGCACGCCCGAGGATTGGCTGGTGGCAGACAAGTCCGGCAGCGGCAACCGGACGCGCAATCTCGTGGCCATGGTCACGCCACCCGATGAAACGCCCTATGTGGTCTCGATCTATCTCTCCGGCACGACGGCTGACTTTCAGGCCCGCAATGCTGCCGTGACGGAGATCGGTGCAGCAATCGTCGAGCTGATCGAAGCGCGCTGAACCAACACGTCCCGCTTGAACCTGACTGTCATCCGTAAGACGAGGCCTACGTAGCCAGAAAACCCCGCGCCAGTGCCTTGAAGGCTTCGACGGTGCGGGGCAGGATCTTTTTGGGATCGGTGCTGGCGGCGACGTAGAGAGCCGCGTTCAAGGCCGCGCCGTTCAGCAATCGTGCCGCGGCTTCGATGTCCACGGGTTTGAGCCGGCCCTCCTCGGCCAGCGCGAGCAGCGCCCGCCGGGTTTCTGCAAGGCAGGCATTCTGGCTTGGCCACGCCGACGGGTCGCCGAGAACCGCTGGGCCGTCGAGCAGCACGATGCGTTGGATTTCGGGATCGAGCGCAAGCTCGATATAGGCAGCTCCTTCGGCCTCCAGGGCAGCCCAGGTATCCTCGGCACCGGACGCGGCCTGTCTTGCCTTCGCCGCCATCTCGCCGTCGACCTGCGCCACCACCGCGGCCAACAGGCCCTTCTTATCCCCGAAATTATGATAGAGCGCGCCGCGCGTAAGCCCGGCATCCGCCGTCAGATCGTCCATCGACGCATCGGCAAATCCCTTTTCGGCAAAGGCCTTGCGGCCGGCCGAAATCAGCTTGGCACGGGTCTCTTCCATCATCGCGGCGCGGCTTTTCCCCGTCATTCCCATCCTCGCAAAATCCAAATTCGAAGCATGGCTTGACATACGGCGCGTATGTCAACATTTTGCATACGTAACGTATATGAAAGCAGCTTCCCTTGGGAAGCTCCCAATTTTGAAAGGGCCTTGACCCATGACTGTTCGTGAACCCGTTTATCCCGCCGGCCGTCACCAGCTTTACGACGCGCACGGCTATTCGCCCGCCATCAAGTCCGGCGACTTCCTGTTCGTTTCGGGTCAAGTGGGCAGCCGGGACGATGGCTCGCCCGAGCCTGATTACCAAGCCCAGGTTCGGTTGGCGTTCAAGAACCTGAAGGCGACGCTGGCAGCGGCGGGCGCAACCTTCGACGACGTCGTCGACGTGACGAGCTTCCACACCGATCCCGAAACCCAGTTCGAGCCTTTTCTCGCGCTGAAGTTCGAGGCCTTTCCGGAAAAGCCCTATCCGAACTGGACGGCGATCGGTGTGAACTGGCTCGCCGGGTTCGACTTCGAAATCAAGGTCATTGCCCGCATTCCGGCAGCGGCCTGATCGCCAACTGCACGTCTTCTTCAGCCAATGGCGTCACTGGGGCAAACTCACGGGAGAGATGGCCGGCGGCTCATTCACCAGCCGGCGCGCAGCCAGCCAGCTCAAGAAAGCCATGGCGCCGGCCGTGGCGAGGCAAAGCGGCAATCCGCCGGCCTGATAGCTCAGGCCGGAGAGCAGCGTTCCGAGAAGCCTGCCCGCGGCATTCGCCATATAGTAGAAGCCGACGTCACGCGTGATGCGCGTGGCGTCACCGAAGGCGAGGATCAGATAGGAATGCACCGCGGAATTGATCGCGAACACGTAGCCGAACGCGAACAGACCGCCGATCAGGAAGACGGTGAGCCAAGGGGCAGGCTCGCCTGATAGCCAGGCGCTGGCGGCGAGGACGAGAGGGATCGGCACGAGGCACCCGGCCCACCAGACGGCCTTGCGGGCGACCTCTGCCTCCGAAAGTGTTGCGGCCTTGAGAATGCGCGGGGCTGCCGCCTGCACGAATCCATAAAGGATGATCCAGGCAGCAAGGAACCCACCGATCACAAAGAAGGCCCAGCGCCGGCCTTCGTCGGTCCCATTGGACAACACGGCCTGGAAATAGATCGGCACGCCGACCACGAACCAGACATCGCGCGCGGCGAACAGGAACATGCGGGCAAGCGACAGCCTATTGACGCGCGGGTCGGACGAACGCCAGGCCCCGAATTTGGCGCTCTTGTCCTTTGCCGGCAGGCCGGGCGGTAGAAAGAGAGCGACGGCGATGAGGATGACGAGCAGGATCGCGGCCATCGCCCAGATTGCGGCTTCGAACCCGGCGAGTGCGAGCAGTGCCGCGCCAAGGAAGAAGCCGAGCCCTTTGACGGCGTTCTTGGAGCCCGTCAAAAGCGCGACCCAGCGGAACAACGTGCCGTCGCCTTGGGGCGCGAGCAGCTTGACCGCGGATTTGGACGACATTTTCGACAGGTCCTTGGCGACGCCTGACACGCCCTGCACGGCCATGACGAATGCCACGGAGGCGGCAACGCCCCAGGCGGGATCCAGCTGTGTTAGAACGACGAGCGCCAGGATCTGCAGCGTAAGCCCGGCGTAGAGCGTCGACGCGAGGCCGAAGCGCGCGGCAAGCCACCCGGCATAGAGATTGGTGACGATCCCCGCGACTTCGTAGAGCAGGAAGAGCCACGCCAATTGAATCGGCGTGAAGCCGAGGCCGTTGAAGTGCAATAGCACCAGCATGCGCAGCGCGCCGTCCGAGAGCATGAATGCCCAGTAGGACGCCGTGACGGCAACATAGGCACGCATGGGACGAGCGGCGCTCACATCGAGCCTGCCATCATCCGGACGATATCCGCCAGTCGGCAGGCATAACCCCACTCATTGTCGTACCAGGCATAGATCTTCACCTGCGTGCCGTTCACGACCATCGTGGAAGGGCCATCGATCACGCCGGAGCGGCGATCATTGGTGTAGTCGCAGCTGACCAGAGGTCGGCTTTCGAAACCGAGGATGCCGTTGAGCGGCCCGTCGGCGGCGGCCTTGAACAGGGCGTTCACCTCCTCCACCGTCGTCGGACGCTCGACCTCGAAGACACAGTCCGTCAGCGATGCGTTGAGAAGCGGCACCCGCACCGCATGCCCGTTCAGGCGTCCCTTGAGTTCCGGGTAGATCAGTGTGATCGCGGTTGCGCTGCCCGTCGTTGTGGGGATCAGGTTCATCAGGGCTGACCGTGCGCGGCGCATGTCCTTTGCCGGCCGATCGACGATCGTCTGGGTGTTTGTCACGTCATGGATCGTGGTGATCGAGCCGTGGCGAATGCCGATCGCCTCGTGGATGACCTTCACGACCGGGGCCAGACAATTCGTCGTGCAACTCGCGGCCGTCACCAGCCAGTGTTGATCCTTGTCGTAGAGATCGTGGTTGATGCCGTAGACGAGGTTCAGCGCACCGCCATCCTTCACCGGCGCGGATACGACGACCTTCTTTGCGCCAGCCGAACGATAGGGCTCGACCTTCGCCGCCGTCTTGAAGACGCCGGTGCAGTCGATCACGAGATCGATGCCGAGTTCGGCGAGCGGCAGCGCCTCGATCGTCTTTTCCCGGGTCAGCCGTATCCGCTTGCCGTCCAGGATGAGATGGTCGTCATCATGCGCGATCGGCACGTTCCAGCGTCCATGGACACTGTCGAACTCCATGAGAAGCGCGTGCTGCGCAGCGTCGCCCATGGCGTCGTTGACGAGAACGATGTCACCACCGGCGCCAGTGTCGATCAGATCCCGCAGGACGAGTTTGCCGATGCGGCCGAGGCCGTTCAATGCGATGCGGGTCATGGCTGCCGGATCCGTTTTTTCGAGATGTCGATGAGGATGCCGGACCAGCGGAAGCCGTCCAACATCATATCCATAATTCCCGAATAGACGAATTATTGCCGCTGGGCAAGCCGCCGTTAATGGCGCAACGGCGGATCGTCACCCTCGGCAACGGCGTTCGACCGAGAGCGGAAGACGGCGGTTGAAGCCGATGACAGCGCTCCGAAGCTCACCGCAGTCGCGAGAGACAGCCAGAGATAGGCGAAGGCCCAGCCCGCAATCACGTCGCTCGGCCAATGCGTTCGAAGATAGATGCGGCTTAGTCCCACCAGAACCGTCAGACCGATCGCTGCGCCCAGAGCGCAGATTTTGGGCAGTCGGTAGGGCGTGGCGCGAATCGCAAACACCGCGATCGAGCCGAAGAGCAGCGCCGCAAGCAGCGCGTGCCCCGAGGGAAAGCTCGTATGCAGCATGGAATAGGAGCCGGGCAGATGGTGCGGGCGCAGCCAGGCGAAAGCGGCCTTGGCGACATAGCCGGCAACAGCGCCTCCGGCGATGCCGACGATCAGAAAGATGGCGGCCGAAAAATGGCGCGCCAGCACTGCATAGGCGAGCATGGCGGCTGCGAAGCTCGCGACGATTTCCGGACTGCCGAGTGCCGTGAAGCTCCAGGCGAGGGATGCGATCCTGCCCTCTCCCTCAATGGCGCCGAAGGGATCGGGCAGGCCGAAGAGAAGGATGCGGTCGACCGCGTGGACGTTCGCCAGAAATTCCAGCGTCGCGAGGATGAACACGAGAAGCGCAAGCGCCAGGGATAAGTTTCGCAAAGCGCCATCACCATGCCGGCGGGGCCAAGAGCCCGCGAGAACGAGCCCGATGATTGCCGACCGCCGTCAAGGAAGCGTTAAAGCACGCTCGTGATCATGCGGATGCTGGTCAGCGCCAGGAACGCTGCAAAGCAGTAGCGCAAAGCTGCCGGCGAGATCGAATGCGCGATGCGCGCGCCGAGCGGTGCGGTCAGCATCGATGCTGGAATGATCGCGATCAGGCCGGCGAGGTTGACGTAGCCGAGCGAAAATGGCGGCAGGTCTTCGACGCCGAGACCGAACCAGATGTAGCCGATCGTGCCCGGAATTGCGATGATGAGGCCGATCGCCGACGCAGTACCGACCGCCTTGCGGATGGGATAGGCGAAGAAGGACAGGATCGGTACCGAAAGCGTTCCCCCGCCGATGCCCATCATCACCGAGAATAGACCGATGATCGTTCCGAGAAGCTCCTTCAGCGGGCTTTTCGGCATCTCGCGCTTCTGGGAAGCTTCTGAAGGCTTGAACGCCATATTGATGGCAACGAGTGCGGCAACCACGGCGAAGACGATGGTCAGCACTTCGCCCGAGACATTGCCGCCGATGACGGTGCCGACGATGACGCCGAAGGCGACCGCCGGGCCCCAGCGTTTCAGAAGATCCGTATCGACGCTGCCCTTCTTCCAGTGCGACCGCGCCGACATGAACCCCGTGAAGATGATCGTCGCGAGCGACGTGCCCACCGCCACATGCATGCGCACCTCTTCCTCGATGTCGAGACCGATGAAGACGAAGAACAGGACCGGCACGATGACGATGCCGCCGCCGACGCCGAGCAGGCCGGAGATGATACCGGCGATCGCACCGGTGACGACAAGGATACCGATGAGCGTGAGCGCTTCGGTCAGGCCAACGTCGAGCATGGAAGGGGTCCTGGGAAGAAGTGTGGGAGGATGAAGAAGAAAAGGCGGCGCAGTCGCGCCGCCCTTATAGCCTGAAAGACGGTCGCGTCTCAGAGAACCTTGACGGTGATCTCGCCGACGCCGGCAACCTTGCCGACCATCGTGTCGCCCTTGTTGACGGCACCGACGCCGGACGGCGTACCGGTCATGATCATGTCGCCCGGCTGCAGCTCGAAATACTCCGAAAGGATCGAGATCATTTCCGGAACTTTCCAGAGCAGCTGGTTGAGGTCGCCGGTCTGGCGGCGCTCGCCATTGACGTCGAGCGTCACTTCACCTTCCGTCGGATGGCCGATCTTCGATGCCGGAACGATGGCGCCGCAGGGTGCGGACTTCTCGAAGGATTTGCCGACTTCCCACGGACGGCCGAGCTTCTTGGCTTCGCCCTGAAGGTCGCGGCGGGTCATGTCGAGGCCGACGCCGTAGCCGTAGACAAGGTCGAGCGCGCTATCGACCGAGATGTCCTTGCCACCCTTGTGCAGCACGACGACGAGTTCGATCTCGTGGTGCACGTCGGACGTTTTGGTCGGATAGGGGAAGTCTTCGCCGTAGGTCACGTTGGAAGGCGACTTGAAGAAGAAGAACGGAGGTTCCTTGTCCGGGTCGTGGCCCATCTCGACGGCATGGGCAGCGTAATTGCGGCCGATGCAGAAGACGCGGTTGATCGGGAAGAGCTCATCGCTGCCTTCGACCGGCAGGGCGACGATTTCGGGAGGAGAGACCACATAGGTCTGTTCCGCCGGCTTCTTCAATGCACTTTCTGACATGGTCAACTCCTGACTCCTGCGTAGTATTCGACACGCTTCTCAAGCTTTGCAACGAGTTCCGCAAGAGTGAGCGCGATGGTGAAAAGGATCAACACCAGGGCCCAGAAGTGGGCCATGAGGAAGTTCTGCTGGTACAGCTGGAACAGCGCGCCGACACCGATGATCGAGACCAGAAGCTGGCCGATGACGACGCCCTTGACGCCGCGGATCATGCCAAGCCGGATGCCGGCCAGAATTTCGGGCAGTGCTGCCAGAAGCACCATTTTGAAGCGCTCGGCGCGCGAGGCACCGAAAGAGCGCGACATTTCCATGAGCGACGGCGAAATGCTGAGCACGCCGGCGCGGGTATCGAGAACGATGATCCAGACCGCGAACATGAAGACCGTGACGATGACGGTCGGCGTGCCGAGGCCGAAGAGGATCATGAACACCGGCACGAGTGCCGAAAGCGGAGCCGACAGGAAGGTGTTCACCCACATGTTCAGCATCTTGTCGGCCGCGGGCACCAGGCCCATCAGGAAGCCGAGCGGAATGCCGATCGCAATCGCTAGTCCCAGCCCGCCGAGATAGGACTGCACCGTGATCTGCATTGCCGCACCAAAGCTGCGCGACGTCACGACGTCGCCAAGCGCGGCGAGCACTTCCGTGAACGGCGGAAACAGCATCACCAGTTCGAAGCGGCCGATGATTTCCCAGATCATCACCCAGACGAGGAGCGAGGCCATCTTGGGCATTTTGAACCCGAAGAGTGTCATGACCTACTCCACATATTTCCGGATGCCCTGCCAGATCTGCTCGACCGTATCCAGGTAGACGTCGTTACGGCGCAGATCGTCCGGGTTGATGCCCTTCGGGATCGCCGGATCGATGATTTCCGAGATGCGGCCGGGGCGCGGCGACAGCATGATGATGCGGTCGGAGACGTAGACGGCTTCTTCGATGGAGTGGGTGACGAAGAGAAACGTCTTCTTCTCGACCTCGCGCAGGCGGAAGAGATCCTCCTGGAACTTGCGGCGGGTCTGCTCGTCGACGGCCGAGAAAGGCTCGTCCATGAGAAGAACGTCGGCATTGACGGCGAGCGCGCGGGCAAGCCCGACGCGCTGGCGCATGCCGCCCGAAAGCTCGTGCGGGTACTTCTTCTCGAAGCCTGCAAGCCCGACCTCGGCGATGTAGTGCCGGGCCTTGTCCTCACGCTCCGAGCGCGGCACGCCCTGCATCTTCAGGCCGAAGGCGGCATTGTCCATCACGCTTGCCCATGGCATCAGCGCGAAATCCTGGAACACGAAGGCGCGCTCCGGGCCGGGGCCGGTCACCGGCTTGCCCTTCACGAGCACTTCGCCGGCGGTCGGCTGCAACAGGCCGGCAACGATCTTGAGCAGCGTGGTCTTGCCGCAGCCCGATGGGCCGAGAAGGCTGGTCAAATGGCCGGTTTCGAAGGCGATGTTGATATTGTCGAGGGCGACCACGTCATTGCCGTAGACCTTCGACACCCCCCGCACTTCGATGATGGGGTTTGAGGGCTTGGTCACGGGCGTTGGTTCCTCGTATGTCTTTGCAAGGGCCAGGCTCATTTCGAACTCCGCTTTTCAGGCCTGAACAGCTTGGCCTCGATCCATTGAAGGGTGCTGACCGCGATGATCGCGAACAGCACGATCGACGCGATCGTCGCGTACATGTGGGCGAAATTGGCGACCGACCGGTGGTAGGTGATGAGGTCGCCGATGCCGGTCGGCGTGATGAGGAGCTCGGCCAGGACGACGCCCGAGAAGCCTTCGGCAACGCCGAGCCGCAAGCCGGCGAACATCATCGGGCTCGCCGCCGGAATGACGATCTGGAAGATCTGCTGGCGGCGGTTGCCCATGAAGGAATGGCACATGGACACGAGCGATGGCGGCACGTTGCGCACGGCCTTGTAGCTGTTGATCGCGATGACAGGCAGCGACAGCATGACAACGGCAAGCACCTTGGACGCCAGGCCGATGCCATAGACGAAGGTGATGAGTGGGATCAGCGCCGCCATAGGCGCGGCTTGCATGACGATGAAGACCGGCAGCGTGAACCATTCCACGTCGCGGCGCAGGCCCATGGCCACCCCGGCGGAAATGCCGACGATCAGCGAGAAGGAGAGCCCGATGACGAGCGGTTCGAGCGTGCGCAGATAGGCGGCACCCATGGAGCCATCGGCAACCATTTCGAAGAAGGCCGAAACGGTCGCGGTGAAGGTCGGGAAGGAGAAATTGAAGCCCGTCCGTCCGGCATATTCCCAAAGCGCGGCAAAGATCACCACCGATAGGATTTTCCAGAAGAGCGTCACTTCGCCGATGCGGCTCCAGATCGTCGGAGCGTCGCGCCGGGGGCCGGCGAAGGCCGGTTGGGCGGTCGGTGAATAAGACATGGATGAACCTGTGATCGTTTCCAAAAATCAACCGCGGAGACGAAGCGGTCGGTTTGCGCCGACCATGGCCGCGGTCAGGAACCCCTCGCGCCGCGGGTGGCGCGAGGGGGCAGGCTCAGTCTCAGTTCTTGGCCGCGTTCAGCGGATCGAAATCCCAGTACATGCTTTCGTCGACATCGCCTTCCGGCGCGTCCACCTGCCCGGCAGCCGCGAGGAACTCGAGATCGTCGGTCACGTCTTCCGGCGTGCCGCCATCGGTCGGGAACACGCCGCTTTCAGCCGATTCCGTGAAGTAAGGGGTGATCTCTGCGACCGCCTGTTCCGGCAGGTCCGGCAGGAGGTCGTACTGCGTGCGAAGTTCCGCGACGATACCCGGATTCTCGTTGATCTCGTTCCAGGTGCGCAGCATCTCTTCGACGAAGATCGAAACGTCTTCCTCGCGCTCGTTCAGGAAGTCGGCATTGGCATAGAGCGCTTCGTCGGTGGCATTGACGCCGTCGAGCGGGAGACGGGCGAACTTGCCGCCGCCCTGCTGCTCCAGGAGACGGAAGGCCGAGCTGTCGACGATCGATGCGTTGATCGTGCCCTGCAGCAGCGCGCCCGCGCGCACCTCGGCGCCCGGAACATAGGAGATGCCGGAATAGGTAATGCCGTGCTGCTGCTCCATCAGGCGCATCAGCGCTTCGGTGCCGGATCCGCGCGAGTGGACGGTGACTTCCTGGCCGTCGAGGTCTGCCCAATCCTGGTAGACTTCCGTGTTGACGACCGGGAAGAAGAGCAGCGTGCTCATCTGGTAGAACATGCGGATCGGAGCATTGGAATTCTGGATAAAGGCGTAGGGCGCGCCGACGCCGATATCGGCCTGGCCACCGACGACGGCCTGCGTGGCGACGTCTTCGGAGTTGAAGAAGGTGAGTTCCATCGGAACGCCGCGCTCCTTCGCGCGCTCCATGGCGATCAGCAGGCCGAGGCTCTCGATGCTGGCAATGTCGCCCATGGCGACCCGTACGGGCTCGCCGGTCTGGGCGTGAGCGCCGGCCGACAGTCCGACGATCGATGCCGTGGCCAGACAGGCTGCGGCTGCGGATTTCAAGAGACTGCGCTTGATCATGTGGTTTCCTCCCGTGACATGACGATCTCAATCCGGCAGCAGGTCCTCCAACCTTGGCCAATCCGGATATTGGTTAAATCAAATCACCGAATTGGTTGAGCGTCAAGCAGCATCGTACGACGGTATTGTCGGGCCTGAAAGCAGGGTTTTACGACAGACTTGCGGCACTGCAGCGTTAGACGGCGCTCAGCAGATTGATTGACAACGCCAGAGCGATGCGTCATGTCTGAACCAATCCAAGATTGGTCAAACCGCCGGGAGAGCGATTTGCACGGCCAGTTCAGCGACATTGACGGCAAGCATGATCCGGCGGCAGACGCGAACGGTGCAACCCTGGTGCAGTTGCGCGCCTGGTTGACGCGGCACGATTTTCCGCCGGATACAAAGCTGCCGGCAGAACGCGAGCTGGCCGAGATCCTTGGCGTATCTCGCGGCGACCTGCGCAAGGCACTGGCAACACTGGAGGCAGAAGGCCAGCTCTGGCGCCATGTCGGCAAGGGCACGTTTACGGGATCGCGCGCGATCGAGGTGATGAGCCTTGCCGAGATCGATCGTCAGACAAATCCCGCCGAAGTCATGCGCACGCGGCTTCTCATCGAGCCGCTGATCGCGCGCGAAGCTGCGCTCAACGCGACATCGGTCGACATCGATGCGCTGCGCCGCTGCGTCAACCGCACACACCAGGCAGCCACCTGGCGGCAATACGAGACGGCCGACAACGAGCTGCATCGCCGGATCGCGGAAGCGAGCGGAAACAGGCTGTTGCTGGCGCTCTTCGATGCGCTGAACGCCGTGCGCCGCGCCGTCGTCTGGGGCATGTTGCGCACCAATACGGACCGTCCACCGGAAACGCACCATTCCTTCGCCGAGCACGACCGCATCATCGAGGCGATCGAAAAGCGCGACATCGAAGGTGCGGGGCGCGAGATGTACCTGCATCTTCGCGCAGTGGAGCGAAATCTCATGGAACGCGGTCTCCCGCGTTGAGATCGCCGTCGCACCCGCTCGCCGCCGGGTCGCAAACCGCCCGCAATTGAATGCCTGCCAGATCGGACCGAGCAATGACGAATGGTGAAGCAACTGTGCGACGCGTCGCTCTCGTCACCGGAGCGGCGCAGGGGCTTGGCGCTGCCATTGCCAAAGCGCTCCATGGTGCCGGTCATCGCGTGATCTTCGCCGATATCGATGTCGCAAAGGTCGAAGGCGTCGTTGCCAAGTTGCAAAGCGATGATGCGGCCGCGGTCGCGATCGACGTGCGCGCCAAACCGTCGATCGAAAGAGCTGCTGCCATCTGCGAGGAGCGCTTCGGCCCAGTCGAGATCCTCGTCAACAACGCGGCGCTCACGCGCGCCACCGATTTCTTCGATCTCTCGATCGACGAGTGGGACGACCTGATGGCCGTCAATCTGCGCTCGCACTTCCTGACGGCGCAGGTGATGGCAGCGGGAATGATGGAGCGCGGTTTCGGCCGCATCATCAACATGACCTCCGTGGCTGGCCAGCGCGGCGGCCCCGGGGTGCAGGGCCTGCACTACGCAACGTCGAAGGCCGGCATCATCGGTGCGACCCGCTATCTTGCTCAGCTTTTTGCGGAAGGCGGCGTCACCGTAAACGCCATTGCGCCGGGCCCGATCCAGACAGAACAGACGGCGCTCGCACCGCCGGACCGGGTCGCCCGCGTCGCGGCACAGGTGCCGCTGAAGCGCTTCGGCGACCCGTCGGAAGTGGGCGCACTCGCGGTCTATCTCGCATCGGATGCGGCCGGCTTCGTCACCGGCGCTACCATCGACATCAATGGCGGCATCCTGATGCGCTGAGACGCAGTTCCAAAGAATTGATTCGAGAAAGCTAGTGCATGTCCCGCTTGGCGCGGGCCTGGGTCTCGATCACGAGCGCAATGAACTCGTTTTCCATGACGGCGATCTTTTCGTGCTCTAACCCGAGAGCGATCGCTGCGGTGAGATTGGCAAAAGCGTCCATCAGCGTGGTGCGCATCGCTTCGGCCGAAACCGGATCGCGGATGGGCCTGCAGATTCTTCGTATGAGCCGCGCGGCGACCCTGACCTCGAGGCTCGCGCCTGCGGGCTCGCCCTCGCGAATCGCGAACCGGGCGCCGATCAAGCGAACTTGACGATCGATCAACACTCTCATGCCAGTGCCGTCTCCCAACAAAACGACCTGTGATGCGATGGTGGTCCTGTCATCGCTGTCGATGGCGACAGTACCGCTTCAAGCTTGTGCGACGATGGAGCCGCCACGAAGCGCGGTCAAGTGGCCGGAATACAGAGAGGCTGTGGATTACGTGGGATTGCCTACCGATTTCTAAATAAACCGGAGGTTGGTGGAGCCAAGCGGGATCGAACCGCTGACCTCCTGCATGCCATGCAGGCGCTCTCCCAGCTGAGCTATGGCCCCATTTCGAAACCGCCGCGGCGGCTCGTGGACGGCTTCTTACGTCCGGTTTCCGACGAGATCAAGATGACCTCGTCGAATTTCTTGAACATCCCGTGAGATGTTTCGAAAGCCTTGAGATCAGCTTTCGTCTTCGTCTTCGTTCGCGCCGCCGATGAGGTCGCTCATGTCGTCGTCGTCATCATCGTCGTCGTCCGGCAGGAAGGTGTCGTCGTCATCGTCGT
This sequence comes from Georhizobium profundi, assembly GCF_003952725.1. Taxonomy (NCBI): domain Bacteria; kingdom Pseudomonadati; phylum Pseudomonadota; class Alphaproteobacteria; order Hyphomicrobiales; family Rhizobiaceae; genus Georhizobium; species Georhizobium profundi. The sequence goes on along the minus strand of NZ_CP032509.1, from coordinate 449,141 downwards.
CGATTTCGACTTCTTCCTCGTCGCCGTCCAGGTCAGGCAGATCGTCGTCCTTCTCAGCGGAATCGCCGTCGGCATCTTCCAGCGGCACGGTTTCCGCTTCGTTGCCTTCGGTATCCAGTTCCTTTACGTCCTCTTCCTCTTCCGCCTCGACCACCTTCGCAACGGCGGTGTCTTCGAAATAGGACAGCGGGTAGCTCTTGCCGGTGTAGGGCGACACGACCGGATCGCGGTTCAGGTCGTAGAATTTACGGCCTGTTTCGGGACAGACGCGTTTCGTTCCAAGTTCGGGCTTTGCCACGGCGAACCTCTCGATGGATTGGGGACTGTCGCCAGTCAGCCGGCTTGAGAGACCGGCCCGTCGATTTGCGATGTGCGGTCCCCATAATCATGTTGCTACGCCGTGTCAAAGCCTATCTACCGCCGGTTTCCAAGCCTTTGCCGGCCCTTATTTTGATCGATCGGCGGATGACGCTCGCGCTGCCCTGTGATATCGCGCGACCGGCATTCGCAGATAAGAGGTCGATCCACGATGGCACATGGCAGCCAAGGCGCAATCCCGGCAACGGCGCGACGTTCCGAACCGCTTTCGGGCACCGTGCGAATTCCGGGAGACAAATCGATCTCCCATCGCTCCTTCATGTTCGGCGGTCTCGCCGCAGGTGAAACGCGGATCACAGGCCTGCTCGAAGGCGAGGATGTGATCGCGACCGGCAACGCCATGCGCGCAATGGGCGCCTCCATCCGCAAGGAAGGCGATACCTGGATCATCGAGGGCACCGGCAATGGCTGCCTGCTCGAGCCAAAGGCGCCGCTCGATTTCGGCAATGCGGGCACCGGTTGCCGCCTGACCATGGGGCTGGCTGGAACCTATGATTTCGAAACGACCTTCATCGGCGACGCGTCCCTCTCGGCGCGGCCGATGGGTCGTGTTCTCGATCCGCTGAAGCTTATGGGCGTGCAGGTCAAATCGGTCGAAGGCGGCAAGCTGCCTGTCACGCTGCGCGGCCCGCGCATGGCAGCACCCATTCATTATACCGTTCCCATGGCCTCGGCGCAGGTGAAGTCCGCGGTCCTGATCGCCGGGCTCAACGCACCCGGTGTCACCACGGTGACCGAAAAGATCATGACGCGGGACCATACAGAAAAGATGCTAGCGGGATTCGGCGCGTCGCTCGACATCGAGACGGACGCAGACGGAACCCGCCACATCAGCATCGAAGGTCAGCCGAAACTGAAAGGCTGCGTCATTGACGTGCCGGGTGATCCGTCCTCGACGGCGTTCCCCCTCGTCGCGGCGCTGTTGGTGCCGGGCTCCGACATTACCATCCTCAATGTGCTCATGAACCCGACGCGCACGGGCCTGATCACCACGCTGATCGAGATGGGCGGCAGGATCGACATTCTCGATGCACGTTCTGCCGGTGGCGAGGATGTTGCCGATCTGCGCGTGCGCCATTCCGAGCTGAAGGGTGTCGTCGTGCCGCCGGAACGCGCTGCCTCGATGATCGATGAATATCCCGTGCTTGCCGTCGCGGCGGCCTTTGCCGAGGGCGAAACCGTCATGGATGGCATCGAGGAGTTGCGCGTCAAGGAAAGCGACCGTCTGGCGGCCGTTGCCGCCGGGCTTCGTCTTAACAATGTCGACTGCACCGAAGGCGAGGCGATCCTGACCGTGCGCGGCACGCCGTCGGGCAGGGGCATCGGCTCGGCCCGTGGCGATGCGGTCGCGACGCATCTCGATCACCGAATTGCCATGAGCTTCCTGGTCATGGGGCTTGCCAGCGAACATCCTGTCACAGTCGACGATGCGCGCATGATCGCGACGAGCTTTCCGGAATTCATGGATCTGATGGCGGGTCTCGGCGCCACGATCGAATGTGGCGTGGAGGAGCCGGCCTGATGGGGTTCACGATCGCCATCGATGGCCCGGCCGCCTCCGGCAAGGGAACGCTCGCCCGCAAGATCGCCGAACGTTACGGCTTCCACCATCTCGATACCGGCCTGACCTATCGCGCAACCGCCAAGGCGCTGCTCGACGCCGGCCTGCCGCTCGACGACGAGACGCTGGCGGCGGAGCAGGCCGACAAAGTGGATCTCGGCGCGCTCGATCGCTCTGTGCTCGCCGCGCATGAGATCGGCGAGGCCGCGTCGAAGGTGGCCGTTATGCCGGCAGTGCGCCGCGCGCTGGTCGAAGCGCAGCGCCGGTTTGCCATCCGCGAGCCCGGCGTCGTGCTCGACGGCCGCGACATTGGCACGGTGGTCTGCCCCGGCGCGGAGCTGAAGCTCTACGTGACGGCGTCGCCCGGCGTACGTGCCGGGCGCCGTTTCGAGGAGATCGGCAAGTCGGGCGGCAACCTTTCCTATGACGACGTGCTGGACGACATCCGCCGCCGCGATGCCCGCGACATGGGCCGTGTGGATTCGCCGCTGCGCCCTGCCGACGACGCGCACTTGCTCGATACGTCGGAAATGAGTATAGAGGCCGCGTTTCGCGCCGCCCAAATTCTCATAGACGAGGCCTTGGCGCGCAAGAAACCGAGTTAAGCATTCCGCGAGAGACCACCGCGCCGGATCATTGGCCACCGCTTTCGGGCGACGAGGCCAGGTCACTCCTGGAATGATCGCAACACAAGATACCGGCGCGTGCCAGGCCAGCATGAAGATTGCGGCCCGGTCACCAGGAGCACTCAATGTCAGTAGCAAACCCCACGCGGGAGGACTTCGCAGCCCTCCTCGAAGAATCCTTTGGCGGTAATGATCTCGCGGAAGGCTACGTTGCCAAGGGCACCGTAACCGCGATCGAGAAGGACATGGCCATCATCGACGTCGGCCTGAAGGTCGAAGGCCGCGTCCCGCTGAAGGAATTCGGCGCCAAGGGCCGCGACGGCCAGATGAAGGTCGGCGACGAAGTCGAAGTCTATGTCGAGCGCATCGAAAACGCGCTTGGCGAAGCAGTCCTGTCGCGTGAAAAGGCGCGTCGCGAAGAAAGCTGGGTCAAGCTCGAAGTCAAGTTCGAGGCCGGCGAGCGTGTCGAAGGCGTCATCTTCAACCAGGTCAAGGGCGGCTTCACGGTCGATCTCGACGGCGCTGTTGCCTTCCTGCCGCGCAGCCAGGTCGACATCCGTCCGATCCGCGACGTCACGCCGCTGATGCACAACCCGCAGCCCTTCGAAATCCTCAAGATGGACAAGCGCCGCGGCAACATCGTCGTTTCGCGCCGCACGGTTCTCGAAGAGTCGCGTGCCGAGCAGCGTTCGGAAATCGTCCAGAACCTCGAAGAGGGTCAGGTCGTTGAAGGCGTCGTCAAGAACATCACCGATTACGGTGCGTTCGTCGATCTCGGCGGCATCGATGGCCTGCTGCACGTCACCGACATGGCATGGCGCCGTGTGAACCACCCGACGGAAATCCTGTCGATCGGCCAGACCGTCAAGGTCCAGATCATCCGCATCAACCAGGAAACGCACCGCATCTCGCTCGGCATGAAGCAGCTCGAGGCGGATCCGTGGGATGGCATCGGCACCAAGTACCCGACCGGCAAGCGCATCACGGGCACCGTCACGAACATCACCGACTACGGTGCGTTCGTCGAGCTGGAGCCGGGCATCGAAGGTCTCATCCACGTCTCGGAAATGTCCTGGACGAAGAAGAACGTTCACCCCGGCAAAATCCTGTCGACGACTCAGGAAGTCGACGTGGTCGTTCTCGAAGTCGACCCGCAGAAGCGCCGCATCTCGCTCGGCCTCAAGCAGACGCTCGAAAATCCGTGGGATGTCTTCGCTCAGAAGCACCCAGTCGGTTCGGTCGTCGAAGGCGAAGTCAAGAACAAGACCGAATTCGGCCTGTTCATTGGCCTCGACGGCGATGTCGACGGCATGGTTCACCTCTCCGACCTCGACTGGTCCCGTCCGGGCGAGCAGGTCATCGAGGAGTTCAACAAGGGCGACATGGTTCAGGCCCAGGTTCTCGACGTCGACGTCGAGAAGGAACGCATCTCGCTCGGCATCAAGCAGCTCGGCCGTGATGCGGTTGGCGATGCTGCCGCTTCCGGCGACCTGCGCAAGAATGCCGTCGTCACCGCGGAAGTCACCGCAGTGACCGATGGTGGCCTCGAAGTCCGCCTCGTCGACCACGAGAACCTGGAATCGTTCATCCGTCGCAACGACCTCGCTCGCGATCGTGACGATCAGCGTCCGGAGCGTTTCTCGGTTGGCCAGAAGCTCGACGCACGCGTCGTCAACTTCTCCAAGCGCGATCGCAAGATCACGCTGTCGATCAAGGCTCTCGAGATCGCAGAAGAGAAGGAAGCCGTCGCACAGTTCGGTTCGTCCGACTCGGGCGCTTCGCTGGGCGACATTCTCGGCGCCGCGCTCAAGAAGCAGGGCGACGACAAGTAAGCCTCGGCCGTTAGACCATTCGAAATCAAAGGGCCCGCGAAGAGCGATCTTCGCGGGCCTTTTTCATTTCAGCTTCGGTAAGGCGAAAATTCAGTTCAGCGGAATGGCGTTGTCGGCCTTGCCGTCCTGGTAGCGCGCGGAAAGGGCAGCATAGCGCTCCGTGATTCGGGCAGCCTGCTCTTCCAGTGCGGCACGCTCGGCCTCGGGCGCAGCCGCGATCAGCGCTGCCATCGGTGCCGATTTCCAGAACGCATTGTCGCGCGCGTAGCCCCCCGGCTCCAGCCGAAACACTTCCTTCAGGATCTTCAGGTCGTGCGGGATGGAGAAGCTGTCGCGCGAATCCTCGTGGCTGAAGAAATAGGTGAAATTGTCGAAGCCCGCCCAGGTGATCGCCGACAGGCACATCGAGCAGGGCTCGTGCGTCGATAGGAAGATCAGCTCGCCCGTCGGCGGCGTCTCCGCCATCTCGTAGAAGCGCTTCAGCGTGTGAACTTCGCCGTGCCAGAGCGGATTTTCCGTTTCGTTGTTGGTTTCGGCGATGACGAGCGACAGATCCGACTTGCGCAGGATCGCCGCGCCGAAGACCTTGTTGCCGTCGGCAACGCCGCGCTCAGTCAGCGGCAGGATGTCGTTCTCGATTACATCCAGAAGCCGCTTGGCCAGACCATTCCCGTTCATGACCGGCTCCTGTCCGTCGGATCAGCTATGGGCGAAGATGTCGGTTTCTTCCCAGCCGATGAGATCGAGCTTCGCGCGTGTCGGCAGGAACTCGAAGCACGCCTCCGCAAGCGCCATCCGTCCGTCCCGTTCGAGCCGGGCACTCAGCTTGTCCCTCAGGCCGTGCAGATAAAGCACGTCGGAGGCGGCATATTCGAGCTGTGCGTCCGTCAGCGTCTCGGCGCCCCAATCGGAGGACTGCTGCTGCTTGGAAATATCGACCTCCATCAGCTCCTTCAGATTGTCCTTCAGGCCGTGACGGTCCGTATAGGTGCGCGTCAGCCGCGAAGCGATCTTGGTGCAGAACACCGGCGCACAGGTGACGCCGAAAGCGTTGAACAGCACGGCGATATCGAAGCGCCCGAAATGGAAGATCTTCGGCAGCGCGGGGTTGGCGAGAAGCGCCACGAGGTTCGGCGCTTCTTTCTGGCCGGCCGCGATCTGGATCACGTCGGCCGAGCCGTCACCCGGCGAAAGCTGCACGACGCAGAGCCGGTCGCGGCGCGGCACGAGGCCGAGCGTTTCGGTGTCGATCGCGATCGCGCCGGTATAGCGGGCCGCATCCTCGATCGAGATGTCGCCGCGATGCAGCCTGATATTGCCAGCCATATGATCCTCTTGCCCTGCCGTGTTGGTCAGCGTTCAGCCTATAGCGACGCTGGTCCGAAGTGGCAAACGAGGAACCTAGGCCCGCGGGGACATCTCGGCATTGTGGCGGATCAGGAAGTCGACGAGGTCGCGCGCGAAGACCGGCAGCTCGTTGCGGTCTCTGAGGCAGATTTTCAGTTCGCGCGTCGCCCAATCGTCGGAAAGCGAAACCAGCGCGATATCGTGGCTCTTCGAGAGCCTTCGCGCCACCGTCTCTGGAATGAGGCCGACACCGACACCTGCCTCGATCATGCGGCACATGGCTTCGAAGCCCGATACGCGTATCCGGATGGACAAGCTCGTGCCCATGTCGGAGGCGATCTGCTCGGCAAAGCCGTGGATGGCGCTTCCCGCATGGAGCAGCACGAAATTCTCGGCAATCGCCTGTGCGAAGGCGATCTCATCAAGACCGGCCAGAGCATGGCCGAGCGGTGTCGCCAGCACGAGCCGGTCGCGCTGATACGGGATCATCTCCAGACCCTCGGCGGGCACGGTCCCGGCCAGAATGCCGATATCCACCACACCGTCGGCGACGGCGCGTGCAATTTCCGGGCTCAGCCGCTCCTCGAGGTCCACATCCACCATAGGATGATGAACGAGATAGGCGCCGAGCGCCGCCGGCAGGATTTCCGTGATCGCCGTCGTGTTGGCAAAGATGCGGACCCGACCCTTGAGGCCTGTGGAGTAGGCCTGCAGGTCGCCATGCAGCCGCTCCGTCTGGCGCTGGATTGCGCGCGCATGCTCAAGCAATGTCTCACCGGCCCGCGTCAGCTCCACCCCCTGGCTCATGCGCCTGAGCAGCGGCGTGCCAAGCGTCTCTTCGAGGTTCTTGATGCGCAGGCTCGCTGCGCCGAGCGACAGATGGCTCCGCTCCGCGCCGCGGGTCAGATTGCCGGCTTCCGCCACGTGGATGAAGAGCCTGAGGTCGGTGAGATCGTATCGCGGTAGGGACATGAGGCTCCGAACTTCGCGCCGCTTGGCAACTGCCCTTTCGATGCAGGCAAAGCCGGGCTTTGGCAATGCCGAATTGCCTTGCCGCGCATGGGCTTGCTAGCAGTCGTCGCTACGGAGGATGGTCACCATGACAGCGTACGATACCAGGGCAGCAAACGGCGCCGGCGAAAGCGCGACGCTTGCCGCTTTCGCGTCGGAGTTCGATCTCGATGCCGTGCCTGCCGATATCGTCGCCCGGACGGAAGATCTTTTCGTCGATTGGGTCGGTTCGGCACTTGCAGGAAAAGGTGTTGCGCCGGTCGAGACAATCGCCGCATTTGCGAAGTCGATGGGTCCAGCCGATGGTCCGTGCGAGACGCTGATTGATCGCGGCCGGACGTCGCCGCTCTTCGCCGCCATGGTCAACGCCGCCTCTTCCCATGTCGCCGAGCAGGACGACGTCCACAATGCCTCCGTATTCCATCCGGCGGCTGTCGTGTTCCCAGCTGCGCTCGCCGTCGCACAGGCAAGCGGCGCATCGGGCAAGGAATTTTTGGCGGCATCGATAGCCGGCTATGAAGTTGGGATCCGGGTCGGCGAGTTTCTCGGCCGGTCGCACTACAAGACCTTCCATACGACGGGCACGGCCGGCGCATTTGCCGCCGCTGCTGCCGCCGGCCGCTTGCTCGGCCTGACGCCGGCTCAAATGAACCACGCATTCGGGTCTGCCGGAACGCAGGCCGCCGGGCTCTGGGAATTCCTGCGGGATGGCGCCGATTCCAAACCGCTTCACACGGCCAAGGCCGCCGCAAACGGACTGACGGCTGCCTATCTCGCCCGTGACGGCTTCACCGGGGCGACCCGCATTCTGGAAGGCGCGCAAGGGCTTGCCGCCGGCATGTCGAGCGACGCCGATCCGCGCCGCCTCGTCGACCGGTTGGGATCCCGCTTTGCCATCGCCGAAACCTCCTTCAAGTTCCACGCCTCCTGCCGCCATACCCACCCTGCGGCCGACGCGCTTCTGAAAGCGATGACCGAGCAGAAGCTCGCCATGGCCGATATCGCGTCCGTCACGGCCTTCGTGCATCAGGGCGCGATCGACGTCCTCGGTCCGGTCGTGACGCCGAAAAGCGTTCACCAGGCAAAGTTCTCCATGGGCACGACGCTCGGTCTCATCGCCGCCCATGGCCGCGCCGGCATGACGGAGTTCGACGAGATGTTCGATCGCGCCGATGTCGCGGATTTCCGCGCGCGCGTCACGATGGTGCTCGACCCGGAGGTGGACGGTGCCTACCCGGCGCGCTGGATCGGCAAAGTGCGCATTGTGACGAGAGAAGGGCGAACCGTCGATGCGCGCGTGGATGAGCCCAAGGGAGATCCCGGCAACACGCTGAGCCGCGACGAAATCGAGGCGAAAGTGATCGGGCTTGCCCGGTTCTCGAATGCCGCCGACCCGGCGGAGATGACGAAGCTTATGCCGCGCCTCTGGGCGATCGGCGAATTGAACAGACTGGGGCCGCTGCTGGCGGCCGGCTGAGGGAGACGCATCTCATGACGATCAAGGACCTGCCGGAAAGCGAAGAGATTACCCAGATCCGGGAGAGCGTGCGCCGGCTCTGCGCGACGTTCTCGCCGGAATACTGGCGCAAGCTGGACCGTGAAAACGCCTATCCGACCGACTTCGTGAAGGCGCTGTCGGATGCCGGCTATCTGTCGGTTCTGATCCCGGAAGATTACGGCGGCTCGGGCCTGCCGCTCTCCGCCGCCGCGGCGATCCTGGAGGAAGTGCAACGCGCTGGCGCCAACGGTGCCGCCTGTCATGCGCAGATGTACATCATGGGTGCGCTCCTCAGGCACGGCAGCGAGGCCCAGAAGGAGAATTACCTGCCGGGCATCGCATCCGGCGAGCTGCGTCTCCAGGCCTTCGGCGTGACGGAGCCGACCAGCGGCACCGATACGAGTTCGATCAAGACGTTTGCCCGAAGAGAAGGCGACCGCTACGTCATCAACGGCCAGAAGGTCTGGACCTCGCGCGCCGAGCACTCCGACCTGATGCTCCTTCTCGCCCGCACGACGCCGAAGGAAGAGGTGACGAAGCGCACCGATGGCCTGTCGGTCTTCATCGTCGACATGCGCGAGGCGCTGAAAGCCGGCATGACGATCAAGCCGATCCGCACCATGATGAACCACTCAACGACAGAAGTGTTCTTCGACGATGTCGTGGTGCCGGCGACAAGCCTCGTCGGCGAGGAAGGCAAAGGCTTCCGCTACATCCTCTCGGGCATGAACGCCGAGCGCATCCTCATCGCGGCCGAATGTATCGGCGACGCAAAATGGTTCATCGACAAGGCGTCGAGCTACGCCAATGAGCGCAGCGTTTTCGGCCGGCCGATCGGCCAGAACCAGGGCATCCAGTTCCCCATCGCCCGCGCCTATGCTGAGATGCGCGCGGCCGAACTGATGGTGCATGAAGCAGCGCGCCGGTTCGAGGCTGGCGAGGATTGCGGCGAGCAGGCCAACATTGCGAAAATGCTGGCGGCGGAAGCGTCCTGGGCCGCGGCCGAAGCCTGCGTCCAGACCTTCGGCGGCTTTGCCTTCGCCGAGGAATACGACGTCGAGCGCAAGTTCCGCGAAACGCGGCTTTACCAGGTGGCGCCGATCTCGACCAACCTCATCCTCAGCTACGTGTCGGAGCATGTTCTCGGCATGCCGCGCTCCTACTGATGGCTGAGGGAGGTTCCATGCTGCCGCTCGAAGGTTTGCTGGTCGTATCCATCGAACAGGCCGTCGCTGCGCCCACCTGCACCCAGCGCCTGGCGGATGCGGGCGCGCGGGTGATCAAGGTCGAACGGGCCGAGGGCGAGACCGCGCGCCACTACGACAAGGCGGTGCATGGCACGAGCGCCTATTTCGCCTGGCTGAACCGCGGCAAGGAAAGCACGGTTCTCGATATCAAGGCCCCGGCCGATCTCGCGCTCTTGAAACGCATGATCGGGAAGGCCGACGTCTTCGTGCAGAACCTGGCGCCCGGCGCGACCGAGCGCCTCGGTCTCGGCGCGAAGGACCTCGTCGCGCGCCATCCCCGCCTGATCGCGCTCGACATCGTCGGCTATCCGCAGGACAGCGACTATGCCGCCATGCGCGCCTACGACATGCTGATCCAGGCGGAAGCCGGCATCTGCGCCGTTACCGGAACCGCGGACACGCCGGTCAAGGTCGGCGTCTCGCTGGCCGATGTGCAGACCGGCATGAACGCCCACGCGGCAATCCTCGAGGCGCTGATCGAGCGTTCCCAGACCGGCAAGGGGCAGGCCATCGAGATCGACATGTTCGCCGCCATGGCCGACATGATGAGCGTGCCGCTCTTTCACCATGTCTATGCCAGCCGGGCGACGCCTCGCACCGGCCTCAGCCACGCGGCGATCTTCCCCTATAACAGCGTCGCCTGCTCGGACGGAGAGATCGTCATCGTCGTGCAGAACCCCGGCGAGTGGAAGCGGCTCTGCACCGCCGTTCTCAAGCGGCCGGACCTCGTCGACGATCCGAGATACCGCGACAACCCGACACGCGTCGAACATCGCCGCGAGCTCGGCGCCATCCTCGATCAGGTGTTCGGCGCGATGACGCGCAGCGAAGCGATCGCGCTTCTCGAAGCAAACGCGCTGGCCTGGTCGAAGGTCTCGACCGTCGCCGATCTCGCTGCTCATCCGGCCTTGCGCCGGGTCGATGGTGTGGTACCGGGCGGCGCGTTCGAGCCGGTCGCGTCGCCCGTCCGGCGGCGGGTAAAGGGTGGCCCGGTTCCCGAGCTTGGCCGCGATACCGAGACTGTCCGGGCCGAGTTTGCCGAAGGAGCCGACTGATGAGCCAAGCCATCGACATGAATCATCTGCGTGGCTGGATCGGGCGCAAGGAAGCGCAGGTCGAAACCGTGACGCCGGCGCTGATCGAGCGCTTCGAGGCGACAATCGGCCATGGGCTGCATCCTGAGCCGGAGGCTGCGCCACTCGCCATCCACTGGTGCCTCGCACCGCAGGCCGTGGCGCCTGAGGGCCTGGGGCCGGACGGTCATCCGGCGCGCGGGGGTTTCCTGCCGCCCGTTCCCTTGCCGCGCCGCATGTGGGCAGGCGGGGCGATGACGTTCCTGCGGCCGCTGAAGCCCGGCGATGTGGTGACGCGCCGGTCGCGCATTGCCGACATCGTCCACAAGACGGGTCGCAGCGGCGAACTGGTCTTCGTCACCGTCGCCCACGACATCATCGCCGGTGGCGAGGTCGCGGTAGCGGAGCGCCAGGACATCGTCTATCGCCCGATGGACGCCGCAAAGCCTTCCCCCGTGCCGGTCGAGCCCCGCGTTGGCGTCCACAGCATTTCGGTCGATGCGACGACGACATTGCTGTTTCGCTATTCGGCGCTCACCTTCAACGGCCATCGCATCCATTACGATGTCGATTATGCCCGCAGCGAGGAGGGCTATCCCGGCCTCGTCGTCCACGGCCCGTTGCAGGCGACATTGATGCTGCATCTCGCCGCCAAGCTGGCAGAGGCACGCCCGGTCGCCACCTTCGATTACCGTGGCGTATCGCCCCTGTTCCACGGCGCGATCTTCACGGTGAATGCGGACCCGACGGAGAAGGGCTTCGATCTGTGGTGCGCGGATCATCAGGGGCGCACCACCATGCAGGCGACGGCGACTTTCTGATCGCCTACGGCGTCGATGGCGCAGCCGTCCTGATCAGGGTGGCGGCGCGCCCGAACATGCGCCGCAGCAAGCTGGCGAGTGCCCGACCGAGCGACGCCACCGGCGCGACATTGATCGGGGTTTTACTGAAGAGCCATCCGATCACGATGTGGCGGACTTCCGCCGCATCGTAGGTGACGGCGCCGCTGCGCTCGCAGGCGGCGACGATCTCCACACGAATGGTATTGGCATCGGCGGCACGTTCCAGCACCCGCCCCGCCAGGATCAGCCCATCGAAGGGCGAAAACCACATCGTGTCCCCCACCGTCGATTTTTCAGAAAGAGCGCCCCGGTCGAGCTGAAGGACAGCGTCGAAGGGCGATATGCTCGTGACACGGCCCATCTCGGTCATGCCGGGGATCGCAATCCTGGTCGTGCGGTTGAGCGGAAAGCGCACGTCCTCTGCAGCCGGGCGTGGCAGCTCGATGCAGACGAGCAGCGAGACGAACGCGTAGACCATAACGATCAGTCCCCAGGCGATCGAGAAGGCATCGAGGTCGTTGTGGGTGTTGAGGATCGGACCGCGCAGCATGCCGATGAAGGTCAAGACGATGATCGCGAAGAAGGTCAGCGCAAGCGGGTAGATCACCTGCACCTTGCTGCGGTCCTCGCCCTTGGCCGTCACCTTGAACGGCCGGCCGAAAGGCCTGGCAATCGCATGGGCGATTGCGACCGTGATCGGCAGGGCAACCACCATCTGCGACACTTCGGTAAAGAGCGGCAGCGAGCGTCGCCCCGACACCCAGGCATGAAAGATCCACATCCCGGCGACCGTCGGCAGCGCATAGAGGAAGAACGCGGCCGGCTCCATCAGGATCGCGGGCAGCCCCATGAAATAATAGAGGATGGGGGCCGCGAGCAGCATCAGGATGAACGGCCGGCAGAACCAGAAGAGCAGGCCGTGGAAATAGTGCAGTCTGGCGGTGAAGCTGTAGCCCGACCCGCGGAATGGCCCGTCTTTCAAAAGTGCCACCTGGATCGTGCCGAGGCACCAGCGGCAGCGCTGTGTTATGTAGCCCGACAGGCTTTCGGCAGACAGGCCGACCGACAGGCGCTCGTTCAGCCACCGTGTCTTCAGCCCCTTCTGCAGCAGCCGGTAGGTCAGGTGGATATCCTCCGTCACGGTCTCATGCGGCATGCCGCCGATAAGATCGAGCGCGCTGCGCCGCACGACGCAGGACGTTCCTACGCAGAAGGCAGCACCCCAGGCATCCTTCGAAGGCTGCATCACGTCGAAGAAGATGCGCTGGTCGTCGACCCATGCATCCTTGGCGAGCAGGTTATGCTGCACCGGATCGGCGTTGTAGTAGAACTGCGGTGTCTGCACGACGCCGATCGTCTCATCGGCGAACTGGCCGACGGTGCGTTTGAGAATGGGCGACTGCGGCGCGAAATCGGCATCGAGGATCAGGACGAAGGGCGCGTTGGAGATCTCGGCCGATCGTGCCAGGCCATTGTTCAGATTGCCGCCCTTGGCGCCCTTGTTGTCGGCCCGCGTAATGTGGTGCACCCCGACCTTCGCGCAGAACGCGCCGAGCCAGTCGCGATTGCCATCGTCGAGCACGTAGACGGTAAAGTTCGGATAATCGATCGCTTTTGCCGCAAGGATCGTGCGTTCGAGGATCAGGAGATCTTCGTTGTAGGTGCAGATGAAGACGTCGACGCCCGGCACCGCTTCGCCACGCCCTGCGGCCTCTTCGAGCCTGTGCTGGCTCTCGTTCGCCTCGGCCGTCCGGTCGCTGCGTTTGAAGAAGAACACGATGGAGAGGATCGTGTAGAAAACGATGATCGTTTCGAAGGCGAGATAGATGCGGGGCCAGATCGCATAGGCGCTCCACTCGAACTGTGGCAGCGTGTCTGAGATGCGAAACAGCAGGTAGTTGCCGATCATCACGATGACGATGCTGCCGAAGACGACGCGATCGAGCGTCTTGTTGCTGTCCAGCAGAAAGGCACAGGCGAGAACGAGCGCGGCCGCGATGAGGGAAAAGAGACCCGCGTCGCTGAGCGTTACGGTTTCGGGAGACATGCAGGAGGCTCCAAGGGTGTTGCGGCGCTCTCCCTGCGCCCGGTGAAGGGATTCCAGTCGAGCGCGGCCAGCGCCGCCCACGCCGTCGCGCCGACATGCGGCAAGCGGTAATATTTGAAATCGCCCGGCTCCGACGCCGGCCCGACGCTTAAGCCCGTCGTCAGCTCCTCGTCCGCCGTCGCGTAGACGAGCCCGTTGGGTGCGAAATTCTCCGCGATCGTCGCGAACAGCGGCTCGGCCTTCTCTGCGGCGCCGGTGAGCCGGTAGGTGAGCGCCGCCTGCGCGGTACCCTCCAGCCAGATCCCATCGCGATCGTCGTTGAAGTCGAAACCCGACACAGTGCCTTCGCCGATGCCGTGATTGTCTTCGGTCCAGGCCATGATCTCGTCGGTGCGATCGGCAAAGCGGTCAGTGCCGATCGGTGCCCAGAGCTGCGCGTCGAGGCCGGAGCTCGTCAGGTTCGGCGCGTCGCTGTCGGGGAGGGTGCCGATGTGAAGGCTGCCTGTGTCCGGTCGCCACATGGCTTCCAGCAGAACATCGGCGCTTTCGGCCGCCTCCGCCCATTGAGCGCCGCCATCCAGATCCTCCAGCCAGCGATTGGCGGCATAGACGTCGATATTGTGCTCGGTCGACTTCCAGGTCTGCAATTGCGGCGCGGGTTCATGGCCGAAAAAGCCACCGAAATAGCCTTTGCCCAGCGGATCGCGCGTCTGCGTGTTCACCCACGCCATGACGTCTACGGCCGCCTGGCGAAAAACCGGCTCGTTCTCTTCGGCGAAAGCCGTCAGAAACGCGAGCGCACCCCAGGCAGTGCTCCCGGTCGCCGAGCCGACCTGATAGCCGTCCTCGATCCACTGGTTCGCGCCGGCATCCCAATAGCCCGGCAGGAGGATGCTCTCTTCGGCCTGCGAGACCGGTCCGGATCGGTAGGCATTGCGCAGTCGTCCGTCGCTATAATGCCGATCGGTCGCCTGGGCGACGATCAGCGCGTCGACCACGCGGCGGGCCTTTTCAGCGCGGTCGCACGCGTAAAGAGCCATCGCCGCAAGAGCATTATCGTAGGTGAATGCCGTGTTTTCGAGCGAGGGATGCAGCCGCGATCCCGCATTGGCCGGCTCGAAGCTGCGGTAGAAGAACGGTCCCTCACCAGCCGGCATCATCGCTTCGAGTGCGGCGCAGGCGGAGCATGCCACCTGCTCCCGCATCGACGAACCGGCATCGAGTGGCTCCTGGGCGCGAGCCGAGTTGGTGAAAGGAGAAGCGATCATCGCGCAGAGCACAAGTCCGGCGCCTGCCTGCGCGGCCCGCACAGCGGGCGAGTGCAGCCAGGATCGCGGCTGAAGTGGTGCCCTCGGCGCCATCGGTCATCGCCTCAGTAGGTGACGCGTGCCACGGTAGCGGTGGTGGCGTCCTGTGGGTCGTCGGATGCCTGCGCGGTGCTCAAAACGGTGTCGAGGCCGAGATAGGGACCGACAAGTGCCGCCACGTCCGTGGAGTAGCGCACCAGCTTTTCGATCATCGGCTCGCCGAGCGAAACGACGACGTCCTCGCCGACATGACAGCCGAAGAACTTGGACTGATCGGTCTCGACGAGACCGGCGCCCTCGCCGTCTTCGGCTTCGCTGTCGAGCTCGACGAGCACATAAACCTCGTGCCCTTCCGCTTCCGGAAGCTCTTCGAAATAGCGATCCTCTCCGCCCTTGCCGAAATAGCGCACGATCTTGGAGACGCGGCCGTGGCGCTGTTGGCCGATGCTGCGGATGTTGACGAGCGACGGCGTGCCGATCTCGATATCGGCCACATCGCGGCTCGAATAGACGGCGGCGACGAAGGCTTCGTTGCAATCGAGCGAACGGGCGATCGGCTGGCCCTGTGTCAGGAAGTCGCCATAGGCAGCTTCGACACTGACCACCTGGCCGGATGCTTCGACCTTCACTTCGGCGGCGCCAATGCCGCCAAGACGGTTCTGCTCGCCATCCAGCAACTGCGTCAGTTCAGCCAGCCGGCGCTGCATCTGGCTGATTTCGGTTTCCGCTTCTTCCACGTCCACGGCAAGCGTCTTGCGTTGCAGTTCCAGCGACAAGATGTTGGTCGCGCTCTGCCCGCCGGTGAAGATACCCTGTTCGAAGAGCGATCGCAGCAGCTCCTGCCGCTTCAGTTCCCCCTGGGCGCCTTGCAACTCGAATTCGGCAGCCGCCTTTTGCTGAAGCAGTGGAGCCATACTTTCGGGCTTGATGACGCCGCGGTCGAGCAGGGTCTGCTGGCGGTCGACGAGGGCTTGTTGCTCGTTCACCTTCGCCTGGAAATACTGCACGTTCGAGTTGGCGCTTTCGACGATGGAGGCAAGTTCTTCGAGCGCTCCGCGTTTGACGTCGGCGATCTGCACGTCGATCAGTGTCAGGCGGTCGCGGCGCTGATCGAGCGCCGCCAGTTCGTTGTTCAGCCGTTCCTCGATGTCGAGCTTTTCCAACCGCAGGCCGACCACGGAGGTCTGGTCCTGGTTCGGGTTCGACATGACGGCGGCGACGAAGCCAGGCTGGACTGCAGCCCCGACTTCAAGCCGTATATCGTCGATGCGCCCGTATATCGGCGAAGTGATGAGGTTGACGGGAGCGTTCACCACCGCCTTTTCGGAGACGATGAAGAACTGGTTGGGGATCATGGCGAACGCCATGGTTGAAACCAGCGCTCCAGCGAAGATGAAGCCGAAAGCACGCGCGACACCTAAAACGCGGTGGTCGGACATCGCTCCGATTTGAGGACTCGTCATATCTTTCAATCTCCGTCTCGAATCATCCGAGGCCAATTGAAAGGCGTTTCCAAGCGGGACCTCTTGGCGGGTCTGAGCAGCAGCGCTCCGCTTCTCGCGAGCTATTAATCGTTTTTTAACTTGCGGTAAAGCGGACCAAGGTCTGACTATACAAAGAATCCATGCAATCGCCGATTGCTGCCATGTATCGATCATGTACTGCCAGCTTTATATCGGGTGCAATAAGTGCGTTCTGTTGCAATAAAAGGCACTTTCTGATGATTTATTGTGCGGCAGGCGGCGTCTGCCGCAGACCGCTAGAACATAACGCCAGTGGCCCGGCCGATGAAATATCAGCCGGGTCAATCGTTACACTTCAACTTTTGCTGGTCTAGCGCGTGGCGTTCCAGTCGAGCAGGTCGAAGATCGCTCCGACATCCGTGCTGTTCTCCAGCGACCAGACGGTGTCGAACACCCGCTGCATCCGTGCCTCGTCGATGAGGCCTTCGGCGCAGTCGCGGAACTTGCCTTCGAGCTCCGTATCGGAGAGCGGGTTGTGTGGGCTGCCCCGATAGTTCTCGTCCGCCCAACGCTCGATGACCCGGCCATCGGTCGTCGTGACTTCGATCTTCGAGCGGATGCGATCCCAGCCCATATCCTCGATGGATTGATCGAACTCGGTCTCGATGCGGGCCTGCATGTCCTGTGAGGCTGCCGATGACACGAACTCGTCGGTGAATTCCGCCTTGCCGGCACGACCGGCAAGAATGATCGCCGTCAAAAGGAACGCGAAGGAGAACTTTCCCTCGAGTTCGGTGCGCGCAATGCGAAAGCGGATCGGGCCGAGAACGTTGCTGCCTGCCTTGAGTTTCACGGACTGGACGTCTTTCGCCTCAAGCCCGTTCTCGCGCATCAGGAACAGAAGTGCATCCATGCTCGGATGCGTCAGCACGCCCGATGGATACGGCTTGATCGAGACGCCCGGGCTTTCCATCGTGTGGGGCTTGCCGAACTTGTGGTTGACCAGCGCCGGCTCGCCGCCCGGTCCGGCAATGGCGAGATAGCCCCAGCGACCGTCGAGCGCTTCCGGATTGGCCGAAAAGCCGTGCCGCACGAGAAGAGCCGCTGTGATGCCGTTTTCCGCGGCGCGGCCGACATGCATCGGCTTTGTCATCGTGCCGAAGCCCGCGCGAATGCCGGAAGCCATGGAAGCAGCGACGCCGAGGGTCTTTGCCACGTCTTCCTCGTTCATGCCGAGCATCTTGGCCGCCGCTGCGGCGGCCGCGAAGGTGCCGATTGTGCCGGACGTATGGAAGCCGCGCATGTAGTGGTCTGGGTTGATCGCCTCGGCGATCTTGCAGCCCACCTCGAAGCCAGCCGTGAAGGACGTCAGGAACGTCTTGCCGTCGACCGGTGTGCCCGTTTCGCCGGCGACGAGGTCCGCCATGGTCAGCGCCGCAACCAGCGGCGGCATGGTCGGATGCATCAGGAGGCCGTAGGGCCGGCCTGGACCTTCGGCGAGTTGCGTGTCGTCCCAGTCCATCGCGTGGCCGGCAGTTGCGCTCCAGAGTGCGGCAAGGTGCGCTGGCACCTTGCGCGACGCATACCCGATCAACCGCGCCTGCGGCGTGCCGCCAAGGCTGTCGATATAGGCGCCAAGCGGCGCCATGCCCGGCTGTTCGGATCCGGCGAGCGCAACGGCCAGGCCGTCGAGGACGCAGCGCCGCGCGATGCGGAGCGTCTCGTCGTTGAGATCCTCGAAGCGGTGCTTGGCGACGAATGATGCGGCGGCCTTGGTCAGGCCGGCAAGATGCGCATGCGGATCGGCGCTCTGGACAGCCTGCGTGTCAGGCTTGCGCGCGGGGGTGCTCATGGGGTTTCCTCCCTTATTCTGACGTCTTGTGATGTGCGGTCAAGTCGCCCGCTTAGAGCGTTTCCAGGTGAAGTGGTTACCGGTTCACCGTTGGAAAACGCGACAAATCAAAGACCTAGAGTCATTGAGCGATTCGAAGAAAAGCGAAATTGCTCTAGGTGTTGGTGGCGTCTCGCATCGCCTTAATCAGCGCCGAGTTCTGCTCGAAGCCGATCCCGGGTGCGTCCGGCAGGCCGACGCGGCCGTTCTCGACCTTGATGCCGTCGGCAAAGCCGCAGAACGGCTTGAACACTTCCGGATAGCTTTCATTGCCACCAAGCTTCAGGCCGGCTGCGATGTTCAGCGACAGCTGGTGCCCACCATGCGGAACGCAGTTCCGGCTGGAGAAGCCTTCCTTGCCGATGGCCTCCAGCGTTCGCATGTATTCGACGAGGCCATAGGACAGTGCGCAGTCGAACTGCAGCCAGTCGCGATCCGGGCGCATGCCGCCATAGCGTGCGAGGTTGCGGGCATCCTGGTGCGAGAAGAGGTTCTCGCCGGTCGCCATCGGGCCCGGGTAGACCTTCGAGAGCTCGTTCTGGATGTGATAGTCGAGCGGATCGCCCGCCTCTTCGTACCAGAAGAGGTTGTAGGGCTTCATCGCCTCCGCATAGGCAAGCGCGGTTTCCAGGTCGAAGCGGCCATTGGCGTCGACGGCGAGATATTTGCCTTCGCCGACCACTTCCAGAACGGCCTCGATGCGGCGGATGTCTTCGTCGAGCGGTGCGCCGCCGATCTTCATCTTCACCACCTCGTAGCCCATGGCCCGGTAGCGGCGCATTTCATCCTGCAACTGGCTGTCGTCCTTGCCGGGATAGTAGTAGCCGCCCGCGGCATAGACGAAGACCGAATCGTCGTGCGTGCCATCGCCATAGGTATCGGCGAGGTGCTTGTAGAGCGGCACGCCGTTGATCTTGGCGACCGCGTCCCACACCGCCATGTCGACGACGCCAACGGCGACCGAGCGCTCGCCGTGCCCGCCGGGCTTCTCGTTGACCATCATCGTCGCCCAGATCTTGTGCGGGTCGAGATTGGTGCCGTCGTCGCGGATCAGGCTTTCGGGAGCGGCTTCGCGCAGGCGCGGCAGGAAGCGTTCGTTCAACAGCCCGCTTGCCGCGTAACGCCCGTTGGAATTGAAGCCGTAGCCGACGACCGGCTTGCCGTCCTTCACCTGGTCGGTCACCACCGCCACGACGCTCGCCGTCATCTTGGAGAAGTCGATGAACGCATTGCGGATGGGCGAGGAGATCGAGACGACCGCTTCGCGGATGTCGACGATTTTCATGTGTTGGGGCCTTTCGTGTTGGCGGCAAATCGAATGAGGAGGGGTGGCGCGATCACATTGGTGAGGAAGGATCGCGTGAATTGGAAACCGGCGACTATGGCCGAGGCAGCGCCGAGTGCCTTGGCCGAAGCGATCATCTCGCCGAGACCGCCGGGCGCGACGCCGAGGGCAAGAGATATAGGGCTCTCATCGACGAAGAGCTGCAGGATCGGCACGAAACCAAAGATCATGATCGCGATCAGCCCGCCGCTGCAGATGACCGCGGCAAGCGCTGCGCGCGGCACCCGGGCGAAATCTTCCTTCTTCAGCCGCGCGCCGAGCGAGAAGCCGATGAGGATCTGCGCAACGACCAGCACACCCCAGGGCATCTGGGCGATCGAGACTTCGAAGGAGACGAGCACGATGCCGACGGCCATGGGCATGATCACCCATGGATTGAGAACGCCGAGCTTTGACGTGACGATCGACAGGACAAGCCCGCCGACGAGGCAGGCGAAAAGCGCGATAATGCTCGCCGATGGATCGATCGTTGCCTGCACGGCGCTGCGGTCGATCCCGAAGAGAAACGGCACCAGCACGACGATCATCACCACGCGCAACGTGTGGACGACCATGACCACGTCGGCCTGCGCGCCGGTTTCGCGGGCGAGCGACGCCATCTCGGACATGCCGGCCGGCAGCGTTGACAGAAGCGCGCTCTTGCGATCGACATTGGCGATCTTCGCCAGCGGAAAGGCCAGCAGCACGCCGAGCGCATTGGCGACGATGGCGGCCGCCACCATTGCCGGGAAATAGGAGAGAAGCTCGCCGAGGATGTTCGGTGTAAGGACGGCGGCCGTTGCAGCCCCGATCAGGAGCTGTCCGAGCCGCCGCACATATTTCGTTTTGCCGCCAAGCCCGATGGTGTTCGCGTAGATCGCGCTTCCCGCCATCGCACCGAGGATCCAGGCCAGCGGGATCCCCGTGAGCGACGCGAGCCACCCGCAGATGGCCGAGGCGAGGATGCCCCCCGCGAGCTGCAGGTTGGCGGAAAGGGTCATGAAAGGTAGGTGCCACCATTCACATGCAGCGTTTCGCCGGTGATGTAGCGTCCGGCTGGTCCGGCAAGATAGGCGACGGCTTCGGCCACGTCTTCCGGTGTGCCCCGGCGCCCGACCAGCGTCTTGCGCGTATCGTGATGTTTCGGCGCCGCGCCATCGTTAGAAACGCGCTTCGTATCGATCAGGCCCGGCGCCACGCAGTTGGCGGTGATGCCCTTCGGTGACAGTTCGTGCGCCATGGCCTTGGTGAGCCCGACGACGCCCGCTTTCGCGGTGATGACATGGGCGCGGTGCGCAGCACCGGTGTGTCCGGTCAAGCCGCCGAGATTGATGATCGCCGCCTGGTCGCTCGCTTCGAGATGCGGCAGTGCTGCCTGGCTGACGAGGAACACCGCATCGAGCGCAACGCCCATCACCTGCCGCCAATCGGCAAAGGTGATGTCGCCGAAGGCCGCTTCGGGCCGGATTGCTGCATTGTTGACCACGATGTCCAAGCGGCCGAAGGCAGCGGCTGCATCGGCGACGACGCTGCGTGCCGTTTCAGGGTCGGACAGATCGCCGGAAAGCAGCTCAGCCTTGCGCCCGAGCGCTTCCACGGCGGCGACGGTTTCGGCGCCGGCATTGGTGTCGCGCGCAACATGCACGACGATGTCGGCACCACGCGAGGCGAGCGCGACCGCGATCGCGCGACCGATGTTGCGCGAGGCGCCGGTGACGAGCGCGACGCGCCCCTTCAGGTCTTCAGTGGTCATTTCGCAAGCTCCACAATCAGTTCGTATCCACCCTTCATCGCGCCGATTTCATTGCAGGCGCTGAGCAGGGCTTCGGCATCCTCGTGGCCGCCAAAGGCGACGTTGGCACGGAACTTCCCATCGATCTCTTCGCGCGTCAGGGGCTCTTCCGAACCGCCGCGCATATGGCCCTGATCGGCCTCCTCGATGCTGCCGTCCTCGTATTCGATCCGCACATGCCCGGTGTAGGCGGCCGGGTAGGGATTGTTCGGGTCGATCTCGAAATCGACGAGAGCGCAAAGCCGCAGAAGTTCGGCATCCTGGATGGCATCATCCGTAAAATCGCCGAGATCGGCATGGCCGCGGGCAAGACCGAGCGCGACGCCGAAGGGTGTCGAAAACTTCGCCGCATAGGCCGTCGGCGGGCGACGCTTCAGTTCGATCGGCTCCCAGAGGCGGTGCACGATGCCTTCGGCCGTCTTGCAGACGATCCGCTTGATGCCGTCGAGCTTCACGTTCTTTGCGCGCAGCTTCATGGCGGCGTCGATATAGGGCTGCACCATCGTGCCGCACGGGTAGGGCTTGAAGGTGATCGTATCCATCACGAAGGTCTCGCCGAGCCCCTCGAACAGCTTGTCGGTCTTCGGCTCGATCGACGGTGCGAACGTCTTGAACGCACCATGGGTGCCTTCGAAGACCATGCGCGGGCCGAAGAAGCCGGCCTCGGCCATCGCGAAGGACCGCAGCGCCGATTGCGCCGACCAGCCCGGATGCATGCGTTTGGTCCAGCTGCCGTCGCCGAGATATTCGATGATGCCGGACGCGGTGGAGCCGGCGATGCCGAGAGCGTTGACGATCGTCTTCTCGTCGGCGCCACGTGCAACCGCGATTCCGAAGGTGGCAGCGAAGGTGCCGAGAACCGCGGTCGGATGGAAGCCTGCCTTGTGCACTGCCTTCGGCAGCGTCAGCGCCAGCCGGCAGAGCAGTTCCGTGCCGGCTGCGATGCCCAGCATCACCCGGTCGTTTCCGAGCTTGTATTTCTGCGCGGCGGCGAGCAGTGCGGGAACGATGACGACGCCCGAATGCACCGGTCCGCCCTCGAACGTGTCGTCGAAATCCTCGCCATGCGCGGCCGTGCCATTGATCAGCGCCGCACTCGATGCCGACACCCGCTCGCCATGACCGATCACGATGTGGTCGCCCGGCTCCGACGCCGCCTTGGTCGCGGCGACATAGTCCGTGTGCCGCGCGGCGACGCAGAGCCCGACGATGTCGACGAGAATGTCCCGGCTCTTGGTGCGCGTTGCGTCCGACAGGCTTTCGGGGCTCATCGAGACGCCCCAGGCGGCGAGCCGCTCGGAGACGGATTGGGTCGGTGTGTCGTGCTTCATGGTATCAGCTTTCGGAAACGGTCTTGGGCTTGCGGAAGAAGGCGTCGTAGGCGTGCTTGCCGATCGAGCCGGCAATGAACAGGAAGGCGAGCAGCAGAAGGCTGAGCGAAATCCGGTCATCGACGAAGATCATGAAATCGTCCCCTGACAGCACCAGCGAGCGGCGGAAGTTGCTTTCCACCAGATAGCCGAGCACGAGGCCGAGCACGGTCGGCAGGAACGGGAAGCGCAGCATGCGCATGAAGAACCCGAGCACGCCGGCTGCCAGCATGATGCCGAGATCGAAGGTCTCGTTGTGGATCGAGTAGATGCCCGACAGGATCAGCGCCAGGATGAAGGCGTTGAGATAAGGCCGCGGCCGGTTCACGAGCCAGATGCAGACCGGCAGCATGAGGAAGCCCATGATGACCATGCCGATAATAGCTGCGAAAAGGCCGGCATAGAGCCCGTAGACCACTTCGCCGGAGCGCTCGAACAGCATGGGGCCGGGCACGATGCCATGGATCAGGAAGCCGCCGAGCAGGATGGCGGTGGAGTTCGACCCTGGAATGCCGAAGGAGAGCAGCGGGACGAGCGCGGTTTCGGCAACGGTGTTGTTTGCGGTTTCCGGTGCGGCGATGCCCTCCGGTGAACCCTTGCCGAATTCTTCCGGATGTTTAGACCAGCGACGCGCCTCGTTGTACGCCATGAAGGAGGCGATCGTACCGCCGGCGCCGGGCATGACGCCTTCGAAGGTGCCGATGCCGTTGCCGATCATCTGCGCCGGGAACAGGCGCTTCGTCAGCTTCCAGTCCGGAAACTGAATGCGCGGCCGCGACGTCACGCGCTCATCGGCGCCGCGCTTGGATGCCTGGATGAGAAGTTCGCTCATGGCGAAGAGTCCCACCATGATCATCACCGGCTCGATGCCGCCGAGCAGTTCAGAGGAGCCGAAGGTAAAGCGGGTGCCACCGGTGACGGGATCGCTGCCGATGGTTGCGATCATCAGGCCGAGAATGGCGGCAATGAAACCTTTGATCAGGTTTTCGCCGGACAGTGTCGCAATGACGGACAAGCCGAGAATGCCGAGCGCAAAGTAGGCCATCGGCGTGAAATTGAGCGCCACCAGCGCCAATGGCCCGGAAAGTGCCATGAGCATGGCGAGGCCGAACATGCTGCCGTAGAAGCCTGAGATCAGCGAAATGCCGAGGGCCAGCCCCGCCTTGCCCTGCTTGTTCATCTCGTAACCGTCGATGACGGTCGCCGCGGCCGCATTGGTGCCGGGCGTGCGAATGAGGATGGCAGGCACCGAGCCGCCATATTCCGCGCCGATATAGGTGGAGGCGAGCAGCACGATCGCGCCGGTCGGGTCCATCGTATAGGTGAAGGGCAGGAGCAGCGCCATCGTGATAGACGGCGAGATCCCCGGCAGCGCGCCGCCCATGATGCCCCAGGTGACGCCTGCCAGCGCTGCGAGAAGAATGTGCCAATCCAGAAGATAGGCAGCCGTGAGTGCGATCGTTTCCATGGTCAGTCGTCCTTAATCGCTCTCAAAGCCCAAGCGGCGCGAGCACGCCGGCCGGCATGCGCACGCCCAGCAGGGTGACGAACATCGCGTAGAGGAAGACGGCTCCGAAGAGGCCGATGCCGATTAGGCGGCCCGAGAAGCCGGCGCCGAGATAAAGCGCGGTCGTGATGATCAGAAGTCCGATGGACATCAGATAGCCGACGCTTTCGACGATGAAGATATAGCCCATCGCGATCACGAGCAGTCCGAACGCGTAGGCGATCTTGCGCCCCTGTCCTTCCCACTCGCCTTTGACGGGCTCGGCTCCAGCCGGTGCGGCAAGCCTTCGCGCGAAAACGCCTTGTATGATCAGGACCGCTCCCAGGCCGACGAGCAGCCATCCGTAGATGCGCGGCAGGCCACCGGGACCCATGCTGTCGTCCAGCGCGCTGACGCGCAGCTGATAGGCGAAGTACAGGTAAACGGCACCGATCACGATGGTCGCGACACCACCGACGAAATCTCGGGTCAACATGACGGTCTCACACCCTGGAAGCAGGAACTGGAAAAAAGAACGGCGCCCCGAAAGGCGCCGCTCCAAAAGCCAAATGGCTTATTCGATGACGCCTGTATCTTTCAGGAACGTCGACGTTTCGGTGCCGAATTGTTCGATGAAGGCGACATAGTCGTCATGGCCGATGAACTCGGCGCGAAGGTTGTTGGCTTCGTAAGCCGCCTTATATTCTTCGTCCTCGAGCACGGCCTGCGTGGCGGCTTCCCATGCTGCGACGACGTCGTCCGGCAGACCCTGCGGGCCTGCAAGGCCGCGGAACTTGCGGACGATCACGTCGTAGCCGCTTTCAGCAACCGTCGGCAGGTCCGGGAATGCGTCGAGTCGCTCGTCGCTGAAGGTTGCAAGCAGGCGAAGCTCGCCGGCTTCCAGCTGCGACTGGATTTCCTGGACTTCGCCGACACCGATCTGCAGCGTGCCGTTCAGCACGTTGATCATCAGGTCGCCGCCGCCTTCATGGGTCACGACGGCCGCATTGACGTCGGCAGCGGCTTTCAGCTGTTCCAGCGCCTGGCGCTCCAGCGATGCCGGGTTCGCCGCGCCCCACTGGCCGCGACCGTCGCGGGCATACTGGATCACGTCTTCGAGTGTCTCGAACTCGCTGTCGGCAGCCGTGTAGATGACTTCCGGATCGATGAAGAAGTTCACCAGCGGCTCGAGATCCGTGTACTTGTACTCCGGATCGGAAAGCAGCGACGTGTAGATGAAGGTCGGCGTCGTTGCGTAGAAGATCGAGCCGTCCGCCGGGGCCTGTGCAAGCCGCGCCATGGCCGATGCACCCGAACCACCGCTGACATTCTCGACGATCACATTGGCGCCGAGATAGGGCGCGAGATAGCGCGACAGTTCGCGCAGGAACACGTCGCTGCCGCCGCCGGGGCTGGAGTGCGTGATGAGCGTTACCGTGTCGACGGGGTATTCCTGTGCCTGAACGGCTGCGCCGCTCAGGATGAACGCGGCGCTGGCCGCCGCGTAAAGTGGCAGTCGTGTCATGACAATCCTCCCAGAGTGCCGACGGACATGGATCGTCCGTCGGACGAAGCCGTTCTTGGCAGGTCTTCGGGATCACCCTCTACAGTCGCCCAAAGCCTGGCGGAGACTAGGCCCCGCAATTGTTAAGTGTCAACAATTTATTTCGGCCAGAGCTATCAGTCGAGCGCGACCCGCGTCTCGCGGAACGCATCCTCGTTTAGAGTAAGGCCGAGGCCCGGCCGCTCGGGGATCTTGATCATGCCGTTCACCGGCTTCGGCGCATCGGTGAACATCATCTCGCCGACGGCGACCATGCCCAGATGCCACTCCACAATCCAGCCATTCATCATGCCGGCAAGCAGATGCATGTTGAACAAGGGCCAGCCGCCGCCATTGGCGATCGGCATGTTGTAGATCTGCGCGAGGTGGGCGATTTTGCGCGCCTCTGTATAGCCGCCGCAATAGGTCACGTTCGGCTGCAGGATGTCGAGCGACTGGTGCTCGACGAATTCGCGCACGCGCCAGCGATGGCCTTCCATCTGGCCGGCAGCGATGGGAATCTTCGTGTGTCGACGCAGATCGCCAAGCGCGCGCGCATCGTTCTGCGTCAGCGGCTCCTCGAACCAGGTGATCCCGCAGTCCTCGATCTCACGGCAGAGATATTTGGCCTCGACCGGGTTGAAGAGGTAATTGGCGTCGATCATCAGGTCGATCTCGGAACCGACGGCATCACGGATCGCCTTCACGCGGCGCGCATCCTCGCGCCAGCCGCCCTTGTCGACCGCAACGACCGATTTCAGGGCCTTGAAGCCGTTCGAGACATGCAATTTGGCGGCTTCACCGAGAAGATCGATGTCGTATTGCGGGAAGCCGAAGGTGACGTAGCAGGGCACCTCGGTGCGGGCGCCGCCGAGCATCGCGGCAATCGAGCGGCCTTCCTTCTTGCCGATGATGTCCCAGAGCGCGATGTCGAGGCACGACAGCGCCATCGAGATCGTGCCGCTCATGGCGCGCGGGTTGAGCTTCTGCCAGACGCGCTGATGGATCTTTTCGAGATCGCGGACGTCCATGCCTTTCACGCAAGGCAGGATGTGTTTCTCCAGCGCCACGATCACCGCTCGCGAAAGGAAATGTCCCGTCAGGCCGTAGCCGACGATGCCTTCATCGGTCTCCACCTGGCAAAAGACGAAGTGCGTCTGCTCCTCGCGGCCGTACCCTTCGACGCGACCCTCGAGAAGCGGAATCTCGATCGAGAAGCCGTGCAGGCTGGCTTTGATGTCTTGAATGATCATGACGCACCTCCCTTTGTCATCTGCGCCATTGTCTAGCCGACTTCATTATTGTAGACAATCGACAAAATGGGAGGAAGTGATCATGAATCAGGATGTTTTGCCGACGCTCGTCCAGTCGAACCGCTTGATGGAGGGATTCCGCGTCGAGAAGGTAAAGACGCGAGGCGCAGAAATTCATGTTGCCATCGGTGGCGAGGGGCCGCCGCTGCTTCTGATCCACGGCAATCCCCTGACGCATGTCAGCTGGCACAAGGTCGCGCCGACGCTCGCCAAGTCCTTCACCGTGATCGCCCCCGACCTTCGCGGCTACGGCGACAGCTCAAAACCCGATGGCGGGGAGGATCACGCGGCTTACACGTTCCGCGCCATGGGCGAGGACAATTTCGATGTCATGGACCATTTCGGCTTCGACAGTTTCCAGATCGCCGGGCATGATCGTGGCGCCCGCGTCGGCTTCCGCATGGCGCTCGACCAGCCGCAGCGCGTGGAGCGTCTCTGTGCGCTCGACATCGTGCCGACGCATCATGTGCTGACCAATGTCTCCATGGGCTGGGGCCTGGAGAGCTATCACTGGTTCTTCATGGCGCAGAAGGCGCCGTTCCCGGAGCGGCTGATCTGCGCCGATCTCGACTATTACATCCACTACAAGCTCAACAAGAAGGGCGTCGGCCTCGAGATATTCACCAAGGAGGCGATGGCGGAGTATGTGCGCTGCACGACGCCGGAGCAGATCCATTCGGTCTGCGAGGACTACCGCGCGACAGTGACGCTCGATCTCGCGATGGACACGGCCGAATACGGCAAGCGCAAGATCGAGTGCCCGGTGATGGTCATCTGGGGCACGAACAGCCATTGCGGCCGCCACTTCAAGCCGGTCGAAGCCTGGAGCGAGTGGGCCGACGATGTCATGGGCTTCGGCGTGCCGACGGGCCACTATCCGGCAGAGCATAGGCCGGACATCATCTATCCGCTGTTCTTCGACTTCTTCACAGGCCGCAAGCCGCACTACGAGCCGGAAAGCGCCGCATGAGGTCAGGCACCGTCAAGCGCCTCGGCGCGGAAGAAGCGCGTCGACAAATTCACGGCCCGGGTGAAATTGCCTTCCTCGACGTGCGCGAAGCGGGGCAGTTCGGCGAGGGGCACGCGCTCTTCGCCATCCCCTGCGCCTATTCCCGGCTTGAGGCCCGCGCACCCGATCTCGTACCGCGCCACACCGCACCGATCGTCATTGTCGATGACGGCGACGGCATAGCGGAACGCGCCGGCGCGCGGCTTATGGACATGGGCTACAGCGATGTCGCCCTGATCGAAGGCGGCATGCCCGCCTGGGCGGCGGCCGGCTTCCCCGTCTACAAAGGAGTCAACGTTCCCTCCAAGGTGCTCGGCGAAATTGCCGAGGGCGTATGGCACCCGAAAATGCTGAAACCGGAAGACCTTGCTGCCTGGAAGGCCGAGGATCGCCCGTTCCGGTTTTACGACGCACGGCCGCCCGTTGAATATGCCAAGATGCGCGTGCCGGGCGCCGAGTGCCTGCCGAACGGCGAACTCGCGCATCGGCTCCCCGTCATCGCCGAAGGTGAAACACCGATCGTCATCACCTGCGCCGGCCGCACGCGCGGCATCATCGGCGCGATCGGCGTCATGCTTGCCGGCCACGCAGGGCCCGTCATGGCGTTGGAGAATGGCACCCAGGGCTGGGCGCTTTCCGGCGGCAAGCTGGAGCGTGGCAACAGCGCGGCGCCTTATCCTGAGCTCACCGATGCCCAGCGGGACAAGAGCCGCGAAACCGCTATGACGCTTGCCGGCACATATGGCTTGGAACTTACCGCTCCGGTTCGCGTCGAAACGCTTCTCGCGGAGCCCGAAGTGACGACGTACCTGCTCGATGTCCGCTCGACCGAGGAAGCAATGGCCGATCCGATCTCGGGAAGCGTCCATGCCCTTTCGGGCCAGCTGGTTCAGGCCACGGATCAATGGGTGGCGGTGCGCAATTCGCGCATTATCCTCCTGGACGATGGCGGCATGCGTGCCGCACTGGCGGCTTTCTGGCTGCATCAGCTTGGCTACGAGCCCTACATCTGCCTGCTCGACGAAGCGATGCGCGCAACGCTCAAGCGCCTCAATTCGTTGGAAGCGTTCAA
The DNA here is from genome assembly GCF_003952725.1 of Georhizobium profundi. NCBI lineage: Bacteria > Pseudomonadati > Pseudomonadota > Alphaproteobacteria > Hyphomicrobiales > Rhizobiaceae > Georhizobium > Georhizobium profundi. Next base: position 420,109 of record NZ_CP032509.1, on the reverse strand, counting down.
GGCCCGCCCCAAATCTCCTAAGCCGCCGCCGCTGACGACCATCGATCCGGTGCGCGCTCGATATTGCGTGGCTTTGGGCGAGGCGATCCTCGTCGACATGCGCGGCTCGCTCGATTACCGCAAGGCCCATGTCGAGGGCGCACGCTGGCTGGTCCGCCCGCGCGCAGAACGCCTGGCGACGGCACTCGCCGGCAAAAGCGCCTATCTCGTTGCGGATGACATCCAAGCCGCCGCTTGGGCTGCGGAGGATCTGCGCAAGGCAGGTGTGAAGGATGTCAGCGTCATCGAAGGCGGCCATGCGGCGTTAGTGAAAGCCGGCGCGTCTGTTGTTGGAACGCCGGACGAACCGTCGGATGCAGACGCCATCGACCATCTCTTCTTTGTGCACGACCGCCACGACGACAATCTGGAAGCCTCGCGCCGCTATCTCGCATGGGAGACTGGCCTGATCGCGCAGATGGACGATGTCGAGAAGGCGGCCTACCGCATCACCTCGCCAAACGCCTGAAGCCCCGTTTTCGGTTCTCCCAACCCGCCGCAGGATGCAGTCCGCGGCGGGTTTTTCGTGCGCTGTTCTTGCCGACAGAAACAAAAAACCCGGCCGTCGAAACGGCCGGGTGGAGAAGGGCGCGCCGGGGTCGGGCGCGCCGGCAGAGTTGAAAGATCAGCTTGCTTCGGATGCCGATCGCGATTCGGAGTTTTCGGCAGCCTGCTTCAGCTTCTTGCGCTTGGAGACCGCCTGCATGATGATCGAGCCGATCATCAGCGCGAAGATCAGAAGCGCCCACGGGCGTTCCAGACCGTAGCTGATGAAGTCACCGCCGCTGATCTGGTTCGTGCGCAGCAGATTGCCTTCGAGCAGGCTGCCGAGCAGCAGACCGACGACGGCGGCTGCGACCGGATAGCCGTAGCGCACCATGGCCCAGCCAAGCACCGAGAAGATCCACAGCGTGATCGGCCCCGCCGCACTGCCTTCGATGGCATAGGCACCGAAAGTCGACACGACGAGAACGCTGGGGATCAGGAACCGGAGAGGGACCCGAACCACGTAGCTGGCCACATAGACGAAGCCGAGACCGACGAAGAGCAGGAGGATCGCCTGCGCAAAGTTCGAGAAGATGACCGCGTAGACGATATCCTTGTTGTTGGCGATGAAGCTCGGGCCGCCGACGATGTTGTGCATCGCGAAGGCCGCGAGCAGGATCGCGGTGGCGCCCCCGCCTGGAATGCCGAGCGCCAGCATCGTCGCCATGGCGCCGCCTTCCGACGAGGAGTTCGCGGATTCCGCCGCGATGACGCCCTTGGGGTTGCCCTGGCCGAACGTATCTCCATCCGGTGCATTCCGCTTCGTTTCCGAATAGGAAAGAAGGTTGGAGATCGAAGAGCCGACGCCTGGAATGGCCCCGATCACGACACCGATCACCGAGCCGCGGATGATGATCATCGGATAAGTGAAGGTCAGCTTCAGTCCGTCGACGATCTTCGAGAAACTGATCTTTCGCGAACTCTCGTCTTCGATGAGATAGGTCGTGTTGATCAGTCCGATGAGCTGGCTGGCTGCGAGCAGACCCATCATCGCCGGGATCTGCGGCACGCCGTCCAGCAACCAGGGAACGCCCATGGTGCCACGGATGAAGCCTGCCGTGTTCATGCCGACGGTTCCGAGCAGCACGCCGAAAACGCCGGCCAGCAGACCACGGCTGATGTGAGCACCGGCGAGCGAGCCCAGAAGCAGCATGCCCCAGACGGCCACGGCGAACATTTCCAGCGGGCCGAGCTTGAGCACGACGCTGGACACCGGGGCGATCAGGAAGAAGAGCAAGACGTAGCTGAGCAGGCAGCCGAAGACGGATGACGCGAGCGCAACGCCGAGTGCCTGGTTGTGCTGGCCCTTGCGGGCCATGGGGTAACCGTCGAACGTTGTTGCGACGGCCGAAGATGTTCCGGGAATGCCCATGAGCACCGCGGGAACGGAACCGCCGAAGCCTGCCCCGGTATAGATGGCGGTCAGGAACACGATTGCCGGCAGGAAATCCATGTAGAGCGTGGCCGGCAGCGCGAATGCCATGGCCATGGTGATGGAGATGCCTGGCATTGCGCCGAACACCAGACCGATGACCAGTCCCGGCAGCAGGTAGAGCCAGGCGTTGATGTCGGACGAAAGGAGCGAGAATGCTCCATAGACTGAGGACATTTCGATCATGGCGCCATACTCACAGGATGGTCAGCGGGAACGGGAATGGCGTGATCGTGCCGTATCCATAGATCAGGAAAACGGTGAAGACCGCGCTGAACAGGAGGTTCACCCAGATACGTCGTTCGCCGCAGATGGCCAAAGCGACCACCATGAAGATGAACGTCGCGATGTCGAAGCCGATGGTTTCGAGCGAGAATGCCAGAAAGGCCAAGGCACCGATCAGCGCGAACACGCGCAGGAGATCGCCCGTTGTTTCCTTCGGTAGTTCGTCCTCGTCCGGAGAACCCCTTTGGGGGAAGATGCCGGGCAGCACCAGAGCTGCCAGGATGAGTGCGAGAATGGCGGCTGGCTGCACGAGCAGCAGGTTATTGACGCGCGTGGATACGCCGCGGGCGTCAAGCAGATAGGCAATCACCACGCCAACTATGACGGTCAAGAGCAGCAGGTGGCCCCACACGATCCTCCGTCCCGGTTTGGTGCTCATCGGAATCCTCTCTCTGATACGACTGAGCCGTCCGCAGATGCGGACGGCTCTCGATGAAGTTGCAGATGATTACTGACCCTGGAGCAGGTCGATATACTGCTCCATGACCGCAGAGGTGCGTGCGAGCATCTGGTTGGACTCCTCCGGTCCGTACCAGTCGGTTGCAAGCTGCTGGGTCGTGAGGGCTTCGATTGCTGCCGGATTCTTGGAAGCCGTCTCGATCGCCTGGACGAGGATCTGGAAAACTTCCGGATTGGATTCCTGCATCGAGCCGTGCAGGCCCCAGCCACGCTGCGAGCCGACCACGAAATCAGCTTCGGCGCCGAGCACGTCGGTGACGATCGCGCCTTCCCAATTGTCGCGCTGGCGGCTGTCGAATGTCAGGAGCGGACGGATCTGCTCTGCGAGCGGGAGGAAGCCTTCACCGCCGACAAGGCCAATATCGACGACTCCACCGGCAACGGCGTTACGCGCAGGGCCGCCGCCATCATAGGTGACCATACGCGTGGCTGCCATGTCGATGTCGTTCGCTTCGCAAAGGATGCTGAAGTTGACGAGATCTGCAGAGGCTGGCTGGAGGCCGACCGACAGGCTGGTCGGGTCTTCCTTGAGGCGCGAAATCACGTCGTCGATAGTCTGAATGTCGGAATCCGAGCTGCACGCCAGAAGCGTGTAGTCCTGCGAAGGCAGGTTGACCATGTAGAAGTCGTCGAGCGCGAACTGCGCATTCTGCGTCAGGATGTTCAGCGGAAGATAAGGGGCAGCCGAGGTGCACAGGATCGTGTAGCCATCGTCCGGCTGCTGCAGGAAGAAGGTGTGGCCGAGCAGTGCACCAGCGCCGCCGCGGTTGATGATCGTCAGCGGCTGGCCAAGCGCTTCCTGCAGGAAGGGCGCGAACGCGCGTGCGAGACGGTCGTTGTAGCCGCCCGTATCGAACGGCACGACGATGTTGATGGGGCGATCTGGAAAGCTGCCCTGGGCGCGCAGGATCGACGGCATGCCGAGAGCAGCCATCGCCACGCCGCCACCGGCGACTTTCAGAACGTTACGACGAGAAAACTTGGAATTCATTGTTGTCCTCCTGAGCTGTTCCAGCTCTTTGCCTTCAGGGGCCCGGGCCTTATGGTCATCCTCCCAAAGCCGTTCGAGAAGCTATGGCCCCATTAGTCGACTGTCAACAATATTTCAGATTGCGCTGCAATATCGCTTTGACGCGTCGCAACATCAGCACGACAACGACTTTCTACCCCAAGATTGTAGGGTAATGCAGGTGCTCCGGCGGAATGGATACCGCCATCGGCAGGGAACCCGCGTCAAGTTGTTGACAATCGACAGAAACTCACGTTTGTTGCCGCCCGAGACCAGATGGGGCTCGGGCGGCACCGTCGCGAGCTCCCGGTTCATCCAGGAAATTGCTAGGGAGGACATCTGAAGATGACTGCAGCAGCCGCAAAGACCGCCCCGATCGAGAGCGCGTCGCTCACACTCGAAGTCGCCGAATTCGTCAAGAACGCGAAGCTGGCCGATCTTCCTGCCGTTGTCATCGAAAACGGCAAGAAATCCATTCTCGACGGTCTCGGTCTGGCGCTCTCCGGTTCGGTTGCGAAGTCGGGCGAATATGTCCGCCAGCATCTCGACGATCTCGGTGCCGGAAGCGGCTCGGCAACCGTCATCGGTTCCAACCGCAAGGTCGCGCCACGGTTTGCTGCATTCGCCAATGGCGTCGGCATCCATGCCGATGACTACGACGACACGCAGCTCGCCGTCGCCAAGGACCGCGTCTACGGTCTGTTGACGCACCCGACCGCTCCCGCCCTCCCGTCCGCGCTTGCCATGGGCGAGACGCTCGGCTCGACGGGTGCAGACGTCATGCTCGCCTATCACATCGGTGTCGAAGTCGAGTGCAAGATCGCCGAAGCGATCAATCCTCGCCACTATCAGACCGGCTTCCATGCGACGGCCACCTGCGGCACCTATGCATCTGCTTCGGCCGCCGGCCGCCTGATGGGCCTCAATCTCGACCAGCTCCTGCGTGCGCTGTCGATGGCAGGCAGCCAGTCTGCCGGCCTTCGCGAAAACTTCGGCACGATGACCAAGCCGTTCCACGCTGGCCGTTCGTCCGAAAGCGGCATCGTCGCCGCGCAGTTCGCCTCCTATGGCTGGACCGCTGCGCCGACGATTCTCGAAGCACCGCGCGGCTTCTTCTCCGCTGCAGGCGGCGGCTACGATCACAATGCGATTTCCGGCAAGCTCGGCAACCCATGGACCTTCGACAGCCCCGGCGTGTCGATCAAGCCCCATCCGTCGGGCTCGCTTACCCATCCGGGCATGACCGAGATGCTGCGCCTCATCAAGGAGCACGGCATCAAGGCGGCGGACGTCGAGCATGTCCGCATCGGCACCAATCACAACATGCCGAACGCGCTCATCCATCACCGTCCGCAAAACGAGCTGCAGGCCAAGTTCTCCATGGAATTCTGCATGGCGATCCTGCTGCTCGAAGGCCGCGCCGGCTTGAACGAGTTCACCGACGAAGTCGTGTTGCGTGACGACGTCAAGGCGATGATCGAGAAGGTCAATTTCGTGGTCGACGATCGCGCCGAAGCCGCCGGCTACCACCTGATGACGACCTATATCGACATCAAGCTGAAGGATGGCCGCACGATTTCGGGTCTCGCCGATTTCGGCAAGGGCAGCCCGGCCAACCCGATGAGCTACGACGAAGTCGCCGCCAAGTTCCTCGAATGCGCCGAGTTCGCACGCTGGGATCAGGGCAAGGCGAAGGAAGTCGTCGGCGTCGTCGCCGAGTTCGAAAAGCTGTCCGATATCCGCGGACTGATGGCGCTCGTCAGCAACTGACGCTGCCACTCGAACGGACAGGAAGCATCCCGTGCTCGATGCCAGCAAAGACGTGGCGGCGCGTTCCACACCGGGCGGCAAGCCCGGTGGGGTCAAGCGTTATCGCCAGCCGCGCTGGTGGGGTCTGCTCGTCCTGACCTATGCAATAGCGACGGCCGCCGGGTTTCTGGCGGACGTCGTCAACATGCCCCTGCCCTTCATGCTGGGGCCGTTTTTCGCGCTCGCCGCCTTCTCGATCATGGGCTTTGAATCGGCCCTCGTGCCGATGGGCCGTGAACTGGGGCAGGTGGCGATCGGCGTCGCCGTCGGCATGCGTTTCACGCCTGCGGTGCTTGCCACCATGGCAGGCCTGCTGCCGGCCATGATCGCCGGCACGCTTTATGTCATCGCCTTCACCATGGCGGCGGCGTTTCTGTTCAAGCCGCTCGCCAAGGTCGACAACGTCACCGCCTTCTTCGCGACAGCAGCCGGCGGCGTGGCCGACATGGCAACGGTCGCCAAGGAATATGGCGGGGCGGCAGGCTCGGTCGCCGTGGTCCACGCGTTGCGCGTGTCCGGCGTCGTCGCCATCGTGCCGTTCCTCGTCGTGATCTTCGGCGAGCACGGCACCGCGCCCGATGCCGCCTCGGCAGGGTCCAACTGGCTGCTGGTCGGCCTGTCTCTGCTCCTCGGTTATCTGATGGCGCGGCTGCTGAAGCCCACGCCACTGCCGAACCCGTGGCTCGTCGGGCCGATCCTGATGGGCATCATCATCGGCGTGCTCGGTCTTTATACAGTCACCATTCCGCCGACCCTGATCGTCATCGCGCAGATCATGCTCGGCACCTGGCTCGGCTGCCAGTTCAAGCGCGACCTTCTGGCAGCACTGCCGCGCGTCACCTTCGCTGCGGTGCTGGTTTCGATCTTCATGATCGGCTGCGCCGCGTTTGGAGCGCTCGTCCTGACGCTGACGACCGACCTGCCCTTCACGACAAGCTTCCTGTCGCTCGCTCCTGCCGCCGTGACCGAAATGGTTCTGACGGCGCAAGTGATGCACCTGGAGGCCGAGGTCGTCACCGCATTCCATGTTTTGAGGATCGCCGTCGTGTCGTCGACCGTGCTCCTCGTGTTCAAGCTGTATCTCAAATTGAAGGGAGGGACCGTTGGACCTTCAGTATAATGGGCGTCGCACGCTCATCGTCGGCGGCAGCTATGGTATTGGCCAGGCGTCTGCATCCTTGATGGTGGGCGAGGGCGCGGATGTCGTCATCGCATCGCGCAGCGCCGACAACCTCGCCGCATCCGCAGCGGCCATCGAGGGCGCCGTCGGCTTGAAGCCGGCAACGCTTGTCTGCGATGTCACGCAGACCGGTTCTGGCGACGAACTGGCCGCTTCGGTCACCGAGCGCTGGGGCGCGCTGGACGTGCTGGTCACCGCCGTCGGCGGCTCCATCCGGTCATCCTTCGAGGATCTCACCGACGAGGATTGGCTCGGCAACTACACCTTCAACATTCTCTCCACGGTGCGCGCCATCCGTGCGCTGCTGCCAATTCTGGAGAAGGGCGAGAACCCGGCGATCGTGACGCTCGGCGCTGCGGCCTCCAAGATGCCGTACCAGCATCAGATCGTTTCCAACGTCCACAAGGCCGGCCTGCTCGGTCTGACGAAGACGCTCGCCGCCGAACTCGCCGATCGCAAGATCCGCGTGAACTGCGTTGCACCCGGTCGCACGCTGACGCCGCTCTGGACCAAGCGCGCCGACAAGATGTCGGCCGACGAGGGTCGCTCGCGCGAAGAGGTTCTCAAGGACTTTTCCAAGGACATTCCGCTGGGTCGCTTTGCGACGGCCGAGGAAGTGGCAACGATGGTCGTTTGGCTTGCGAGCCCGCGCGCCAGCTACGTCACCGGGCAAACGATCAATGTCGACGGCGGCATCGCCCGCGGTCTGCTCTAACCAGCGCATTCGGCGAAGTGGACGCAGGTTCGCCGCCCGGAAGCGCATAAGAACAAAGCTTAGGAGAAAACAACAATGAGCCTGCATCAGGAAGCTGCTCCCGGCACCCCGAAGGTCACCCAGATCCTTGCCGATTGGGTCGTCAACATCAAAGGATCCGACATCCAGCCGGAAGTGCGCCGCGAAGGCCTGCGCACCTTCGTCAACTGGGTAGGCTGCGCCGTCGGCGGCGCCAGCCACGAAACGGCCGATCGCGCATTGGCTGCCATCGCACCCTTCTCGGGCAAGGCGACCTCGACGGTCATCGGCCGCACGGAAAAGCTCGATGCGCTGCATGCCGCGCTCGTCAACGGCATCACCTCGCACGTGCTCGACTATGACGACACGCACCTGAAGACGATCATCCACCCTGCCGGCCCCGTCGCCTCGGCACTTCTCGCGCTGGCCGAAACCCGCGAAATCTCCGGCTACGATCTTCTGACTGCACTCATCATCGGCGTCGAAGTCGAGTGCCGCATCGGCAACTCGGTCTATCCGCACCACTATGATCGCGGCTGGCACATCACCGGCACGGCCGGCGTCTTCGGTGCGGCGGCAGCGGTCGGCAAGGTCATTGGCCTCAACGCGCAGCAGATGCGCTGGGCATTCGGTCTTGCAGCCACGCAGTCGTCCGGCTTCCGCGAAATGTTCGGCACCATGACCAAGAGTTTCCACCCCGGCCGCGCCGCCCAGAACGGCATGTTTGCGGCGCTCCTCGCCGAAGCCAACTACGACAGCTCCGAGCGCGCTATCGAAGCGCCCCGCGGCTTCGCCAGCGTCATGTCCGACAAGCAGGATTATTCCGAGATCGTCGACGACCTCGGCACCCGCTGGGAATCGGCACTGAACAGCTACAAGCCGTTTGCCTGCGGCATCGTCATCCACCCGACCATCGACGGCTGCGTGCAGCTGCGCGAAGAGCTTGGCGACGAGAAGATCCGCCAGATCAAGTCGGTCGCTTTGACGACACACCCGCTGGTGCTCGAACTGACCGGCAAGACCGATCCAAAGACGGGCCTGGAGGGCAAGTTCTCGGTCTACCACGCCGCCGCCGCAGCCCTGCTGAAGGGCGATGGCGCACCGACGGCCTTCACGGACGAACTCGTGCGTGACCCGGAAATCATCGCGCTGCGTGACAAGACCAAGGCAACCGCCGACAAGAACTGCCACGAGGCCTCGGTCGACATCCTCGTCACATTCGAAGACGGCTCGACCGTGTCCAAGCATGTGGAACGTGCCATCGGCTCCATGGAAGTGCCGCTCACGGATCAGCAGATCGATCACAAGTTCACGGTTCAGTCGGCGCTCGTCGTCGGTGATGCCGTAACGAAGAAACTCCTCGAGACATCCTGGAAGCTGGAAGAGCTGAAGGATGCCGCCGAAGTCGCACGCGCCAGCGTTCCCGGCTCGGCTGAAGCAAAGGCAGCAGCAGAATGAGTGACGTGCAGAAGAAGTCATCCCTCCGCATCGGTATCCTGGAAGGGGACGACATCGGCCACGAAGTGGTGCCGGCTTCGGTCGAGATCGCCAAGGCGGCCGCAGCCGCCTCCGGCATGCAGATCGAGTGGATCGACGTGCCGATCGGCCGTCGTGCGCTCGATACGCACGGCCACACGATGCCGGACGGCACGCTGGAAACGCTAGGCCAGCTCGACGGCTTCATTCTCGGCCCGATCGGTCACCGCGAATATCCGAAGGTGCCGGAAGCCATCAATCCGCATCCGATCCTGCGCAAGCGTTTCGATCTCTTCGCAAACGTTCGCCCGACACGGTCTTTCCCAGGCATCGGCTGCCTGCATGACGACATCGACATGGTGATCGTGCGCGAGAACAACGAAGGCTTCCAGCCCGACCGCAACGTCGTGATGGGATCCGGCGAGTTCCGCCCGACGCATGACGTCACCATCTCGGTGCGCGTCATCACGGTCGAGGGTTCGTCCAAGGTTGCCCGTGCGGCCTTCGAGATCGCCCGCTCCCGCCGCAAGAAGCTGACGCTCGTGCACAAGAACACGGTCTACAAGCTCGGCTGCGGCATGTTCGTCGATAGCTGCTACGAAGTCGCGAAGGACTTCCCCGACGTCGAGGTGAACGAGGTGATCGTCGATACGATGGCGATGCGCCTCGTGCGCGATCCGCAAAGCTTCGACACGATCGTCACCACCAATATGTTCGGTGACATCCTGACGGACGAAGCGGCCGGTCTCGTCGGCGGTCTCGGCATGGCGCCGGGCCTCTGCATCGGTCGCGGCTCGATCGCGATGGCGCAGGCGACCCACGGCTCCGCGCCGGACATCGCCGGCAAGGGGATCGCCAATCCTTTCGCGATGATCGAATCCACACGCATGCTGTTCGACTGGATGGGCCACCACCACAAGATCGATTCGGCGCTCGAAATGTCGCGCATCATGAAAGCCGGCATCGACCAGGCGCTGTCCGATCCTGCCACCCGCACGCCGGATATTCGCGGCACGGGTACCCAGCGCCAGATGATCGACGGCATTTTGAAGGGCATGGGAGAGGCGCATGCGCACGCATAAGATCGCAGCGATCGGCGGCGACGGCGTCGGGCCGGAGGTCATCGAAGCCGGTGTCGCCGTCATCGAGAAGCTGGCGAAGAGCGAAGGGTTTTCGGTTGAGGTCACGCGCTTCGACTGGGGCTCCGACTACTATCGTCGCACCGGTGAGATGATGCCGAAGGATGGCGTCGAACAGCTGAAAGCCTTCGACACCATCTATTTCGGCGCCGTTGGCGACCCGAACATTCCCGATCACATCACGCTTTGGGAATTGCGGCTCGCCATCTGCCAGGGACTCGACCAATACGCCAATGTGCGGCCGACAAAGCTGCTCGGCGACACGGTCGGTCCGCTGCGTAAGGAGCTCGGCGAGCAGATCGACTGGGTGATCGTGCGTGAAAACTCCGAAGGCGAATATGCCGGCGTCGGCGGTCGTGCCCATTCGGGACTGCCGATCGAAGTCGCGATGGATGTCGCGATCTTTACCCGCGCTGGTGTCGAACGCATCTGCCGCTTCGCCTGCGAAACGGCGATGGCGCGGCCGCGCAAGCGGCTGACTGTGGTGACCAAGTCGAACGCGCAGCGTCACGGCATGGTGCTGTGGGACGAAGTCTGCCGCGATGTTCTGAAGGAATTTCCAGAGCTCGACGTCGACTGGAAACTCGTCGACGCCATGGCCGCCATGATGGTGACGAAGCCCGGCAATTTCGATACGATCCTCGCCACGAACCTCCATGCCGACATCCTGTCCGATCTTGCTTCGGCACTGACGGGTAGTCTCGGTAATGGGGCGACCGGCAACATCGATCCGTCGGCCAAGAGCCCGTCCATGTTCGAACCGATCCACGGTTCGGCCTTCGACATCATGGGCAAGGGCATCGCGAACCCGATCGGTGCGTTCTGGACGGGCGCGATGATGCTCGAGCATCTGGGCGAAAAGGCCGCAGCGGACAAGCTGATGGCGGCGATCGAGACGATCAGCGCGTCGGGACCGTTCACGCCGGACATGGGCGGACAGGCCAATACGCAGGCGGTCACGGAAGCGTTACTGGAGGCGCTCGGCTGACAACCGGCTGCGATATCAGTTGCAGCTTACGCGACCGATGTTTATTGCCTACAATTGAATATCGGTTGAAGGGCAGCGATCATGTATCAGCAGATGAAGACGGACAGTAGCGACCTGATGGTTTTGCGCACGTCTTCGCTGACGGGAGTGCTCGAGCGTGAGCTCGAGCATCTCATCCTCACCGGAGAGCTGAAACCAGGCGAGCGGCTGAACGAAATCCAGATCTCGACCCGCTTCGGCACCAGCCGCGGTCCGCTGCGAGAGGCAACGCGCAGCCTGCAGGCCAAGGGTCTGGTGGACATCATCCGCAACCGCGGTGTCTTCGTGCGCTCGGTTTCCGCCAAGGAAGCGCTGGAGATCTATGACGTCCGCGCTGCGGTCTTCGGGCTGGCCGGCCGACTTCTTGCCGATCTCGTCACGGACCAGATCCTGACGCGGCTGAACGCGTTTCTCGATCAGATGGACGAGATCGCCGCGGGCAAGGATTTCGATCAGTATTACCCGGTCAACCTCGCTTTCCACGATTACCTCGTCACCTCGACCGGCAACGAGACGCTGGTCAAGGAATATAAGAGCTTCGTGAACAAGCTCCACCTTGCCCGTGCAAGGGGTCTCGTTCAGGCCGGCGGCCTGTCCGTGTCCAACCGCGAGCACCGCGAAATGGTGGATGCGCTTGCTTCCGGCAACCGCGAACGTGCGCAGGAAGCGTTCTTCCGCCATGTGGAGCGTTCGAAGATCCGCTTCCGCTCGACGCTGGAGGCACTGGACCCGCCCGTCGAGTCCTGATCGGGATTTTCAGGCGCTGCTCAGTCCGGTGATGGCCACCGTCACTGCGGAGAAATGGAAGCCCGCAGCGACCAGCACGCACAGGTGCCAGAGCGCGCGCTGAAAGCGCAGTCCCTGCCAGAGATAGAGAATGACCCCGGCCGAATAGATGAGGCCGCCGATGACGATTAGTGAAACGACCTGCGGCCCGAGCGTCGCCATCATGTCGTCGAAGATCAGTACCCCGCTCCATGCCAGCGCGAGATAGAGCAGCACGGACAGTTTGTCGAAGCGGCCGATGGAGATGACCTTCATCAGGATGCCAAGGCCCGCGAGCCCCCAGATCCAGACGAGCAGCCAGTTGCCCACCGTATCGATCTGCAGCGCAAACGGTGTGTAGGTCCCAGCGATCAGTGCATAGATCGCTGCGTGGTCGAGCTTGCGCAACCGCGCCTTCACCGGGGAATTCGGCCACATGTTGTAGGCGGCGGATGCGGCGAAGGAGGCGAGAAGGCTCGCCACATAGATGACTGCACCTGCCGTATGGAGCGCGTCGGCGTGGCGAAGCGCAATCACCACCAGTGCGGCACCGCCGATCAGGCCTGCCGCGAGACCGACGGCATGGACGGCGCCATCCGCCAGATAGGCTGCGTGATCGCGCTCGTTCTGTTGGTGGCTGGCCGACATGCACTCCCTCCGCGCTTCCACGTTTCGGGTGCCTCGTTTTTGTTCGAGCGTCAAGCCGCGACGGGGAACAGGTGACCGGCCGGAAGGTTGCGTCAGCCACCCACCGGCCGCGTCGAATTCAGCGTATGACGGGGCGGCCTCTGATGCGCATGAACGTCCAATCGAGAGCGAGCATCACCAGGAGCGACAATCCGGTCAGGGGAAAGAGAATGCCGCCCACGACGAGAATGGCAATCAGCCCGCGGAATGCCCGTCTGTCAGCCGGCATGGGCGGTACGCCGATCCCGCCACTCGGTCGACGCTTCCACCACATCACGCCGGCCGAGACAGCCATGGCGACGATCCCGAAGCAGACGGCAAGCAACAGGATCTGGTTCGCGAGGCCGAATTGCTGGCCCATATGCACGTTGATCCCGAATTCCAGCCATTTGCCGAGCGGGCCGTAATCCGCATAGCTCATGTCGATCAGCGGCTCGCCCGTATATTGATCGAGATGGACCACGCGCTGCTGCGCAAGATCGTCCGGGTAGACCGAGCCAGTGAAGACGCCCGTGGGTGTCGCGGGAATGTTCACCGCATAGCCGGCATGAAGCCCAAGCCGCTCGAACGTCTCGACCGCGCGGTCGATGCCGATCGAGGGGCGCCATCGGCGGGCTCGGCGGTTTCGGGCACCTGCGCCTGTTCAAGCGACCAGCTTGTCTGGCCCATATGGTGCAGATGCTCGTCCGACATAGGCACGGCCACACGCACGCCTGCCGGATAGCCGAAATTGTTGCCGTTCGCCCATTCATTGACCTTCCCGCCCCAGACATTCGACCAGGGCATGCCTGTGAGCGCGAGGAACACGATGAAGAAGCCGACGAAAATGCCGGTGACCGCATGGGTGTCGCGCTAGAATGTGCGCGATTTCGGCTTTCCCCGCACGGTGACGACGCCGCCCCGTGACTTGCCGCGCGGCCACCACAGAAAAATGCCGGTGCCGACGAGCAGGATGGTCCAGCCGCCGACGATCTCGATGATGCCGCGTGCCACCGGGCCGAAATAGCGCAGGCTGTGCAGATAGCGCACAGTCCACATGACCGTACCCCGATCCGACATCGCGCCAATCACCTCGGCCGAATAGGGGTTCACGTAAACCGCCAGGCGCTCGCCGCCGTCTGTGTTGACGGTGATTTCCGCCGACTGATCGGGACGTGCCGGATCGGTGAACTTCACCGCAGTGCCCGGATAGGCCGCCAGCGCCGCGTCGATCAAGGCCGATGGCGCGGAGAGATTGATGGTCTCCTGAACCGCCACCCGCTTCATGTCGGGATGGATGATCGCATCCAGCTCGTCGCGGAAAAGATAAAGCGCGCCGGTTACGGCGAGCGTGATCATGAAGGGCAGGACGAAGAGCCCCGCATAGAAATGCCAGCGCCAGACGGCGCGATAGAGATCGGCTGAACGCGATGGCTGTGCGGCCGCGCTGAAGGTCGTGTCGGTCATCGATCTCTCCCGTCAGACGCGGCTGGCCGCAGGAGCGGAAACGGCCTTGTCGCATCGGGTGCGATTGGCGCCGCGACTGCTGGCCGTGACGAGGAGGGTGGAACGGGTCATCGAATGGCGGACATGCAGCGCCGCCTGCCCGATAAGGGTCGGTTTCATGGAAATCTCCGAGGATGTGCAAGAAAAAGGCAGCCGCTGCAAAACAGCCGGCCGCCGGAAACATCACGCGGAGAAAGAAGGAGGTGCCCGGGCCTTTGAGACGAGGCCGTAGTGGCTGGGCGGCGCCTGCGGCGCGGCGTTCAGGGCATGGATCAGTCCCGGCAGCACCGGAAGCGCGAATGAGGGAGCGTCAGCGCCAGGAAGGCCTGCGCCGGTCGCGCAGGCCGCCTGGCAAAGCGTGGAACAGCAGTCCCGGTCGAGATCCTGCAGAGGGTGCGGCTCACCGTCGACGACGGCTTCGTGCACCGAACAGATGATGGTGGCCGGATCCGGCCCGCCCAGCATCGTCGCTTGAGCGTAGCTCGTGACGAGGCCTTGGAAGAACAAGAGATAGCCGAGAAGCAGGCTGCCGATCAGCCGCCTCGCCGTTCTCTCCGCGCTTTTCCAGTTCATCCCCATGAGATATTTCATGCCACAACGCTGCGCGACAGTCATCAGATATGCGCGGCTTCAGGCAGCGGCGCGCTCGGGAGCGATGGGTGCAAAAAGCGGTGCGGGCAGCCCGAGCTTTTCGCGCACAGCGGCTTCCACAGGCGGGGAGATATCGAAAATTCCGCAGCAGACCGGCAGCCTGCCATAGCCATCCGCCCGCCCCACCTCGTCCAGTTGCAGCCCCGCCCGGCGGTAGACCCGCTTCATGTGCGGCTCGTAATTGGAAACGATCGTGTGGATGCCGTGGGCGCGCCCGCATTCGATGATCGCAAGACACATGGTCGCGAAAGCATCGCTCGCGGCGATGTCCGGCCGTAGCGCAGCGATCGCCTCGCAGTCCACGCATGTCCGCGTCGCCTCCCAGATGCCCGGCGCCGCAAGGCACGCGGCATCGGGAAAGGTCTTGCTGAACACGTCGTAGAGAAGCGTCGGGCCGGTCGTCGGCATCAGGCGCGTCGAGCCGAGGAGAGTCCCGGTTCGCTTGTCGATCCACACGATATAGACCGGATCCATCCCATCGTAGCGATCGCGTTCGAGCCCGGCGGAGCAATGCTGCAGCGACCAGCCGAGCTGATCGATGAACACGCGTTTGCGCAGCCGGTACATCTGATCGAGCAGATCCGCATCAGCTGGCCGGTATGGTGCCTGAAGTATCCGAAACATTGTGCTGCCCCTGTTTCAATTTGAAACAAAGGTGACATTCGAGCGCCGCTTGGAAAATCCGCACAGAGCGTGCCGCCAGCTGCGGTCCGTACCGATGTACGTATCGTTTTAGGCGTTGTTTTCTTCGATGAGATTGAACCGGATTGCCTTGGCGACCGCCTCGGCGATGCTGCCGCATCCGAGCTTCAGGCGGGCCGATCGAAGATAGGCGCGTGCGGTGTGTTCGGAGATGTCGAGCTGGCGTGCGATCTCCTTGTATGTGCGACCCTCCGCGCTCCAGGTCAGGCATTCGAGCTCGCGGGCAGCGAGCGCCGGCAGCGGATCCGAGCCATGGAGTTCGCCGATCGCCTTTTCGTGGATCAGGAACGCAAGCTCGGCGAGCGCGGTCCGCTCCGCCTCCACAATCTGCCGAAAGGGCGCGGTATCGAGTTGCGTCGTCGTCAAGGACAGAAGCGCCCGCCGGCGCACGCGATCGATGATCGGGATCGTGTAGCCCTCGGTGCCGACGCCGTGCGCCATGGCATCCTGCATCAATTCCATCGCCTGAGGCGCCATCGGCAACTCGCTCCAGAAGAACGGCAACTGCCGGCGAAACCCGTGCTGCACCACCGGATCGACATTGACGTAGCGCTTCAGGATATAGCGCCCCATCCATGCATCCGAGTAGGTGCTCTTGACGAAGGGCGCGTCGATGACGGCGTCGATCGTGTAGCCGAGATGGTAGGTCGCATGGTCGAAACCGAAATGGCTGCGCAAGGCGTGCACGGCATCGTCGACCGTTTCCGCAAGGCGCACGTCCTGCGCTGTGCGCACCGATAGCGCAGATTCAGTTCCGGCCACGCATGCCCCACAGCTTGGAAGGATCTTAATACGTACAATTGTACGTATTGCCTGCGGCAAGTCGAGAGATCATCGCGTGTTGGAGGCGTGCACGCGCATTTTGCAATCGATGCGCGTAGCCGGTTGTCAGGCCTTCTCGATCTTCACCGGCACGCCCTTCGAGCCGGGTGTCTTCGATGTGCGGTCATGCAGGCTGAGCGGGACCAGCACGTTGCATTCCGGATAGTAGGATCCGATCGTGCCGAGCGGGAGGTCGAACGGAATGACCTCGAGCCCGGGAAGCCGACGGGAGATGCCATCGTCCGCATCGCTGACGAGCGTCACGATCTGGCCTTTCGCCAGCCCCTCGCGCTGCATGTCGGCTTCGTTGATCAGGAGCACGTCGCGCGTGCCTTCGATCCCGCGGAACCGATCCGAATAACCGTAGATCGTGGTGTTGAACTGGTCGTTGGACCGCATCGTGATCAGTGTGAAGCGACCTTCCGCATCGTCGAAGCCCAATGCGTTGAGCTTTTCCGGCACGGTGAACTCGGCCTTCCCGCTGTCGGTCTCCCAGATACGGTCGCGCGCCGGATTGCCGCGCCAGAAACCGCCAGGAGTGTTCAGGCGCTGATTATAGTCTTTGAAATCGTCCGGATAGGTCGCTTCGATCAGGTCGCGCACCCGGCTGTAATCTGCGACCCAATCGCGCCACGGACGCTTGGGATGCGGCTCGGTGATCACTTCAGCGATCGAGGCGACAATATCGAGCTCGGATTTCAGTTCTGTCGAAGCGGGCTCCTGTTTGCCGATCGAACCGTGGATCATCGAGAAACTGTCTTCGACGGAAATGTATTGCGGCCCCGACGCCTGTTCGTCCTTCTCGCCCCGCGTGAGGCACGGCAGAATAAACGCCGCTTTGCCGGGATAAAGATGGCTGCGGTTGAGCTTGGTGGAGACCATGACGGTCAGGTCCTGGGCGCGCCAGTGCTGCTCCAACTGGTCGGTCTCGGGCAGCGCTCGCATGAGGTTTCCGCCAAGGCACAAGGTCGCCTTGATCCTGCCTGCAATGATGCCTTCCGCCGCGTCGACGATATGCGTCCCGTCCTTCTCGGGAGGATCGAAATCGAAAAGCGTGCGCAGCCGATCCATGGGGATCAGCGCGGTCTTCTCCGCAATGCCGACGGTGCGCTGGCCCTGCACGTTGGAATGGCCGCGCACCGGGCAGCAGCCTGCACCCGGCTTGCCGATATTGCCGCGAAGCATGAGGAAGTTGACGAGCATGCCGATATTGTCGGCGCCGTGGGTGTGCTGGGTGAGACCCATGCCGTAAACGCCGATGACGCGCTCGGCTTCCATATAGATCTGCGCTGCATCACGCAGCGCTTCTTCCGTCAGCCCGCACGCCGATGTAATCGCTGCCCATGGCTGCGACCGCGCGAAGTCGACGAAAGCCGCAAAGCCGTTGGTGTGCTCCTCGATGAATGGCCAGTCGATGACCGGGGCGGCGCCTGTTTCTCGAGCCGCATCGTCTGCCTCGATGACTGCCTTGCAAAGCCCGAGGATCGCCGCGATGTCCGTGCCGGCCCGCAACTGGTGATACTGGTTGGAGATCTTGGTCTCCTTGCCAGTGATCATGGCGACCGGATCCTGCGGGCTGACGAAGGAGATGAGCCCTTGCTCCCGCACGGGGTTGAACGTGACGATCTTCGCGCCCCGCTCCTTGGCCTCCTTCAACGGATGAAGGAAGCGCGGGGAATTTGTACCGGGATTCTGCCCGAAGAAGAAAAGGCAGTCGGTCTCCTCCAGGTCCTCCCAGATAATGGTGCCAACCGGTGAGCCGATCACCTCGGTCAGGCCAACGCTGGTCGTTTCGTGGCACATGTTGGAGGACTGCGGCAGGTTGTTGTTGCCGTAGAGCCGCGCCGTCAGCGCCCAGAGATAGGATGCCTCCAGCCCCGCATGGCCGGACGAGTAGAAAACCACGTCGTCTTTCGGAAGGTCTACAAGCGCCGAGCCGATGGCAGCGAAGGCATCCGCCCAGCTCGTTTCCACATAGCGGTCGCTCGCGGCGTCGTAGCGCAGCGGATGCGTCAGCCGCCCGGTCTTCTCCAAATCGTGGTCGCTCCAGCTGAGCAATTCGGTGACGGTGTGATCATTCCAGAAGTCCGGCGTGCAGCGATCTTTCGTGGATTCCCAGAGCGTCGCTTTCGCCCCGTTCTCACAAAATTCGAAGGCGCGGTAATTGGCGGGTTTTGGCCAGGCACAGGAGGCGCACATGAAGCCACCGGGTTTGTTCTGCCGCCAAAGTGTTTGGAGCGCATCCGACGACGGGTCGCTCATGCCGGTGATACGGGCGATGCTGCGCAGCGAGCCCCAGCCTCCGGCGGGTCCGCTCTCTTTGGGCAGGTCGTCGTGCGCTTCGGCCTTGCTGGTCATGAATGCATCCGCGTTGTTTGCTACTCAGGCGCAACGGGTGGGCCGTTTAAAAGATGCATCGCAGCGGGCAGAAAAGTGCGAACGGGCTGGAACCGGACCGGTAACGCCAGATTATGCCTGCATGGCCCAATGCAGGGCGGACGTCTGGAGAGCCCGCGAAATGGAAGCAGCAAGCCGCCTCAGCAACACCTATCCACGCGACGTGCTCGCATCATTGCCGGATGAGGTGCCCGTTTCGATCACCTGCAACGGCTCCAGCCAGGCCGTGATGATGGCGACGCCGCGCGACGTGGAGGATTTCGCCTGGGGCTTCGCGCTGTCGGAAGGCTTCATCCAAAGTCCTGACGACGTCGACTGGTTCGATGTTCTGCAGCATGACAACGGCATCGAAGCACGCTTCTGGCTGAAAGCCGAGCGTGCCGCCGACCTTGGCGCGCGCCGCCGCAAGATGGCGGGACCGGTCGGCTGCGGTCTCTGCGGCATCGACAGCCTGCAGGAAGCCATGCGCCCACTGCCAAGGATGGAGGCCGGCGGTGTCCGCCTCAGCGTTGCCGCCATACACGAAGCGCGCGCGGAACTGCGCGTCCACCAGCCGCTGAGGGATGAAACGCGCGGGCTGCACGCAGCCGGCTTCATGCATCCCGGTCTCGGCATCCTGCTCGCGCGCGAGGACGTCGGCCGACACAATGCGCTGGACAAGCTCTGCGGCGCGATGTTCCGCTGCGGTATCGAAACCGCCGCCGGTGCCGTCATCATCACGAGCCGTATCTCGGTCGATCTCGTGCAGAAATGCGTGATCAGCGGCATTCCGGCATTGATCGCGATGTCGACCCCAACCCGCGCCGCAGTAACGGTTGCCGAAGCAGCCGGCCTTACCCTGGCGGCCTTCAACCACGGCGACATCGAGATTTACGCGAACGCCCACCGCATCAGCGACTAAAGACGTGTTGCTGCATCACCAGCGTTGCGACGGATCAGGCTCCGGGATGGAGTTGAGAAGCTGGCGCGTATAGTCGTGGGAAGGCGACGTGAAGAGCTGCGCCACCGGCTGGTCCTCCACGATCTTCCCCGTCTGCAGCACGATCACCCGGTCGCACAATCTTCGGATCACGGACAGATCGTGGCTGATGAAGGCAAGGGTCAACCCGAGGTCCTTCACCAGGTTAGCCAAAAGCGTCAGCACCTGCGCCTGCGACGACACGTCGAGGCCGGAAACGATCTCGTCGGCAACGATGAAATCCGGACGGAGCGCAATTGCCCGCGCGATGCCGACGCGCTGGCGTTGCCCGCCGGACAGCTCGTGCGGATAACGCCCGCCAAAACCGCGCGGCAGTCCCACATGGTCCAGCGCTTCCGCAACGCGGGGATCGCTGGTCTTCGCGCGCAGAGGCGCTGCGATGATCCGGCCGATCGTCAGCCGCGGATTGAGCGCCGACATCGGGTCTTGAAAGATCAACTGAATGCGTTGCCGAAGCGGTCGCATCGCATCGTCGGAAAGATGCGTCACATCCTCCCCGTCGAAAATCAGCGTTCCCGCCGTTGGCTCGACAAGCCGCACCAGCGTGCGTCCAAGCGTGGTCTTGCCCGAGCCCGAGCCACCGACAATGCCGAGCACGCTGCGCCGTTCGATGGAGAACGAAATATCATCGAGGATGCGCAAGCGGGGTGCTGCGCCGAAAAGCGGTTTGCGGGTCTGGTCGGCAACCTCCACCCACAGCCCCTCGATCCTGTAGAGCGCGTCAGTCATGGCGCACCCATTGGCGATCAGCGTCGCTGATCTCGCCGCGCACGGCTGCGATCACGTCGTCGGGCACGGGCAGGAGCGATGCATCCGGGTCCGTGTGCCGCGGTGTCGCTGCAAGAAGCGCCCGGCCGTAGGCATGGCGCGGGCCGTTGAAGAACGAGGCGACGTCCGTGTCCTCCACGACCTTGCCACCGTAAAGCACGCTGAGGCTGTCGCAGATTTTCGCCACCACGCCGAGATCGTGCGTCACGAAAAGCAGCGCCGTGCCATGCCGCGCCTGCAGGTTGGAAATGAGCTTCAGGATCTGCTTCTGCACCGTCACATCGAGAGCCGTCGTCGGCTCGTCGGCGATGATGAGCTTCGGCTCAGCCGCAAAGGCCGAGGCGATCAGGATGCGCTGGCGCATGCCGCCTGAGAGCTCGTGTGGATATTGCCGCATGACGCGCGCAGGGTCGGCGATCTGCACCTCTTCCAGGACTTCCAGCGCCCGCACTTCGGCGGCGCGGCGCGTCCAGCCAAGAATGTCGACCAGCCGATTGGTGATCTGCGGCCCGATCCGGCGCGAGGGGTTGAGCGCGGTCAGCGGGTCCTGGGGAATGAGCGCGGTCGATGCGCCGATCAGCCGCCGCCGGTCCGTGTCCTTCAGCTTCAGGAGGTCCTGCCCGTCGATCAGGATCTCACCTTCCACGACCTTCAGCGCCTTCGGCAGCACGCCAAGCACGGCCTTGCCGATCATGCTCTTGCCGGCACCGCTTTCCCCGACGAGCCCGCGGATCGTGCCGGGCTTAAGATCGATGTCGACGGAGCGCAGCACGCGCTCGCCCGTATCGCGCAGCACGGCCGACAGATTGCGGATGGTGAGATAGCCGCCGCTCATCGAAGCACCGGATCGAAGCGGTCCTTCAGTCCCTCGCCGAACTGGGCAAAGGAGAGGACGGTGAGAAATAACGCGATCAGCGGAAAGACCAGCACCCACCACGCCTGGTGGATGCTCAGGCGTCCCTCCGCGATCATGCCGCCCCAGGTGGGCTGGTCGGTGGAGATCGACAGATTGACGAAGGAGAGGATCGCCTCGACGATCACCGCGATCCCCATTTCCAGGCTGAGCAGCGCGATGATCGTCGGCAGCACGTTGGGCAGGATCTCCGAAAGCATCGTCTTCATCCGCGTGAAGCCGGCAATGCGGGCGCTGTGCACATAGTCCATCTGCGACTGGTTGAGCGTCTCGGCGCGCACCACCCGGCAGAAGCGCGTCCAGTCGATGACGACGATCGCAACGATGACCGAGGTGAGCCCGGTGCCGATGACGGCGATGAGAAGAATGGCGAAGAGGATCGGCGGAAACGCCATCCAGATGTCGACCAGCCGGCTGATGATCCGGTCCGCCCAGCCGCGATAATAGCCGGCAATCAGCCCGAGCGTCGAACCGATGAGACAGGTGCCGATGCCGGCGACAAGCGCGACGATCAGCGCGATGCGCGCGCCGTGGATCAACCGTGAAAGCACGTCGCGGCCGAGACTGTCCGTGCCGAGCAGGTAGCCGGGTTCCGCGCCCGCAATCCAGAAGGGCGGCAGCCGCCCGTAGAGGAGATCCTGCATCAGCGGATCGTGCGGCGCGATGAGCGGCGCGAAGACTGCCGCAAGCGCAACGATCGCCAGCCACAGGCCCGAGAGCCAGAGCCGTGCACCGGCCCGCCTTTTGACCGCACCGCGCCCGTCAAGCATGGCGGAGCCTCGGGTTCAGGAACGCATAGGTCATGTCGACGAGAAGATTGATCGCCGTGAAGATCAGCGCGAAGAGGATGACGATACCCTGGATCAGCGGCAGGTCCCGGTTGATCACCGCATCGACCGCCATGTTGCCGAGTCCTTCATAGGAAAAGAGCCGCTCGATGATCACAGTGCCGCCGATGAGGAAGGTGAATTGTACCCCGATCAGCGTCAGCGTCGGCAGTAGCGCATTGGGCAGGGCCTCGGACAGGATCACGCGCGTTTCAGAGTAGCCCTTCGTGCGGGCCAGCACCGCGTAATCGAGATTGACCGTTTCCTTCAGCGATTGTTTGAGCAACTGCGCGATGATCGCGGCGAGCGGCAGCGCAAGTGCCAAGGCCGGCATGAACATGTGGCGCAGCAGATTGCCGGTCAGATCGAAGCGCAGCCTGAAAATGCTCTCGATCAAATAGAACTGGGTCGAAAACGGTAGGTCAAGACGCGGCGATACACGGCCGGAAATCGGGAAAAGCGGCCAGACGACGCCGAGCAGGATGATCAGCAGCAGCCCCCAGAGGAAATCCGGCACCGAAAGGCCGATGCCATTGGCAAGATCCACACCCGTCTCCGTGCGGCGGCCGCGGTAGCGCGTTCCGATGATCGCGGCACCCATGCCGAGGATCACCGCGATGATCAGCGCCATGAGGCTGAGTTCGAGTGTTGCCGGCAACCGGCCGAGAACGAGATCGAGCACCGGCTGGCGCGTGGAGATCGACGTCCCGAAATCGCCCTGAAGCACATTGCCGAACCAGATCGTGAACTGCTCGAAGATGGATTTGTCGAGCCCGTAGAGCGCGCTCAACCGCTCGATATCGGCAGCGCTTGCGCCTGGCGGCAGCATCATGGCGATGGGATTGCCGGGCACGACACGCACCACGACGAAAACGATGATGGCCACGCCGATCAGTGTGATCAGCGTGGTGAGAAAGCGCGAAAGGACGACGCGAAGGATGGGCATGGATCAGTCCAGCGCGCCGGCCTTGATCATCAGGAAAAGTCCGCTCACGCCTGCCCGATCAGCTGCGGCAGCAGCGCACCGGAGGCATGCGCCGTCACCGTCAGGCCGGGACGGTAGACGATCGGCTGGACATACTGGATGAGCGGGATGACGAGGCCTTCCTCGGCGATGAAGCGATCGACATCCTTCCAGCCCTGAATGCGGGCCTCTTCGTCCGCCTCGCCCCAGAGCGGGATGATGCGATCCATGAGGTCCTGGCCATCCCAGACCGAATGCGGGCTCGGGCCGAACATGGCAAAGCCGGTCGACGTCGTCGGATCGCCCACCGCATTGCCCCAGTTGTAGAAGGCCGCCGGTGCAAGCTGATCGGCGGCGCGCAGTTCGAAATGCTGCGCGATCTCATACACCTCGATCTCCGCCTCGATCCCGACGCGGCGCCACATGCCGACGATCGCCTGGATCATCTCGTAGTCCTTGGGCTTGAAGCCGCGCGTCGTCTGGATCTTGAAGCGCACGGGGTTCTCGGGCGAGAAGCCGGATTCCGCGAGCAGCGCCTTGGCGCCTTCCTCGTCATAGGCCACTTCGATGGAGGAATCGTAGGCGATGTATTCCGGCGTCTGCAGCGTGCTGATCGGCACGCCGTAGCCGCTCAGCAACCGGTCGATGAGAAGCTGCTTGTCGATCGCCATGTGCGCGGCAAGTCGCACATTCTTGTCGAGCATCGGTTCGACGTCGTTCAGGAAGATCATGGCGATGTCGGAGATCGGCTCGGCCACGCCTTCGAACTCGCCACCCGTCAGGCGGTCATATTCCTCGTAGGGAATTTCAAGCGTCACGTCGGAATTGCCGGATTCGATTTCCGCCACGCGGCTCGCCGCATCGGTCACGAACTTGATCGTTACCGCCTCAAAAGCGGGCGCGCCGTTCCAGTAATCCGGGTTGGCCTTGAGGCGCACGAAGGCGTTCCGCTCATAGCTCTCGACCATATAGGGGCCGGTGCCGATGGGCTTCGCCTCGAAGCCATCCGCGCCGACTTCTTCAAAATAGGCCTTGGGCAGAACATAGCCCGTGAGGAACGACATCCACTTGAAGATGGTCGGGTCGAACTCCAGCACGTCGGCTTCGATGCGGTTTCCGTCGATGGTGAAATTGCCGATCTTGGACCAGGTGAACTGGATCGGGTTGCCCGTCTCGGCCTTGCCGGCGCGCTCCAGCGACCAGACGACGTCTTCCGCACTGAAGTCACTGCCGTCGTGCCACTTCACGCCTTCGCGCACGACCATGAAGATCTTGGAATTGTCGTCGTTCCAGCCCCACTCCGTGATCAGTCCGGGCTTGAAGCTGAGGTCCGGATCCTGATGGATGAACATGTCGAAGACGGACTGGTAGAAACCCTGGATCGTCGGGTTGACCGCCGAGGGGCCGACCGTCGGGTCCCAGGAGGGCAGGTTGACGTTATAGGCGATGACAAGCTCGTTGGCTTCCTGAGCGAAGGCCGAGAGCGGCAGGTTGAAGCCTGCGAGCGCGGCACTTGCGCCGGCAAGCTTCAACAAAGTGCGTCTGTTGGGATGCGTGATCATCGGTTCAGTTCCCCTGTGTTTGGCCGCTTGTTTGCGCGGCATTCTTTGGCACTCATTGGCCTGCCAGCTGGCAGGCGAGCATGTAGCCCGACCCGGCACCGACGCCCGCACCCGGCCAGGTGGCCGCGCCGACGAGATGCAGATTGCCGACGGGCGTGTGCCAGTCGGCAAAGCCCGGGGCCGGGCGGAATAGGAAATTCTGTGCAAGATGGTGGCTGCCGCAAATCTGGTCGCCGCCGACGAGATTGGCGTTGCCGCGTTCGAGATCGAGCGGCGACACGGCCGTTTTGCCAATGATCTTGCCGCGCAGTCCCGGCGCATAGCGTTCGAGAATGTCGAGCACGCGTTCGGCATAGATCTCGCGCACGCTGTCCCAGTCGCGCGCTTCGATCTCGCCGGCCGCGTCGCCCTCGATGATGGCGGGCACCATGCGCACCTGCACCCAGAGCACATGCTTTCCATCGGGTGCGCGGGAGGGGTCGACCGTCGTCGGCTGGCCGACGACGAGCACCGGCTCACGCGGCAGAAGCCCAGCGGTCGCATCCGCATAGGCGCGCGCCATCATGTCCATGTCTGGCGCCACATGCACATAGGCAAAGCGCTGGAGTTCGGCGTCCGACCAGTCCGGCAGCCCGTCGAGTGCCAGATGCAGCATCATCGTGCCGGGCGCATGGCGAAACGCCGCCATCTTCGCATCGAAGCTCCTGTCGCCACTGCCTTCCGGCAGCAGATGTGCGAGCGCCTTGGGCGCCACCGACCCGATCACGGCACGTCTGGCGGCAAACCGCCGACCGTCTGCGAGCACCACGCCGGTGGCTTTGCCACCACTCGTCTCGATGCGTTCCACGCGCGCATTGCAGTGCACCTGGCTGCCCCGCTTCTCGATCATCCGGGTGAGCGCCGTGATCATCGTTTCGGCGCCGCCCTTGCCGATCACCATGCCGAAGCTCTGGTTGGCCATGCCCTCGAGATAGGGAAAGAGCGCGCCGCCTGCGACATCGGGCGCGAAGTCGAGATGCATGCCCCAGGCGGCGAGCATCGTGCGCATCTCCGCGCTCTCGAACGTCTCGTCGAGCCAGGCGCGGGGCGACATCAGGAGAAACCGAAGCAGCTCGCACCCGCCGCCGACACCTTCGCGGCGAAACGCTGCAAGAAAATTACGTGCAATTGCACGCTTCTTCATCGGGCTGCCAAGCAGCGAGAACAGGCTATCGGCGCGCTTGGGAAAGCCCGCGACGAGGGTCTTCCATGTCTCCGCATCTTTGAGCGATCGCGCCTGGATCCAGCCGAGCGTCTCGTCCATATCGGTCGAAACGCCGAGCCAGCTGCCATCATGGAAGATGGATGCGAAAGGCCGCGACACCGGGGCGAACGCCAGTCCGTGCTCGGCAAGCTCGCTGCCATAGGCCCTGTGGAAGGCCGAACCCGCAAACAGGCTGAGATTCATCGCCGCGATATCGTGCTTGAAGCCGGGTGCGGTCAGCTCTTGCGTTTTGACAGCTCCGCCCGGCCGATCTGCCGTTTCGAAAACGGCGACCTTCCAACCCTTTGCGGCGAGGTGCGCCGCGCAGGCCAGTCCGTTGTGTCCAGCCCCAATGATAAGGGCATCAGCATCAGTCATGTCGGCACCATCCCCGATCAAGATATTTGCAGATGCATTTACTTCCGTCTAGTCTCGCCGAAGCGCCTGCGAAATTTGTTTCGCGCGTATGGAAAAGAGGCGAAGGTTGCGACCGTCGCTGACAAAGAGGAGAACAGTGAAGATGTCTGCTGCCGATACATTGGGCGAACTGGCCGGGCTTCTCCTGAGTGGCAAGGTGGAGGTGGTCGACCTCTCCGCACCGCTCGGACCCGATACCCCGCTCTTGAAGCTGCCGCCGGAACTGGCGAAGGACACGCCGAAGATCGAAATTCACAAGATCTCGGAATACGACCAGAACGGTCCCTTCTGGGCCTGGAACTGGCTGAAGATCGGCGAGCATTCCGGCACCCATTTCGATGCGCCGCACCACTGGATTACCGGCAAGGACTTTGCCGACGGCTACACCGACACGATCAAGCCGCAGAATTTCGTGGCCCCGGTCAACGTCATCGACTGCTCGGCCGAGACCGAAGCCGATCCGGACTTCCTGCTCACCGCCGAAGGCGTGAAGGCCTGGGAAGCCAAACACGGCGAGATCAAGCCCGGCGAATGGGTCGTGATGCGCACCGACTGGGACAAGCGCAACGGTTCGGAAGATACCTTCCTGAACATGGACGAGAATGGCCCGCACTCTCCCGGACCGACACCCGATTGCATCGCCTATATTCTTGAAAAGGGCGCTATCGGCTGGGGCACCCAGTGCATCGGCACCGATGCGGGCGGTGCCGGCGGCATGGAGCCACCATTCCCGGCGCACAACTTCCTGCACAAGGCCAACAAGTACGGTCTCGCCAGCCTCTGCAATCTCGACAAGCTTCCGCCAAAGGGCGCCGTCCTGATCGCCGCGCCGCTGAAGATTGCGGAAGGCACGGGAAGCCCGATCCGCGCGCTCGCGCTCGTCGCGAAGCACTGAACGACGATGGTGGCCGATCACATCATCATCGGCAGCGGCATCAATGCGCTTACGGCCGCCGCCATGCTCTCGGGCAAGGGCCACAAGGTCCTCGTGCTGGAGCGGGCGGACCATGTCGGCGGCTGCATGCTGTCAACCGAAGCCACGCTGCCGGGCTTTACCCATGATGTGATGGCGGCCACCTTCGTCCTCTTCCTGACCGGTCCGGCCCATGCCGCGCTTGGTCAGGATCTCGCCCGACACGGGCTTGAATTCTGCCACACGCCGCACCCGACTGGCGTCATCCGTCCGGATGGTTCAGGCGCAATCCTGACGACAGACCGCGCAGGCAATATCGCCGCCTTCGACCGCTTGTCTCCCGGCGACGGGGCTGCCTACAAGGCCGACGTTACCGGCATCGAAGCCAACGCGCCCTTGCTC
Organism: Georhizobium profundi; assembly: GCF_003952725.1. Taxonomy (NCBI): domain Bacteria; kingdom Pseudomonadati; phylum Pseudomonadota; class Alphaproteobacteria; order Hyphomicrobiales; family Rhizobiaceae; genus Georhizobium; species Georhizobium profundi. The sequence goes on along the minus strand of NZ_CP032509.1, from coordinate 392,478 downwards.
TTCGGCCTGCTCGGCGGCGAACTGTGGAGCCGGCAGACCGCGACACTGATTGCGCGCGAAGCGTGGAAGCGCGGTCCGCGTGCCCTTCTCGCCTATCTCGGCGAAGCGCTGATGCCGGCGCGCCGCTGGCTCGGCTCCAGCTACCAGGCGCCCGAGTTGCAGGCGCTTCTTGCGCCCTGGACGCTCCACTGCGGGCTTTCCCCCGACGACGCCTATTCCGGCCAGATGGGCAAGATCGTCGCCTTCGCGCTCGAAGCGGCAGGCGCGCCGATCGTCAAGGGCGGCGCTGGCAGGGCAGCTGAAGCCTTCCGCGGTCTGATCCAGGAACGCGGCGGCACGGTGCGCACCGGCGCCGACGTGACCCGCATCCTCGTCGAGAACGGGCGAGCGGTCGGCGTATGTCTTTCGAACGGTGAAGAACTGCGCGCCTCGCGCTCGGTCATCGCTTCCGTTGCGCCGGGCAAGCTTTACGGCCCGCTGCTCGGCAATGATGCGCCGCCGCCCGCCCGCGACGCGGTGAAGACCTTCACCCACGGGCGCGGCAACTTTCAGCTTCACTATGCCCTCGATGCAGCACCGCGCTGGACCACCGAGGGCTTCGACAAGGTGGCACTCATCCATTTTACCGACGGCATCGATGCCGTTTCCAAGTCGCACAACGAAGCGCTGCGCGGCATGCTGCCGGGAACGCCGACGATCTGCGTCGGTCAACCCGCAGCGCTCGATCCGTCCCGCGCGCCCGATGGCAAGGCGATCCTCTGGATCCAGATCCCCGATGCACCACGCTCCATCAAGGGCGATGCAGCCGGTGAAATTGCGACCGACGGTACCTGGTCGGATGCGACGCGCGAGGCCTTCGCCGACCGCATCGAAGCGATTCTCAGGCGTCACATATCGAATTTCGACGAGATCGTGCTGAAGCGCCGCGCCTATTCCCCGGCCGATCTCGAAGCGCTCAACGTCAACCTCGTCGGCGGCGATCCTTATGGCGGTGCGGCGACGATCGATCAGTTCTTCGTCTGGCGTCCGCTTCCCGGGTCCGTCAACCACGCGACCGGCATCAAGGATCTGCACCACGTCGGCGCGTCCACGCACCCGGGGCCGGGCCTGTCGGGCGGGTCGGGCTTTCTTGTCGCCAATCGCATCGCGAAGTAGCTGCGAAAGCGTTGCCGCGGGGCGACCAGGCGTCTATCGCCCGATCGCATAGGCCTGCATGAGCCGTGGCGTCGCCGCCGCGCGCAACAGGCCGCTCTTGTCGCGCTTCGCAGCCGAAAGGCGACCGATGCTCCACGGTTCGGCGGCGGTGATCTCGTGGCCGCGTGCCTTGAGATCGTTGAGCGTCTCTGCGCCGATCGTCTCCTCCACCATGATGTGTCCCGGCTGCCGCGAGCGAGGATAGAACGAGCTCGGGAAATGCGTGGTGTGGAAGAGCGGCAGGTCGATCGCCTCTTGCAGATTGAGCCCGTGATGCACGTGGCGCAGGAAGAAGGCGAGTTGCCACTGGTCCTGCTGGTCGCCTCCAGGCGTCCCGAAGGCCATTGCGGGCCGGCCTTCATGCAGCGCCAGCGAAGGCGTCAGCGTCGTGCGCGGGCGTTTGCCGGGCGCAAGCGAGGTGGGCAGGCCGTCCTTCAGCCAGAACATCTGCGCCCGCGAATTCAGGCAAAACCCGAGGCCGGGAATGGTTGGCGAGGATTGCAGCCAGCCACCCGATGGTGTGACCGACACCATATTGCCTTCCCGGTCGATGACATCGATATGCACCGTGTCGCCACGCTTTTCGGAGAGATGCGCCATCGTCGGCTCGTAGACACCCTGTCCCGTCGGGCTCATCGCTTCAAGAAGCGCCATGGTCGCATCGTGCTGCGCGTCGAAACCGGGAACACGACCGGGGCGCAGGTCACGGCTGGCTGTCGCGCCGATCAGCTTCCGGCGCTCTTCGTTGTAGCCGTCGGACAACAGATGATCGAGCGGCACGGACGCGAAGTCCGGGTCGCCGTAATAGACTTCACGGTCGGCATAGGCGAGCTTCATCGCCTCGACCACATGATGCACGAAATCCGCACCGCCCGTGGCCATTCCCGCAAGATCGATGTCCTTGAGGATCGCCAGCGACTGAAGGAGCACCGGCCCCTGGCCCCAGGGTCCCGTCTTGGCAACGGTCCAGCCATGATAGTCGTAGGTAACGGGCGCCTCGATCGTTGCACGATAATTGGCAAGATCGTCCGCCGTCAGCACGCCCCTGTGGCGCGCACCGCTCGCGTCCTTCACTTCGGCGGTCTTGAGCCAATCGGACATGCGCTCGGCGACGAACCCCTTGTAGAAAGCGTCGCGCGCGGCTTCGATCTGCTCTTCGCGGCCCGATTTCGCCTCGCCCTCCGCGACGATCTTCTTCCACGTCTCGGCAAGCACGGGATTGCGCACGATGTCGTTCGCGGCAGGGGCGTGCCCGCCAGGCAGCCAGGTCTCGTACGAGGTCGGCCATTTCTCGCGGAAAAAATCCGTCATCCCCGCAATCGTCGCGGCCACGCGCGGCAGAACGGGATGGCCATGCTCGGCGTAGTGGATCGCCGGCTCCATCACCTCGCGCAGGCTGAGCCGACCATAATCGCGCAGCATCGTCATCCATCCATCGAAAGCGCCGGGGATGACGGTTGCGAGCAACCCGTCGCCCGGAATGATATCCATCCCCTCGCGCGTATAGTGTTCGATCGTCGCCCCGGCCGGTGCCGGACCCTGCGCGCAGATGACCTCGACCTTGTCCTTCCGCGCCGAATAGATCACCGCCGGCAGGTCGCCACCCGGTCCGTTCAGATGCGGCTCGAGCACTTGCAGAGCCATGCCCGTCGCAACGGCTGCGTCGAAGGCATTGCCCCCGATTTCCAGCATGCGCATGCCGACCGCCGACGCGATCCAGTGCGTCGAGGCAACGACGCCGAACGTGCCCAGGATTTCCGGGCGAGTGGTGAACATGGACATAGAAATGGCGCCTCCGCTCCTCGTGAACCCGCCTTGTGGGACGGGAGCCAGCCTCTGTCCATGGCTGGGCGTCGATTTCGGACCGCCAGCCCTGCTGCCGGACGGCTGGGACATGCGTCCCAGCGGCTTGAATAGCGTTGGCGATGTTCCCCGCATGAGAAGCGCCTCCGGCCTTGTTTGCGGATCTCTTGCCCGGAAACGATATGGCTGCCAAACACGCGCCATTATGATGTTTCAGTCCGCATTCTTCCCGCTGAACGGACGGCACACAGTCGTCGGGCATCCAGATGCCTCGTAAAGTCATGTCCGGCCTGTCCCGCGCGAAGGCTGTTTGGAAAAGGATCGAATGTCGCAAGCGTCTCATTCCGGTCTGAGCCGGGCTCAGATCGCGCAATTCATTGAAGACGGTTACATCAAGCTCGACGGTGCCTTCGATGGCACCCTTGCCTCGAAGGGGCGGGACCAGCTCTGGAGCGCGATGGGGCTTGACCCTGACGCGCCCGAGGCATGGACACAGCCTGTCGTCCGCTTAGGCTTCATGACCGGCGTGCCTTTCGTCGATGCTGCCAACACGCCGCTCCTGCATGCCGCCTACGATGCGCTCGTGGGCGAGGGCCGCTGGCTGAAGCCCGAGGGTCTTGGCACTTTTCCCGTACGCTTCCCGTCGCCGAACGATCCGGGAGACGCGGGTTGGCATGTCGATGCGAGTTTCGGCACCGACAACCCGGATTTCATGCAGTGGCGGGTCAATGTGAAAAGCAGCGGCCGGGCCCTGCTCATGCTGTTTCTCTTCTCCGATGTCGGGGAATCGGATGCGCCCACCAAGATCAGGAAAGGCTCGCACCGCGCGATCGCCAGGCAGTTGCTCCCGGCCGGAGCGGGTGGTCTCACCCTTGGCGAACTTGCCGCCGATGGATTTGCGTCGACATCCGACTGCGAAGAAGTGCTGGCGACCGGCGAGGCCGGAACGGTCTATCTCTGCCACCCATTCCTCGTCCACTCCGCCCAGCCGCATCGAGGGTCAAAGCCCCGCTTTATGGCCCAGCCTCCGCTCCTGCCGAAGGCCGAGTTCGACTCGTCGCAGCCACCGTCTGCGGTGCAGATAGCCATCCGCAGGGCAATAGGGATGGAGCGCCAGGTTTGAAGGCAATGGCTGTGACAGTTCCCACAGCCCGAGAGCCTTCGGCGAGTTCGCTGAACGGGAAGATCGCGGTGGTGGAGAGAGGGCAAATATGGCGGAGAGAGAGGGATTCGAACCCTCGAGACGGTTACCCGCCTACACGCGTTCCAGGCGTGCGCCTTCGACCACTCGGCCATCTCTCCGTTGCTGTCGGCAAAGGCGAAGAACGCCGTATGCTGAAGCGTGATGCCTTTGGGGCACCTTCGGTTTTTCATCGCTTGAACGACGAGTGCTGGAGGGGTCGCTTGGACCGTCCGAACCGGGCGGCACTATAGCCAAGACGGATTGCGGCACAAGGGGGCAAGGCAGGGTTTTGCGCCTTGCGTCAAAGAAATGCTGTAAGGCCGTATCGGTCGCTTTTTCGATGGCGAAGATACGCACTCGGGCCTTGTATGATGCCGATCCTCGGCGCGTTTCGGCCAGCGCTTGCGGGCAGGCGAGGCGCATTCTATGACAGCGGCGGTATACGCATGCTTCGCCATCGGGGGCGGGGCCGGCCTGGGGTCAGCATCTGATGCGCATCTTGCTCAGAATATTGGCATTGATCGCCTTGGTGCTCGGCGTGATGGCCGGCGCGATCGACGCCATCCAGTCGATCGCCGCCGATGCAGTCGTGCTCACGCCACTCAGCGCCGCTTGGGAAGATGTGAGCCCGTCGACGCTTGCGGCGCTCGAAGGTGCGTTCGTCACCTATCTTCCGCAGGGCGCGGCATCGTTCGTCCTGCCACTGTTTCTCGGCCAGCCGGCTTGCATCGTGCTTCTCGCACTCGCCTTCCTTTTGCATCTTTTGGCCTACCGGCCGGCCAAGCGCCGCTTCAATCCGCGCTGAAACCTCCTATATTCTTGGGCGAAGAGGGCGCGGCTTCGCGTCCGTGACGCGGAGAATGAAACGATGTTTCTGATCGACATGTTCAACAAGAAGACCGCGATGCCCGAGGCCGACCGAGCGCTGCCTGGCCGTGCCGAGCCCATTCCGACGGCCGAGACGCATTTCGTCAACGGCAAGCCGCTGAAGGGGCCCTATCCGGAAGGCCTGGAGATGGCCTATTTCGGCATGGGCTGCTTCTGGGGCGTGGAAAGGCTCTTCTGGAAGATGCCCGGCGTCTATGTGACGGCTGCCGGCTATGCCGGCGGCTTCACGCCGAACCCGACCTATCATGAGACGGTGACAGGCCAGACAGGACACACGGAAGTGGTGCTCGTTGTCTACGATCCGAAGATCGTGAGCTACGAGGATTTGCTGCGCGTTTTCTGGGAGAAGCACGATCCCACCCAGGGAATGCGCCAGGGCAATGATATCGGCACGACCTACCGCTCGGCGATCTACACGGTCGGCGACGCGCAGGCTGAGACGGCAAAGGCTTCGCGCGATCGCTACCAGCAGGCGCTGACCGATGCCGGGCTGAAGTCAAAGATCACCACCGAGATCGCTCCGGCCGGCGCGTTCTATTTTGCCGAGGACTACCATCAGCAATATCTCGCCAAGAATCCCGGCGGCTATTGCGGCCTGCGCGGCACGGGCGTCGCCTGCGTGGGCGGTTGACCGTCTCGGCGCTTTTCTAGCGCTGGGCCTTCGACATCTGCACAGAAACACCTAGGATGGTTGGCTCGTTAAGGGCTGACACGAGCACCTGATATCCTGGCGGCGCCTTCCTCGGGCGCCGTTAAAGCCCTGCTGCAAAAATTATCCGACTGGTCAAATTCTGCGTGATTCTTCCGGGCCAGCATGCAAGGATCGCCGCAGAACGGGAACCTGGCACGAAGGCCAGCCCGTCGGGGCGCCCTGTCCGCCAAGGACCGGGGCTTGAAGTGACAACCGAAAAGACAAGCACAGGGTGAACGATAATGAAGCGCACGCTCATCAGCCTCTTTGCGCTCGCGGCCATGGCCTCGACCGCGATGGCGCAGGACGCAGACTTTACGCCGGCCATCATCTACGATCTCGGCGGCAAGTTCGACAAATCCTTCAATGAAGCCGCCTACACTGGGGCCGAGCAGTTCAAGACCGAAACCGGTGTCGAATACCGCGAGTTCGAGATCCAGAACGACGCACAGCGTGAGCAGGCGCTTCGCCGCTTCATCCGCGATGGCAACAACCCGATCGTCATGGCCGGCTTCAACTGGGCAGCCGTTCTGGAATCGGTCGCTGCAGAAAATCCGGACACCGATTTCGCCATCATCGATGCCGTGGTCGACCTGCCGAATGTGCGTTCGGTGGTCTTCAAGGAACAGGAAGGCTCCTACCTCGTCGGCGTTCTCGCCGCGCTGGCGTCTGAATCGGACACGGTCGGCTTCGTTGGCGGCATGGACGTGCCGCTCATCCGTCGCTTCGCCTGCGGTTATGTCGGCGGCGTGAAGGCAACGACCGAAGGCGCGACTGTCATCGAGGCGATGACCGGCACGACGCCCGAAGCCTGGAACGATCCCGTGCGCGGCGCTGAAATCACCCGCTCGCAGATCAGCCAGGGCGCGGACGTGGTCTACCACGCAGCCGGCGGCACCGGTGTTGGCGTGCTACAGGCAGCAGCCGATGAAGGCGCGTTGGGCATCGGCGTGGATTCCAACCAGAACGCCCTGCACCCGGGCAGCGTGCTGACCTCGATGGTCAAGCGCGTAGACGTTGCCGTCTACGATGCCTTCACCGATGCGATGAACGGTTCGTTCGACTACGGCGTGACCTCGCTCGGTCTTGCCGAAGACGGCGTCGCCTACGCGCTCGACGAGAACAACGCCGACCTGATCACCGACGAAATGGAAGCCGCCGTGGAAGAGGCCAAGGCTGCGATCATCGCCGGCGACATCGAAGTCCACGACTACATGTCGGACGACAGCTGCCCTTACTGATATGCGATAGAGGGGGATCGAAGCTCGATCTCCTTCTCTTTCAAAGACGCGAAAAGGCCCCGCATGACGGGGCCTTTTTTATTGCCGGCTCGCGAACGGTTTCGCCGGCTTTGGTGGCTGTCAGAACTCTTCCCACTGGCCTGCATTGGCGGCGCGTTTGCGCATTGGCGCAACGGACGCGGCATGCGCTGGAGCCGGGATGCGCACACGGGGCGTCGTCGCAGCCGCTGCGGCTGTCTGTCCGGTCTTGAACTGACCGAGAAGCCCGGCAAGCGTCACGGCACGCTCGGCAAGCTGGTTGCTCACCGCATTTTGCTCTTCCACGCTTGCGGCGTTCTGCTGGGTGCTCTGGTCCAGCTGGTGCACGGCCTGGCCGATCTCGCGGATGCCGATCGCCTGTTCGCGGCTTGCTTCGACGATGGCAGCCACGTTCTGATCGACATCGCGCACCCGCTCGACGATTTTCTCAAGCGCCTTGCCAGTCCGGTCCACCAGTTCCACCCCGGTCCTCACCTGCGCCGACGAGGTGCCGATCAGTGCCTTGATTTCCTTGGCGGCCTTTGCCGAGCGCTGCGCGAGTTCACGCACCTCCTGCGCAACGACCGCGAAACCGCGGCCGGCCTCCCCGGCACGAGCCGCTTCGACGCCGGCATTCAGCGCCAGCAGGTTGGTCTGGAAGGCGATTTCGTCGATGACGCTGATGATGTTGGAGATTTCGCGCGACGATTGCTCGATCTGGTCCATCGCTGCCACCGCATCCCGCACGACCAGCCCGGACTCCTCCGCCGACGTGCGTGTCTCGCGAACGATCTCTCCGGCTTCGGAGGCGCGGCGGCTGGCATCTGTCACGGTCTGGGTGATTTCTTCCAGCGCGGCGGATGTTTCCTCCAGCGCCGCCGCCTGCTGCTCGGTTCGTTTGGCGATCGAACCGGAATTGTCCATCATTTCATTGGCTGTCTGGGCGATGTCGCGCGCATTCTCCGCGATTTCACCGATAACCGCCGCAAGCCGACCGACCGCCGTGTTGAAATCCGTGCGCGTGGTCTCCATCGAGCGGTCGAGCGCGCGTGTCACCTGTGATGTCAGGTCGCCTTGGGCAAGATCGCCGATCGCGACGCTCAGCGTGCTGACGGACTTCATCCGTTCGGTCACGTCGGTCGCGAATTTCACCACCCGATAGATGGCGCCGCGCGAGTTGTAGACCGGGTTGTATGTCGCCTGGATCCAGACCTCGCGGCCATTCTTGCCGATCCGCTTGAAGGTATCGGAAAAGAATTCGCCGGCGCGAAGCCGCGTCCAGAAACTGTCATAGGCGCCGCTCGTAACGAAGTCCGGGTCGCAGAAAATGCTGTGCTTCTTGCCGACGATCTCTTCATGCCCATAGCCGAGCGTCTTGCAGAAGCTTGCATTGGCATCGACGATCGTGCCGTCGGGCTCGAACTCGATCACCGCAACCGAACGCTCCAGCGCGCGCAAGAGGTTCTCGTTGTGCAGCGAGGCGATCTTGGTGGTCGTGATGTCGGCGGCGATCTTCACGATACCCACGACCTTGCCATTGGCGAAAATCGGATCGTAGGACGCCTCGATCCACACATCCTTGCCCGCTTTCGAAATGCGGCGGAACTGCCCACGCTGCGCCTTGCCGGCGGCAAGGTCGCGCCAGAACTGGAGATAGTCGGCGCTTTCGGTCACCGAGCGTTCCACGAACATCCGGTGATGGTTGCCGACGATCTCATCCAACTGATAGCCGAGAGCGGCAAGAAAATTGTCGTTGGCGCCCTGGATCAAGCCATCCGGCCGGAACCAGATGATGGCATGTGAGGCGGATATGGCGGCGTAGTGCTGTATTGCGCGTGAATTGGCAAAAGGCAGACGAAGCATCGGCGACCCCGGTAGAGCTTAGGGCCGAAGAATGCTGCCGGCAGGATTAATAATCCGATACTTGACGATGGCGAGACTTCGCCATGGCACAACAACTATTTTCCATGGAGAAAAATCGAGCAATTTGAAAAGAAATCGAAAAGAACAATCGAAGTCTTCAACAGCTTGAAGTGAAGGGCATTCGGACGAACGCCCTTCCGTAGCTATCATCAGCCGCGCAGCGTGCCACCGGTCGCTTTGGTGACGTTATCGACGACACGGGAGGTCAGGGTCTCGAGGTCTTCGTCCGTCAGTGTTCGGTCCGTCGGCTGGATCGAAACTTCGATTGCGACAGACTTGCGGTCTTCCCCGAGGGACGGCCCTTCGAACAGGTCGAACACCGTCACGCCTGCGATCAGCTTCTTGTCCGCCGCCGAAGCGGCCTTCAGGATGTCGGCGCTGCGCACGGCCTTGTCGACGACGAAGGCGAAGTCACGCTTGACTGCCTGCAGCGGCGATAGCGTCAATGCGGGCTTTGTGCGCGTCGCCTTGCGCTTGGGCTCGGGAATGGCGTCGACGAACACTTCGAAGCCGGCAAGCGCGCCGGAAACGTCGAGCGTTTCCAGGACCAGCGGGTGGAACTCGCCGAACGTGCCGAGCACCATCTTCGGGCCGAGCTTGATCGTGCCCGAGCGACCCGGATGGTACCAGGAAGGGCCGCCGGGTTCGATCTGCAGCTTGTCGACCGGCGCTCCGGCAGCTTCCAGCACCGCGATTGCATCTGCCTTCGCATCGAACACGCCGACGGGCTTGGCGGCGCCGTCCCAATGGCGTCCCGTGCCGGTGAAGCGTGCCGTACCACGGCGAACGCCGCCTGCAACGCGACGCTGGTCGTTGGGGCCGTCGCCTTCATAGGTGCCGGAGACTTCGAAGAGCGCCACGTCGCCGATGCCGCGATCCGCATTGCGCTGGGCGGCAGCGATGAGGCCGGGCAGCAGCGAAGGACGCATGTCCGACATGTCGGCCGCGATCGGGTTCGAAAGCTTCAGCGATGGCTGTCCGCCACCGAAGGCCTTGGCATGGGCCTCGGGGATGAACGACCAGGTGACGGCTTCCAGCATGCCACGCGCCGCAAGCGTACGGCGCGCAAGCCGCGTGCGAATCTGCAGCGTCGTCAGGATGCGACCATTGACGGCGCCATGGCTCTGCAGCGGCTGCGGGGCGATCTGGTCGACACCCGTGATGCGCATCACTTCTTCGACGAGATCGGCCTTGCCATCCACGTCCGGCCGCCAAGTGGGCACCAGCACGTCGACAGTATCGCCCGCGCCCTGAACCTCGAAGCCGAGACGGGTCAGAATACCGGTCGCATCGTCTGGCGCGACGTCGATGCCCGTCAGCCGCTTCACTTCGGAGAAGGGGAAGCGGATGCTTTTCCGCTCAGGCGTCTGGTATCCGACGATTTCGGCCTCGCTCGGGGTGCCGCCACAGATTTCGGTGACGAACTGCGTCGCAAGCTCAAGGCCGGGGACCATGAATTCCGGATCCACGCCACGCTCGAAGCGATAGCGCGCATCGGTGATGATGCCGAGCGAGCGGCCTGTCTTGGCGATGGTGATCGGATCCCACAGCGCCGATTCGATCAGCACGTCGGTCGTCGTCTCGTCGCAGCCCGAATGCTCGCCGCCCATGATTCCGGCAAGCGATTCAACGCCATTGTCGTCGGCAATCACGCACATGGAGCTGTTGAGCGTATAGGTGCGCTCGTCGAGCGCCAGCATCTGCTCGCCATTTGCCGCGCGCCGCACCACGAGGTCGCCTGCAACCTTCGCCGCATCGAACACGTGCAGCGGCCGGCCGCGATCGAAGGTGATGTAATTGGTGATGTCGACCAGCGCATTGATCGGCCGAAGCCCGATCGCCAGAAGGCGCTTCTGCATCCAGGTGGGGCTCGGTCCGTTCTTCACGCCACGCACCAGCCGGAGGGCGAAGCCCGGGCAGAGCTCGGATGCATCGATGCGCACCTTCACCGGGCAAGGGCCTTCGCCGTCCACGGTTGCGATCGGGGCCGTCTTCAGCGTGCCAAGCCCGGCGGCGGCGAGATCGCGCGCGATGCCGGCAACCCCGGTCGCTTCCGGATGGTTCGGCGTCAGACCGATCTCAATGACCGGATCGTCGAGACCCGCATAGCTCGCAAAGGTCGTGCCGACCGGCGCATCGTCCGGCAGGTCGATGATGCCGTCATGGGCATCCGACATTTCGAGCTCGCGCTCGGAGCACATCATGCCGCGGCTTTCGACACCGCGGATCGTGCCGACGGCGAGTGTCGTGTCGATGCCGGGAACATAGGTGCCGGGTGCAGCAAAGGCGCCGATGAGGCCCGCCCGCGCATTCGGCGCGCCGCAGACCACCTGCACCGGATCGCCGGACCCGGTGTCGACCATCAGCACGCGCAGCTTGTCGGCGTCGGGGTGCTTTTCCGCCGACAGAACCTTGGCGATCACGAATGGCTTGAGGGCCGCCTTGTCGTCGACGTTCTCGACCTCGAGGCCGATCGCCGTCAGCATCTCGACGATGCGCTCCAGAGGCGCATCCGTGTCGAGGTGGTCCTTCAACCAGGAGAGTGTGAATTTCATTGTTCGGGGTCCATCAAGGGAGAAATCAGCGTTCGGGCGGAAAGTCGTCGAAGCGCGGCAGATGATCGTCCATCACGACGAACGGCATCTGCCGCTTGCTAAAGGCGTGGAAGGTCGGCGGGTGCGCCTCCGGATCGTCCATGAAGCCGAGCGCCAGGTAGACGCGACCTGAAAGCCGCTCGTCGCGATAGCCGATCTGGCTGCCGCAATCGCCGCAGAAGAGACGCTCCACGCCGCCGAAGCGATAGGATTTCGGCGTGCCGAACCAGGTCAGCGCGTCATCCATGAAACCGACAAAGGCCATTACGGGCGCGCCCGTCTGCTTGCGACAATCGCGGCAATGGCAATAGGCGCGCCGAAACGGCTCAGCCTTCGTCTCCACCGCAACGCGTGCGCACCGGCATGATCCCGCGTGAGCCATGCGTTACTCCGCCGCCACCGAAGGCGGAACGGCGCCGGGCGCCCTGCGCCCCTGCAACATGCCGTCAACCGAAAGGTCTTCGTCGACATCTGGCCAATGGATGCCATCGAGCATGAGCTCGACATTGTTCCGCTGCGCTGGCGTTGCGCTGAGCAGGCGCGGATACCACCAGAGCGGCGTCGAGACCTGACGGCCGTCCTTCAGCTTCACGTGAAGGTCGTGAAGATCGCACCAAGCTTCGATCGGGCGATCCTTCTCGGGATAATCAGGCGAAGAACTCATTCCAGGCCTCCAGAAACTGCTCTTGGTGCTCGGTGGCAATTTGCATGATACGCCGCATGTCAGGGTCGCTGAACCCGCCGCGTTTCGATATTTTGAGGTCGCGGAGCCATATTTTTGCGCGCATGCCCTTGGCATCGACGTGAATATGCGGCGGCTCGTTCCAGTCGCCCGAGAAGAAGTGAAAGCGAAATCCCGACTCGATGAGAACAGTCGGCATTCGCCGTCACCCACTCAACCCGCCAAACAGCGTCGGCATATCGAGCGGGCGGAAGCCGTAATGGTTGAGCCAGCGCACATCCGCGTCGAAGAAAGCGCGCAGGTCCGGCATGCCGTATTTCAACATCGCGATGCGGTCGATGCCCATGCCCCAGGCAAAGCCCTGGTACTCGTCGGGATCGAGCCCGCCGGCCCTCAGCACGTTCGGGTGCACCATGCCGCAGCCGAGGATCTCCATCCAGTCCGTGCCCTCGCCGAACTTCACTTCGCTACCGGAACGGTCGCACTGGATGTCGACCTCCATCGACGGCTCGGTGAAGGGGAAGAAGGATGGCCGGAAGCGCATTTTCACCTGTGGCACTTCGAAGAATGCCTTGCAGAATTCCTCCAGCACCCACTTCATGTTGGCGATGTTGGCCGTCTTGTCGATGACGAGGCCTTCCACCTGGTGGAACATCGGCGAATGGGTTGCGTCGCTGTCCTGGCGGTAGGTCTTGCCGGGGATGACGATGCGGATCGGCGGCTTCTGCGTCTCCATAGTGCGGATCTGCACGGGCGAGGTGTGCGTGCGCAGCACCTTCGCCTCCTCGCCCTCGGCGGCGTTCAGGAAGAACGTGTCGTGCATCTCACGGGCCGGGTGACCCTCGGGGAAGTTCAGCGCCGTGAAATTGTAGTAGTCCGTCTCGATGTCCGGACCTTCGGCGATCGAAAAGCCCATGTCCGCGAAGATCGCGGTGATCTCGTCGATCACCTGGGTGATCGGGTGGATGCGGCCGATCTCGGTTGGGGATGGCCGCACCGGCAGCGTCACGTCGAGCAATTCGCGCGAAAGCCGCGCCTCGATGGCCGCCGCCTTCAGATGCTGCTTGCGCTCCGCAATGGCATCCGTCACGCGTGTCTTCAGCCCGTTGATCGCCGGGCCCATGGTCTGGCGCTCTTCAGCGCTCATGGCCCCGAGCGTCTTCAGCTTTTCGGAGATCGAGCCCTTCTTGCCGAGCGCCGCGACGCGCACGGCTTCGATCGCCTGTTCGTCATCTGCTTCGGCGATCCGGGCAAGGATCGTCTCTTCCAATTCAACGATGTCGCTCATCCTGGGTCCTGCATGTTGGCGGCCGCTCGGGCCGGCCTTCTTCGGCGGGTCTTAAATCAGAAAGCGCCCCGGCCTCCAAGGGCTTCGATGACGCCGTCGCGGCTGTCGGTGCCGAAAACACGGCCATGGCTCGCAGGAACCGATCGAGGTCGCCACCTCGGTGAACCTTCGCCATCGCTTCGCCAACCCGCTGCAGCGGCTTGAAGAAGGCGATGAGCCTGTCGAGCGCCGCCCAAGTGGCGGCAGGCGCCCCGGCGCGATAGGCGTCAAGCACGCTTTGCGGCGTTTCGGTATCGCGCGACAGAGCAACGACCCCGAACTGATAGAGAAAGGCATCGCGCGCCTGCGCTTCGGCAAGCGGCATCACTGCTTCCGGCTCTTCCTCGAAGTCCATGAAGCCCCAGTTCTTGCCGTCGTGGAACATATCGCGCGGATGGGGCCGCCCGTGGCAAAGCCCGAGACGGTGCGCCCGGGCAAGCGCCTCGCCGCCGCCTCTCAGCAGCCGGTGGCTGTCGGCAGCAGTGGCTGCCCCTTCCACCAGCGAAAGCAGCGTCGGCGGGCCGTTGCGCAGCACCAGGATCGGCCCCTTGCGGTAGACAAGGCCGGCGGTGATGAAGCCTGCACGCTGGAAGGCCTCCATCTTGCGCTGCTCGCGATCGACCTGGGCGTGTGGCTTCAACAATCTGGACGACCGCAGGAATGGCTTCGGCATCAGGGGCGTCGCCCAGCCATGCAGCCGCTTGCCGAGCGGGCGGCTTTCGGCATCGTAGCGCTTGACCCATACAGTCTCGCCATCGACCACGGCACGGCCGATGCGCTCGCCGCGCGACGAAGCAAGCAGCGCCAGAAGGTCGCGCAGACCTTCCGGTGACATCTCATCCTCTGTGCGGGTGTTGCGCATCGTTATGCATGCTCCAGAAACGAAAAAACCCGCGCCGGTCAGCCAGCGCGGGTTCCTTCAGGCGAATGGTATCGTGAAGGCGCTGGCTTAGCGGACAGCGCTTTCAAATGCGTTCGGCGTCGTGTCTTTCAGATACTCGAGCGCCTTCTTGGCTGCTGCAACCAGCGCGCCGAATGCTTCCGGCTCGTGGATGGCCATGTCGGACAGCACCTTGCGGTCGACTTCGATGCCGGACTTGGTCAGGCCATCGATGAAGCGGCCGTAGGTCAGGCCGTGCTCGCGAACGGCTGCGTTGATGCGCTGGACCCAGAGAGCGCGGAAATTGCGCTTCCGGTTCTTGCGGTCGCGGTATGCGTACTGCATCGAACGATCGACGGCAGCCTTAGCTGCGCGGATCGTGTTCTTGCGGCGGCCGTAAAAGCCTTTTGCCTTCTTCAGGACTTTCTTGTGCTTGGCGTGCGAAGTGACGCCTCTTTTCACGCGTGCCATGGTGTGATCTCCTTAAATCTCGGTCGGGGCGAAGGTCTCAGAGACCGTTCGGCAGGAACTTCTTGACGATCTTGGCGTCGGCGTCCGAAAGGACCATCGTGCCGCGTGCGTCGCGAATGAACTTGTTCGACCGCTTGATCATGCCATGGCGCTTGCCGGCAGCAGCTGCGAGAACCTTGCCGGAACCCGTGATCTTGAACCGCTTTTTGGCGGATGCCTTCGTCTTCATCTTGGGCATTTTGCTCTCCTTTGTGAGGCTTTCGACCGGCATTGCCGTTCAAGCCCCGTGATGCAGCGCTTCCCGCACTCTGGTTCGCCGAAGCAAACGAGGGTCATGTTCGCCATCGTGAAATGGCTGCCCAAGACCCCTGCGGAACGCTTGGTTGGTGATCTGTGCGAACCGGAGACGACCCGGCCTCACACAAGCATTCGGAACAGACACGGCATGCCCTGCCGGACTGTTCGGACGCGGCCATATACCGGGAGTGGGGCTATGACGCAAGAGGTTGCAGCGCGATTGGCACACGCAGAGTTCGTCATTTTGCGGTGGTGAACCGGTGGTATTTCATCGTGCACGACCTATCTGAGGCAGGCAATCGCGGCATCCTCCCACTTGGCCGCTGAACAAGAATGAAGGACCAGACCCTATGGCAGACACGCTGTTCACACCGATCCAGTTCGGCGCCCTGAACGTCCCGAACCGCATTTTCATGGCTCCCCTGACCCGCAACCGCGCGAAATCCGACGGCACGCCGAACGCCATGGCCGAGACCTATTACGGCCAGCGCGCTTCTGCCGGACTCCTGATTTCCGAAGCGACCCAGATTTCGCCCTACGGCAAGGGCTATATCGATACGCCCGGCATCTACACCGACGAGCACGTCGCCGCATGGCGCGGCATCACCGATGCGGTTCACGCCAATGGCGGCCGCATCTTCTGCCAGCTCTGGCATGTGGGCCGCATCAGCCATTCCTCGCTCCTGCCGAACAATGACGCGCCGGTCTCCTCGACCGATGTCGCTGCCGATGCCAAGACCTTCACGGCGAATGGTTTCGAATCGACATCCAAGCCGCGCGCCCTGGCTCTCAGCGAAATCCCGCAGCTGATCGAAGACTATGCCCACGCCGCAAAGCTTGCGATCCAGGCCGGCTTCGACGGCGTGGAAGTGCATTCCGCCAATGGCTATCTGCTCGACCAGTTCCTGCAGGACGGCGTCAACAAGCGCGACGACGTCTATGGTGGTTCAATCGAGAATCGCACGCGGCTCACGCTCGAAGTGGTCGACCGGGTCGTGAAGGAAATCGGTGCCGATCGCACCGGCATCCGTCTGTCACCCCGTGGCGATTCCAACGACATTTCCGACAGCGATCCGGAAGCCTTATTCTCGGCGCTTTACAAGGCGCTGGATCAGCGCAAGCTCGCCTATCTCCACATTGTGGAGCGCTTTGGCCACGGCAGTGAAGGGGGCGAAGAGCTGATCAAGAAGCTGCGCCCGAACTGGACCGGCTTCTATATCGCGAACGGCGCCTATGACGCAGAAAGCTCCGCCAAGGTCGTGGCCGACGGCTATGCCCATGCGGTCGCGATCGGCAAGCCATTCATCGCCAATCCGGACCTGCCGGAACGCTTCCGCACCGGTGCGCCACTCAACGCGCAGGACACCGACACGTTCTACGGCGGCGGCGCCAAGGGCTACATCGATTATCCCTTCGCAACGCTCGATCGTGAAAAGGCTGCCTGACCACGCGGCACTGCCTATCGGTGACTGATGGAAGGGCGTCGCGAAAGCGGCGCCCTTTTCTCGTCCTGGCTAGTAGAGCCGCAGCACCACGGGCAGCACGCCGCTCGATTGCAGCCACTCGACGATCTCGAGCGCGGGCATCGCCACGAAGAAGACCATGCCGTCGATGAACGTGCGATAGAGCCGGGCCGGCTGCACCACGAGGCTCTCTTCGTTGACGACTTTAAGCGTGCGCGGCAGGAAGCGCGGCACGCGATTGAGATAGGCGCGATAGGGCTCGCCGAAGGCAGGCAGCAGAAACCGCTCCTCGCGCAGGATCACCACGTGGAAGGCGAGTGCGCATCCGATCAGGAAAACAAACGCCACGGTCAGGCTTCCCGTCTGCGCCCCGACGCCGAACGCTGCGATCGACGAAAACAGATAGAGTGGATTGCGGCTGATCGAGTAAGGGCCGGCCGTCACGATCGCATAGGCCTTGCTGCCGCCGATATAGAGCGTGCACCACATGCGGCCGAGAATGCCGGCTGCGATCGTGCCGATCCCGATCGCCTCGATGAACTCATGCCCTTCTTCGCCCCATGCGGAGCGCACGAAGAGCAGCGCGATCACCAATGCAGCGATGATAAGCGCCAATACGAGCCTGCGCATGCGCTGGAAGTTCTGAAGCTTGCCGCGTTCCTGCGTGGTCTGGTCCATGAATTGCCCGTCAACAAGCCGGAAGGGACGTCGAAATCAGCCGGCTCCCGAAATGAAAAAGCTCCCCGGGCCATCTGGCACGGGGAGCTTGAACGGAGCAACGGGCTAGATTTAGCGCGGTGCGAGAACCATCATCATCTGTCGGCCTTCGAGCTTGGGCTCGGCCTCGACCTTGGCGATTTCGGCGGTCTGTTCCTTGACCTTCTGAAGAAGCCGCATGCCGAGTTCCTGGTGCGCCATTTCACGACCACGGAAACGCAGCGTCACCTTCACCTTGTCACCTTCTTCGAAGAAGCGGTTCATGGCGCGCATCTTCACGTCATAGTCATGCGTGTCGATGTTCGGGCGCATCTTGATTTCTTTGACCTCGACGGTCTTCTGCTTCTTGCGCGCCTCGGCGGCTTTTTTCTGCTTTTCGTATTTGAGCTTGCCGAGGTCCTGCACCTTGCAGACGGGAGGCTCGGCATTGGGTGAGATTTCGACGAGGTCAAGGCCGGCTTCCGCCGCGATCTCCAGCGCCTCGTTGATGGGCACTATTCCGCGGTTATTGCCTTCGGCATCGATCAACTGAACTTGGCTTGCCCGGATTTCCTCATTGGCCCGCGGTCCATCCTTGGTTGGCGGCGGCGCTCTGAACGGTCTGCGAATGGTCGTGTTCTCCTCGAACTGTTGAACCTGTGGCTGAATGTACTGCGAAGACGAAATCGCCGGAATTGCCCGCAATGTCGTTATCGCTTGCTTTGAGTCAATAGCACGCCCAGTCAGAAATAGCATCCACGCGCGGTGATTCTGCCGTCAATTGCCCCGAAAATGCCACCAGCAAGGAAATCGACATGCAGGAGCATACATCTAAGGGACTGGAACTCGTCGTCGGCGAGGGTGATGAGGCACGCACCATCGCGGTCGCCTTTCGGCCGGGGCTCGGCGGCCACAATCGTCCCGGCCTCGTCTGGCTCGGTGGCTACCGGTCCGACATGAGCGGCACCAAGGCGCTCGAACTCGACGGCTATGCCACGCGCGAGGGGCTGGAATGCTTGCGCTTCGACTATTCCGGACATGGTGCGTCGGGCGGCGCGTTCGAAGACGGCACGATTTCACGCTGGCTGGAGGAGGCGCTCGCCGTCTTCGACAAGCACACGACCGGACCTCAGATCCTGGTCGGCTCGTCCATGGGCGGCTGGATTGCACTTCTCATGGCAAAGGCCCTGAAGCAACGCGGTGATGCGGGCCGTTTGGCAGGCATGCTTCTTCTCGCACCGGCGCCTGATTTCACCGCCGAACTCATCGAGCCTGGCCTCACCGATGCCCAACGCGCGGATCTTTCCGAAAAAGGCCGTTTCGAGGAACCGACACCCTACGGCCCGGACCCGAATGTCTACACCCGTGCTCTGATCGAGGATGGCCGTGCAAACAGCGTTCTGAATGGTGTCATCGACACCGGATGTCCTGTCACGATCATTCAGGGAATGCAGGACCCGGATGTGCCCTATGCCCACGCCTTGCGGCTGATGGAACACCTCCCGGCAGACGATGTCGTCCTTACCCTGGTACGCGATGGCGACCATCGCCTGTCGCGCCCGGCCGATATCGGCCGAATGCTGAAGGCGCTCAACGATCTCATCGCCGGCGGCCATTGAGAGGCGATCACGAAACCACGTCCTGACGAACTGTAGCGCTGAAGACACAACCAAGCTTGGCCGGTAACCATAACTGCAATCGCGGGGGTTGGCCCGATTGACTTTGCATCATCACCAATTTTAACTGTTTGTTAACGATGATGCTGAGGCGGGGCGACCAACGGTGCTGACGATTGCGAGAATTGGAGCAGCCATTGCCATGGCCGGCTTCGTTTCCCTGGCCCTGCCGTCGGCAAACGCCGAGGCCGAGCCGTCCCGGTCGATGATCACCGGCCCTTTGACGTCACAGCCTATCGGTCATTACGATTTCTGTCGCCGGCATTATTCGGAATGCGCCATCCGCACCACGGCCAGCCGTGCGCCGGATATCACTGACTACGGCTGGGAAGTCGTGCGGGAAGTCAACCTCGCGGTGAACAGCACTATCGTGCCCCGCACCGACATGGAAATGCACGGCATCGAAGAGCACTGGTCCTATCCCGATCTCGAAGGCGATTGCGAAGACTACGCTCTTCTGAAGCGCCTGATGTTGATGGAGCGCGGCTTCTCCGCTTCGGATCTCCTCATCACTGTCGTCCGCAAGGCCGATGGCGAGGGGCACGCCGTTCTTACGCTGCGGACGTCCAAGGGCGACTACGTTCTGGATAACCTCTCCGACGAGGTGCAGCTCTGGAGCGAAACATCTTACGTCTTCCTCAAGCGCCAGGCGTCCTTCCACACCGGTCGCTGGGTTTCGATCGAGAACTCCACCGACGTCCTGGTCGGCGCGCTTCAGTAGTCGAAGCGACGCAGGTTTTCCGCGGGCGCAGCTTGTGCCCGCCGCAGCACCTCAGCGGATGGCGCCAAAACTATCTGCTTGATTTCGAATGCGTTTACGAAACGTTGACGCCTGGGCGATTAGAATAGACGCCGCGGTTCCACCAGCGACAATTTGTCTGCCAAACTGTTGTGGATCGGTGGAACCAATCCAATCGGCTGGTGTTTGTCGAGTAACAATCCCAAGGCGGCACAACCAAATGAGCAATGTTCGTGGGCTGCGTCTCGAAGACGTCGTCCTTCACCAGATCCAGACGAGCCCGAACCGGCGCCTTCTCGCCGGCATGGACTCGTTCCGCGTCCCGGAGGGAACTCCTGACGCAATGGTGGACCTGCTCCGCAAGATGGATGCTGCCGAGATGGCGAATGTCCAGCGGAGTTCCAACCGCGACCGTCATTCCGGCTGCTGATGGCCTTTCCGCTCAGCTGAGCGGCGCCGCCGCCTTTCGCACACGAGCTATGTCGTCTGCACTCGTCAGTGTAGCCTCCGCCCGATCCAAAGATACACGAGAGACATGGCGTGCCGCAGCCCCAAACAGCGGCTCGTCCATTGCGATCAGTGCTGCCAGCGACTTTTGAATCTTGACCTGAACTTCGAATTTTTCGGCGCCGTCGCGCGCGACTGGCGTAAACAGATGGTCGAGGAATTCGACGATCGGCAGCCGCGTCATCCGAAGATGGGGAAACTCGGGCGCGTCGGCAGCTTCGTCGATCTTGTCGGAGCACATGGCGATCAGCCGAACCCCTCGGCCCAGAACGTCGAGCGCCGTGCCTTGATCGTTGATGCCGGGCGAGAGCGCCCGTGACGCGATTTCCGAAAGCACCGCCAGCCCGAAGAGGGGATCTTCTTCAAAGGTCCGCTCGCGCCCGATGGTGAAGGCGGCACGGACCTCGTCTGCATCGACACTGCCCGAAATTACGGCGACAAGTGGCTCTGCCGTGTGAACGAACGTGCCGGGCCGCGCCAGAATGGTTACGATGGCCCCTGCTTCGGCAACGACGGTTTCGAGCTGCTGCATATCGACGTGACCGACATAACCGATGTCATCCGCCAAGATGCGCGTCGCACTTTGGGGCACGGCATCATCGGCAATTTCCACGGCACCCATGGTTGGGGCGCGGTGATAGGCCTGCAACGCGTCCTGCGCCGCCAATTCCACCGTCCTCGTCGTTTCATTGACCCGCCCAAGGCGCGTCAGATGGTCGATCCAGCGCAGCAACGCGGCAATGACGATGATGATGACCAAAATCGTCACGGCGAACAGAACGACCCGCCCGCCGCTGCCATAGGCCTCCATCGACAAAACGATGATGCCGACCAGGCTGTAGAGAAACGTGCCGATAAAGGTCGCGAGTACCGAATGCGTGGTCGTATCCGCCATCAAGAGGCGGGTTGCGCGCGGCGTCACGTCCTGCGTGGATGCGGTGAAGGCGGTCACCATCGTCGTCAGCGAGAACGTGGTAATCGTCAGCATGCTCGTTGCGAGAATGTTGAGGATCGTATCGATCGCGCCTGCGCCCACGGCATCCTCGAAGCCGTCGGGAATCAGCGGATCGAGAACGACCGCCGCGAAGGCCGTGATCAGGCCCAGAATTGAGTAGAGAACCGCCCGCACCCAGAGCCGCTCGAACAGGCGTCTCAGCTTCCATTGCCATTTCCGCATTGCGTCTGCCGTCGATTGTCGGCCGGCACGCCGGATCCGATCATGGAAGTGTTCCGAATGTCGCCATCATCTGCACCGCCAAGGATGCATCTGCAAGTCTTGTGAGTGGAGAGACGAGGGCCGCGGAAAGTTGCTAGAGGCGGGATTTCAGCCAGTCATTGGCGCTCGATTTGAGGTGACGGCTGGCCCAATGGCTGCCGGCGCGCATCTGCGCGATGAAGATGGCATCTACGTCGTCCATGAAGGTGTGGACCCAGTCGCGCAGTTCGGTCGCATCCTTCTCCACATCGAGCGCCCAGAGCCCATCGATCAGTTTCACGCCGCCTTCGCGATCTATCGCCTCCTGCAACTGATCATAGGGCCGTTCGGTGCGTCCCTCGTAGCCGATGAGATAGATCGCCATCGTCGTCCTCCACTATGCATCGCAGGACGATGAGCATAACCCGAAGCCGGGTTGCCAGAAAGCATGTCGGCACCCACGGAGATCGATAGGAAACGTTAGGCAGCTGTGCGACATTCTCGCCGTGCGACAGTATCGACACTGGCGCCCTCGGCCCCATCGCTTAATTTTCAGGCTGCGGTGAGGAGAGAAAGAAAAAACGAGAGAAGACAATGGACGCATTAATCCTGTCGCGCATGCAATTTGCTGCGAACATCTCCTTCCATATCCTCTTTCCCACCATCACGATCGCGCTTGGCTGGGTGCTGTTGTTCTTCAAGTGGCGCTATGAGCGGACCGGCGATGACGCCTGGATGAAAGCCTATTTCTTCTGGGTGAAGGTCTTCGCACTGTCCTTCGCGCTTGGCGTCGTGTCCGGCATTACGATGAGCTTCCAGTTCGGCACGAACTGGCCCGGTTTCATGGAAACCGTCGGCAATGTCGCCGGTCCGCTGCTCGCTTATGAAGTGCTGACGGCGTTTTTCCTTGAGGCCGTATTCCTCGGCATCATGCTCTTCGGTTTTTCTCGCGTGTCGAGCCGTATCCATACGCTGGCGACTTTCCTCGTGGCCTTCGGCACCACCATGTCGGCCTTCTGGATCATCGCGCTGAACTCGTGGATGCACACGCCGCAGGGCTTTGAGATGCGCGACGGCGTGGCGCATGCCACCGACTGGTTCGCCATCATCTTCAATCCGTCCATGCCGTACCGTTTCGTGCACATGCTGCTCGCCTCGGGCCTGACCGTCGCCTTCCTCATGGCCGGCCTTTCGGCGCTGCGCTGGATCTACGGCGATCGCTCCGAGCCCATGTATAAGGCGCTGCGCACCGGCGTTTACCTTGGCGCGATCCTGATCCCGGTGCAGATCTTCGCCGGCGACATGCACGGCTTGAACACGCTGGAACATCAGCCGCAGAAAGTCGCGGCCATGGAAGCGAACTGGGAAACGCGGGGCAATGTGCCGCTTGTTCTCTTCGCTCTGCCGGACGAGGAGGCGCGTGAAAACCACTTCGAGATCGGCATCCCGAGCGGCGCGTCGCTCATCCTCAAGCACCATGCCGATGGCGTCGTGCCGGGCCTCAACGACTTCGTCGCCGAAGATGGTACGGCGGAGCACCCGCCTGTGCTGCCGCTCTTCATCTCGTTCCGCGTCATGGTTGGCGTCGGCATGCTGATGCTGGTCGTTTCCTGGGCGGCGGCCTGGATGCTGTGGCGTCGCGACGACATCAACAAGCCGATGGCTTTCGTGCTCGCCGGTATGGCCTTCTCGGGCTGGATTGCAACGCTTGCCGGTTGGTACACGACCGAGATCGGCCGTCAGCCCTGGCTGGTCTCGGGCGTGGTCACGACCGCCGAAGCCGTCGCCCCCGTGCCGGGCGCCCATGTGGCCCTCACTTTTGCAACCTATCTCGCGCTCTATGCGGTGCTGATCGTCGTCTACCTGACCGTGCTCTACAAGCTCGCGATCCGCGCCCATTACGGCAACATCGAAAAAGACCCGGATCCGCGCGGCGACAGCGTCTCCATGGGCAAGGCGACAGGCGAAGCCCTGCAGCCGGCGGAATAGGAGCGGACTGGATGTTTGGCTACGAACCTGACGTCATCCTGCCCCTGATCTTCGCGGGCCTGATGGGAATTTCGATCCTCGTCTACGTCATCCTGGACGGGTTCGATCTCGGCATCGGCATCCTCTCGGTCTTCGGCACCGACGACGAGAAGGACACGATGATCGCCTCGATCGGCCCGTTCTGGGATGCGAACGAAACCTGGCTCGTCCTGTCGATCGGCCTTCTGCTGGTGGCTTTTCCGATCGCGCACGGCATCATCCTGACGGCGCTCTACCTGCCGGTTTTCGTGCTGCTCGTCGGTCTTGTCCTGCGCGGCATTGCCTTCGACTTCCGCTCCAAGGTCAGCGCGCAGTCGAAGTGGATGTGGAACCTCCTGTTCTTCATCGGCTCCGTCATGTCGTCGCTGTCTCAGGGCTACATGCTCGGCATCTACGTGCTGGGGCTTGATCTCAGCTGGGCATCGGCGGGCTTTGCAGCGCTTGTCGGCCTGTGCCTCGCGGCCTCTTACGGCGCTGTCGGCGCAGCCTGGCTGATCTACAAGACGGAAGGCCAGCTGCAGGAAAAGGCCGTCATCTGGATGCGCATGTGCCTGCTCCTGACGGCGGCCGGCATGGCGATGATCTCCATCGCGACGCCATTCGCCTCGGCCCGCATCTTCGACAAATGGTTCACGACGCCGGAAATCTATCTCCTGGCACCGCTTCCGCTTCTGACGGGCGCCGTCTTCGCCGGCCTCTGGTTCCTGACAGCAAAGCTGCCGCGGCCGGATGATTCCTATGCGCTGGTGCCCTTCTTGGCGATGGCGACGATCTTCACGCTCGGCTTCGCCGGGCTCGCCTACTCGTTCTACCCCTATATCGTGCCGGATCAGCTGACGATCTACGAAGCGGCAAGCGCTCCGGAAAGCCTGATGATCATCCTCGTCGGCACGGCCATCGTGCTACCGACCATCGGCGGCTACACGATCCTCGCCTACCGTATCTTCCGGGGGAAGGCGACGGAGCTTAAATACGACTGACTCGGCACGTCGGCCAATAGACGTCCCACCTCGCCGGGGGATCATTCGGCGAGGTGGGAAAGCGGCAGCGGCCCCGGCCCCTTGATGTTGCGCAGCACAAGGTTGGTGCGCACGTCCCGCACCCCCTCGATGCGCATCAGGTCCTCGGCAATGAAGCGATTGAGCGCTTCCACGTCCGGCAGTACCGCTTGCAGCATGAAGTCATGGTCCCCCGTCAGCGCCCAGCAGGCAATCACCGGCTCCATCGCCTCGACCTTGGTGACGAACCTGTCCGGTGACTGATCACTGTGGCTGATAAGCCGAACCAGCACGAACACTTCCACCGAAAGCCCGATCTTGCGGCGATCGAGCCGGGCGCCAAAGCCCTCGATCACCCCGCTTTCCATCATGGCCTCCAGCCTGCGTGCGCAGGGCGTGGCGGAAAGCCCGACCGCGGCCGCTAGCTCGGTGGTCGGCATGCGGCCGGACCTCTGAAGGTGATCAAGCATTCTGACCTCGAACCGGTCGAGGTGGATCTCCCCCGCTTTCGGTGATTTTTTGGGCTCTTTCACTCAACCTCCTCCTTCGTTGGTCCAGTCAGCCGGAAAACACTCCAGCAGCGGCGCTAGAATGACAAGGTGTAAGCTTGGAGGAGCGCCATCATGTCGATCAATGTCGAAACCTACGCTGCCGAATGCGCCGCAGCCGGCATGCGCGGCGACTATGCCCGTTGCCGAGACGATTTCACCGTTACCCAGGACGTCGACGCCTATGATGACGAAGACCGCGCCGTGTGGAAGACGCTCGCCGATCGGCAGCGCGCCTTGACGCAGGAGCTTGCCCACCACTCCTATCTCGCAGGCCTCGAAGCGCTCGTGATCCTTGACGACATCCCGGACTTCGCCGAAGTCAGCCGCAGGCTATCCGCTGCCACCGGGTGGACGCTGGTCGCGGTGCCGGGGCTCATCCCGGCTGAGCCCTTCTTCAGGCATCTGTCCGAGCGCCGGTTTCCCGTCACGGACTGGCTCCGCAGCCGCGACGAATTGGACTACATCGTCGAGCCCGACATGTTTCACGACTTTTTCGGCCATGTGCCGATCTTGATGCAGCCGGAATTTGCCGATTTCATGCAGATGTATGGTGAAACGGCGCTGTCACTGATGGCTGCCGGCGGCGACGAGATGATCACGCGGCTCTATTGGTACACGGCGGAATACGGCCTGATCCAGGAAGAGGGCGGGCCGCTGAAGGCCTTCGGAGCCGGGTTGATGTCCTCGGCAACCGAGTTGCGCTTCGCGCTCGAGAGCCCGGACGCGAACCACGTTCCGATGGACATCGAAACCATCATGCGCACGGGCTACGAGATCGACAGCTTCCAGCGGGCCTATTTCGTGCTGCCGTCTTTCGAGGCCCTGCGCCAGGCCATGCGCGACGCCGACATCGCGGGGATCATCGCCAGATACGCTGGCGAAAAGGCCATCGATCCGTCGACGCTGCGTCGGTAGGTTTGAACCGGCTGAAAACGCCTCGTCACTCGGGCAGGGCGGCGAGGAAGGCCCGCACCACGCGGGCCGAATTGTCGGACGCGATCTGCATGAAGGTCGCCATCTCGTTCTCGCTCGGACCGCCACCGGCGAGGTCCGATACCGATCGAAACGCGATGAAGGGAACGTCGTTGGCGTAGGCCACATGCGCGACGGCCGCACTCTCCATGTCGAGCACATTGGCGCCGAAGGTCTCGAACACATAGTCGCGGAAGGCGCCGTTATCGACAAATGCCTGGCCCGAGACGCCGCTGCCGCCCACGCGAATGGTCGGCTGCTCGCTGAGGCAGGTGTCGTCGCTGGTGCACAGTTGCAGCGTGACGGCGTTTGTGAGCTGACGCGCGGTTTCGAACAGCGCGCCATCGACCTGAAACCAGAAGTGCTCTTCCATCTCGCCACCCGCGCGCGCGACATCCACCTCGCGTGGAAAGATCATCCCGTAATTGGGAAACGGCGTCTCGATGAAGCTTGGCGGTGTGAAGCCCTCATCGGTTTCGCGCGCGAACACCGCTTCCAGATATTGCGCCCAGCGTTCCGGCACGACGACGTCGCCGATCGATTGCTGCGGATCGACACCGCCTGCGATGCCGGAAAAGACGATCTCCCTCAGGTTGAAATGATCGATCGCGATCTGCGCCGTCATCGCCGCATTGACCATGCTGACGCCGCTCAGAAACAGAACGACGCGGCGCCCTTCGATGCGCCCCGTGACGAACTCGACGCCTGCGATCTCATGCTCTTCGCGCTCGATCAGCGCCTCCTGCAGCGCCAGCCACTCCGGCTCGAAGGCTGAGACGACGGCCGTGCGCGGCGCTTCGTCGAGGGTCTGGGGGTCCTGCGCGAGAGCGGCGGTCGATGGCAACGCAGCAAGTGCCATGAGCGGAGATGTCAGGATCAGGGCAGTGCGCAGGACAGACTTCACGATGGGACGCTCCGAATTAAGAGTGTGCGGCAAGTTTGGGCGGATGATCCCAACCAAGCCCTAACGCCGCAGCAGCGCAAGTCGATCCTCAACGATCTTCCCTTCTGATTGCCATCGGCAACGACCCGGTCGCTGCTCCCAGCGCAACGGAACCTTCGACCCCGCGCAGTGCAGGCTTCGACAGTGTCGAGCGCAACTCTTGCCCCTCCCTCGCCGGCGTTCTGCTCCAGCCATTGGCTGCTGGCATGCCATTTGGAAATCGGCCGCCTGGTCGTGCACCGAGCTTCAGATTAACGTCCGATCGCCCGTCAGAAGCTCAAGCAGCCATGCTCGTCCGCTCCGCCATCACCCGGTAGGAAATTGCCTCGGCCAGGTGAATGCGGCCGACTGCCGGCTTGCCATCGAGATCGGCCAGCGTGCGCGCGACCTTGAGGATGCGGTGATAGGCGCGGGCCGAAAAGGCCATGCGCTCGGCCGCCTCCGACAGAAGCGCGCGCCCCGCGCTGTCGATCGCCGCAACGGTTTCCACCAGTGCAGTCGGGCACTGTGCGTTGGCAGTCACGCCGGTAACGCCAAGTTCGCCGTAGCGATGGCGCTGCAGGTCACGCGCCCGTGCCACCCGCTCCGCAACGGTCGCGCTCGTCTCCGCGACGGTCGGGCGGATGAGATCGGCGGCTGATACGGCGGGCACGTCGATGCGGATATCGATCCTGTCCATCAGCGGGCCGGAAATGCGTGCCTGATAGTCGCCCGCGCAACGCGGACCGCGCGCGCAAACGTGGCCAGGTTCTCCGGCCATCCCGCAGCGGCAGGGGTTCATCGCCGCCACGAGCTGAATGCGGGCCGGATAGCTGATCCGGTGGTTCGCCCGCGCGATCACGCACTGGCCCGTCTCCAGCGGCTGGCGCAGGCTGTCGAGGACCTGCGGCGTGAATTCCGGAAACTCGTCGAGAAACAGCACGCCATGATGGGCAAGCGACATCTCGCCCGGCCGCGCCTTGAACCCGCCTCCGACCATCGCCGCCATGGAGGCTGAGTGATGCGGTGCGCGAAACGGCCGACGATCCGAAAGCTTGCCGCCGGCGAGCTTCCCGGCAATCGAATGCACCATGGACACTTCCAGCAGTTCTGCCGGCGGCAGCGGCGGCAGGATCGAGGGCAGACGTTCCGCAAGCATCGACTTGCCGGACCCGGGAGGCCCGACCATCAAGAGGTTGTGCCCGCCCGCAGCGGCCACTTCCAGCGCGCGTTTTGCCGTTTCCTGGCCCTTGATATCGGAAAGATCCGGCAACCCAATTGCCGGTTGATGCAATGCGGGTTCCGGCCGCGACAGCACCTGGCTGCCGCGAAAATGATTGGCGAGCGCGATCAGGCTGCGCGGCGCAAGAATGTCGATGTCGGCGCCCGCCCAGGCCGCTTCCGGGCCGCTTTCGGCCGGGCAGATCAGGCCCTTGCCGAGCGCGTTCGCGCCGATCGCCGCCGGCAGCACACCCGCGACGGGCGCAATCGTGCCGTCGAGTGACAGCTCGCCAAGAACGACGTAGTCATCCAGTGCATCGGCAGGGATGGCACCCAGCGCCGCCATCAGCGCCAGCGCGATGGGCAGATCGAAATGACTTCCCTCTTTCGGCAGGTCCGCAGGTGCGAGATTCAGCGTGATCTTCTTGGCGGGCAGCGCAAGACCCGAGGCATGCAGCGCCGCCTGGACGCGTTCGCGGCTTTCCGCAACCGCCTTGTCGGGCAGCCCGACGATATGCATGCCGATCTTGCCCGGCGCCAGCATCGCCTGCACGTCGACGGGAACCGCCTCGATACCTTGGAACGACACCGTCCTGACGCGACTGACCATCCTGCACCGCCTCTCCAAACGATCCGATAGGGTCTATCGCATCGGCTCCAACAACTTCATGTTTTATTCGCCGGCCATGCAACTTGACATAGCAGAAAGAATAAAACAAGAACGTTTTCGGAGCGATTGCAACTCATCGCACGTCACAGCTGGTCTGCGCGGTTGCAGTGGCGGAACAAACGGTGGTGGTCAGCGGCGCTTTTCGATCGCATCCCACATCAGAGCAGCAATGTCGGCACCGCCAAACTTGCGCACTTCGCGGATGCCGGTCGGCGAGGTGACGTTGATCTCGGTCATGACGTCGCCGATCACGTCGATGCCGACGAGAATGAAGCCGCGTTCGCGCAAGGCTGGCCCGATGCGTGCGCAGATTTCGCGTTCGCGATCGGTCAGCTCCGTCTTCACCGCCTTGCCGCCCACATGCATGTTGGAGCGGCTGTCGTGCTCGGCCGGCACGCGGTTGATGGCGCCGACCGGTTCGCCGTCGATGAGGATGATGCGCTTGTCGCCTTCGCGCACCTTCGGCAGGTAGCGCTGCGCGATGATCGGCTCGCGGAACATCTGGTTGAACATTTCCAAGAGCGACGAGAGGTTGCGATCGCCTTCCGCCAGGTGGAACACGCCGGCGCCGCCATTGCCGTAAAGTGGCTTCAGGATGATGTCGCCCATTTCCTCGCGAAACGCGCGGATCTCGGCCCAGTCACGGGTGATCAGCGTTTCCGGCATCAGGTCCGGAAACTCAGTTACGAAAATCTTCTCGGGCGAATTGCGCACCCAGGCCGGATCGTTGACGACGAGCGTCTGCGGATGGATGCGCTCCAGGAGGTGCGTCGAGGTGATATAGGCCATGTCGAAAGGCGGGTCCTGGCGCAAGAGCACCACGTCCATGGTGGAAAGATCGGTGCGCACCGGATCGCCCAGCGTGTAATGCGCGCCCTTCTCGTCCTTCACCGTCATCGGTTCGATGCGGGCAAACACCTTCCCGTCGCGCAGCGTCAAGAGGTCGGGCGTGTAATGATAGAGCTCGTGGCCCCGCGCCTGCGCTTCCAGGCACATGGCGAAGGTGGAGTCGCCTTCGATGTTGATCGACTGCACATGGTCCATCTGGACCGCCACTTTCAATGACTTCGCCATTCTCGGTTGTCCCTGCTTTGCTTTGTCGTTCAGATAGTGCGCGGGTGCCCTTAAGCGCAACTGTCCAGTGGTGCTGATCTCAAAACGCGTCGGCGAAGTGCCGGGGCCAGCGCCACGGCATGATCGCTACGATGTCGTAGCGATAGGAAACGCGGGAGAGATCGACGCCGCGCTTCATCTGTGCCGTAATCCAGAGATCGCTCGCACTGCGGATCCGCGTCGCCGTCGTATGGGAGACCGCGTCGATCGCCGCGCGTTCGTCGCTCCGTGCCTTCACTTCGACGAAGGCGATGAGGGCGCCGCGCTTCACGATCAGGTCGATCTCACCGAGCCGCGTCCTGTGGCGCCGCGCGAGGATCCTGTAGCCGCGAAGCTGCAGCGAGAACGCAGCGAGCGCTTCGGCCAGATGACCGCGCCGCTCGGCTTCCTGCCGCGACATCGGCTGCTCCCGCCGCTCACGCGGAGCGCGCATCGGCCTTCAGCCCTTCTTCATCTCGAGCAACCGCGCATAGAGGTCCTTGCGCGGCAGGCCCGTCAGTTTCGCAGCTTCCGTCGCGGCTTTCGCCGGTGGCATCGTGCGCACAAGATCGTCGAGCAGCGCCTGCGGATCGATGTCGCTGGCCTCCTCCTCAAAGGGCGCGATCAGAAACACGATCTCGCCTTTCACATTGCCTGAGGAAGCATAGTGCTGAGCCAGTTCGCCAAGCGTGCCCCGCCGCGTCTCCTCGAACGTCTTGGTCAGCTCGCGACAAACGGCGGCCGGACGGTTTTCGCCCAGAACCTCGGCCGCATCGACAAGAGCATCTGCGATCCGGTGGGGTGATTCAAAGAAGATCAGCGTGGCGGGCATGCGCTGCAGCGCGCCGAGCCTGTCGCGGCGCGCCTTCGATTTCTGCGGCAGAAAGCCGGCAAAGAGAAAGCTGTCGCTTGGCATGCCGGAAGCGGTCAGCGCCGCAAGCGGTGCCGAAGCGCCGGGTATCGGCACCACGCGGTGGCCCGCGGCAAGTGCGCTCTCTACCAATCGGAAGCCCGGGTCTGAAACGAGCGGTGTTCCGGCATCGGAAACCAGGGCCACGCTTTGCCCGGCATCGAGCGCCGCCATCAGCCGCTCGCCGGCGGCTTGCGCATTGTGCTCGTGATAGGCAAAGGGCCGGCGGCGAATGCCGTAGCGCTCCAGTAAGACGCGGGTTACCCTTGTGTCCTCGCAAGCGAGCAAATCTGCCGAGGCGAGCGTTTCCAGCGCGCGCAGCGTGATGTCGCCCAGATTGCCAATCGGCGTAGAAACGAGATAGAGCGCCGGCTCCACCGGCCGCGCCTTGATCTCCGTCGTGCCGATGGTGAAGGCGGGCGCGGACCTGCCGTCGCGGGTCGCGGCTTCGCTGTCTGTAAGGTCGGTGTCTGCGGGGCCGCTCTCGTCTGGTCGCGCCATGTCTCATCCTTCGCCTGCAGACCCGCAGGCCATAGACAGTGGTTCTGCGTTATCGCAAGGCCGGCGCGCAAGCCCAAAGGCATTTACGACCCGGCGCGGCGCGCTCAGTCGCCGACGCGAATGCGGCTTTCGGCGGTCTTCCAGGACAATTCGGTGGTCCGCGCAATCAGCGCCTCCACAAGCGCGAACATGGCGGTGTTCGCGTCCCAGATGCGGTCGATCGAGACCCGGCACGGCAGCACGATCTTGGAAAAGCGCGAAATCGGCGAAATCCATTCATCGGTCATGAGAATGGTGAAAGCGCGCGCCGCCTTCAGCTGGCGTGCGGTTTCGAGCAAATCGTCGTCATAGCGGCGCATGTCGAACAGCACGACAACATCGCCCGCCTTGATGTCCAGCAACTGGTCGGCCCGGTTGGCGATCCGCCCGTCAAGCCTGCGCACGCCGGGCCGCGCGCGCCTGAGATGCGCTTCCATGTACATGGCGAGCGCGTCGGTGAAGCGGCCGCCGGCGAGATGACATGCATTGCGGCTGTCGGCGAGCTTGCGGGATGCGGCCTCGAATTCGGATGCGGGAATGCGCTCGGCCGTCGCCCGCATGATCTCCGCGGTTTGCTCGAAGAAGCGATCGAGAAACCGCTCGCTCTCCTGGCGCGGCACCTCGAAACTGCGCTGCAGCGGTGATTTCGTGCGCTCGTCCAGTTCGGTGCGCAGCGCGCGCTGAAAATCCGGATAGGAGCGAAAGCCCAACCTGGAAATGAAGCGCAACACCGTTGCGGCACTTGCACCTGCAGCTGTGCCGAATTCCGCAACCGGCGCAAGCCCGATCGTCGGATAATTCGCCAGCAGCGTCCGCGCTGCGCGCTTCTCGGCGGATGTCAGTGCGTCCATCGTGGCATGAACGGTGGTCTCGACCGTCGCCGGAATGCTCACCGCCATTCTGAAATTCTCGTTTCAGTGTTGACACATATTCGGTTTCCCGAATTACTGTACCAGTAAAGGGGGTGTTGGGGCATGTCCACCGAGAAAGCCGTCGACGTCGTGAATGCCGAAGGGTCTTCGCCCTTCGTACTCGTCTGCGACCATGCCTCGAACCGGCTGCCGGCACGCTACGGAACGCTCGGCCTCACACCTGAAGAACTGAAGAGCCACATCGCCTGGGATCCGGGCGCGCAGGCGGTCAGCCTCGCTATGGTCGAAGCGCTCGATGCGCCGCTCGTCCAGTCGACCGTGTCGCGTCTCATCATCGACTGCAACCGCGATCTCGATGCGCCGGATCTGATCTGGACGTTGTCGGAACGCACCCGCATCGCCGCCAATGAGAACCTCGATCCGCAGGAGCGCCAGTTCCGCATCGATGCCTATCACCGGCCCTTCCACGAGGCGATCGACGCGGTGATCGCGAAGCGTTTGGCGAGAGGACAGGAAACCGTTCTGGTCTGCATGCACTCCTTCACGCCGGTCTATCACGGCGTGCCGCGCCCCTGGCCGATCGGGCTGATCCACGGCGTCGATACCCGTTTCACCCGCGCCGTCGCCGATGCTCTGGCGGCGGACGACCCCACGCTGAATGTCGGGTGGAACGAGCCCTACGCGGCGCTGAACGGCGTCACGCTGACGCTCGAAAAGCACGGCGATGCGAAGGGCCTTGCCGCCGTCATGGTCGAAATCCGAAATGACGAGATCGCCGATCCCGCGGGCGTTGCCGATTGGGCCGGTCGGCTCGGACGCGCACTGCACGCCGCCCATGCAAGTGGCGCTGCCGATCGCGCAGAGCCAGCTGCGCAATCCGCGCGTCAAAGGGAGGCGTGACCGGGATGCCGAAGCCGATCCGCGCCTTTGTCCGGGTGGTCGATGCCATCAACAGGGTCGTCGGCCGCTTCGCCATGTACCTGCTCTTCGTGCTGGCCGCGATCCTACTCTATTCCACGCTCTCGCGCGTCATCATCGGCACGCCGGTCAACTGGTCGCTGGAGATGAGCCAGTTCGTGCTCTCGGCCTATTATCTGCTCGGCGGCGCCTACACGATGCAGAATGACGGCCATGTCCGCATGGACCTCTTCTACAGCAAGCTGACGCCGCAGAAGCGGGCCGTCACCGATGCCTTCACGATTCTGTTCGTGCTCTTCTATCTTGGCGTCCTGCTCATGGGCGGCCTGTCGAGCACGGCCTATTCCATCGAATACGGCCAGAAGAACTACACGTCCTGGGCGCCACCCCTGTGGCCGATCAAGGTGATCATGACGCTCGGCATCTTCCTCATGCTGCTGCAGGCGATCTCGTCCTTCTTCAAGGATGTCGCCATGGCACGCGGAAAGCCGATCGCATGAGCTCGGAACTGATCACGCTCTTCATGTTCTCCACCATGATGGTTCTGCTCCTGACCGGGCAGCGCGTCTTCGGCGTCATCGGCTTCGTCGGCGCGGCGGCAGCACTCTGGCTGTGGGGGCAGGGCTCGTCGGAATTACCGTTCAACGCAGCCTTTCAGGTGCTGAACTGGTATCCGCTGATCACCGTGCCCCTCTTCGTCTTCATGGGATTCGTGTTTTCCGAATCCGGCATCGCCAGCAATCTCTACCGCATGTTCCACGTCTGGTTCGGCGGCATGCGCGGTGGCTTGGCGCTCGGCACGATCGGGCTCATGGTGCTGATTTCCTGCATGAACGGCCTGTCTGTCGCCGGCATGGCGATCGGGGCGACGGTCGCCCTGCCGGAGCTTCTGCGCCGCGGCTACAACAAGGTCATGGTCACCGGCGTCGTCCAGGCCGGCAGCTCGCTCGGCATCCTCATCCCGCCCTCGGTCGTGCTCGTGCTCTACGCTATGATCGCGCGCCAGCCCGTGCTGCAGCTCTGGCTCGCCGGCATCCTGCCCGGGCTTCTGATGGCGACGCTTTTCTGCATCTACATCTATGTCCGCTGCCGCCTCCAGCCGGAGCTTGCGCCCGCCATGCCTGCGGAAGAGCGCGCGGCCATCACGAAATCGGAGAAGATGCGCCTACTCGGAGCGGGCTTCCTGCCGCTGGTCGTTTTCGGCACCATGATGGGCCTCTTCATCAGCGGCGTCACGAGCCTGGTGGAAAGCTCCGCCGTCGGCGCTCTCCTGGCCGTACTGGCCGCCGCCGTGTCGCGAAAGCTCACCTGGAAGGTCATCGACGATTCAACGCGCAACACGCTGACCATCTCCTGCATGTTCCTCTGGATCATCCTGGCCGCACTCTGCTTCGGCGCGGTCTATGACGGGCTGGGCGCCGTGCGCGCCATCGAAAACCTGCTCCTGAACACCTGGGAGCTGGACCGCTGGACGATCCTCATTCTCATGCTCCTGTCGTTTGTGGTGATGGGCATGTTCCTCGACGATACGGCCATGCTCGTCATCGTCGCGCCGCTCTACATCCCGCTCGTCATCGGGCTTGATTTCAACGCCATCTGGTTCGGCATTCTCTACACGATCACCTGCCAGATCGCCTACATCACCCCGCCTTTCGGCTACAATCTCTTCCTGATGCGCGCCATGGCGCCGCCAGAGATCACGCTTGCCGACATCTATCGATCGATCGTGCCCTTCGTCGGGCTGATGGTGCTCACCATCGTCATCCTGATGATCTTCCCCGAAATTGCGCTTTGGCTGCCGGGCCTCTGGTCCGCCCGCTGACGCGAAGTTGAGGACCAACGGAGAGGACTGACACCGACGAGGCACGACAACGAGATACGGCAAATGACTGTCCGACGAACGGGCGGCGAAAAGATCAGGAACCGAAAGAGGGAAAAATCGACATGAGTGACAATTCGAAGTTCACCAAGCGACAATTCATCAAGCGGGCGGGTCTGGTGACGGCCGGGGGCGTATCGGCCTCCACGCTTGCCGCGCCCTACGTCAGGGCGCAAAGCCCGATCCGCTGGCGCCTGCAGACCTATGCCGGCCCGGCACTCGCCGAGCATGTGGTGAAGCCGGCAATCGATGCGTTCAACACGGCCGCCAACGGTGAAATGGTCATCGAACTCTTCACCGCCGACCAGCTCGTGCCGCAGGGCGAACTCTTCCGCGCCGTGCAGCGGGGCACGATCGATGCTTGCCAGTCGGACGACGATTCCATGGCCTCGCCGGTCGATGTCTCGGTCTTCGGCGCCTACTTCCCGTTCGCATCGCGCTACGGCCTCGACGTGCCGGTGCTCTGGAACTGGTACGGCCTGAAGGAAATCTGGGAAGAAGCTTACGGCGAGATCGAAGGCGTCACCTGGCTGTCTGCCGGTGCGTGGGATCCCTGCAACTTCGTCACCACCAAGCCGATCCGCAGCGTCGATGATCTGAACGGCCTGCGCGTCTTCACCTTCCCGACGGGCGGGCGCTTCCTCACCCGCTTCGGCGTCGTGCCGGTCACGCTGCCCTGGGAAGACATCGAAGTCGCGATCCAGACGGGCGAAATCGATGGCGTCGCCTGGTGCGGCGCAACCGAAGCCTACACGGTCGGCTGGGCGGATGTGACCCAGTACTACCTCACCAACAACATCAACGGCGCCTGGGCCGGCTCGTTCTTCGCCAACACCGATCGCTGGAACGAATTGCCGGAGCATCTGAAGACGCTCTTCAACATGGCGATGGACAGCTCCCACTACTATCGCCAGCACTGGTATTGGTGGGGCGAGGCGCACTACCGCACGACCGGCGGCAAGCTGGAGCTCACCACCATTCCGGAAGCGGAGTGGAAGCGCGTCGAAGACGAGGCGCTCGTCTTCTGGGACGAGGTGGCCCAGGAAAGCGAGCGCAGCGCCCGCGTCGTGGAAATCCTGAAGAACTACGCCGAGACGATGCGCAACGCAGGCGCACCGTACCGCTACACCTGACAGACGTGACGACGATCGACCCGGCGGCTTCTGTCGAGGCCGCCGGGTCTCGCAAATCAAAAAGACCGACCGGAAACGCGTGAGGGAGAGTGCCGATGGCCGCCTATGATCTGAAAACGCTGAAGGCCGACATCAAGTCGGGCGACATCGACACCGTGCTCGTCTGCTTCCCCGACATGCAGGGCCGCCTGATCGGCAAGCGTTTCCAGGCGGAATTCTTCGTCGAAGGCGCGCTCGACGAGACCCATGGCTGCGACTACCTGCTCGCCAACGACATCGATATGGAGCCGGTGCCCGGATACGATGTCGCCAACTGGCAGCGCGGCTACGGCGATTTCGTCATGAAGCCGGATCTCGCCACACTGATGAAGGCGCACTGGCTGGAGGGCACCGCGATCGTTCTGTGCGATCTCGTCGACCACCACCATCACGACCCCGTTCCGCATTCTCCGCGAGCGATCCTGAAGACGCAGCTCGAGCGGCTTGATGCGCTGGGCCTTATGGCAAACTTCGCCTCAGAGCTCGAATTCTATCTCTTCGACGAGGACTACCGCACGATCCACGAGAAGGGTTTTCGCGGCCTCAAGACGGCCGGCTACTACATCGAGGACTACCACATCTTCCAGACCACCAAGGAAGAGCCGGTGATGCGCGAGATCCGCCGCAAGCTGCAGGCCTCCGGCATTCCGATCGAAAACTCCAAGGGCGAGTGGGGCCCCGGCCAGGAAGAGATCAACGTCCGCTATGCCGACGCGCTGACCATGGCCGATCGGCACGTCGTGATGAAGAACGCCATCAAGGAAATCGCCTATGCCCAGGGTAAGGCCGTCACCTTCATGGCCAAGTGGGATTACGGGCTCGCCGGTTCGTCGAGCCACGTCCACATGTCGCTCGCGAAGGACGGCAAGAACGCCTTCGTCGATGAGAATGACAAGCTCGGCATGTCGAAGCTGATGAAGCACTATGTGGCGGGCCTGCTTAAATATGCTGCCGACATCACCGTGCTTCTTGCGCCCTATGTGAATTCCTACAAGCGCTTCCAGGCCGGCACGTTTGCGCCGACCAAGGCGATCTGGAGCGGCGACAACCGCACGGCGGGCTTCAGGCTCTGCGGCGAAAACACCAAGGGCATCCGCATCGAGTGCCGCATCGGCGGCGCCGACTTGAACCCCTATCTCGCCTATGCGGGAATGATCGCCGCCGGCCTCAAGGGCATCGAGGACGAACTTGAGCTCGAACCGCCCTATACGGGCGACGCCTATAGCGGCGAGAAACTGCCGGAAATCCCGAAGACGCTCCGCGCCGCCATCGCCGCCTTCCGCGGTTCCTCCATGCTGAAGGATGCGCTCGGCGAACAGGTGATCTCCCACTACGCCCACACCGCCGATTGGGAACAGCTCGAATACGATCGCCGCGTGACCGATTGGGAAATCAAGCGCGGTTTCGAGCGGTGTTGAAAACTGTTGCGCGCCACCCCTTGGAGCGCGCCCGACATCGGAATAAGGCAATCGGCACTCTTTCGCGCGGCGCGGCCCGCGCTTTCTGCTGGCAAGGAACACTGTCCATGACCGAACTGGTCAAGCTGATTTCACCCGTGGATGGCTCCGTCTACGCCGAGCGGCCCTATGCCGAGCCGGCCGCGATCGAGCGCGCCGTCGAAGCGGCACTGGCCGCGCGGAAGGCCTGGCGTGAGACGACGCTTGGCGAACGCGCCAAGATCATGACGCATTTCGCCGACGCGCTCATCGCCATGAACGAAGAGATCGTGCCGGAACTCGCCTGGCAGATGGGCCGGCCGGTGCGCTATGGCGGTGAGAAGGGCGGCGTCGAGGAACGCGCCCGCCATATGATCGCCATTGCCGAAAAGGCGCTTTCGCCGATCGACCTGCCGGAAAAGCCGGGCTTCATCCGCCATATCGCGCGCGAACCCGTGGGCACGGCGCTGGTCATCGCGCCGTGGAATTATCCGTACCTCACCGCTGTCAATTCCATAGTCCCGGCGCTGATGGCCGGCAACGCCGTCATCCTGAAGCACGCGAGCCAGACGCTGCTGGTGGGCGAGCGCTTCCAGCTTGCCGCCGACCGCGCCGGCCTGCCGAAGGGGCTCTTCCAGAACCTCGTCCTCAGCCACCGCGACACCGAGAAGCTCATCGGCTCGGGCCGCATCGATCACATCGTGTTCACCGGCTCCGTCGCGGGCGGCCGCGCGATCGAGCGGGCCGCGGCCGGCACCTTTGCCACGCTCGGCCTCGAACTCGGTGGCAAGGATCCGGCCTTCGTTCGCGCGGATGCCGATCTCGACAAGACGGTCGACAATCTGGTCGATGGCGCCTTCTTCAATTCCGGCCAGAGCTGCTGCGGCATCGAGCGCATCTATGTCGACCGCGCGCTCTATCCGGAATTTCTGGAGCGGTTCGTCGCAAGCGCCAAGGGCTGGAAGCTCGGCAACCCGTTCGATGCCGACACCGTCGTCGGCCCCATGGCGCGCGGTTCGTTCGCCGATCACGTGCGCGGCCAGACGGCCGAAGCGATCCGCAAGGGCGCGGTCACGCATCTCGATACCCACGACGAGCGCGATCGCGAAGGCTCGCCCTATCTCGCTCCGCAGGTCCTCTCCAACGTCGATCACCAGATGGCGGTGATGCGCGAGGAGAGCTTCGGCCCGGTCATCGGCATCATGCAGGTCGCCGACGACGAGGAGGCGGTCACGCTGATGAATGACAGCCCTTACGGTCTCACCGCCTCCATCTGGACACGCGATCTCGATGCCGCCGCAAGGCTCGGCGCGCGCGTGGAAACCGGTACCGTCTTTGCCAATCGCTGTGACTATCTCGATCCCGCGCTCGTCTGGACGGGCGTCAAGGACACCGGCAAGGGCGGCGCGCTGTCGGAGATCGGCTACCAGATGCTGACCCAACCGAAATCCTTCCATCTCAAGCAGATCTGAGTTCAAGACATGACCGTCAAAGCCAACTGGAACTACCCCACCGCCGTCCGTTTCGGCGCCGGTCGCATCGCCGAATTGCCCGACGCGCTGAAGGCGAGCGGCATATCGAAGCCGCTTCTCGTGACGGATGCGGGCCTTGCCAATCTGCCGGTCACGCAATCGACGCTGAAGATCCTGGAAGATGCCGGCATCCCCTGCGCTCTCTTTTCCGACGTGAAGCCGAACCCCATCGCCGCCAATGTCGAAGCCGGCATCAAGGTGCTGCGCGAAGGCGGCCATGACGGCGTCATCGCGTTTGGCGGCGGCTCGGGCCTCGATGCGGCCAAGGTCATTGCCTTCATGGCCGGCCAAACGCGGCCCATGTGGGACTTCGAGGACATCGGCGACTGGTGGACCCGCGCCGATCCGGCCGGCATCCTGCCGATTATCGCCGTGCCGACCACTGCCGGCAC
Organism: Georhizobium profundi; assembly: GCF_003952725.1. Classification (NCBI taxonomy): domain Bacteria; kingdom Pseudomonadati; phylum Pseudomonadota; class Alphaproteobacteria; order Hyphomicrobiales; family Rhizobiaceae; genus Georhizobium; species Georhizobium profundi. Next base: position 352,905 of record NZ_CP032509.1, on the reverse strand, counting down.
CGGCTCCGAAGTCGGCCGCGCCGGCGTCATCACCGACGAGACGACCCACACCAAGAAGGTCATCTTCCATCCGCTGATGATGCCGAAGATCGTCATCTGCGATCCCGAGCTCACCGTCGGCATGCCGCGCTTCATCACCATCGGCACCGGCTTCGATGCGCTAGCGCACTGCCTCGAAGCCTATTGCGCGCCCGGCTACCACCCGATGGCCGAAGGTATCGCGGTCGAAGGCATGCGCCTCGTCTTCGAAAATCTCGAGAAGGTCGCCGCCAACCCGAACGACATCGAGGCGCGCGGTCATCTGATGAGCGCGGCCGCCATGGGCGCCACGGCGTTCCAGAAGGGTCTCGGCGGCATCCACGCGCTGTCCCACCCGGTCGGCGCGCTCTACGACACCCATCACGGCATGACCAATGCCGTCTTCATGCCCTATGTGCTCGTCGAGAACCGCGCAGCGATCGAGGATAAGATCGCAAGACTGGCGGCCTTCCTCGGCATGGAAGCCTCCTTCGATGCCTTCCTCGACGCCGTTCTCAAGCTGCGCAAGACGCTCGACGTGCCGCACACGCTCGGCGACTTCAAGGTGGGCACCGACAAGCGCGACCAGATCGCCGACATGGCGATCGTCGATCCGACCGCCGGCGGCAACCCGATCGAGCTGACGCGTGAGCGCGCGCTTTCGATCTTCGACCGCGCCGTCGACGGCAGCCTGTGAGCGAAACGGCCGGCGCCCTTGTCGCCGGCCGCCTTTCTGTGTCTTAAAGCAGCCAGACGAGCGCGCACGAAGGAAGGGCCAAAGCCATGGACGGCGTCACCATCATCGATCACCCGCTGGTGCAGCACAAACTCACGATCATGCGCTCAAAGGACACGTCGACGGCAAGCTTCCGCCGGCTGCTGCGCGAGATCTCGACGCTGCTCTGCTACGAGGTGACGCGCGATCTCGAACTCACCATGGAGACGATCGAGACGCCGCTGATGGAAATCCAGGCGCCGAAGCTTGAGGGCAAGAAGCTCGTCTTCGCCTCGATCCTGCGCGCCGGCAACGGCCTGCTCGAAGGCATGCTCGATCTCGTGCCATCGGCCCGCGTCGCCCACATCGGCGTCTACCGCGACCATGAGACACTGGAAGCCATCGAATATTACTTCAAGGCGCCGGAAGACGTGGTCAACCGTCTCGTCATCGTCGTCGATCCGATGCTTGCGACCGGCAATTCCTCCATCGCCTCCATCGACAAGCTGAAGGAGCGCGGCGCGCGCAACATCCGCTTCCTCTGCCTGCTCGCGGCGCCCGAAGGCATCCGGAACTTTCAGGAAGCTCACCCCGACGTGCCGATCTATACGGCCTCGGTCGACAGCCACCTCAACGAAAAAGGCTACATCGTCCCCGGCCTCGGCGACGCCGGCGACCGCATGTACGGCACGAAATAGCGTCAAATCCGTCGACCGCGCTTTACGCTCCGTTGACTCCGATCGCAGGTGGTCGGCGATAGAGGCGGCTGCGTTAGTGCCTTCTTATCGATGGCATGATGTGCTGGCCCCAGCAATTTTCAGGGGCGGAAAAGCATGCTCAAACTGGTCGTCTGGACAGTCGTCGGCGCAAGCGTCGTGGCCGCCATTCCCCATTATGCATCCCAGTTCCAGGGGCGGCTGGCCGATCGGCAGGCGGCTGAGGCTCAATCGGCCGTCGGTGATCTGGCGCGCGTGCAGGACAGCGTCACAGCGCCTGCCGTCAAACCCACCTATCAGGCAAGCTATGCGGCCGGCCGCAGCATCCGCCTCATCGCGGATGAAAAAGGCCATTTCACCGGCAATTTCCGCGTGAACGGCACGCCGCTTCAAGGCCTCATCGATACCGGTGCAACCTATGTGGCGGTCAACCAGTCGACCGCACGCCGCCTGGGCGTTGCCCTGTCGCCGTCCGATTTCGTTTACGGTGTGCAGACGGCCAATGGTGAGACCAAGGCGGCGAAGGTCACGCTGAGCCATGTCGAGGTCGGCTCGCTGCGCGTGGAAGACGTGGAAGCCTTCGTCCTGCAGGACCAGAACATCTCGGTCAATCTGATCGGCATGAGCTTCCTGAATAAGCTCAAAAGCTTCCAGGTCGCCGATGGCGAGCTTCTGCTGGTCAACTAGTTCAGACGGCGAACAGCCGTTCAGTCGGCGATCCGCATCATCACCGCATCGTTGATCGCGGCTTCGCCCTCGCCGATCCGGTAGGCGGCGATGACGGCGGCTTCGGCCTCCGCGGCCTCATCTTCGGTGCGCGCATGCACGCGGGCGATCGCATCACCCTCTTGAAGCACCGTGCCGAGCCCGACGAGCTCGTCGAGACCGACGGCGTGATCGACCGCATCGGCCGCGCGCCTGCGACCACCGCCGAGCGTCACGACTGCAAGGCCTACCCCGCGCGTGTCGATGCCGAGCACCGTTCCTGCCTGTGGGGCTGCGATATCGCGAACGATTGCGGCTTTCGGCAGGTGCCGGTCCATCGCCTCGACGAAATCAGCCGGCCCGCCGAGCGCCGTCACCATGGCCTGGAATTTCTCCGTCGCAGCGCCGCTGTCGAGCGCATCGCGGGCAAGGTCTGCCGCTTCGCCGTGAGAGGCAGCACGGCCCGAGCGTAGAAGCATCTCGGCGGCAAGCGCCAGCGTCACGTCGAGGAGCCGTGCGTCGCGATGCGCGCCAGTCAAAAAGTCCACGGCATTGCGCACTTCCACGGCGTTGCCGGCGGCGGACGCCAGCGGCTGGTCCATCGCGGTGATCAGCGCACTGGTCGAAAGGCCTGCGGCATTGGCGACATCGACGAGCGAGCGCGCCAGCGTCTCGGCCTTCTTCGGGTCGTCCATGAAGGCGCCGTTGCCGCATTTGACGTCGAGCACCAGCGAGCCGAGCCCGGCGGCGAGTTTCTTCGACAGGATCGAGCCGGTGATCAGCGGCACCGATTCCACCGTCGCCGTCACGTCGCGGATGCCGTAGAAGCGCTTGTCCGCAGGCGCGAGCCTGCCGGTCTGGCCGATGATGGCGCAGCCCACCTCGTCCACCGTGCGTCGGAACAGCGCGTTGTCTGGCATCACCGAATAGCCGGGGATCGATTCCATCTTGTCGAGCGTGCCACCCGTGTGGCCGAGCCCGCGGCCGGAAATCATTGGCACCGCGACGCCACAGGCAGCCAGGATCGGCGCAAGCATCAGCGAGACATTGTCGCCGACGCCGCCCGTGGAATGTTTGTCCGAGACGGGCCGGTCGATGTCCGGCCAGGCCAGAACGTCGCCCGAATCGCGCATGGCAAGCGTCAGTGCTACCGTCTCGTCGCGCGACAGCCCGTTGAAGAAGACGGCCATTGCAAAGGCCGCAATCTGGCCCTCGGTGATCGTCTCGTCGGTGATCCCGGCAACGAAGGCGGCGATGTCCTTTTCATCCAGCGTCTGGCGGTCGCGTTTGCGGCGGATGAATTCCTGCGGAAGGAGGCTCAATAGGAAGCCTCCGCTCCGCCTGCGGCAGTCCCGCCCGTCAGCTTGGCGCGGATGTCGCCAAGAAGGCCCGATGCGCCGAAGCGAAAGGTGGCGGGTGTCGGCCAGCCTTCACCCATGATCCATTCCGCCTGAGCGAGGTAGCGCGAAGCATCCTCAACCGTGCGCACGCCGCCGGCCGCCTTGAAGCCAACCGGCTGGCCGCTCGCCTTGATAGCGCTCACCATGATCTCGGCGGCTTCCGGCGTCGCGTTCACCGGCACCTTGCCGGTCGAGGTCTTGATGAAGTCCGCGCGTGCCTCGATCGCAAGTTCCGATGCACGACGGATGAGCGCCGGATCGACGAGCTCGCCCGTCTCGAGGATCGTCTTCAGCAGCACCGGCTCGGCACACACCTCGCGGATCGCCTCCACCATTGCCGAAACGGATCTCTCGTCGCCCGAAAGCAGCGCGCGATAGGGAATGACGAGATCGATCTCGTCAGCGCCGTCCGCGATTGCCTGCACCGTTTCCGCCACGACATCCGAAATGGCCATGTCGCCGGACGGGAAATTCACCACCGTCGCGATCTTCACGGCACTGTCCGGGCCTAGAATGCCGCGCGCTTGCGCCACGAAGCGCGGCCAGATGCAAATTGCTGCTGCATGATCGTCGCCGATAAAGGCGTCGCGGCAGAGCGCGTCGATCGCGTCCTGCGTGCAGTGGTCTGTCAGGTCGGTCAGATCGAGCATGGAAAGCGCCCGTGCGGCCTCGGTCTTCATCTCTTCGGCCATGGTCAGTTCTCTTTCCGCAACAGTTCGCTCAGCACCCGGCCGAGGCGTTCGCCCCCGATCGGCGCCATGTCCTTGGTTTCCTGGTGGCTGAGTTCGCCACCGGTCATGCCGGCCCCGAGATTGGTGATGACGGACGCCGCCGCCACCTTCAATCCAAGGAAGCGCGCGAGAATTACTTCGGGCACGGTCGACATGCCGACGGCGTCCGCCCCGAGGATGCGCGCCATGCGGATTTCCGCCGGCGTCTCGAAGCTCGGGCCCGAAAACCACATGTAGACGCCCTCATGCAGCGTCACGCCGACGCTTTCCGCCGCCGCCTGCATTGCCGCGCCGAGTTCCGCGTCATAGGCGCTCGTCATGCCGACGAAGCGTGCATCGCTTTCCTCGCCGATCAGCGGGTTGAGGCCCGAATAATTGATGTGGTCGGAAATCCGCATCACCGAGCCGGGCGGCATGTCCTCGCGCACCGAACCGGCGGCATTGGTCAGGATCAGCGTCGTAATGCCGAGCGCCTTCAGCGCTTCCAACGCCGGCCGCATCGCGTCGGCGTCGCCCTTTTCGTAATAGTGGACCCGTCCAGCCAGCATGAGCACCGGCGTGCCGGACAATTTGCCGCCGACGAGCCGGCCGGCATGGCCCGAAACGCCCCCGCGCGGAAAACCGGGAAGTGCCTCATAGGGCACCGACACCGCGCCTTCCAGCGCATCGACGAGGCCGCCGAGCCCAGAGCCGAGCACGATCGCGACCTTCGGCTTCAGTCCGCCGAGCTTCTCATTGAGGATTTCGGCCGCGTATCTCACTTCAGGACCTCGGTCTCGAACGCCATCGGCAGAAGATCGGCGAGCGTCACCGTCTCCACCACGCCGGTATCGTCGCAGAGATAGACCTTCGTCGCCGGCGTGCCGAATTCCGCAAGCCGCTGGCGGCAGCCGCCACAGGGCGTGCACTTGGCCATCTTTTCCGCAATCACGGCGACCTCGGCGATCTTGCCGGCACCGGCCATCACCATGTGGCCGATCGCCGTCGTTTCGGCGCACCAGCCCTCGGGATACGAGATCACCTCGATGTTCGCCCCGGCGTAGATCTTGCCGTCCGTAGCGCGGATCGCTGCGCCGACGGGAAACTTCGAATAGGGAGCATGCGCCCGCGCCATGGCATCGCGGGCCGCCAGGAACAGATCCTCAGCCATCGGTCTATCTTTCTTTCACGTAAGGGACGCCGCCGGCCTTCGGCGGCTCGGCCTTGCCGATGAAGCCCGCAAGCAGGATCACCGTCAAGATGTAGGGCAGGGCCTGGATGAACTGCACCGGCACCGGTCCGATAATCGGCAGCGGCTGGCCCTGCATGCGGATGCCCATGGCGTCGAGGAAGCCGAAGAGCAGGCAGGCATACATGATCGGCACTGGCCGCCACTTGGCGAAGATCAGGGCGGCGAGCGCGATATAGCCCTTGCCGGCCGTCATGTTCTTCACGAAGCCGGCCGTCAGCGCCATGGAGAGATAGGCACCAGCAAAGCCGCAGAGAATGCCGCAGCAGATCACGGCCCGGTAGCGCAGCCAGGTCACCGAGATGCCCGCCGTGTCGACCGCGCCCGGGTTTTCGCCGACGGCCCGGAGCCGCAAGCCGAAGCGCGTGCGGTAGAGCACCCACCAGGCAAACGGCACCATGGCAAAGGCGAAATAGGTCAGCCAGAAATGCCCCGACAGGATGTCGGAATAGATCGTGCCGATCACAGGCACGTCGGCAAGCGCTTCGGCAAACGGCAGGTCGATCGTGGTGAAGCGTGCATCGCCCGAAAGCGCCGGCGTGCGGCCGCCCTGCGCGAACCACGCCTGACCGAGGATAACCGTCGTGCCCATGGCGATGAAGTTGATGGCGACACCCGAAACGATCTGGTTGCCGCGCTGCGTGATCGAGGCGTAGCCGTGCACGAGCGACAGCGCGACTGAAACGACGAGCGCCGCCAAAAGCCCCATCAGTGCGGAGGAGAAAACCGCCGCCGCGGCGCCGCCCGCAAAGGCCGCGCCGAGCATCTTGCCTTCAAGCCCGATGTCGAAAATGCCCGACCGTTCCGAAAACAGGCCGGCGAGCGCCGCAAGCAGCAGCGGCACCGACAGCCGGATGGTGGATTCGATGGTGAGAACGACAATATCCATCAGCCGGCACTCCCCACGCTTACAGGCTTCGTCTTGGCCGCCCTGGCGCCGAAGAAGCGCGAAATGGCCGGCCGGAAGGTGTTTTCCAATGCGCCGGCGAAGAGGATCACGAGGCCCTGGATGATGACGATCATGTCGCGCGAGATTTCCGGCATTTCGAACGAGATCTCGGCGCCGCCCTGGTAGAGCATGCCGAAGAGGATCGCCGCCGGGATGATGCCGGCCGGGTGCGAACGGCCCATCAGCGCCACCGCGATGCCGACGAAGCCGGCGCCCGCGACGAAATCGAGCTGCATGCGGCCCTGCTCGCCCATGATCGGGTTCAGCGCCATCATGCCGGCAAGCGCGCCGGAGATCAGCATGGCGATGATGATGATCCGGCTGTCCTTGATGCCGGCGTAGCGCGCGGCCTTTTCCGAGAATCCCATGGTGCGGATTTCATAGCCGAGCTTCGTGCGCCAGATCAGCACCCAGACGAAGACGGCCGCGGCGAGCGCCAGAAGAAACGACACGTTGAACGGCGCGCCGCCGATATCGAGCCCGAAGATCGCCATCAGCCAGTCGAGCTGCGGCAGCTGCCCGCCCTCGCCGAAGGTGCGCGTTTGCGGCGACATGGTGCCGGCCGGCTTCATCACCTCGACGAGGAGATAGATCATCACGCTCGACGCGATGAAGTTGAACATGATCGTGGTGATGACGATGTGGCTGCCGCGCTTGGCGCGCAGATAGGCAGGAATGAACGCCCATGCCGCACCAAACAGCGCCGCGCCGATCGTCGCCACGATGAAGGTCAGGTACCAGGGCAGGATCGTGTCGAAGGTCAGGCAGGCGAGCGCCACGCCGATGCCGCCGATATAGGCCTGGCCTTCGCCGCCGATGTTGAAGAGCTTGCAGTGAAATGCGACCGCGACTGCCAGCCCGGTGAAGATGAAGGTCGTCGCGTAATAGAGCGTGTAGCCGATGCCTTCACCGTAGCCGAAGGCGCCATCGACGAGGAGCGTCGCCGCCCGGATCGGGCTTTCGCCGACCAGAAGCACGACGAGACCTGCGACCGCGAAGGCGACGATCAGATTGATGAGCGGGATGAGGACATATTCCACCCATCCCGGAAGCTTTGCATATGGGGTGGCCATTAAACTACTCCGCCGCCTCCCGGTCTTCCTCGATGCCCGCCATCAGCAGGCCGAGATCGTCTTCGCCCGCTTCGCCGTCGCGCTCGCCCACGATGCGGCCGGCGAACATCACGAGGATGCGGTCCGAGAGCGCCCGGATTTCGTCGAGCTCGACGGAGACGAGGAGAACGGCCTTGCCGGCATCGCGCATCTCGATGATGCGCTTGTGAATGAATTCGATGGCGCCGACATCGACGCCGCGGGTCGGCTGGCCGATGATGAGCACATCCGGGTCCTGCTCGATTTCGCGCGCGAGCACCACCTTCTGCTGGTTTCCGCCGGAGAAATTGGCCGTCTTCAGCCGGGCATTAGCCGGGCGGATGTCATAGGCCTTGATCTTCGCCTCTGCATCCTTGCGGATCGCGTCGACGTTGAGGAATACCCCGTTCAGATAGTCGGGCTGGTCGTGGTAGCCGAGGATGGCGCTTTCCGCCTCCTCGAATTCCAGGATCAGGCCCATGTGGTGCCGGTCTTCCGGCACATGGGCAAGGCCGCGGCGGCGCAGTTCCGCAGGGTCCGCCTTGCCCGAGATGTCGACCGGCTTGCCGTTGAGATAGACCTCGCCGCCGGATGCCGTGCGGATGCCGGCGATCGTTTCCAGCAGCTGCGACTGGCCGTTGCCGGCAACGCCCGCGATCCCGACAATCTCGCCGGCGCCCACGTCGAGCGACACATTGTCGACCACCGTCACGCCGCGCGAATCCTTGACCGTGAGATTGCGCACCGAAAGCTTCACTTCGCCCGGATTGGCGGGGCCTTTTTCCACGCGCAGCAGAACGCGGCGGCCGACCATCAGGCTCGCCAGTTCTTCCACCGAAGTTTCTGCCGTCTGCCTTGTGCCGACCAGCTCGCCCTGGCGCATGACGGACACCTCGTCGGTGATCGCCATGATCTCGCGCAGCTTGTGCGTGATGAAGATGATCGTCTTTCCCTGGTCCTTGAGCTGGCCGAGGATGCGGAAGAGATGGTCGGCTTCCGGCGGCGTCAGCACGCCGGTAGGCTCGTCGAGGATGAGGATTTCCGCCCCGCGATAGAGCGCCTTCAGGATTTCCACGCGCTGCTGCAGACCGACCGGCAGTTCCTCGATCACCGCGTCTGGGTCGACTTCCAGCGCATAGTCGCGCTCCAGCCGCTTCAGTTCGGCGCGGGCCCGCGCAATGCCCTTGTTCAGGATCGCGCTGTCTTCGGCGCCGAGCATGATGTTCTCGAGCACCGTGAAATTGTCGACCAGCATGAAGTGCTGGTGCACCATGCCGATGCCGGCGGCGATCGCCTCATTCGGGTTGCTGATCTTGCGCTTGGTGCCGTCGACGAGAATCTCGCCGCTATCGGCCTCGTAGAAGCCGTAGAGGATCGACATCAGCGTCGACTTGCCTGCGCCGTTCTCGCCGATGATGCCGTGAATGGTGCCCTTGCGGACCTTCAGGCTGATGTCCTTGTTGGCATGCACAAGCCCGAAGCGCTTGTTGATGCCGATAAGTTCGATCGCTGTTTCGTTCATGTCCGCCTTGGCCAAACCGCTTTGGTCGTCAGGATTATCGCCATCTTGCTGAGCGCTGCCTGCTGCGCAAGGAGAGGTTTGCCACTCTCGACAGTTCTTCGCATAAAGTCCAGTTGTGCAGCGCACGGGCCCGGTATCGATCAAGCCGGGCCGAGGCAAGGTAAAACCGCTCACGATCGGGTGAATTCATGCAGAGAGCCGAACCGCGGCGGCGCGAGGACTACCGCCTTTTCCGACCGTTGCAGACAAGATGGGCCGACAATGATGCCTATGGGCACATGAACAATGTCGTGCATTACGCGCTCTTCGACACGGCCATCAACGGCTGGCTCATCGAAAAGGGCCTCCTCGATATTCATCGTGGCAAAGTTGTCGGCCTGGTTGTCGAGACAGGCTGCAACTATTTCAGCGAGATGGCTTTTCCCGATCGCGTGACGGCCGGCATCGCCGTCACGCGCATCGGCACGTCGTCCGTCACCTACCGCATCGGCCTCTTTCGCGGCGATGATGTCATCGAGGCGGCACAGGGCCGGTTTACCCATGTCTATGTGGATCGCGAAAGCCGCAGACCGCAGCCGCTCGATGCGCGCTGGCGGACCATCCTTGAGGAGATTTCGCTATGAGCGCCGATCTTGAAAACCGCCTGACCGCGCTGGAAGAACTCGCCGCGCACCAGGCGAAGACGATCGAGGATTTGTCGGATGAACTCGCCAGGCAGTACCAGGTCACCAACCGGCTGACGCGCCAGGTCGAGGCGATCGCCCAGCGTTTTCTATCGCTCGAAGAGCAGAGCCATGGCCCCGTGCCCGTGACCAAGCCGCCGCACTACTGAAGCAACGCCGTTGCGCCTCTGATCAATTGTGGCTCTTGAGCCCCAGCACGTCGATCATCGAATAGAGCCCCGGCTGCTGACGGCTGGCCCAAAGTGCGGCCTTCACTGCGCCGCGCGCGAAGATCGCCCGATCGGTCGCCTTGTGCGTCAGCTCGATCGTCTCTCCTTCACCGGCGATCAGCACCGTGTGCTCGCCGACGACCGAACCGCCGCGCAGCGTCGCAAAGCCGATCGTGCCTTCGGGCCGCGCGCCCGTGTGCCCGTCGCGCACCCGCACGCTCTTTTCAGCAAGGTCGATCGCCCGTCCGTGGGCGGCCGCCTGGCCGAGCAGCAATGCGGTGCCTGATGGCGCATCGACCTTGTGCCGGTGGTGCATTTCCAGCACCTCGATGTCCCAGTCGGCCGCTTCGAGCGCGCGGGCCGCGTCTTCCACCAGCACGGCGAGCAGGTTCACGCCAAGGCTCATATTGCCGGACTTGACGATCCGCGCACCGGCCGCCGCGTCGCGAATGGCCGCCTCGTCCTCGTCGGAACATCCCGTCGTTCCGATGATGTGGACGAGCCCCGCGGTCGAAGCGCGGCGCGCCAGCGCAACTGTCGCTTCCGGGGCCGTGAAATCCAGAACGCCATCGGCCCCGCCAAGCGCTGCTCCCGGATCGTCGGTGACGATCACGCCATTGGCGCTAAGGCCTGCCAGTTGGCCGGCGTCAGCGCCGATCGAGGCGGCGCCCGGCCGGTCGAATGCGCCGACGAGCACAACGCCCGGAATGGCATCGATGCTCTGGATCAGTGCGCGACCCATGCGTCCGCCTGCACCGGCTACGACGAGCTTCAGGTCCTTCATATCGCTCATGACATCTGCCCTTTGCTGCTGACCGGCTGGGGCAGGGCGTCGCTCTCGTCGAAGCCGTCGATGCCCAGCATCTGCATGTTGTGGAAGCGTGCATAGATCCCGTCGGTCTTAGTGACCAGATCGTCGTGGCGGCCTTCCTCGGCCACGCGTCCCGCCTGCATGACGACGATCTTGTCGGCGCGTGCGATGGTAGAAAGGCGATGCGCAATGACGATGACGGTACGGCCTTGCATCGCTGTCTCCAGCGCCCGCTGCACCAGCGCTTCCGATTCCGTGTCCAGCGCGGACGTCGCCTCGTCCAGAAGCAGGATCGGCGCGTTGCGCACCAGCGCGCGGGCAATCGACAGCCGCTGGCGCTGGCCGCCCGAAAGCGTGATGCCGTTTTCGCCGACCGGCGTGTCGTAGCCGCGCGGTTGGGTCAGGATGAAATCATGAGCATTCGCCCGGCGCGCCGCTTCCTCGATCTCGGTATCCGTCGCATCCGGCCGGCCATAGCGGATATTGTCGCGGATCGAGCCCTCGAACAGGTAAGGCTGCTGCGAGACATAGGCGATCGCGGCGCGCAGCGACTGCTTGGTGACGTCGGCGATATCCTGCCCGTCGATCAGGATGCGGCCTGCTTCTGGATCGTAAAAGCGCGGCACGAGGCTGATGACCGTGGACTTCCCGGCGCCGGAAGGCCCGACGAGCGCTGTCGTTCTCCCGGCATGCGCCGTGAACGAAACGTCGCGCAGGATCGGATCGCCCTGCTGATAGGAAAAGTTGACCCCTTCGAGCACCACCTCGCCCTTGCCCATCATGAGCGGCTTGGCGCCGGGACGATCGGCCTGCTGCGGCTGGATGTCGAGGATTTCGTAGATCATGCGGGCATTCACGACGGCCCGCTCGAGGCTTACCTGCAGCCGCGCCAGGCGCTTGGCGGGCTCGTAGGCGAGAAGCAGCGCCGTTACGAAGGCGAAGAACGCGCCCGGAAGCACGTCGCCATAGATCGACCGGAACGCCGCATAGGCGAGCACGCCCGAAATCGCGAGGCCGGCAAGCGTTTCGGTCAGCGGCGAGGTCCGCTCCGTCAGCCGGATGATGCGGTTCGCCCGCCCTTCGGCCGCATCGATCAGCCGGTTCATCCGCACCCTGAGCACGTCTTCCATGGTGAAGGATTTCACGATGGTGATGCCCTGGACAGTTTCCTGCATGGCGGCCTGAACGCTGCTGTTCAGCTCCACCGCATCGCGCGTGGCGCTCCTCAGCCGCTTCGAAATATAGCGCAATGCCAGGAGAAGCGGCGGCGCGACGGTGAAGACGATCAGCGTCAAGAGCCAGTCTTTCGACAGCATGACCCCGATCAGCGCGACGAGCGTCAGGAGGTCCCGCGCAAGCGACGTGATCGTCAGGTTCAGGACATCGCGGATGCCGATGACGTTCTGGCTGATCTGCGCGGCGATCTGTGCGGAGCGGTTGTCGCTGTAAAACCCGACGCTGAGCGCCATCAGCTGGTCGAAGAGCCGCTTCTGGTAGCGTGCGACCAGATTGTTGCCGACCTTGGCCAGTAGCACGGCCTGCCCGTAGGAGGCGAGGCCGCGCAGCAGGAAGGCTGCGAAGATCGAGCCGCAGATGAGCCAGACGACGTCGGCGCGCTGATTGGCGAAGGCCTCGTTGATCACGATTTCCATGATCCAGGCCGTAAACGCCGTCGTCGCCGCCACGATCGCCAGGCAGATGGCCGCGAACACGTAGTCACGAACGTAGTCGCGCCCGTTCTCCGAAAGGATGCGCTTCAGCATCCCCATGACGGTGTCGGGATCGAGCCGTCGCTTTTTGGTCGGTTCTGTCATGCGGTTGTCGGTTCGCACCCTGGAGACTGTGGCCGTTCGCTAAGCATTGCCGGGGTCTATAGACGCTTGGTCCCGCTTTGCCTATTGCAGCGCTGCCACGGCTTGCGCCAACGACCGCGGCGAAGAGCGTGGCCAACATGGTCGGCTGGTCGGCCGTTGCCCGCGCGGAAAACTCTTGCGTCTCCGGGCGAAGAAGACTATCTAGTCGTCAAAATTCTTGGTCATACGAGCAAGAGTGGGTTCCTGCCGGGGCCCGCTCTTTTTTGTTTCCATCGGCAGCCGCCGACCCGACCAGTCTGCGGCGCGCCGCGCGAGCGACTGGCAGGCATGACTGAAACGCAAACACTATTCGATCCGAACGAAGACCGCCTGATCACCGAAACGGGCACCGATGCGCGCATCGCCGCGATCGTGGAGCCCGTGGTGCGTTCTCTCGACATGCGCCTGGTGCGCGTGCGGCTGTCGGGCCAGAACGGGCTGACGCTGCAGATCATGGCCGAGCGGCTCGATGGCACGATGACGGTCGAAGACTGCGAGGCGCTGTCGCGCGCCGTGTCGCCCGCGCTCGATGTCGATGATCCGATCGACAAGGCCTATCACCTGGAAGTGTCCTCGCCCGGCATCGACCGCCCGATGGTCCGCCGCGCCGATTTCGCCAACTGGCAGGGCCATGTCGTCAAGGTCGAAACCTCGGTGCTCGTCGACAATCGCAAGCGCTTCCGTGGTAAGATAGCATCGGTGAGCGAAGATGGCTTCCTCATGGAGCGCGACCAGGCGAGCTATGGCGACGAGCCGACGGTTCAAATCCCGTTCGTCGCGCTGGCCGATGCCAAGCTGATCCTGACCGACGAACTCATTCGCGAGGCGCTGCAGGCCGACAAGGCCGCCAAGGCGGCGCGAGCAGCCAACCAGAACAATCCGCCCGAGTCCGACGAGGACGACGGCGCAGACGACAACTAAAGCGTTTCCAGGTGAAGTGGATACCGGTTCACCGTCCGGAAACGCGACAAATCAAATAGCTAGAGCGGTTGAGCAATTCGAAGAAAAGCGAGACTGCTCTAGCGAAATCTGACGGCTTCAAGGCCGCAATGACGAGCGGCGCCTTCGGTGGCGCCCATTCAGGGAGATATCCATGGCAGTCAGTGCAAACAGGCTCGAACTCTTGCAGATCGCCGACGCGGTCGCCCGCGAGAAGCTGATCGATCGCGAGATCGTCATCGACGCGATGGCCGACGCCATCCAGAAGGCTGCCCGCTCGCGCTACGGCCAGGAGACCGATATCCTCGCCGACATCAACCCGAAGACGGGCGAGATCAAGCTTCAGCGCCGTCTGCTCGTCGTCGACAAGGTCGAGGACTATTCCACCCAGATCGCCCTTGAACTTGCGCGTGACCGCGACGAGAACATCCAGCTCGGCGATTTCGTGACCGATCCGCTGCCGCCCATGGATTTCGGCCGCATCGCCGCCCAGTCGGCAAAGCAGGTCATCGTCCAGAAGGTCCGCGAAGCCGAGCGCGACAAGCAGTATGACGAATACAAGGACCGCGTCGGCGAGATCGTCAACGGCACCGTCAAGCGCGTCGAATACGGCAACGTCATCGTCGATCTCGGCCGTGGCGAAGGCATCATCCGCCGTGACGAGACGATCCCGCGGGAAAACTTCCGCTATGGCGACCGCGTCCGCGCCTATGTCTACGACGTGCGCCGCGAGCAGCGCGGCCCGCAGATCTTCCTGTCGCGCACGCACCCGCAGTTCATGGTCAAGCTCTTCACCATGGAAGTGCCGGAAATCTACGACGGCGTCATCGAGATCCGCTCGGTTGCGCGTGATCCCGGTTCGCGTGCCAAGATCGCCGTCATCTCCAACGATAGCTCCATCGATCCAGTCGGCGCCTGCGTCGGCATGCGCGGCAGCCGCGTCCAGGCGGTCGTCGGCGAGCTTCAGGGCGAGAAGATCGACATCATCCCTTGGAGCCACGACCCGGCGTCCTTCATCGTCAACGCCCTCCAGCCGGCCGAAGTCGCCAAGGTCGTTCTCGACGAGGATGCCGAGCGCATCGAAGTGGTCGTGCCGGACGAGCAGCTTTCGCTCGCCATCGGCCGCCGCGGCCAGAATGTGCGCCTCGCCTCGCAGCTCACCGGCTGGGACATCGACATCCTGACGGAGGAAGAGGAAAGCCAGCGCCGCCAGAAGGAATTCGTCGAGCGCTCGAACCTCTTCATGGAAGCCCTCAATGTCGACGAGATGGTCGGCCAGGTGCTGGCATCGGAAGGCTTCAGCCAGGTCGAGGAAGTCGCCTATGTCGATCTCGACGAAATCGCGTCCATCGACGGTTTCGACGAAGAGACCGCGCAGGAACTGCAGACCCGCGCCCGCGAGCACCTCGATCGCCTGGAAGCCGAACTCGAAGCCAAGCGTGTCGAGCTCGGTGTTTCTGACGATCTGAAGCAGGTCGAAGGCCTGACGACGCAAATGCTGGTCGCGCTCGGCGAGAACGACATCAAGTCGCTCGACGACTTCGCCGGCTGTGCGGCCGACGACCTCGTCGGCTGGTCGGAGCGCAAGAACGGCGAGACCAAGCGGTTCGACGGCATCCTGAAGGATTTCGAAGTGTCCCGCGCTGACGCCGACGCGATGATCATCCAGGCGCGTCTGGCTGCCGGCTGGATCACCGAGGACGACATCGCGGTCGAAGAAGGTGCGGAAGAAGCCGTCGAAGAGGGTGCCGAGCAGGCCTGAGGCCGCGCGGCTCCTTGCAAGAGACTGGAAAGCGGATCGTGGCCGGAAAGGTTGAGCCAATGAGCGAGCGCATGTGCATCGTCACGCGCGCAAACGGCCCGACGGAAGGCCTGATCCGCTTCGTTGCGGCTCCGGACGGCACCGTCGTTCCCGATCTGAAGGAGCGACTTCCCGGCCGCGGCTGCTGGATCACGCCCGAGCGCGATGTCGTCGCGCTCGCCCTGAAGCGGCGCCTTTTCGCGAAGGCGCTCAAGGCCGAGGTGACGGTCGATCCGGACATGCCGGAAACGCTTGATCGCCTGTTGCGCGATCAGCTGCTCGGCATGATGGCCATGGCCCGCAAGGCCGGCCAGTTCGTCTCCGGCGCCACCAAGGTGGACAAGGCCGTGCGCTCCGGCGAGGCGCTCGCGGTCTTCCATGCCACCGATGCTGCGGAGGACGGCGTGCGCAAGATCGGCCAGGCGCGCCATTTCGCGGTCGAGGTCGGCCTGGAGCCGATCGAGGCATTTCACCTCCTCAGCGCCGACGAGATGGCGTTTCATTTGGGCGAAGGCGCGTTAATCCATGCCGCAGCGCTTGCGGGACAGGCCGGTGAGGGTGTAGTGAAGCGCGCAAAGTTGCTCCATCGCTACCGCCACGGCTTGGCTAAGCCGTCAGATGGGGCCCTCAACGGTGGGACCGAACATGGCGAACTGGAATAGATGTGTGGCGTCGGCATGAGCCCGCGCCGTCGAGAATAGATCGAAACAGCGCTGCGCCGCCAACCCTGTCGCGCATCTCTGTTTCCAAGGAACGGATACGGAATGAGCGACACTAAAGACGACAAGACCCTGAGCGTACCGAGCAAGTCGACCCTTACTCTGAAGCGTCCCGGCGGCAGCCAGGGCACTGTACGGCAGGAAATGGGACGCGGCCGGACGAAGGCCGTCGTCGTTGAGACGCGCAAGCGTCGCATTCACCGCCCAGAAGACGATGTGAAGCCGGCACCCGCACAGGCGGCGCCGGCTGCACCCGCTCCTGCCCCGGCAGCGCAGCCCCAGCAGCCGGCACAACCAGCAGCTTCGACGTCGGCAGCGCCTGCGCCTGCATCTGCGCCTGCCGCCGCGGCACCAGCGCCGGCAGCCGCCACGCCGCAGCAGCAGCCGCAGCGTCCGGCAGCCCCGCGTCCGGCACCGCAGCGCCCGGCTTCGGCCCCGCAGCGCTTCGAGACCCCGCGTCCGGCTCCACAGATGCGGCCGCGCCCTGGCTCCACCGGCAACCTTTCCGCCGGTGAGATGGATGCCCGCCGTCGTGCACTCGAGGAAGCGCGCATCCGCGACATCGAGGAGCGCAAGCAGGCCGAGATCGAAGCCCGTCGCCGCGCCGAGGAAGACAAGCGCCTCGCCATCGAGCGTGCCGAGCAGGCCCGCATTGAGGCGGAACAGGCCGCGTTGAACCGGGCTGAGACCGAAGCCAAGGTCCTCTCCGCCGAATCCGGCGAGCGCAAGCGTCCGGCTCCCGTCAAGGAGAAGGAAAAGGAAGAGGCTGCTCCCGTCGCCCGCATCGGCCGCAAGGTCGATGCCGACGATGACGATGGTCGCGCCGGCCCTCGCAAGGGTGCAGGTCCTGCCAAGGTGGAAGCACCGAAGCCGACCCGCGCCAAGACCGACGGCGAACGCCGCCGTGGCAAGCTGACCCTCACGGGCGCTCTGGACGAAGATGGTTCGACCCGCGGTCGTTCGCTCTCGGCCATGCGACGCCGCCAGGAGAAGTTCAAGCGCGCGCAGATGCAGGAGACCCGCGAGAAGATCCAGCGCGAGGTCATCCTGCCGGAAACCATCACCATCCAGGAACTCTCCCAGCGTATGGCGGAGCGTTCGGTCGACGTCATCAAGTACCTGATGAAGGAAGGCCAGATGATGAAGCCCGGCGACATCATCGATGCCGACCTGGCCGAGCTCATCGCCACCGAATTCGGCCACACGGTCAAGCGCGTGTCGGAGTCGGACGTTGAAGAGGGCATCTTCGACGTGCAGGATGTCGATGGCGATCTGTCGTCGCGCCCGCCGATCGTCACGATTATGGGTCACGTCGACCACGGCAAGACGTCGCTGCTCGACGCCATCCGCAACGCCAACGTCGTGTCTGGCGAGGCCGGTGGCATCACCCAGCATATCGGCGCCTACCAGGTCGAGAAGGATGGCAACAAGATCACCTTCATCGACACGCCCGGCCACGCCGCCTTCACGGCCATGCGTGCCCGTGGTGCGCAGGCAACCGACATCGCGATCCTTGTGGTCGCAGCCGACGATAGCGTGATGCCGCAGACGATCGAGTCGATCAGCCACGCCAAGGCGGCCAACGTGCCGATCATCGTGGCGATCAACAAGATCGACAAGCCGACGGCCGACCCCCAGAAGGTTCGCACGCAGCTCCTCCAGCACGAGGTGTTCGTGGAATCCATGGGCGGTGAAGTGCTCGACGTGGAAGTGTCGGCCAAAACCGGCGCCAATCTCGACAAGCTGCTCGAGGCGATCCTGCTTCAGTCCGAAATTCTCGACCTGAAGGCCAATACGAGCCGTACGGCAGAGGGCATGGTCGTCGAAGCCAAGCTCGATCGCGGTCGCGGGTCGGTTGCCACGGTCCTCGTCCAGAAGGGCACGCTGCATCCGGGCGAGATCATCGTCGCGGGCGACCAGTGGGGCCGCGTGCGTGCGCTGGTCAACGATCGCGGCGAAGTCGTGAAGGAAGCGGGTCCGTCCATGCCGGTCGAAATCCTCGGCCTGCAGGGCACGCCGATGGCCGGAGACCGGTTCGCCGTCGTCGAGAACGAGCAGCGCGCTCGCGAGATTTCCGAGTACCGCCAGCGTCTTGCCCGTGAAAAGGCAGTCGCGCGTCAGGCCGGTTCGCGTGGTTCGCTCGAACAGATGATGACCCAGCTCCAGGATACCGGGCTGAAGGAATTTCCGCTGGTCATCAAGGGCGACGTCCAAGGTTCGATCGAAGCCATTATCGGCACGCTCGACAAGCTCGGTACCAGCGAAGTCCGTGCCCGTATCGTGCATTCCGGCGCCGGCGGCATCACCGAAAGCGACATTTCGCTTGCGGAAGCCTCCAACGCCGCGATCATCGGCTTCAACGTCCGCGCCAACAAGCAGGCGCGCGATGCGGCCGAAGCCGCTGGCATCGAGATCCGCTACTACAACATCATCTACGATCTGGTGGATGACGTGAAATCGGCCATGTCGGGCCTCCTGTCTCCAGAGCGCCGCGAGACCTTCATCGGCAATGCCGAAATCCTCGAGGTGTTCAACATCACGAAGATCGGCAAGGTCGCTGGTTGCCGCGTCACGGAAGGCAAGGTCGAGCGTGGAGCCGGCGTGCGCCTCATCCGCGACAACGTCGTCATTCACGAAGGCACACTCAAGACCCTCAAGCGCTTCAAGGACGAAGTGTCCGAAGTGCCGGTCGGCCAGGAGTGCGGCATGGCGTTCCAGAACTACGAAGACATTCGTGCAGGCGACGTCATCGAGTGCTTCCGCGTCGAGCATGTAACGCGGACGCTCTAGTCGTCGTTCGATCGATCCGGATCAGGACGCGTCGGGACAATCAACCCGGCGCGTCTTCCCTTTCGCAGAGACCGTCTCCACGGTCGGCCGCGCGATCGATTTTCCCGTTTGAACGGAACAAGCATCAGTCATGGCACGTACAAATTCCTCCTCCGGTCCCACCCAGCGCATGCTGCGCGTCGGCGAGCAAGTCCGCGCCGCGATCACGCAGGTACTCCAGCGCGATGAAATCCGCGATCCGCTGATCGAATCGACCGTTATCGCGATCTCCGAAGTGCGCATGTCGAATGATCTGAAGATCGCGACCGCCTACGTCACGCCGCTTGGTCAGCAGGATCACGCGGCACTCGTTGCGGCGCTCAACCGCAATGCACGCGCCGTGCGCAAGCACATCACGCCGGCATTGCGCCAGATGAAATTCATGCCGGAAGTCCGCTTCCGCGACGACACGAGCTTCGACAACTATCAGAAAATCGATGAGCTTCTGCGCTCGCCGGAAGTCGCCCGCGATCTCAATCGCACGACCGACGATCATGGCGATGACACAGCCGCTGACACCGACGATGCCGACAAGGGGTCGTCGAACTGATGGGTGGTCGTCGCGGCAAGAACAAGGGTCGGCCCGTTTCCGGCTGGATCATCCTCGACAAGCCAGAGGATTTCGGCTCGACAGAGGCCGTTTCCAAGATCAAGTGGTTGTTCAAGGCCCAAAAGGCCGGCCACGCCGGAACGCTGGATCCCTTGGCATCCGGCCTCCTGCCGATCGCGCTTGGCGATGCGACCAAGACGGTCCCTTACGTCATGGATGGGCGCAAGATCTACGAATTCACCGTGCGGTGGGGTGCCGAGCGTGATACCGACGACATGGAAGGCGAGATTACGCAATCGAGCGATCTCCGCCCGGCACAATCCGACATTGAGGCCCTGCTGCCCCGCTATACCGGCGTGATCGAGCAGATCCCGCCGCAATATTCCGCGGTCAAGATCGACGGCAACCGTGCCTATGATCTCGCGCGGGGCGGCGAAACGGTCGAGATCGCGTCGCGGGAAGTGGAAATCCATCGCCTCGATCTGGTCGCTTGTCCTGAAGACGATCTTGCCGTCTTCGTCGTGGAATGCGGCAAGGGCACCTATGTGCGTTCGCTTGCCCGCGATTTCGGTCGCGATCTCGGCTGCTACGGGCATATCGCCAAGCTGCGCCGCATCGGCGTCGCGCCGTTCTCAGACGAAGACATGGTGCCTCTCGCCGACCTGACGGCGCTGGAAGAGATGGCGGATGATGCAGAGCGGCTGGCAGCGCTCGATGCGTTCCTGATCGACACCGGTGAAGCGCTCGCCAATCTGCCGCATGTCGCGATCACCGACGATCAGGCGCACCGGCTGCGCATGGGCAACCCGATTATTCTGCGCGGCCGCGATGCGCCACTCGATGAGGCCGATGTCTGGGTCACGGCGCGCGGTCGTCTTGTCGCAATCGGCGAAATCGGCCAAGGAGAGTTTCGTCCCCGCCGGGTTTTCGGCAACTGAAATCCATTTCACACGTTGCGCGCCTAGTTGGACAACTTGGCGCCCCTATCTACGCCAGGAGCGTTCTCGGCCGGTGGCCGAAGGAGAAACTATAAAGTGCCGGGACCGCCATTCCGGCAAGAACAATAACGAGAACGCGCTGCCGCATAGAAGGCTCGGGATCAGATGTTCGAAGTTGTTTCCCATCATCGGCTGAGCAGTCAGAAGCGCGCCTTGATACAGGTTGCGTGCTGATGAGTCAGGCAGTGGAAGACAACGCTCCTTCCAAGGCGGAGCAGGCGGATCCCAAAGCGACGGACCGGCTGCGTTCGCGCCCGATCTCGGACTATCTCTTCTTCCTGATCCTCATCTGCCTCGTGCCAGCCCTTCTCTTTTCGGGCTACCTTCTGGTGCGCACCAACACCGTGCAGCAGGAAGGCCTTCAGTCCATCTTCCAGTCCAACACGCGTTCGATCGTTCAGGTGGTGGAGCAGGAAGTCTCCGGCATGCTGACGACGCTACGGGTGCTGGCGACAGATCCGACGCTCCAGGCCGACAATCTCGAAGCATTTCACGACCGCGGCCGCCGCGCACTCATCGGCCGCGGGATGAACCTTGCCGTTGTCGGCAGCGATCTGCGGCAGGTCTTCAACACACGCACCGACTATGGGGTGCAGCTGCCCGCGGCTAGTGATCCCAGGACGTTGCGCCGCGCGCTGCAGGACCGAACCTCTGCGGTATCCGGCGTGCTCTTCAGCGAGACGTCGCTTTCATGGGTGTTCTTCGTTGCGCTGCCCGTCAACCGCGAGGGGCGCGAACCCATCCTTCTCGTTCTGTCGCGTGGCGCCGATTCCCTGGCCCGCGCGATCGAGGATGGCCGTCTTCCAGCCGCTTGGCAGGTCGCCATCGTCGACAGCACGCAGACCGTGCTGTCCTCGACCGATCCTTCACTTGCGGCCGGTGGATCCTTGCCCTTCACCTTCAAGGAAAACTTCCGCCAAGGGATCACCGAGGTGGACATGAACGGCCATTCCTTCCAGATCATCCGGGAAGGCTCGGCGCTCACCCAGTGGAGTGTGGTTGCCTGGACCCCAAAGGCGACGATCAGCGCACCCATCATGCGTTCGATCGCCCTTCTTCTGATCGGCGGATTGACGATCGGCGCTTTGGCGGGTTTCGTCGCCTGGCTCGTGGCTGGCCGTGTCACGCGCTCTGCAAGGCGGCTGTCTGAAAGCGCGCGGCTCCTGGGCGCCGGGCAGCCGGTGCCGCAGCCGCCCCATCCGATCAGTGAATTCGCCGTCGTGTCGACCGCGCTCAGCGAGGCAGCCTCTAATCGCAGCGAAGCCGAAAGCGAGATCCGCCTGCTGATGCGCGAGGTGGCGCACCGCTCCAAGAACCAGCTCACCGTCATCAACGCCATGGTTGGCCAGACCGCCAAGAACGCCGCAAGCGTCGACGAATTCGTCGACAGTTTCCGGCGCCGCATCACCGGCCTTGCCCGCTCCACCGACCTGCTGCTCGCCAACGCCGCCCGCGGCATCGATTTCCGCGCGCTGGTGGAAAGCCAGCTGGAGCCCTTCCTGCCGAGCGATCCGGAGCGCGTGCGGCTTCTCGGGCCGAAAGTCATGGTCGATGCGCAGGCCTCACAGACGCTTGGCATGGCGGTGCACGAGCTCGCCACAAACGCCTCGAAATACGGTGCGCTGGCGGACGAGGAGAGCCGGCTCGAAATCACCTGGTGGCGCCGCGAGGGCATGTTGTCGCTCACCTGGCGCGAATATGTGAAGGAACTTCACATCTCGCCCGATCAGGAGCGCAAGGGTTTCGGCTCCGTCGTGCTCGAGCGCATGATGGGCGGCACGCTCGATGCTCAGATCACGCGCAACCTGCATGAAAACGGCATCGAATGGCACTTCGCCATCCCGCTCGACCGCCTGCGTGCCGATGGCTCCGAGGAGCAAGCCTGAGCGGGTGAGCTCCCGCTGCTGCGCTTTCCCGCAAGGCGCCACGGCCATTTCGCCCTTTCCTTATGGGCGGTTTTAGCCTATACGCACGCCAGCGCGACGGGTGGTTCTGCCACCTTCGCGTTTTGTCATGGCCTCCGCTGGACGACATCCCGGCCGCAGGCGTCCCGAAGATCCTCAAACAATAGATAGAAAGGATTGTCCGATGTCGATCACTGCCGAACGTAAGGCTGAACTGCTCAAGCAATACGCGATCAAGGAAGGCGACACCGGTTCGCCGGAAGTCCAGGTCGCGATCCTGACCGAGCGGATCAACAACCTGACCGATCACTTCAAGGGCCACAAGAAGGACAACCACTCCCGTCGTGGTCTCCTCAAGATGGTTTCCAGCCGCCGTTCGCTCCTCGACTACGTCAAGTCGAAGGACGAAGAGCGCTACAAGACGCTGATCACCAGCCTCGGCATCCGCCGCTAGGCTTTGAGCTTGAAGCCGGCGGGGCTGTTCGTTGAACGGCCATCCGCCGGTTTGCACTTTCGGCAGGCGGCGCCTTTTGTAGCTCCGCCTGTCCGGTCTACCCCGCCCGGCAAGAGGTCGGTGCGGGTGATAAGCGACCTGTCATGGGGCAGGATTGCAGGATGCTTGCATCGGCTTCGCGCCGTTTTCCTTCCGGACACCAAGCCTCCCGTTGTCTTGCCCGTGGCGCGTCATAAACGCCAAGCCGGGTGCTGCGGTTCTCAGATGAGCCTCGCGCGCCCCGCCAATCAAGGACACTCCATGTTCGATCACCACAAAGTTGAACTCGAATGGGCCGGCCGCACGCTGACCCTCGAAACGGGCAAGGTCGCCCGCCAGGCTGATGGCGCCGTCATCGCCACCTATGGCGAGACCGTCGTGCTCGCCACCGTCGTTTCCGCCAAGGAGCCGAAGCCCGGCCAGGACTTCTTCCCGCTGACCGTCAACTACCAGGAAAAGACCTACGCCGCCGGCAAGATCCCGGGTGGCTACTTCAAGCGCGAAGGCCGTCCGTCCGAAAACGAGACGCTCACCTCGCGCCTCATCGACCGGCCGATCCGCCCGCTCTTTCCGGATGGCTACAAGAACGACACCCAGGTCATCGTCACCGTGATGCAGCACGACCTGGAGAACAATCCGGACGTCGTCGCGCTCGTCGCCACCTCCGCTGCGCTGACGCTTTCGGGCGTGCCCTTCATGGGCCCCGTCGGCGGCGCGCGCATCGGCTACATCAACGGTGAATACCGCCTGAACCCGACCGTCGACGAAATGCCGGAATCCAAGCTCGACCTGATTGTCGCCGGCACGGGTGACGCGGTTCTCATGGTGGAATCGGAAGCCCAGGAACTCGACGAAGAGACGATGCTCGGCGCCGTCATGTTCGGCCATCGCGGCTTCCAGCCGGTGATCGACGCGATCATCAAGCTCGCCGAAGTGGCTGCCAAGGAGCCGCGCGATTTCACCGCCGAAGATCATTCGGCGCTCGAAAGCGAAATGCTCGCCTTCGCCGAAGCCGAACTCCGCGACGCCTACAAGAACACCGACAAGGCCGCACGCTACGCCGCGGTCGATGCCGTCAAGGCCAAGGTCAAGGCGCATTTCGCGCCGGCCGAAGGCGAAGAAGCCCGCTACACCGCCGAGCAGATCGGCTCGGTCTTCAAGTCGCTCCAGGCAAAGATCGTGCGCTGGAACATCCTCGACACCAAGTCGCGCATCGACGGCCGTGATCTCGCCACCGTCCGCCCGATCGTGTCGGAAGTCTCCATGCTGCCGCGCACACACGGCTCCGCACTCTTCACCCGCGGCGAGACCCAGGCGATCGTCGTCGCCACGCTCGGCACCGGCGAAGACGAGCAGTACGTCGATTCACTCACGGGCATGTACAAGGAGCGCTTCCTGCTCCACTACAACTTCCCGCCCTTCTCCGTCGGTGAAACGGGCCGCATCGGCTCGCCCGGCCGCCGCGAAATCGGCCACGGCAAGCTCGCATGGCGCGCGATCCGTCCGATGCTGCCGGCGCCCGAGCAGTTCCCCTACACGCTGCGCGTCGTCTCCGAGATCACCGAATCCAACGGCTCGTCCTCCATGGCGACCGTGTGCGGCACCTCGCTCGCACTCATGGATGCAGGCGTGCCGATCCAGCGCCCCGTCGCCGGCATCGCCATGGGCCTGATCAAGGAAGACGAGCGCTTCGCCGTGCTTTCCGACATCCTGGGCGATGAAGACCACCTCGGCGACATGGACTTCAAGGTCGCAGGTACCGAGAACGGCATCACCTCGCTGCAGATGGACATCAAGATCGAAGGCATCACCGAGGAGATCATGAAGATCGCGCTCGGCCAGGCCAAGGACGGTCGCATCCACATCCTCGGCGAGATGGCCAAGGCCCTCACGACGAGCCGCGAAGAGCTGGGCGAGTTCGCCCCGCGCATCGAAGTGATGCAGATCCCCGTCGACAAGATCCGTGACGTCATCGGTTCGGGCGGCAAGATCATCCGCGAGATCGTCGAAAAGACCGGCGCCAAGATCAACATCGAGGATGACGGCACGATCAAGATCGCATCGGCCTCCGGCAAGGAGATCGAAGCCGCCAAGAAGTGGATCCACTCCATCGTCGACGAGCCGGAAATCGGCCACGTCTACGAAGGCACGGTCGTGAAGATCGCCGATTTCGGCGCCTTCGTGAACTTCTTCGGCCCGCGCGACGGCCTCGTCCATATCTCCCAGCTCGCCGAAGAACGCGTCGCCAAGACATCCGACGTCGTCAAGGAAGGCCAGAAGGTCTACGTCAAGCTCATGGGCTTCGACGAACGCGGCAAGGTCCGCCTCTCCATGAAGGTCGTCGACCAGGAGACCGGCAAGGAACGCGAAAAGCAGGAAGACTGATCGAGCCGATCAGGTTTGGTGAAATGCAAGCGGCCGCATCGAAAGATGCGGCCGTTTTTGTTGTTTGGTGGAGCGTAAGTGTCCGTCGTCTTCCCATAAACATTTAGGGGTATTCGACAGAATACTCGGTCATTTTGCGTTTTATCCAATTTAAATGTTTTGAATAAAGTTTCAGTTCTTGAATCGATCTCTAGTTGATTGGATTCTATATGAGCGAATCATCATGATAAGGTTGTGTTCATGGCCAATGCGACGCCGAAGCTCATTTATGTCGCGGAAATGCTCGTAGAATTGCGGAAACTGGCGATCGAATCGCGCGAGCCGATGTTGGCTCACCTTCTCGCCATGGCTGAACTTGAGGCCAGGAATGAGCCTCCCGAAGTCTGCAGCGATGCTGGTCGCGTACCCTTAGACACGGAAACAAAGTGTTTCCAAAAGCTATAGCGATCCGCTTAAACTAGCGGTTGCAGAAAATGCATTTGCATGTAACTTCGCGCCGACTTGAAATATCGGCATGGAGTGGTGTGCGCATGACGCTCGACCAAGCTGCAGATTATCTGGCGGTGGTCGAAGAACCGGATGTCCGGACGGACCTCGCATTGACCCGGTTGATCGTTGACCTGAGGAGCCGACCCGAGCTCACAAGATCGGCCGGCAATTTCCAAGCCGCCTTCTTCACGCTCCAGCGCGCCTTGCTTGAAGAAAGAGAAGACGCCGAGGACCACCGGTTCCACGCCATGACGTGCCTCGCCGAACTACGCCGCGCGGTGGGTTAGGCGGGTAACGATGACAGGCTGCATTGGGGTGGCTTGCAGACGGTCCGCTTCCGGATTGAAGAGGTGGGAGAGCGGTCGTCCCTACCCGCTGCACGGCGACATTCTCGCGGCTCACTTCAGCTGCCCGTCAGCGAGAAACAATGGTCCCAGTGACAACACGTCAAACTTCGGTTGTATTACCATGGGGCTTTTGGCGCTTATGCTATATTAAATTGCTTCACTATTGACCCCAGAAGGCCTTCGGTTGGTGCCATGCTTGACATCCACATCAGTCCCGCGCCGAGCTCCGTAGGGTTTGACTGGGCGCCGGTTATCGGCCTGATCCCGCATGTAATATGGGCCGCGGTTGTCATCATCATACTCTTGTGGATCGGGCGCGAAGGGCTCAAGGCGCTCGCCGGCCGTGTACACAAGGTCGGCGCAGCCGGCTTCGCGATCGAGTTCCAGGCTACGATAGAAAGCGCCGCTGCAGCGCATCATCAGCAGATTCCAGTTACGGATCTCGGCAGGGCGTCCCGAAGGCTATCCAGCCAGCAAGCTCTCCTCAAGGGTTCGCGGCTACTTTGGGTCGATGACCGCCCTGACAACAACCGTAACGAGATCAAGCTCTTTGAGGAAGTCGGCGCACGCGTCGACACGCAGCTAACCAGCGCAGCCGCTGAAGCCGCCATCATGCAGGTGACATTTGACCTCATCATTTCCGACATCGACCGCGAAGGCACCGCGAAGGAGGGGCTGCGCTTTGCAGCCCATCTCGCACAGGTCCGCAACAGCCCTCCGCTCGTTTTTTATGTTGCGCACGCGCTCAGGCCGGCTCCGGTTTCGGCATTTGGCATTACCGATCGGCCAGACGAGTTGGTACACCTTGTTCTTGACGCGCTCGGCCGATCAAGGAGTTGATCGTTGTATATACAGTGGTTCGTGAAAGGGATATCTGGGGAGGTAGGAGCGCTTGACTGGCAAGCGGCGCAAGACCTTCTCAAGAATGCAAGCGGTATCCAATCAAACTGGTGGCGAAATATTCCCGGTGGAGCAATCACGCCGGGTCAGATAGACGCCGTGCTGACGGATAGCAACCTCGACCGGCACATCCACGACTACGCAAATTTCGGCTCGCAGACACCGTTCATTTCCGTTGCTTCCGGCTGCGTGGAACGTGACACACTACTATCGCAGAACCATGTCTATTCGGCGTTGACTACGGCGCTCGACTTCGCGACCGATGCCGGGCAGCACCCAGGAGCACTCTTCTACGGCTGGGTTCTCGTGGCGCTCAATCCGGCTGTTCCGCTCTCGGCCGTTGCCGAAGAAATCCGAGATCTTAACGTCCACCATCGTTGGTCGCCATTCCAGCTCGAGGGTGAGATCACGGCTAAAGTTCATATTCCCGCCAATCAGATCAGGTCGGTGGAGTGGTGGGACGGCAAAAACGGCAGGACGACGCTGGCCGCAACATTCTCCAACCCCGGCTTCATTGCGCCGACCCCGATCATCAATGTCCGGGACCTTTTCTGATGGCCGACTATGCTGAGCAGCTCGGCCTTGATCGCGTTCGAATGGGGCGGCGGATCATTTTCCTGAACGACCGTGCGGACTGGCACGATCGGCGCAAAAGCCCGCTCGATACGGCCTGCGCTGCGACGGCGCGGCGCGACGCCGGCATCATTGCCCTGCTGCTCGATCAGAAAGAGGTCGCGAGCGAACTGCTAGCGAAAGCTGGAGCAGAATTCGCGTCGATCGGGCTCTTCGCTGGCTATATGCTACAAAGTCTAGTTAGTCCTGAGCGCGTGCATCGCGGCGATTTCGCCGCTGAGGATATGATCGCGCGCTTCGGTCATAGCTCCTTTACGGAGGACCCAGACGTTCGTCGCGTGAGGGAAGAAGGCACATTGCCTTTCGAAAAAGATTCGCGCCAATCGCCTCAGCAGTTGCTGAACCTCTACCAAGCGCTTCGCGGTCGGCGGATCGAACGTACGCATTTTGCCAGCGAAGTAGCATTCAGACGGCTACAGGTTAATGCGAGCGCGACCATCGGCCTCTCCGGCCTGCCGGTAGGCAGCTATCTGAAGCTTTTCGATCGCTTCGGCTCAAACGACGCAAACTCGCGTGATCTGGACACTGTATTCGCGGCTGCGATCCGGCGCAGGGACCTGATCGATGCTGCTCGCGCAGATGAATTCCACTGGCGCATGATGATGAAGCCGGCGGAACTTGTCGATCTCGATCTAATCGCGCTCGGCATGAATGCGTTCGAAGCTGGCGAGATTTCAACGTCAATGCTTTTTGAAACGGTAGAGCGGGTTGGAACAGAAGCGGCTTTGCCGTTCCTCTTGGCTCGCGACCTCCAGGGACCGGCCGCGCCCCTTCATTCATTCGAATAAGTGTGTTGATTAAATCATGCGGCCGGAATTTGTATCTGGCAATCAGAACCTGATGTACCTTGGGTCTAGAATATTTCGTGCCGGACTGTTGATAATTTTAGCACATCATATTTGATGGCAACTTGAATCTCTGTCTCGTCTGTGCTCGGTAACAACGGCTGGGGGTTCCCAATCAGTGGCATTTTTTGGGAAAATTTGATGCCTTCGAACGGCGGGTTTCAAGCCGTAGGCAAGACCGAGCGGAACGACCGCAATGGGGTCGTGAGCAGTCATAACTGCTCCCCAATTTCCCCGCCCCTCCGCCCCGTGCCATACTCCCTTCGTCCCCGCCGGTTGGAAGCATTCGTGAGACGTCCGGGTGCGGGTGGGGGACGGCGCTTCCGGTTGTGGGGAACGGTGCCCGCAGCCTGGAGCTGGACCGACAGCGCCTCCGCCGGCACTACGACCGGCTTTGGCTCCGTGTCCATACAAGCCGTCGGTGCGGAAGCGAGCGATGATCCCCGTGAGCTGCGATGCGGCCGGTGGAGAGGCGTTCGATCCGGGCTGAGCGCGCGAAGCCGCATGAAGGATCCCGCCGGGAGCCTGAAGTGCGCCATCATGCGCTCGTGAAGGTCCGGTCCCGCATGAAGTCCCCGTCAAAAGGGCGACGGTGCAGAGGGTGTCGACTGGTCCAGAGGGACGAGGGTCCCGTGAAACGTCGGGCGGGGCGCGCGAAGCGAGCCACACCTACTTTTTCTATCGAGGCCCGCTTCGCGCGCCCCGTCTCCATTCTGCTTCATCCCCCGGGCGGCGAAAGCCGCGCCGGGCAAAGCCGCATGGGCCTCCTTCTTGGCCTGTTCCGCTGCCGGCCTCTCCCGCTCGAAGACTGGCCGCGCTACGCTCCGCGCACCGGACAGGCGACAGGAAACGGAGTGATCGATGATCGAGATCAGGCGGCTCACTGCGGGTGACGAGGCGCACGCGCGCCAGCTGAACGGCCTTTTCGCGCGGGAATTTGACGATCCCGAAAGCTATGCGTCCAGGCCGCCGGCCGACGCCTGGCTCGCGCGGCTTCTCGCCCGCGAACACGTGCATGCCCTGGTGGCCTTGGACGGGGACGATGTGATCGGCGGTCTCGTCGCCTATGAGCTCGAAAAGTTCGAGCAGCAGCGCTCGGAAATCTACATCTACGATCTTGCGGTTGCCGAGGCCCATCGCAGGCAGGGCGTCGCCACCGCTCTGATCGGAAGGCTCTGCGCGATCGGCGCTGAGCGCGGCGCCTGGGTCGTCTATGTCCAGGCCGATTACGGCGACGAGCCGGCCGTGGCGCTCTACACCAGGCTCGGCACACGCGAGGACGTCATGCATTTCGACATCGCCGTCAAAGCCGGCGGCGGCTGAAGGCGCCGCCGCCGACCAGGTCTGTCGTCGAGCCGTCAGACGCCCGTCGGCCGGCTCTCCACCACCGTCTCGGGGTTCGCCTTGGCATAGGGCCAGGCTTCGTGGTCGAGGTCGAGATCCGGGAACGCCGTCGGCCGGAAGACCGGCCGGTCCACGCCCGATTTCAGCTGGTCCCGGAAATCGTTGAGCACGCGCAGCGCGGTGGGAAATAGCATCATGATCGCCATCAGGTTCACGATCGCGAGCACGCCCATCAGCGGGTCGGAGAAGAAGAACACCGCCGTTGCGCCCGGTGCCGTCGCGCCGAGGAATACGATCACGACGATCGCCAGCCGCAGCACGTGCAGCGCCGCCGGTGCGCCCGTCATCACCTTCAGCGCCGTCTCGCCCAGATAGTAGTTGTAGATGATCGAGCTGAAGGCAAAGAGCAGGATCGCGAAGGTCAGGAAATACTGCGACCAGTTGCCCACCTGGCTCACCAGCGATTGCTGAGTCAGCACCACCCCGTCGATCCCTTCGGCGCCCGGCTGGTAGACGGGGCTGAGCAGGATGATGAAGGCCGTGCACGAGCAGATGATGATCGTGTCGATGAAGACCGAGAAGGATTGCGTGATGCCCTGGCTGATCGGGTGGCGCACATCGGCGGTCGCCGCCACGTTCGGGGCCGAGCCTAGGCCGGCTTCGTTGGAAAAGAGGCCGCGCCTTAGGCCCTGCGCCAGCGCTGCGCCCACGCCGCCGCTGACGGCTTCTTCCAGGCCGAACGCATTGGCGATGATCGACCAGATCACGCCGGGCAGCTCCGTGATGTTCATCACGATGACGATGAGCGCCAGCCCGATATAGATGAACGCCATGATCGGGATGATGACGTCCGCCACCTTGGCGATGCGCCGGATGCCGCCATAGACGATGAAGCCGGTGATGATGGCGAGCAGGATGCCGCTCCACAGCCGGTCGACGCCGAGGCTGTCATTCACCGCGCCGGCAAACGTGTTGCCCTGGAACGCGTTGAAGCCGAAGGCGAAGGCGAGCATCAGGCAGATCGCGTAAACGACGGCGAGCCACCGGTAGCGGTGGCCGAGCCCGTGGATGATGTAGCTCGCCGGTCCGCCGCGATAGGTGCCGTCGCCGTTCGAGCGTTTGTAGAGCTGCGCCAGCGATGCTTCGACGAGGCTCGTCGCCATGCCGACCAGCGCGATCGCCCACATCCAGAACACCGCCCCCGGTCCGCCGAGCGTGATCGCGACCGCCACGCCCGCGATGTTTCCGCCGCCGACACGGCCGCCGACGGAGATCAGAAGCGCTTCGCGCGCGCTGATCGCATTCGGATCGCCGCTCTGGTTCTTGCCCGAGAGCACGCGGAACATGCGGGTGAAATATTCGATCTGGACGAAGCCGCTCATCACCGTGATGAACACGCCGAACACCACGAGAATGGGGATCAGCGCCCATCCCCAGGTGAGGTCCTCGATCAGACCGAAAAAGCCGGTAATCAGATCCATAAGCTCAAAATCCCCTCTTGGAGCGGGCCGCTCCTTCAAAATGCGATCGCAACGCCCCTCCCTCCAGCACGAACGCGCGACCAATGGAAGCTCGTTTGACCGCCGCGGACGATGCGACGTTCATCCCATTGAGGCTGAGGGGCTGCCACAAAGCAACCGTCAGGGACTAACTTTGAACCTTGCTCGTCACCGAGCGGCCCATGCTCGTCTCTTGTTGGTAGATATTCTGCGCCAGCCCGTTGGCGGCTTTCACTCGCCGGGACAGCCTATCGCATGCCAGGCGGGGCGTTGCCGGCGGATTGACCGTCAGCTTTTCGAAATCCGCCACCGGCCCCACAGCCAGCGCACCGACCACGCAATGCCTGCCAGGCACCCCACGACGGCGCCGGTGAGAACGGCAAAGCCCAGGAACAGGATCTCGCCGCCGCGCGCATCGCCCTCCGCCCATTGCAGCAAGGCAAAAGCGCCAAGCGCAAAGCAAGCTGCCCCGGCAGCCATGCAACCGATCAGGACGGCGAAGCACACGAGAATTTCGAAGCCCGGGATCGTGTGCCCAGGTTGACGGGAATTGCCGGCGCGGTGCTCGATATTCCCCATGGGCTCACGCCCCGGATGATTGCCGCTCATGCGCCGTCGTCGATGACGATTTCGCAATCCGGTTCGAACCCTCCGGCCTCGACCGCTTCATTGCATTCGTCCAGCGCTCTTTGGCGAACATCCTCGCCGCTCCACATGGCCCAAGCGGTCGTATTGCGGGATCGTGCAACGATCTTCGGTCCCTCAAGCGCGTCCACATTCTGGGAAAACGCAAAGGTGGCTTCGTGCGACAGCAACGAGCCGTCGTCGTCGCTCCAGTTCTCCGGCACGATCCGGCCGATCCGGTAGCACTCGGAGTCTCCTTCGCTCCGTTCGGCGTCGCAGTCGGCCAGTGCGGATTTTTCCGCCGCTTCCATCGAATGCAATTGCCGGCGCAGATGGATGGAGAGCTGCCTCGATCCTTCCGGCAGAAACGCATAGATCGCACC
The DNA here is from genome assembly GCF_003952725.1 of Georhizobium profundi. NCBI lineage: Bacteria > Pseudomonadati > Pseudomonadota > Alphaproteobacteria > Hyphomicrobiales > Rhizobiaceae > Georhizobium > Georhizobium profundi. The sequence goes on along the minus strand of NZ_CP032509.1, from coordinate 320,592 downwards.
GAAGAAATGCGCATCTCCGATCGTGTCGATCAGCATCGTGCCGAGGTCCTGCCTTTGCTGCGCATTGAGCCCGTCATTTTCAATTTCGAGCCGGTATCTTTCGGCGTCCGGAAGCGCGGCCTTGGCCTCGTCGCTCGTGATGACGGCAGTGGCTGGCGCGTCCTGGGCGGCCGCCGGCAGTGGCATGATCGAGGCAGCCAGTAGCCCGGCATAGCCGAGAGCCAGTGGAGCACGCAGCGCGCCAAGGTCGCCAAAGGCTGAGAACATTTTGTCGGCTCCAATACGCGTCGGTTGCACGGTAGGAGGCGAACTTTCCAATGGAGTGTGTCGAAAGCATGGGCACCGGGCGCCGCAACAACGGCGTTGGCGAAGCGACGCCGTGTAGACTCGCTTTCGTCGCCGCGCTAATCGTCGGCGCATGAAAAACGGCGATCACCTCTTCCTTGTCGACGGTTCGGGCTACATCTTCCGGGCCTACCATGCGCTCCCGCCTCTGACGCGCAAATCCGATGGCCTGCCGGTCGGCGCCGTGTCCGGCTTCTGCAACATGCTGTGGAAGCTGCTTGTCGAGGCGCGCGACACGGAAGTGGGCGTCACGCCGACGCATTTCGCGGTGATCTTCGATTATTCCTCAAAGACCTTCCGCAACACGCTCTACGATCAGTACAAGGCGAACCGCTCCGCCCCGCCGGATGATCTCATCCCGCAATTCGGCCTGATCCGTCAGGCCACGCGTGCCTTCAACCTGCCTTGCATCGAGAAGGAAGGGTATGAGGCAGACGATCTGATCGCCACCTATGCGCGGCTGGCTGTCGAGGCGGGCGGTGATGTCACGATCGTCTCCTCCGACAAGGACCTGATGCAGCTCGTTACCCCTAAAGTGTCGCTCTACGACACGATGAAGGACAAGCAGATCGGCATTCCCGAGGTCATCGAGAAATGGGGCGTACCGCCTGAAAAGATGATCGACCTGCAGTCGCTGACCGGGGACTCGACAGACAACATTCCCGGCATCCCCGGCATAGGCCCGAAAACGGCCGCGCAGTTGCTTGAGGAATATGGCGATCTCGATACGCTTCTGGAACGTGCGTCCGAGATCAAGCAGAACAAACGGCGCGAAAACATCATCCAGTTCGCCGATCAGGCACGGCTGTCGCGCGAGCTCGTCACGCTGAAGCTCGATACCCCGATCGATGTCGGGCTCGAGGAATTGAGCCTCGATCCGCAGGATGGGCCGAAGCTCGTCGGTTTTCTGAAGGCGATGGAATTCACGTCGCTCACGCGCCGGGTCGCGGAAGCCACCGGCACAGACGCGGCTGCCGTCGAGCCGTCCAATGTCCAGGTGCAGTGGGGGGCTGACGCCCACGGACCCGATCTCGACAAGGGCGATGCAGCAGCGCCTTCGGGCGGAGCAACGGTGGCCCAAAAGGCAGCTGGCGGCTCGGAGCAAACCGTTGCAAGTGCCTCCTTGAGCGCCAAGACGGAGACCTGGACGCCTCAGGCGCTGGCAAAGACTCGCGCCGAAACGGCAGCAACCAGCGCGATCGATCGAACGTCCTATGTCACCATTTCCGATCTGGAGACGCTCGACCGCTTCATCGCTATTGCCCGTGAAACCGGGCTCGTCGCCTTCGACACGGAAAGCAATGCGCTGGATGCGATGCAGGCCGATCTCGTCGGCGTGTCGCTCGCGGTTGCCGGCAACAGCAAGGATGCCTCCGGCAGGGATATCATGGCGGCCTACCTGCCGCTTGCCCACCGTACCGGCGAAGGCGACATGTTTGGCGGCGGCATCGCCGAAGGGCAGGTGAATTTCGACGAGGCGCTTGCCCGGCTGAAGGTGCTGCTGGAAGACCCGGCCATCCTCAAAGTGGGCCAGGACTTGAAATATGACTGGCTGCTGATGAAGCGCTACGGCGTCGAAATCGGCCCGTTCGACGATACGATGCTGATGTCATATGTCGTCGAATCGGGCATGGCGAGTTTCGGGGGCTCCGGCGGCCATGGCATGGATGCGCTGGCTGAACGCTGGCTCGGCCACAAGACCATCGGGCTCAAGGAGGTCGCGGGCTCCGGCAAGGGGCAGGTGACGTTCGATTTCGTGTCGATCGAGAAGGCCACCGAATACGCCGCCGAGGATGCCGATGTCGCGCTGAGACTCTGGTTCGCGATCAAGCCGCAGCTGGTGGCCAAAGGTCTCGTGCACGTCTACGAGCGGCTGGAGCGGCCACTGCTGCCGGTCCTAGCCCGCATGGAAGAGCGCGGGATCTCGGTGGATCGCCAGATCCTGTCGCGCCTGTCCGGCGAATTTGCGCAAGGGGCGGGCGCCCACGAGGCGGCGGCCTATGAACTTGCCGGCGAGAAATTCAATCTGGGTTCGCCCAAGCAGCTCGGTGAAATCCTGTTCGGCAAGCTCGGCTTGCCGGGCGGCTCGAAGACGAAGACCGGGCAGTGGTCGACATCGGCGCAGGTGCTCGAAGATCTGGCCGCGGTCGGCCACGAGCTGCCGCGCAAGATCGTGGATTGGCGGCAGCTGTCGAAACTGAAATCGACCTATACCGATGCGTTGCCGGGTTACATTCATCCGCAGACGAAGCGCGTCCACACCTCCTATTCGCTTGCCTCGACGACCACCGGCCGGCTCTCTTCCTCCGAACCGAACCTGCAGAACATCCCGATCCGCACCGCCGAAGGCCGCAAGATCCGCACGGCCTTCATCGCGGAACCGGGCAACAAGCTGGTCTCGGCCGATTACAGCCAGATCGAACTGCGCGTGCTCGCCCATGTGGCCGATATTCCGCAGCTGCGCCAGGCGTTCGCCGATGGCATTGACATCCATGCGATGACGGCGTCGGAAATGTTTTCCGTGCCGATCGAAGGCATGCCGTCGGAAGTCCGCCGGCGGGCGAAAGCCATCAATTTCGGCATCATCTACGGCATTTCCGCCTTCGGCCTCGCCAACCAGCTCGCCATCGAGCGGTCCGAGGCGAGCGACTACATCCGCCGCTATTTCGAGCGGTTTCCGGGCATCCGCGATTATATGGATGCGACCAAGGCGTTTGCGCGTGAGCATGGCTATGTGGAAACGATCTTCGGCCGCCGGGCGCACTACCCGGAAATCCGCTCATCGAACCCTCAGGTCCGGGCGTTCAACGAGCGCGCGGCGATCAATGCGCCGATCCAGGGCTCGGCTGCCGACATCATTCGCCGGGCGATGATCCGCATCGAGCCGGCATTGGCACAATCGAGCCTGTCCGGCCGCATGCTGCTGCAGGTGCATGACGAACTGATCTTCGAGGTGCCCGAAGCGGAAGTGGACCAGACGATCGAGCTCGTCACCGATCTCATGGAAAACGCAGCCATGCCCGCGCTCTCCATGAAGGTGCCGCTGAAGGTGGATGCGCGCGCCGCCGACAATTGGGGCGAGGCACACTGACAGCCGGTCGAGTGGCTCAGCTGTAGATCATCTTGCGCGTCATGCCGCCATCGACGGTGAACTCGGCTCCGGTGACGAAGCCGGCTTTCTCGGACAGGAGGTAGGCGGCAAGATGCGCGATGTCTTCCGGCGTGCCGACGCGGCCGGCCGGATGCTGGGCGTGATCTTCGGCCGAAAGCTTAGCCCCCGAAACGTCGATCCAGCCCGGCGAGATGCAGTTGACGCGCACGTCCGGCCCAAGGCTGATCGCCAGCGAGTGGGTCAGCGCGACGAGCCCGCCCTTGGTCGCGGAATAGGCGTGCGTGTCCTTCTCGCTCATATGCGCCCGAGTGGATGCGATCAGCACCATGGCGCCTTTCGCTTGCCGCAGCGCCCCTTCGCCATGTTTTGCGAGAAGGAAGGCGGCCGTCAGGTTGATTGCGATCACCCGGTTCCAGTCGGCGAGCGTCAGTTCGGAAAGGCCAGCAAACTCGGAGATGCCGGCATTGGAAACGATGGCATCGATGCGGCCGCTGCGTTCCTGCACGCCCTCGATCAACGCGACGATGTCGTCCTCGCGCGCCACATCGCAGGCCACGAAATCACATCCGGTTTCCTCCACGATCGCGGCGCCCTTCTCTTCATCGAGGTCGGCGACGACGACATCCCAGTCTTCGTCGATCAGTTGACGCACGATGCCCGCGCCTATTCCGGAAGCGCCACCGGTGACGATCGCCGTCTTCATCATCCCGAAATTCCTTTCGACTGCTTCAATAATTTTCGCCTGGTGAACCTGCCCGCGCTTTCAGACGGTGATAGGGTCACCCTTCCTCCAAAAGCCGGATCCGAGCAAACGGGTTCCGCGATCCCTGGACTGCTTTGAAGAAACCTTTGACCCAATTTCCGCCCCCAGCCTCGCCCGACGCCCGACCGGTTCGCCTCCTGCTCGGCATTGCCCTGACGGTCGGCTCAACCTTCGTGCTTGCCAGCATGGATGCCCTGTCGAAACTGCTGACCGGCGACCTGCCCGTGGTGCAGGTGGTGTGGGGTCGCTATTTCTTCCATACGCTGATCGTGATGACGGTGCTCGCACTGCGCGCGAAGCCGGGCTTCTGGAAAAGTCGGCGTCTCGACCTGCAATTGGTGCGGGCGCTGTTGCTGTGCGCCACGACGTTTCTTCTCTACGCGTCGCTGATCCATGTGCCGCTTGCCGATGCGACCGCGGTGCTGTTCTTCGCGCCGGTGCTCGTTACGCTGCTGGCCTATCTGGTCCTGGGTGAAAGCGTGGGGCCGCGCCAGCTCGTCGCCGTGGTCGTCGGTTTCCTGGGCGTTCTCCTGATCATCCGGCCCGGCTTCGGCGCCGAAGCCGCCATGCTGATCCCGCTCGGCGCAGCCGTGCTTTTGGCGTTCTTCTATCTGCTGACGCGGCTTGTCGGCCGCTACGATGGTGCGTCGACCACACTCTTTTATACGACCAGCGTTGGCGCCGTATTGTTTTCGCTGGCGCTGCCCTTTGTCTGGGAAACGACGACCCTGCCGCAGATCGGCCTGATGGCTGCGATGGGAAGTTTAGGCGCGCTCGGGCATTTCCTGCTCGTGCGCGCCTTTGCCATCGCGCCGGCTTCGTCGCTATCGCCTTTTCTCTATTCCCAGATCGTGGCTGCCGCCACGATCAGTGTCGTCGTTTTCGGGGACCCGCTGCAATGGACGATGATCGCCGGCGCCGGTCTTCTCGTCGGCAGCGGCATCTATGTCTGGCTCAGAAGTTAGCCGGCGAATCGATCAGGTGACGCGGGCGCGGCGCTTGTACTCTTCGCGGTCCCAGAGCTTGCCGTCCATGACCTCCGCGATGATCTTCACGGCGCCCTCCACTTCGGCCTCGCCGATATAGAGCGGCGTGAAACCAAAGCGCAGGATGTCCGGCGCGCGGAAATCGCCGATCACCTTGCGCGCGATCAGGGCCTGCATGATTGCGTAGCCTTCCGGGTGACGAAAACTCACCTGGCTGCCGCGCAGGGCTGCTTCGCGCGGCGTCGCGAGCGTCAATTCCGGGCAAGCGGCCTCGACGCCGGCGATGAAGCGCTCCGTCAGTTCGATCGAGCGGGCGCGCACGTCGGCCATCGTGGTCATGTCCCAGATATCCAGCGCCGCTTCGAGCGCAGCCATCTGCAGCACCGGTGGCGTGCCGACGCGCATCCGCTCGATGCCGCGGCCGGGCCTGTAGTTCTGGTCGAAGGCGAATGGCTGCTCGTGGCCGAGCCAGCCGGCAAGCGCGGGCTCCGCACTTTCGGCAAGATCGGGCCTGACATAGATGAAGGCCGGGCCGCCCGGGCCCGAGTTCAGATATTTGTAGGTGCAACCGACGGCGAAATCGGCATCGGCGCCCGTCAAATCGACGGGTACGGCGCCGGCCGAGTGGGCGAGATCCCAGACGGTCAGCGCACCGGCCGCGTGGGCCTTTTCAGTGATCCGCTTCATGTCGTGCATGCGCCCGGTGCGGTAGTCGACCTCTGTGATGAGGGTCACCGCAACCGTCTCGTCGATCGCGCCTTCGACTTCTTCCGGCGCGACCGTCTCCAGGCTGTAGTCTTGGCCCAGCAGCCCGACCAGGCCTTCGGCCATATAGAGGTCGGAGGGAAAATTGCCGGTGTCGGACAGGATGATCTTGCGATCGGGCCGCAGCCGCAGCGCCGAGGCAAGCGCTTGGAATACCTTGATCGACAGCGTGTCGCCCATGACGACGGTACCGGCGGGCGCGCCGATCAGCTTGCCGATGCGGTCGCCGATATCCGTCGGCTTGGCCATCCAGCCGGCCTTGTTCCAGCCGGTGACGAGCATGTCCCCCCATTCGGCCGTGATGGTCGAGGCGACCCGTTCGGCTGCCTTCCTGGGCAGGGGGCCGAGCGAGTTGCCGTCGAGATAGATGAGGCCCTCGGGGAGATGAAATTCGCTGCGGGTCTTGTTGAAGTCGCTCATGCGGTCCTTAGCCGGCGCACCAATCAGGCGGCGCCTGCTTCCTCTGTGTCGGTGATGAAACGGGCGGGAAGCGAAACTTCCAGCAATTCGATGTCGTCTGAGGGATCGGCGTAGCGGGTCACGAGGCCCGGCGGCACCACGAAAGCATCGCCGGCGCCGAGACGCTGCGTCTCCTGGCCTTCTGCCTCCAGCGTCAGTTCGCCATCCATGACGAAGGTGAAGAGGATGTCGCTGTCATGGCGCGCAAAGACCGGCGTGCCTTCGCCGCGCTTGGCCACATGCACGCCGGCGACGCCCTGCGTGTTCTCGCCGATCGTCGTGTCACGGGCGACGAAGCCCGGCAGCCGGAACGGCTTCCAAGTGGCTTCCGCCGTCTTGTGATGCACGAAGCGCTGACCCTGGAACCGCCTGTCCGGATTGGCCGGGCCATTCGGCAGGGTCATGGAATGATCGATCGACGTGACATGCTCCGCCGGCACGCCGATCTCGATCACCTCGATGTTTGGGCTCGCATAAAGCACGCGGTGACGGATTTCCGGCGGCTGGATGACGCAATTGCCGGCTTCGAGCCGGAAAGGCTCGCCCTGGTCCTCGTAAACGAGGTCGACCCAGCCGCGATAGCAGAAGATCAACTGGAAGCCGACGGTGTGGTAATGCACCATGTCCGGCACGGGGCCGCCATCGGGAATGCGGATGTGGCTCGCAATGATCGAGCCGCCGAGACGGGATGGCACGAGATCGCGGTAGTGCATGCCGGCGCGACCGATGACCCAGGGTGCCTGGTCGGCGAGCCGGCGAACCACGAAATCATGCGCGGTCGTCGGCGTCGCAAGCGGTACATGCAGCGGTTCGATCTCGATCCGCGTGCCGTTCGGAGCGGTCAGCCGTCGCTCGCCGCCTGCGAAGCCATCCGGGTCGTCGGTCAGGATGCGGATCGTGCCGGGCGGTTCGTTCGAATGGGCATCGAGGCAGAGCCGCAGTCCGTGACCGGACACCACCGCGACCTTGGGGTCGTCTGCCGGGAAGATCGTATCGAGACGCATCTTCAGCACTTTGGTGAAGAAGGGCAGGTCGTCGCGCACGTCCTTCGTGGGAAGGCGCATTTCTGCACGCGTATCGCTCATGGCTCATGCCTCTCGCAATGGTTTGTGGTTTCTCTGTTCCGGTGCATCCCAATCCTGCAAGAGCTGGGAGGCCCGTGAAAGCCCGTCCTCCAGCCGCACACTCTCGCCCCCTCCGACACCAAGCCGGATGTGCCCGGGCATGTCGTAGGCGGAACCAGGCAGAAGGAAGGTGCGGTAGGGGGCCGCAAGCAGGCGCCTCGCGAAATCGTCAGAATCGATTCCGTCTGCCAAACGAGCTAGCCCGATCAGGCCCGCCTGCGGTCGCACCCAGGAAAGCTTCGGCTCATCCGCCACGAACCGGTCAAGGCGATCGAGATTGGCGCGGCCTTCTGCGCGTGCGCGGTTTAGCGCGGGACCGAGGCGCTCGGGACGCAGCGCGATCTCGGCGATCGCCTCGCCCATGACGTTCATGATCTCGCTGGCGTTTTCGCGCAGGATCACGGCGTCCATGATCAGGTCCTTGTCGCGGCAGATCATCCATCCGGTGCGCAGGCCCTGGAGTCCGAGCGCCTTCGAGACGCTGCCGGTCGTGATGCCGCGCTCGTAAAGTCCCGCAATGCTTGGCGCGCGTGTGCCTTCCCATTCGAGCCCGGCATAGACCTCGTCGATGAGAAGCCAGGCACCGACCGAGCGCGCGATGGCGACGATCTCGGCGAGCTCCGCCTCGTCCATCAGCCGGCCGGTGGGATTGTTGGGGTTCGACAGGAAGATGAGCTTCGTGCGCGGCGTGACCGCATCGCGCAGCTCACCGAGCGGCAGGCGCCATTGATCCTCTTCGCGGCGATGGACAAAGCGCATGGTGGCCCCGACGGCCGCGCCGAGAACGGCGGCCTGCGGCCAGCCCGGCACTTCCGTAACGATCTCGTCGCCGGCCTCGACCAACTGGCGGATGACGAGATAATTGGCTTCCGCTGCACCCGCCGTGATCAAGACATCGTCCGGCGTGCAGATGCCGGGAAGTCCGGCCTGCGCGATCACATGCTCCCGGAGCGCCGGAAGCCCGCGGAACGACTTGCCGTTCCAGTCCAGCGATAGTTCCGGATCGAGATCGGGAAGAAAGTCGCCGAGCTTCGGCGAGCGCGCCAGCGAAAAGCCGACGATCGCTTCCGGGTCCGCCTCGGTCGTATCGAGCAGATACTGAAAGAGCGTGTGAATCTTGACTTTCATCCGGATCGGCACCTACTAGGCGGAAAGAGGAGATTACTAAATGAATTCAGAAATTTATATCAAAGGTAAGCCGGTATCGCTGACCGTTCTCGACTACGGTTTGTTCAAGGTCCATGCCAATGGCCGGGTGATCGGGATCGTCGGCTTTCTGATCCGCACCGACCGCGACGAGACCATTCTCGTCGATACCGGTTTCCCGGCTAAGTATGCCTATGACATCGAGGCCTCCAGCGCCGAAGACAAGCTTGGCAGCTTTGGCGTCGTGCTTTCGCTCACCGAGGAGAACCTGCCAAAGGCGCAACTGGCCAAGGCCGGCGTCGCGATGGACGATGTCGATCTCCTCGTCATGACGCACACCCATATCGACCATGTCGGCGGGATCGCCGATTTCCCCGGCCGCCCGATCCTCATGTCGGCCGCAGAACGCGCGCTTGAAAAGCCGATATACTGGAGCGGGCTGAAGCCGCTCGACTGGCCGGATCGCGAATACATGCTGGTCGATGGCGACGTCGATCTCGGCCCCGGTCTCAAGGTTCTGGCAGCCCCCGGCCACACGATCGGCCAGCTGGCCCTGCTCGTCGAGCTGCCCGAGACCGGTCCGGTGCTTCTGACGGGCGATGCCATCTCGCGGCCGGCGGAAATCGACGAGCGCTTCGATACAGCCGACGATCCGACAGCTGCGATCGAAAGCGCCGACCGGTTGATGCGTCTGGCGGCTGAGAAGGGTGCGATGATCATTTACGGCCACTCGCCCGAGCAGTGGCCGCAGCTGAAGAAATCGCCGGAATTCTACGCTTAGCGAACATCGCGACCCTGATTGAGGATGATGACATTGCCGCTTGAAACGTCGCCTGCCGGTGAAAGCAGGAAGGCGACCCAAGCGGCGATTTCGCTCGGCTGCATGGCGCGGCCATGCGGCATGGCTGCGAGTGCCTTCTCGAGGACCTCTTCGCTGACGACGCCGAAGAGCGGCGTCTCGGTCATGGCTGGCGCGATGGAATTGACGGCGATCTTGTCGCGGGCATAGCGGCGCGCGAGATCCTTCGTCAGCGTGTCCATCGCCGCCTTGCTCGCGCGGTAATGCGGCGGGTCGAACACATCGAAATTGTAGGCGCCGTTCGAAGAGATCATGACGATCTTGCGCACGCCGGGCCGGCCGGCCATGAGCTTCACGGCCTGCTGCGAGCAGTGAAACGCGGACGAGAAGTTGATCGACATCTGACGATCGAGTTCGTCGGCGGGAATGTCCGGAAAGGCGGACATGAGGCACGTGCCGGCATTGTTGACGAGTGCGTCGATGCCGCCGTGCTTTTGGGCGATTGCCTCGAACACTTCCGCGATCGCATCGGCCTTCGTCAGATCGACCTGATGGCCTTCAAAATTGCCTTCTGAAGCCGCTTCCATCGCCTTCACGGCCTTCCCGTCGATGTCGAGGCCGACGACGGTCATGCCCGATTGCAGCAGGGTTTCCACGATCGCTCGCCCCATGCCTCCGGCGGCGCCGGTAACCACCGCGATCCTCGTTTCAGCCATCCACACATCTCCCTTGCTGCAGGCAATAATTATAGTGGATTTGCCGGATTGTATATAATAAGATTTTTGTCATGGGGTATTCGGCCAAGACAGATGCGGCTTTCGAGATGCTGCACCGTGACATTCTGAACGGCAGTCACGCGCCCGGTCAGCCGCTGCGCATCGCAGCGCTTTCGGGCCTCTATGGCGTGAGTGCCACCCCGTTGCGCGAGGCTCTTTCCCGTCTTGAAGAGAAGCAATTGGTCGTCGGCAGCGCCAACCGTGGATGGCGCGTCGCTCCTGTCTCACTGCCCGAGCTGGAAGATCTTGAAATCGCCCGCCTGACCGTGGAGACTTCGCTTCTGGAAGATGCGATCGCCCATGGCGATCTCGATTGGGAAAGCGGCATTGTTGCTGCCCATCATCGCCTCACCCAGGTTGCGCCACCTGCGGGCAATGTCGATGTCGCCGCCCGCCAGCTGTGGGACGAGACGCATGATGCGTTTCACATCGCACTGCACGCCGCCGGACGTTCGTCCTGGCTGAAGCGTTTTTTCGTGCGGACGGCAGAGCAACTGCGGCTGCACCACCAGGCACTTCTCTTCCATCCGCGCGCCATTAACCCGCATGGCCCGGAGAAGCACACGCCGGAAACCGAAGCGCTTTTGTCCCGCGCACATTCGGTATCCGCCCACACGGAATTGATGCAGGTCGTTCTCGATCGCGACGCCCCGGTGGCGCGTGAGAAGCTGCGCCTGCATGTCGAGATCACGCTGGAGGTCTTTCGATCGATCGCCGGCGCGAGCGTGAAGGAAAAAAAGGCCAAACGAGAGGAACAAGTCACATGAAGAAACTGCTGCTTGCCACAACGACCCTTGCACTCGGCCTGACAGCCGGTGCAGCGGCATTCGCCGAGACGCTCACCGTCGGCGCTTATCCGTCGAACCCGCCATGGGAATTCAAGAACGAGCAGAGCGAGTTCGAAGGCTTCGAAGTCGACCTGATCACGGAAGTCGCCGAACGGCTCGAGATGGACCTCGAGATCTCCGACCTCGGCTTCCAGGCACTGTTCGCCGCCACCGCTTCCGGCCGCATCGACGTTGCGATCTCCACGATCACGATCACGCAGGAGCGCCTGCAGAGCCAGTCCTTCACGCAGGGCTACTACGACGCGGACCTCGCGCTCGTGTCCCTCGCTGACGGCGCGTCGAGCCTTGCAGATCTCGCTGGCGAGCCCGTCGGCGCCATTGCCTCCTCGACCGGCGATGCCTGGATCCAGGCCAACACGGCCGAATACGGTTTCGGCGAGCTGCGCACCTACCCGGACCAGCAGGGTCTGCTGCTCGACGTGCGTGCAGGCCGCATTGCCGGCGCCATCGGCGACGTGACGGGCTTCATCTTCGCAGCCAAGGAAATGCCTGATCTCAACATCGCCGAAGTGATCCCGACTGGGGACCAGTACGGCCTGATGCTGCCGAAGGGCTCCGAACTGCTGGAGCCGATCAACGCGGCCATCAGCGAGATCAAGGAAGACGGCACGCTCGCCGAAATCTACGAGAAATGGCTTGGCGAAGCACCTGCGGCCGACAGTTCGACCGTGACGGTGCTTGAAATTCCCACCGCCGAGTAAGCGGCATTTCGCGACATGGCGGCCCGTTGCAACAGACGGGCCGCTTCTTTTTGATCTCTGACAAGCGCGAAGGTCCGCCATGAGTTTCGTCGACACATTCCTCAACATCGATGTCATCATGCGCGTGCTGCCGATGCTGTGGCGCGGCATCTGGAACACGTTGGCGCTGGCGGGCGCGACCTTGACGGTCGGCGCGATCGCCGGGGTCCTGATGTGCCTGATCCGGCTTTATGCCGCCAAGCCGTTCCGGCTGCTGGCCGTCGCCTATATCGACGTGTTCCGGGCGATCCCGATCCTCGTGCTTCTCGTCCTCATCTATTACGCGCTGCCCTTCATGGGCCTGCGCTTCTCGCCCTTCGTCTCGGCCGTGCTGGCGCTCAGCCTCGTCTTTTCCGCCTTTACGGCGGAAGTGTTTCGCGCCGGCATCCAGGCGATTCCGAAGGGTCAGACGGAAGCCGCTGAATCGCTCGGGCTGCCGTTTCGCATCATCATCATCAAGGTGATCCTGCCGCAGGCGTTTCGCATCGCCATTCCGCCGCACACATCGAACTCGGTTGCGATCGCAAAGGACACGTCGCTCGCTTCCGTGGTGGCAATGCCGGACCTGCTCAAGCAGGCGACCGATGCGCAGGCGCTGACCGCCAATCCATCGCCGCTGATCGCCGCCGCGCTCATCTATCTGATCGTTCTTTTGCCGGCGGTGCGTCTCGTTTCCTATCTCGAAAACCGCTTCCGCACGAATTGATCGCCACCCAGCACCCAGGGACTTGAAGACATCACATGACCGCTCAGCGCCTCGAAAAGGATGGCTCCGGCTATTTCCTCTATCACTCGATCGGCCAGTATCCCGGCAAGGCTGAGGACATTGCCGCGGCGATGACCGAGTTTGCCGGTGTCTGGGGTGCGCCGGACGATGGCCAGTGGAGCGCGATCCTGGGTCGGCGCGCTGAGTTCATCGAGCATTGGCGCCGCCTGATCGGCGCGCCCGAGGGCACCGTGACGACATCGGAAAACGTGACCGCCGCGCTCTATGCGTTGATCGGCGCACTCCCGGGCAAGCATCTCAAAGGACGCAAACTCCTGGTGGCAGGCGACTGCTTCCCGTCGCTGCACTTCCTCCTGACGGCGCTTGCACCCCGCTTCGGCTTTTCGCTGGAGACCGTGCCGCTGCGCCAAGGCGCGTCCTATGTGGAAGACGAGGACGTGATCGCCCAATGGGACGAGACCGTCGGGCTGGCGCTCCTGACCTGGGTGTCGTCCACCTCGTCGCATCGCGCAGACATTGCCGCGCTGACCGCCCATGGCCGCAAGATGGGTAGCCTTGTTGGCGTCGATATCACGCAGGCCGCCGGGCTACTGCCGTTCTCCGTCAACGAACCGGCTGTGGATTTCACCATCTCCACCAGCCTCAAATGGATGTGCGGCACGCCGGGCGCGGGGATACTTCACGTGGCGAGCGAGTTGATCGCCGCCTGCGAGCCTGAGTTTCGCGGCTGGTTCAGCCAGGAAAACCCGTTTTCCTGGGACCTGGACAAGTTCCACTATGCATCCGACATCCGCCGCTTCGACAATGGCACCCCCTCGGTGGTCTCTGCTCTTGCAAGCCTGCCTGCGATGCGCTGGCATGCGGCCCAGGACCAGCAGGCGCTGCTTGCGCACAACCGGGCGCTGTCAGACGCCATCTTCGCCGGCATCGAGGGCCTGCCGTTCAGCCTCGTCAGCCCGCGCGACGACAACGCGCGCGGCGGCAGCGTGATGATCCGTCTGGAGGACAGCCAAACCGCCGAGGGCCTGCTATCGACCTTGCGCGATCGCGGCATATACGCAGACAGGCGGGACGCGCTGCTGCGCTTCTCGCCTGGTCCTGTGACGACGATGGACGGGGTCGCAGTGCTGGTGGATGCCATGCGAACCCATCTTTCCTGATCGATAGGCTTTACGTGCCCTTCGCCAGCTCCGGCGGGCCGCCAAGGGCTTCCTCGCCCTTGTAGGCCTTGGGCAGATTGGCTTCCACTTCCTTTTCCGTCTCGTACCACTGCTCGTAGCGATAGAGCACGAGGTGGTCGCGGGAGAGGCCGCGCATCAGGCCGTACATCATCACAAGAATGACGAAGGCGAAGGGGAAGCCGGCCACGACGGCCGCCGCCTGCAACGCGCTGAGCCCACCCGCGACCAGCAGCACCGCTGCGATCGCGCCTTCGGCAATTGCCCAGAACAGCCGCTGGACCTTCGGCGGATCGGCTTCGCCGCCGGCGGTCAGCATGTCGATGACGAAAGAGGCGGAGTCGGACGAGGTGACGAACCACATCACGATCATGATCACGAGCAGGCCGGTGATGATGTCGGTGAGCGGGTAGAATTCCATCAGCCGGAAGATGGCATTGCCATAGGCTTCCTGCGTCACGGCGATCAAACCCGGATCACCTGCAAGCTCCATCTGAATGGCCACGCCGCCAAAGGCCGTGAACCAGAAGAACATGATCGTTGCCGGCACGAAGAGGACGCCGAGCGTGAACTCGCGGATGGTGCGGCCGCGCGAGATGCGCGCAATGAAGATGCCGACGAAGGGCGACCAGGAAATCCACCAAGCCCAGTAGAAGATCGTCCAGTCGACCTGCCAGTTGGTGCCCGAGTAAGCCTCTGACCAGAACGAGAAATAGATAAACTCGTTGATGTAGTTGCCCATGTTTTCGACGAAGCTGTCGAAAATGTAGAGCGTCGGTCCGGCGATCACCATGAAGGCGAGCAGCACGAACGACATCTGGATGTTGAAGTTCGAGAGACGCTTGATGCCGCCATCGAGGCCGGCAAGAACCGAGAGAGTGGCAAGCCCGGTGATGAACGCGATCAACAGCAACTGGACCACGATGTTGTTGCCGATGCCGAAGAGCGTATCGAGACCGGCATTGATCTGCATGACGCCGAGGCCGAGCGAGGTCACGACGCCGAACATCGTGCCGAACACGGCCAAGATATCGACCGCGTGACCCCAAGGCCCGTAGATGCGCTCGCCAATGATTGGATAGAGCGCGGAGCGGATCGAGAGCGGCAGACCCTTGCGGTAGTGAAAGTAGGCAAGCGCGCATCCGACGATGCAGTAGACGCCCCAGCCGTGAAAGCCCCAGTGAAGGAAGGAGAGGACCATAGCCTGCTCGGCCGCGGCAACACTTTCAGCCTCCTGGAGCGGCGGCGCGTAGAAGTGCGTCAGCGGCTCGGCGACGCCCCAATAGAGCAGCCCGATACCGATGCCCGCGGAAAACATCATCGCGATCCACGAAAACAGCCCGTATTGCGGGGTTTCCGTCTGCGCGCCCAGCCGGATCGAGCCGTAAGGGCCGATGGCGAGATAAAGGCTTGCGGCAACGGCGAGATTGGTGACGAGGATCAGGAACCAGCCGAAATAATCGGCAACGGCTGCCTGTGCTCCGAGGAAGATCGCGCCCGAGGTTTCGGGAAAGAGCGCCCCGAACAGGATGAACGCGACGATCAGCCCTGCAGAGATCGAGAAGACCGGAATGCTGACATGTGGAAACGGACCGAGCCGGCCAGTTTTGACCTCTGAAGCCATTGAAAAATTGCCCTTTGAACGTTCTGAGATTGCGGCCAAAAGGTGGCCGCGCATGGTTCAGAATGCGCTCAAGGACAATCAGTTCCGAAAATGCTGATGAAAGGCGGAGAACGCGGGGGTTTTGCCCTTAGGCGATAGCCCGCGCTTGCCGGAAGGAAACGAGCCGCCGAGCGTTTTCGTCCCAAAGGACGAGTTTCACGCAGGCGAGGCTTTCCAGAAATGTAATGCGGCCGATGTCGTGCAATTGGGGGTGGTCACGAAGCACCTCAGGCAGCCGGTAGAACGGTACCGTTGCCGAGAGATGGTGCACGTGATGGATGCCGATATTGCCGCTCATCCAGCGCAGGGGGGCCGGAAGATCGTAATGCGAGCTTCCATGCAGCGCCGCGTTCTGGAAGTTCCACACTTCGGCATCCGACCAGTGGGTTTCTTCGAACTGGTGCTGCACGTAGAACAGCCACACGCCGGCGGTGGCCGCCATCAGGGTGATCGGGATCTGCACGAGCAGGAACTCGATCGGGCCCATCAGCCACATCAGCAGCGCAACTGGAATGGCGATCGCGACATTGGTGGCGAGCGTCGATGTCCAGGGTTGAACGCCGGCCCGCATCAGCCCGAAGGGCAGGCGGTACTGGCAGATGAAGAGCCAGGCCGGTCCGAGACCGAACATGACGGCCGGATGGCGGTAGAGCCGGTAGCGCAGGCGCCCGAGCCACGGCAGAGCACGGTATTCCGCAACGGTGAGCGTCGTGATGTCCCCGATGCCGCGCTTGTCGAGATTGCCGGCGGTGGCATGGTGAACCGCATGGGTCCTGCGCCAATAATCGTAAGGGGTCAGCGTAAAGACGCCGAGGACGCGGCCGATCCAGTCGTTGAGGCTGCGTCGCTGGTAAAGCGTGCCATGCCCGCAATCATGCTGGACGATGAACAGTCGCACCAGAAATCCTGCAGCCGGTATGGTGAGCAGGAGACCCCACCAATAGCCGTGCGTGACGGCCAGCGCGGTCAGCGCCCACAGCGCCACGAACGGAATGGCCGTGATGGCCAGTTCATAGGTGCTGCGCACGGGATTAGGTTTGCGATAGGGGGCGAGGACTTTGGCCCACGCGCGCGCCTGCGCCTCGGCAGTCGCTTCATGGTTAGGACGTATGTTCACGAAAACTCCAACCGCGGCCGGGAGTTGAACCCATGCAGGAAGTGCATGTGGGCTAACCGGACCAGTCGCGTCGAAGCGACGCGCCACACCCAATGCTCTTACGACGTTGCAGGCTGAGGTGCAACGAAACAAGCGGCCTGCGATATTTTGACATCATCGATGTCCGAGCCCTGCCTCAGGCGGCCGGGTTCCGCCCGATCATGTTGATCATGGTCGGCGCGAGCAGATAGGGATGCCCGAGAGCCCAGCCGAAAGCCGGAGTTCGGCCGATCATCTTCAAGAAACCAGCACCCATGGCGCGACCAGCTTTTCCTGCCTTGCGCTGCAGCGAGGTGCTGAGCGCCACTTTCCCGATCTCGGTGTCGAGCGGATTGAATTCGCCATCCCGCAAAGCCGCATGTCCCAGGCTTTCGTCGAAGACCAGTGTCGGGAAAAGCTGCTTCACGCCTTCATGGGTGAACCGCCAGTAATCCGACGGATAGCCGTGAAATTGCCAGGCGAACGGCACCGAGAGACAGAGCACCCCGCCGGGCTTGAGCAAGTGTGTGATCGCATCGGCCATGGCGAAGGGCTGCCGGCAATGCTCCATCACGCTCATGCAGAAGATCGTGCCGAAGCGCTTGCCATCAAGCGCAGCTGAGATCGTCTCCATCGACTGCGTCAGGTCGACGACGCGATCGACCCCCGCGCCTTCGAGCGCATCGATGCCGATATAATGCCCTTTGGGAGAGAACAAGGCCCTGAGATTCTGGGTGTCGCCGTAGTCGCGAGACCCGATTTCGAGGAACGGGCCGTCGAAAAGCGACGCATTCTGCTCGACGAACAGAAGCTGATTGCGATCGCCCATGAGTGTCTCCCCGATACCGGGCAAACACTACCGCTGGCTGTAGCTTCTGTAAATCGACGCCAATGTGCAGGCAGAGCCTGCTATTGATCGCTCATCTTCAGGGCGGCGATGAAGGCTTCCTGCGGAATGTCGACCTTGCCGAACTGGCGCATGCGCTTCTTGCCCTCTTTCTGCTTGTCGAGGAGCTTGCGCTTGCGGCTGGCGTCGCCGCCATAGCACTTGGCCGTCACGTCCTTGCGCAGTGCCGAGATCGTCTCGCGGGCGATCACCGAGCCACCGATCGCAGCCTGGATCGGGATCTTAAACATGTGCTTGGGGATCAGATCCTTGAGCTTCTCGCACATTTCCCGACCGCGGCGTTCGGCGGCCGAGCGGTGCACCATCATCGACAGCGCGTCGACAGGCTCCGAGTTGACGAGGATCTGCATCTTCACGAGGTTCCCCTCGCGATATTCGGTGATCTGGTAGTCGAAGGAAGCATAGCCCTTCGACAGCGACTTCAACCGGTCGTAGAAATCGAAGACGACCTCGTTCAGCGGCAGGTCGTAGATGACCATGGCGCGATTGCCGACATAGGACAGATCGACCTGGATGCCGCGGCGATCCTGGCAAAGTTTGAGCACCGAGCCGAGATAGTCGTCCGGCGTCAGGATGGTCGCGCGGATCCAGGGCTCGTGGATTTCGCGGATCTTGACCACATCGGGCATGTCGGCGGGATTGTGCAGTTCGCGCTCGGTGCCGTCTGTCATCGACAGCTTGTAGACAACGGACGGTGCCGTTGCGATCAGGTCGAGATCGAATTCGCGCTCAAGGCGTTCCTGCACGATCTCGAGATGCAGCAGGCCGAGGAAGCCGCAGCGGAAGCCGAAGCCGAGTGCGGCGGAGCTTTCCATCTCGAACGAAAACGACGCATCGTTGAGGCGAAGCTTGCCCATGGCTGCGCGCAGATCTTCGAAGTCGGCGGCGTCGACCGGGAACAGGCCGCAGAAGACCACCGGCTGCGCAGGCTTGAATCCCGGCAGCATCGTCGAAGTCGGACGCTTGTCCTCGGTGATCGTATCGCCGACACGCGTGTCGGCCACTTCCTTGATCGAGCCGGTGATGAAGCCGATCTCGCCGGGGCCAAGTTCCTCGACCGTCACCATCTTGGGCGTGATCACGCCAACGCGCTCGACGGTGTATTTGGCGTCGGTGCCCATCATGCGGATGATCTGGCCCTTCTTCAGGTGCCCGTCGAGCACCCGGACCAGGACGATGACGCCGAGATAACTGTCGTACCAGCTGTCCACGAGAAGCGCCTTCAGCGGATCGTTGCGGTCGCCACCCTTCGGCGGGGGCAGGCGCTTGACGATCGCTTCCAGCACGTTTTCGACGCCGAGACCCGTCTTGGCGGAAATTTCGACCGCGTCCGCCGTATCCAGTCCGATCACTTCCTCGATCTGCGCCTTGATACGCTCCGGCTCGGCGGCCGGCAGGTCGATCTTGTTGAGGACGGTGACGATCTCGTGGTCGTTGTCGAGCGCCTGGTAGACGTTGGCGAGCGTCTGCGCTTCCACGCCCTGGCTGGCATCCACGACCAGAAGCGAGCCTTCGCACGCCGAGAGTGACCGCGAGACCTCATAGGCGAAGTCGACGTGGCCGGGCGTGTCGATGAGATTGAGAACGTAATGCTCGCCGTCCTTGGCGTCATATTCGAGCCGGACGGTGTTCGCCTTGATCGTGATGCCGCGCTCGCGCTCGATATCCATCGCGTCGAGGATTTGGTCCTTCATTTCGCGCATCTCGAGCGAGCCGGTCATCTGGATGAGACGGTCGGCGAGCGTCGACTTTCCATGGTCGATATGGGCGACGATGGAGAAGTTGCGGATATGGGAAAGCGGCGTTTCGTTCACGGATCTGGTCATGGCGCGCATATAGCGCGGGAAAGGTCCGATTGAAACGGGATTCTCGCGGCTGGTAGCGGCTAGTCGAGGGCGTCAGTTCGTCGCGCTGGCATCCCTGTCGGCCAGATCGGCCCAGGCATTCTGCTGGGCGAGAATGTTGCGCAGATAAGCGACGTTCGCGGCAGCCTGGGCCGGTTCCAATTCACCGGCAGCGATCTGTTCCGCTTCGCCGAAGCGGCCCTGAAGACCGGCGACGAGCGCGAGGTTCTGGCGCACGCGGCTGTCGGCTTCCGGCTGGGCAACAGCCGTCTTGAGGTAGGTTTCGGCCGCCGGCAGATCGCCCTTCAGCAGGTAGGACATGCCAAGGTTCGAAAGGACCGATGGTTCGTTCGGCTGGATGTCGAGCGCCTTGCGATAAAGCGCGCGTGCTTCTTGCGGCCGATCGAGCTGGTCGAGGATCGCGCCCTCCGCCGAAAGCAGCTTCCAATCGGGCCGGTCGGGCGTCTGGGCGCGGCGGATCGTATCCAGCGCCGGCTGCAATTCGCCGGCTGCAGCCTGAGCCTTGCCGAAGGCGGCAAGCACTTCGTTGTCGGAAGGATGCGAGATGGCCACCTGCTGCATGACCGCCAGCGCCTGATCGGATCGCCCGTTCATGTTGAGGATGCTGGCATAGCTCATGCCGATCGACTTGTCCTGCGGGTTCCGCTCGTAGGCGGTACCGACGCGCCGGGTCGCGGCGTCGATCTCGACGGTGTTCATCGCAGCGACGGGCTTGCGCGAATCGCCGCCGGGAATGGAGCCGGTCGACATCTGGTCGCGGCCAGACGCGCAAGCGGAAAGCGCGATGCCCAGCGCCAGAATGGCGCCAATCCGCGCGGTTCGAGAAACGGAAATAGCTCGTGTCGTCGCGTTTTTCATGGTCGTTCGCCCGTCGTCAGAATGGCGGAGCGCTTGACATTCGAGGGGGTCGATTTGCAGCGCTGCTCGACTGAAAGAGATAATCTGTTAACCCTAACCGTTCCTTAACGCCGATTCCCTTCAGGCCGCCCTCAAGCGCTTGGCGGCATTCCACACGAGGCTCAGACGTGACGTTTTCCTTCGACCGCAAGCCCGTTTTCTCCGCACCTGCCGAGAACGCGTTGCCCGCTTGGCCTTTGGCCAAGGGCGCAGACGCTTCCCATGTGCCCCAGCATGCGAGCGACTGGGCAGACCGGGCGGGCTTCAAGGCGGATGCCGGAACACTGTTGCCTGTTCCGGGGCCGGACGGCGCGTTATCGGGCATCCTCGTCGGCATGGGCGCCAAGCCGCTGCCGCTCGCAGCCGGCAAGATTGCCCGTCTGTTGCCGAAGGGCGATTGGCGTTACGCGGGCCCCGCAGATGGCGCCGAGGATTTCGCGCTCGGCTATGGGCTGGGATCCTATCGCTTCGACAGATACCGTGCGAATGGCAACGGTGCCGACCAGCCTTCGATGGCGCTTCCCGACGCTGTCGATGGTCCGCGCATCGAGCGCCTGATTGCCGGCTCGTTTCTGGCCCGTGACCTGATCAACACGCCGACCAACGACATGGGACCGCAGCAGCTTGAAGATGCTTTCCGTTCCCTTGGCGAGCGGTTCGGTGCTGCGATCACGGTCATCAAGGGCGACGCGCTTCTGGAGCAGAATTTCCCGATGATCCACGCGGTGGGTCGGGCAAGCGTGGATGCGCCGCGGCTTCTTGAGCTGCGCCACGGCCGCGAGGGCGCACCCAAGGTGACCCTGGTCGGCAAGGGTGTCTGTTTCGACACCGGCGGGCTCGATATCAAGCCGGCTTCCGGAATGCTCTTGATGAAGAAGGACATGGGCGGCGCGGCCAATGTCATGGGCCTCGCTTTCATGCTGATGGATGCGGGCCTCGACATCGATCTGGCGGTGCTCGTGCCGGCGGTGGAGAATGCCATTTCCGGCAACGCCTTCCGCCCCGGCGACATCCTGACGAGCCGCAAGGGATTGACGGTGGAGATCGGCAACACCGATGCGGAAGGCCGCCTCGTGCTCGCCGACGCGCTGGCGCTGGCCTCCGAACGCGAGCCGGAGCTTCTGATCGACCTGGCGACGCTGACGGGCGCTGCCCGCGTCGCGCTCGGACCCGACCTGCCACCCTATTACACCGATGACGAAACCCTCGCTGCCGACATCGACGCGGCGCAGCGCACGGTGGCCGACCCATTGTGGCGCCTGCCGCTGCACATGGGATATGATGGCGATCTCGCGAGCAAGGTCGCCGACCTCAACAATGCGCCGTCCGGCGGCTTTGCCGGTTCGATCACCGCGGCGCTCTTCCTCAAGCGCTTTGTCGCGGGGCCAGGCTCCTGGGTCCATTTCGACATTTATGGCTGGAATCCCAAGGATCGGCCGCAGTCGCCCATGGGCGGCGAAGCGCAGGCGATCCGCGCACTGTATCAGCTGCTCGAAAAACGCTATGGCTGACGGGCCGTTGGCGGGGTCGCCAGGGCACTGTGAACGGAAATCGCAGCGAGCCGGCTCGCTGGCGTGAAGAAGGGCGAGGTGGACGATGCTGCAGTTGCGGGCTTCGGAAGCGCTCGGGCTCTGGCATCGCGTCAGCGTCGATCTGGTGCGCGAGGCGGGTCCGGACCTGACGCTGCGACAGCTTGCGATCCTTAGCCAGATCTACCTCGTCGCGCCGCCGCATACGGTGCGCGGACTGGCAGCAACGCTCAATGTGACGAAGCCGGTGATCACTCGTGCGCTTGATCGCATGGGACAGATGGGTCTGGTCGACCGCGTCCGCGACAACGACGACAAGCGCAACGTGATAATCAAGCGCACCGTGAAGGGCGCGCTGTATCTGGAGTGTCTGGGCGACCTAATCGTCGCATCCGGGCGCGAGTTGGAAGGGTGAGACGAAGCCATGCTTGATCGAAGGCTGAACGCCTTTCGCGCCGACCTGGCCGAAGAGCGGCTGAAAGGCTTGGTCGAGGCCGAGACCTTCACGAAAGGCACCGCCGGGCATGTTTCGGTGCCGCTCGCCGATCTCAGGCCGCATCCCGACGGCAAAGTCGGGATCGATAGCCAGTTGCTCCTGGGAGAGCGGGTGCAAATCTTCGACCGCGCGAATGGCTTCGCGTGGGTGCGCGCCGAGCTTGACGGCTATGTGGGCTACATATCGGAAAGCGCGATCGAGAACAGCAGTGATGAAGCGCCGACTCATTGGGTGATGGCGCTGCGCACCTATCGATACGTTGAACCGGACATGAAGCGACCGATCGTCGACCAGCTTTCGATCGGAAGCCGGCTAAGGGTTTCCGATGAAACTGAGGTGCGCGGCACGCAGTATGCGCTGACGGACGACGGGCAGGCCGTGATCGCCGCGCATCTAGCGCCGATCGGCACTGCGTCCCTGGACCACGTGGCCTGGGCCGCACGCTTCCTGGAAACGCCCTATCTTTGGGGTGGACGCTCCGGTTTCGGCATCGACTGCTCCGGCCTGGTGCAGATGACACTTATGATGGCAGGCAAGCCCGCGCCGAGGGACAGCGACATGCAGGCCGACGGTCTGGGCATCGAAATAAGCCTTGATCAGCGCCAACGCGGCGACCTTGTCTTCTGGAAAGGCCATGTCGCGATCCTTGAGGACGCCGAAACGGTGATACACGCCAATGGGCACACGATGACCGTTGCCCGCGAGACGCTGGCGGATGCGATCACGCGGATCGGTCCTGTCTACGGCCAGCCGACGAACCTGCGGCGTGTGCTCTGAACACAGCTGGACCTAAATCCTCTCGCTCGGCAGCGCACTGGCTTGTTTTACCCAGGCGCGACACTGGGCTTCGTCGAGCGTGTCGTCTTCGCGAATGTCGAGATAGCGTACATTGGCCTGCTTGGACTTGCCGGGCGGCACGGGGTCGAGCGAGGCGCCGTGGAAGAATGCAACTTTCACGTACTTTGCGAAGCAGTGGAAACTTAAAAACCACCCATCATCATCCGCGCCGTAAAAGGGCGAATTCCATTTGACTGCCTTGCGCACGTCCGGGACTGTTTCAGTGATCAGCGCATCGAGGCGCCGACCGAGATCGCTCTTCCAGCCGGGCATCGCCGCGATATAGGCCTGCACCGGGGCTTCACCATAGCCCTTGGCGATTTGCGGATTGCCGCCTGAGAGAAGCCGGGGTTGATCATCGGCTTTTGGCGACTTTTGCGAGGTGTCTGCCATTGTCGCGCATCCAGTCGAGGCCCTTGGCGGCAGCTTATCGTCCTCGCGCGGCGGATCAATAGCCGGCGGTGCGGTCGACTAGGTCGGTGAGCGGTCCACCCGCATCGTGGCGGTTCATTTGCGCGACCATCGGCGGGATGATCTTCGCGGGAGACGAGGCAGCGGCGGCATGCGGTGTGATCGTGACGCGCGGATGATGCCAGAGCGGGCTTGAGGCAGGCAGCGGTTCGCTCTCGAAGACGTCGAGGCTTGCAGCGGCCAGCGCACCGTAGTCGAGAGCGGCCAGGATGTCGGCCTCGTTCTGCAATCCGCCGCGGCCGGCATTGATCAGGATCGGACCGGCAAAGTCCGGTCCGGCTTTCTTCATCTGCGCGAAAAGCGGTGCCGCGAGAATGCCGGCTGTCTCGGGCGTCAGCGGCAGCAGGCAGACGATCATGTCGGCGGAGCCGAGGAAGGCACCGAGTTGGGCTTCACCGGTAAACAGGGTGATGTATGGTGCCACGTCCTTCGGCCGGCGGGACCAGCCCGTTACCCGAAAGCCCAGCGCCTGCAACTTGGTCGCCGCGTCGAGCCCGAGATGTCCGAGGCCCATGATGCCAACAGTGACCTCGTCCGCAGACTTTTGGGTGAGATCTTCACGCCAGACGCAACGCCGTTGCTGGTCGCGATAAGCCTGGCCCTTCCGGTGATGGTCGAGCACCTGCCAGACGACGTATTCGCTCATGCGCAGCGTAAGATCGGGCGAGACGACCCTGACGATCGGCACGTCCGGCACATGCGGATCCTGAAAGAGATGATCGACGCCTGCGCCGATCGAAAAGATCGCCTTCAGGTTCGGCAGGTCCTTGAGGATACCATGCGGCTGCTTCCAGACGACCGCATAGTGGATGTTGGGGTCGGCCGCGTGATCGGGAGCCAGCACGATGTCGCGATCGGGTGCTTCATGGCGTAGCGTCTCGAGCCAGACATCCGGCGACCAGCCGGTGAGCGACAGGAGAATGCGACCCTTGCGTAACGTGTCCATCATGCGTCCCGAAGATCGACGAAGCGGGTGTGGTGGCGGGCAAACCAGTTAAGCGCGATGAGCGTGAAACCGTTCGTGATGTGGCCGGCATCCGCAGCCGCAATGGCATCTTTGAGCGAGACGCGAAACGGGAAGATCGTCTCGTCCTCATCCGTGCCGGCTTGCGCATGAAGCGCTGTCGCATCGACCGGCGCAACGAAGAGCGTGGCGTACTCGTCCGACATGCCCGGCGACGGCAGAAAGTCGGCCGCCCAGTGCAGCCTTTCAGCGACGAGACCCGTTTCTTCGGTCAGTTCGCGCAGGGCGGCAGCCTCGATGTCTTCGCCGGCATCGACGGCGCCGGCGACGATCTCGATCATCATGCCGCGCCCGGTGCGCAGATGCGCCGCGAGCCGGAACTGCCGGAGCAGGATGATGTCGCCGCTGCGCTGATCATAGGGCAGCACGGCAGCGGTGCGATGGGTCACGAGAAGCTCGCGCGTCAGCACCGGTGCGCCGTCATCCGGCTCCACCGGACCGGCCGCCTCGTTGGCTTCCGCGAAGGTGACGAGATCATAGGTGCGAAAGCTGGAAAACACCGTCTCGCGCGCGTCGATGCGGATGCGGCTTTCGCCGTCCTTGAGGTCGATCGCGGTGTCGGTCACTGGTTCACCGCTTCCCTGGCCACGGTCTCCATGCCGAAAGCTGCCGCCATCAACGCCTTGGTGTAGTCCGTCTGCGGGTTGTCGAAGATCTGGTCGGATGAGCCGCGTTCGACCACCCTGCCGTTGCGCATCACCATCACCTCGTTGGCGAGCGCACGCACGACCTTCAGATCGTGGCTGATGAAGAGATAGGCCAGATCGTGCTTCTTCTGCAGGTCGCGTAACAGATCGACCACCTGCGCCTGCACGCTCATGTCGAGCGCCGAGGTCGGCTCGTCCAGCATGACGAAACGCGGTTTCAGCACCATGGCGCGGGCGATCGCGATGCGCTGCCTCTGGCCACCGGAAAATTCATGCGGATAGCGGAAGCGGGTTTCCGGGTTGAGGCCCACTTCCTGCAGCGCTTCGACGACTTTGGCGTCACGCTCGCTGGCGGACAGCTTGGGCTCATGGATCGCAAGCCCCTCGGCCACGATTTCCGCCACGGACATGCGCGGAGACAGTGAGCCGTAGGGATCCTGGAACACCACCTGCATGCGGTTGCGCAGCGGCTTCATCTCGGCGAAGGAAAAGGCGTTGATGTCCTTGCCGACGAAGCCGATGCGTCCTTCCGACGCGATCAGGCGCGTCAATGCCAGGCCAAGCGTGGTCTTGCCGGAACCGGATTCGCCGACGACGCCGAGCGTCTGGCCGGCGCGCAGTTCCAGATCGATGCCATCGACCGCCTTCACATGGTCGACGGTCTTGCGCAGGAAGCCCTTCTTGATCGGGAACCAGACCTTCACGCCGGTGCCGGAAAGCACGACGGGGGCGTTTTCGTTCAAGGCCGGCGCGCGGCCCTTTGGCTCGGCCGCCAGCAGATGGCGCGTATAGTCGTGTTGCGGATTGGCAAAGATCTCCGCCGTCGGTCCCGTCTCGACGATCTTGCCCTTGGTCATGACGCAGACGCGATCGGCGATCTTGCGCACGATGCCGAGATCGTGGGTGATGAACAGCATGGCCATGCCGTGCTTGTCCTTCAGCGACTTCAAAAGCTCAAGGATCTGTGCCTGAACTGTCACGTCCAGCGCAGTCGTCGGCTCGTCGGCAATCAGCAGCTTCGGCCGGTTGGCGAGCGCCATGGCGATCATGACGCGCTGGCGCTGGCCACCCGACAGCTGATGCGGAAACGCTTCAAGCCGCTTCTCCGGCTCTCGGATACCGACCTGATGCATGAGGTCGATCACCTGCGGCCGCGCTTCGTTTTCGCGGATGCCCTGATGCAGCATCAGGATTTCGGCAATCTGCTTTTCGATGGAATGGAGCGGATTGAGCGACGTCATCGGCTCCTGAAAGATCATTGTGATGTCGTTGCCGCGCACGCGCCGCAGCGCCTTCGCATCCGCCGACAGCAGGTCCTGCCCATCGAACAGGATCCGTCCCGATGGATGGCTCGCGGCCGGATAGGGCAGAAGTTTGAGAACCGAAAGCGCGGAGACCGACTTGCCCGACCCGGACTCCCCGACCAGCGCCACCGTTTCGCCAGCATGGATGTCGAACGACACGTGATCGACCGCCGGAACGGTGATGCCCTCCTGATGGAAAGCGACGGAGAGATCCTGGACGGAAAGGAGAGGGGTGGTGGTCGCGGCTGTCAAAGCGCTGCCTTTATGTCGGTTTGGCGAAAATCATCGCCTTTGAAGAGAAGCGGAAGGCGTTCCGCCTTGGACAGTGCATAGGCGAAACAATCGCCGAGATTGAGACGCGCAGGATGATTGCCCTTGCCGTAGGTCACGTGTGCCTGCCGTGCGAGGTGCGCATGGGCTTCGGTCACGGGTTCAATTCGAATACCGGCCGCCTCGATCAAATGGTCCAATGCGATGATGCAGTCTTGTCGATCGAGACGAGATAGCCGCACGAAGGCTTCGACGTAATTGACTGGAGAGATGGAAAGGTCGCCGTCCATCACGGCGAGCACTTCTTCGAACTCAGCCTTTTCGTCTTCGCCCAGAATGATGGCCAGAAGAGCCGATGCATCCACAATCATACCGGAAGACCATCTTCGTCGTAGAGATCGGAATGGTCGCTGGTAAAGCCGGGCGGTGGTGGCGGAAGATTGCGTGTGACCTCGCGAATCCGTTGCAGTCGCACTTGAACCTCTGTCTTCTCCTTGAGCCGCGCCAGACGTTCTTCAAGAGCTTTTTCGATCGCGCCCGTCAGGGTTTCACCCGTCTGCACCGAAAGCTGGCGTGCAAGGCGCTCCACTTTCTCGTTCTTGATGTTCAAGCCCATCGTTCCGGCTCCATGGTAGAAATGTTCCTATAATCTACCATTCAGCCTCCTTACCGGAAAGTCTTGCGTGGATCGAAGGCGTCGCGGGTCGCTTCGCCGATGAAGATCAAAAGCGAGAGCATCAGAGATATGACGAGGAAAGCGGTGATGCCGAGCCAGGGGGCCTGCAAATTGCGCTGTCCCTGCGCGATCATCTCGCCGAGCGATGGCGAGCCGGGGGGCAGGCCAAAGCCCAAGAAATCCAGCGAGGTCAGCGTCGTGATCGAGCCCGACAGGATGAAGGGCAGGAAGGTGAGCGTGGCGACCATGGCGTTGGGCAGCAGGTGGCGGAACATGATCGTGGTGTTCGACACGCCGAGCGCACGGGCCGCATTCACATATTCGAAATTGCGCGCCCGCAGGAATTCCGCGCGCACGATGCCGACGAAGGCGACCCAGGAAAAGAGCAGCATGATGCCGAGCAATATCCAGAAGCCCGGCGGCAGGATCGCGGCGATGATCAGGAGAATGTAGAGCACGGGCATCGAGGACCAGATCTCAATGAAGCGCTGCAGGATAAGGTCGGTCCAGCCGCCGAAATAACCCTGCACGGCACCGGAAGCGACGCCGACGACGGCCGATGCCGCCGTGAGGATGAGCCCGAAGAGCACGGAGATGCGGAACCCGTAGATCAGGCGGGCGCTCACGTCGCGCGCCTGGTCGTCCGTGCCGAGCCAGTTCATGTTGCCGAGCGTGCAATTGGGATCGTCCGGTCCCAACGGATAGGCCGAACAACGCTCGCTCTCGCTCATCATCCAGAATGGCGGGGTCGGTGCCGAGCGCGGGATGTTGGAATTCGCCGTCTGGTAGGAATAGCGGATCGGCGGCCAGATCATCCAGCCATTTGCCTCGATCTCCTCCTGGATGAAGGGGTCGCGATAGTCTGTCTGCGCGAGGAAGCCGCCGAATTTCTCTTCCGGATAGTCGACGACGACAGGAAAGAGGATCTCGCCATTGTAGGACGCGATGATCGGGCGATCGTTGGCTATGAATTCGGCCAGCATGGCCAGCACGAACACGACGAGGAAGATCCACATCGACCAGTAGCCGCGTCTATTGGCCTTGAAGTTTTGCCAGCGGCGCCGGTTCATCGGCGACAAAAATGCGCGCTGCGGACGCGGAGGCGCGACGGGCGTATCGGTGCCCGGTCCCGGCGTCTCTACGGGCGCCGAGCGCTCGGCGGGCGGAATAGGCTGGGTGACGCTCATGTCAGACATCCCTCCGCTCGAAATCGATCCGCGGATCGACCCACGTGTAGACGAGGTCGGACAGAAGCCCGATCAGGAGCCCCATGAGCGAGAAGATGTAGAGCGTCGCGAACACGACCGGGTAATCGCGCCGCACGACGGATTCGAAGCCGAGGCGACCGAGGCCGTCGAGCGAGAAGATGGTTTCGATGAGCAGCGATCCGGTGAAGAAGGCCGAGATGAAGGCCGCCGGAAAGCCGGCGATGATGATCAGCATCGCGTTGCGGAAAACGTGCTTGTAGAGCACCGAGCGCTCCGAAAGGCCCTTCGCCCGCGCGGTCGTCACATATTGCTTGCGGATCTCGTCGATGAACGAGTTCTTGGTCAGAAGCGTCGTCGTGGCAAAGGCCGCGAGCGCGAGCGACAGAAGCGGCAGCGTCAGGTGCCAGAAATAGTCGATGATCTTCTCCCACCAGGAGAGCTGGGCGAAATTATCCGAAACGAGACCACGCAGTGGGAACCAGTCGAAGAACGAACCGCCGGCAAAGAGCACGATCAGAAGAATGCCGAACAGGAAGCCCGGAACCGCATAGGCGACGATAATGATGCCGGACGTCCACACATCGAAGCGCGAACCATCCTCCATGGCCTTCTTGATGCCGAGTGGTATGGAGATGATGTAGGATAAAAGCAGGATCCAGACGCCGAGCGAGATGGAAACGGGCAATTTCTCGATGATGAGATCGATTACCGAGACGTCGCGGAAATAGCTGTTGCCGAAATCGAAGCGCAGATAGTTCCAGATCATCGTGGCGAAGCGCTCGAGCGGCGGCTTGTCGAAGCCGAATTGCGCTTCGAGCTGCGCGATGAACTGCGGATCGAGCCCCTGCGCGCCGCGATAGCGCGACGAGCTTCCGTCATTGCCGGAAAATTGCTGACCCGCGCCGAGGTCACCGCTGCCGCCGCCGATGCGATCGGACAGACCATCGCCCTGGCCGGTCAGGTCGGCGATGACCTGCTCGACCGGCCCGCCTGGGGCAAACTGAATGACGGCAAATGAGATCGCCATGATGCCGAAGATCGTCGGGATCATCAAAAGCAGGCGACGCGCGATGTAAGCGCCCATCAGATGCGGTTCCCTCTGAAATGCCCGTGAGGGCGCGCAGAGCTATGTCCTGCCAATTGCCTGAGCCTTTTCCTGGTCGTACCACCAGAGCTGTTCCACCGGCCAACCATAATCCGGTTTCGGATCGACGAAGCCGAACATGTCCCAATGGGCCACGAGGTGATTCGCCGAATACCAGTTTGGAATCCAGTCGAGCCGCGCCCGCAAGACCCGATCGAGCACGCGCATCACTGTGACCAGCTCTTCGCGGCTTTCCACGCGTTCCATGTGGTCGAGAAGTTCGTCGTAAATCGCGTCCTTGGCGCCCGGAAGATTGCGCATGCCTTTCATGTCGGCCGAGCGGGTCGACACGAAGGTCTCGAAAGATTCAGCCGTCGGCGTGGCTGAAAACTGGACCGCCATCATAACCATGTCGAAATCGTAGTCGTTCGTCCGCGCTGTGTACTGCGCAGAATCGACCAGCCGAAGGGATGCATCGATACCGATCCGGCGCAGGTTCTGAATGAAACCAGCATGGAGCCGTTCGAAGACCGTTGCCTGAATCAGGATTTCGAGCGTGATCGGCCGACCGTCGCGCAAGAGCCGGCCGCCTTGCTGCGCAAAGCCTGCTTCACGCAAAAGCTCGACGGCGCGCTGCAGAAGCTTTCGATCGCGTCCTGAGCCATCCGAGAGCGGCGCCACGCGCGGCTCGCCCAGAACACCCTCCGGCAGAGGGCTCTTCAAGCCATTCAGCAATTCCAGCTCCGCGCCTGTCGGCAGGCCTTCGGCCTTGAACTCGGAATTCTCGAAGGGGGATTGGGAGCGCGCGTAGACCCCGTAGAACAGCTTGTCGTTGGTCCACTCGAAATCGAAACAGAGCCCGATCGCCTCGCGCACTCGGATATCGTCGAACGGCTCCCGTCGCTGGTTCAGCGCCCACGCCTGCATCGTCGGTCGCAACTCGCGTGGAAATTCCTGTTTCAGCACGCGGCCATCCGCGAAGGCAGGAAAATCATAGCCAGTCGACCAGACCTGTGCGACGGACTCCTGGCGAAAATGAATGTCGCCCTTCTTGAAGGCTTCGAACTCTGCCGTTCGCTCCGCATAGAACTCGATCCGGATCACATCGAAATTGGCGAGGCCGCGTCCTGTCGGCAGGTCCGCCGCCCAGTAGTCAGGCACACGCTCATACTCGATGAAGCGCCCCGACTCGACCCGGCTCGGCCGGTAGGGGCCGGAGGAGACGGGCACGTGCAACGACGATGCAGTAAACTCGTTAGCCGAGTAATAGATCTGCGACAGGATCGGGATTGACGCGAGAGCCAGAATAGCCCGTCCGGATTGCAGCCCGTCATAGACGACCTCGACGGTACGCTCGTCGATCGCCTCTGCCCCGACCATGGAGGTGAGCGCAGAGGCAAGATCGGGGTGCCCGCTCTCCTTGATCAATTGCAGCGAGAAGGCGACGTCCCCCGCCCTCAGCGGCGTCGCGTCATGGAACAGGATACCGTCCCGCAAGCCGAAACGAACCGAGTTGCGGTCTTCGGCAATCTCGACCCATTCGGCCGCGTGGCAATAAAGAGCATCCGGCTCATCGAGCGCCGAAACCATCAACGTGTCGAAGCATATGTTCATGCGCGGCGGCGCATCGCCAGCCAAAACGAATGTGTTAAGGGTGTTGAAGGTTTGCGGGTTCTGATTGTAGAGCCAGTTCGCCACTGCCGTGTGAAACCGGCCGCCCTTGCGGGCCTGCGGGTTCACATAGCCGAAATGCGTGAAGTTCGGAGCGTATTTCAGTTTTCCGAAGGCGGAGAGACCGTGCAGTCGCTGGCCCGTCGGGTTGGCGGCAAAGGCGCCGCTGATCGAGATCGGCAGCGACATCACCGCCGCAGTGGCTGCGGCGCCCGTGAGGAACTGGCGTCGGTTCAGCGTGTGCCGATCGACACGGGACGCCATCGGCTCAGCCCCCATTGCCGCCTTCGGCGTCTTTCGACCACCACACATCGGGAAAGCCGATCGAATATTCCGGCAGAAGCTCGGGGCGTGCGAACTTGTCCCAGTACGCAATGCGTGCCGCCCGCGCCGTGTAGGTCGGAATGACGTAGTCATGCGCGAGAAGCACGCGGTCGAGCGCCCGTGTGGCAGCAATGAGCGTTTCGCGGTCGTCGGCGAAGACGATTTTGCGGATCAGGGCGTCGATGCCAGGATCGGCGATGCCGCCGAAATTCTGTGAACCTTCGCGCTCTGCCGAGCGTCCGCCCCAATACTCCCACTGCTCGTTGCCGGGCGAAAGCGACTGGCCCCAGCCGGCATAGATCACATCGAAATCGCGCGAGCGGATCCGGTTGATGTACTGCGATGGCTCCACCGTGCGGACACTGACGGCAACGCCGATGCGACGCAGGTTTTCGCTCCAGGGCAGGGCGACGCGCTCGATCGTCGGTCCGTTGAGGATGATTTCGAACGAGAAGGGCTCACCGGTCTCGGTGTTCACCATCCGGTTGTTCTGGATCTCATAGCCGGCTTCCGAAAACAGGCGCACAGCCTCGCGCAGGTTTTCGCGCTGCGCCTGAGGATTGCCGCCCGTCGGATTGGTGTATTCGGTGTCGAAAACTTCCGCCGGGATCTGGTCACGGACAGTTTCCAGGATCTCCAGCTCTTCACCCTGCGGGAGACCGGAGGATGCGAGCTCCGTGCCGAAGAAATAGCTGTTCACGCGCTCGTAGGCGCCGAAGAAGATCGTGCGATTGAGCTCTTCGAAGTCGAACGCATAGTTCAGCGCCCGGCGCACCCGCTCGTCCTGAAACTTTTCGCGGCGCAGATTGGGAATGAAGCCGACCAACTGGCCTGATGCGCGGTAGGGGTTTTCAAGCTCCTCGCGCACGATGCGGCCGTCATTGGCGGCCGGAAAATCGTAGCCCGTTTCCCAGCGAATGGCAGCATTCTCCACCCAATAGTCGAAATTTCCGGCCTTGAACGCCTCGAACTCGACATTGCGGTCGGCAAAATAGATGTGGCTGATCCGATCGAAATTGTTGGTGCCGACACGCGTCGGTATGTCCGCACCCCAATAGTCCTCCACCCGCTCATAGGTGACGTCGGCGCCCGGGTTGAAGGAGGAGATCCGGTAAGGCCCGGAGCCGAGCGGCGGCTCCAGAGTGGTAGAGCCGATATCGCGCGGCTGGCCGTTGGGCCCTTCACCTTCCCACCAGTGCTTCGGCAGGATGAGCAACTGGCCCACGATTTGCGGCAATTCTCGGTTGTTGGCCTCATCGAAGGTGAACGTCACCTCCCGCTCGCCGGCCGCTTCCGCGCCGGTGACATGCTGGTAATAGAACTGCATCTGCGGATCGAGTTCGACCGCCTTTTCGAAGCTCCAGACGACGTCATCTGTCGTCACCGGTTCGCCATCATGCCAACGCGCACCTTCGCGCAGCCTGAATGTGACGGAGGAATAGTCTTCGGGATAACTCAGCGCTTCCGCGAGAAGCCCGTATTCGGCCGAAGCTTCGTCCTGCGAACGCTCCATCAGCGTTTCGTAGACAAGGTTCAGGCCCGTTGCCAGTTCACCGCGCGCAAGCAGCGGGTTGAACGTGTCGAAGGAGCCAGATTGCGAAAGCCGCAATGTCCCGCCCTTCGGCGCTTCCGGGTTAACGTAATCGAAATGCGGGAAATCGGCCGGGTATTTCGGCTCACCGATCAGGGCTGCGCCATGGCGCCACTCCCGTGCCTGATCCTCCTGTGCGACGACGGGGGAAACAGCACTCGCCATCATCATAACGGCTCCGAGAGCCACGAAGGCGATGCGCTGTCTTGAAGTCTTGCCACAGGCTGCAATCATGCAG
Organism: Georhizobium profundi; assembly: GCF_003952725.1. Classification (NCBI taxonomy): domain Bacteria; kingdom Pseudomonadati; phylum Pseudomonadota; class Alphaproteobacteria; order Hyphomicrobiales; family Rhizobiaceae; genus Georhizobium; species Georhizobium profundi. Next base: position 286,987 of record NZ_CP032509.1, on the reverse strand, counting down.
GTCTCCTCATGCGTTGCCCAACCCGACAATAAGCAAAATTGTGACAAAGAACAGGCTGTGCACTGTCACGCGCTCGTGAAGCAAAGCCTTGTCGTAGGACCATTTTTGTCAGGGGGCTGGAATCAAAAAGCCGGAGCGATGGCCCCGGCTCTAGAAGCGTGTAAAATGTGCGTCCGCTTATTCGGCGGGCAGCTCGGCCGGCGTGTCGGCCAGTGTGCGCAGATAGGCAATCACAGCAGCACGGCGATCGTCTTCCACGACGCCAGGATAGGCCATGTAGGTGCCTTCGACTTCTTCCATCGGTGCAGCGAGGAACTGGTCGAGCAGGGCGTAGTCCCAGACAGCGCCTTCGCCGCCATAGTTCACGAAGTTCTCGGAATACTCGAAGCCTTCGACGCCGGCGACGTCACGGTTGACGATGCCCCAGAGATTGGGACCGACGATCGCTTCACCGCCCTCATCGACCGAATGGCAGGCTGCGCATTCCTGAAAGACTTCTTCGCCGAGGGCCACATCGGCGGAGGCGATGAGCGCGACGGCGCCACCGGCAGCCGAAGCTTCCTCGTCAGCAGGTGCGGCTGCGTCCTCCGCGGGAGCGGCTTCAGTCGCGTCCTCTGCAGGAGCCGCATCTTCAGCCGGAGCAGCTTCTTCAGCGGGCTCTGCAGTCGGTGCGGTGCCTTCTTCGGCCGGAGCGGCTTCGCCTTCCGCTGGCGCGGCATCCTGTGCGGGAGCGGCGTCGTCCGCAGGAGCAGCCTCTTCCGCAGGAGCGGCTGCTTCTTCGCCTTCAGCAGGCGCGGCCTCTTCCGCAGGAGCTTCTTCGCCTTCGGCCGGCGCCGCTTCACCACCGGCTGCGGGCAGCGCGACGGGTTCGCTGGACAGGGTTGCCAGATAGGCGAGCAGGTCGGCGCGGTCGCTGTCGTTGGCGAGACCGGCGAAGCTCATCGACGTGCCGGGAACTTCTTCACGCGGAGCAAGGATGAACGCGTCGAGATTGGCGAATTCCCAAGTCTTCGCGCCACCTTCGCTGTATTCAACCATGCCGGCGGAATAAGAGAAGCCTTCATTGTTGGCGACCGGGTTGCCGACAATGTCCCACAGGTTCGGGCCGACGCGGTTGGCGCCACCCTCTTCGACGCCATGGCATGCGGCGCAGCGGCGGAAGATCGATTCGCCGTTTGCAGCGTCGGCATCGGCAAGCATCGCGAGAGCCGGGCTGCCCTCGGCAGCGGCTGCTTCGCCTTCGCCGCCTTCGGCGGCAGGTGCTTCAGCGACTTCGACGGGCTCAGGCAGTGGTGCCGGCTCGTTGGAAAGCTCGCGCAGATAGGCAATGACGTTGGCCAGTTCGTCTTCGCGTGTCAGGCCGGCAAAGCTCATCGCCGTGCCCTGGATGTAGCTGCGCGGTGCGGCGAGGAAGCCGGCAAGGTGTTCGTAGTCCCAGACCACTTCGCCGCCTTCGGAGAATTCGGTCATTGCGGCCGAGTAGCTGAAGCCTTCGTGGCTTGCGATCGGACGGTTGACGACGCCCCAGAGGTTCGGTCCGACGCGGTTTGCGCCACCCTCGTCAACAGTGTGGCAAGCCTGGCATTTGGCGAAGGATGCCTCACCGGCAGCGGCATCGGCTGTTTGCAGCAGGTTTGCGATCGGCGTCGCCTGCGGAGCGCCGCCGCCATCGCCGGTCTCGGCCTCGGCGACGATGATCGCGAAGCCTTCCTGCTCGGGCGCTTCGGCGTGAAACAGCGCATCCGACACGAGCGACACCGACATAACGACAAAGACTGTGCCGAGAAATGCGCCGGCGGCCATGTTCAGATAGGAGGAGTTCATTCCGTAGCTCCGATGCGCCGCTGCCCTTGCGACAGGGGCCTTCTTGAATTCGCGCGGAACCTATGTCTTTTGCACAGGGCTTGCAACACTGTTTGTCGCAGCCCGCCTGAGACTTTTTGACACTTTTTCGCCCTTTCCGGCCTGGGAAATCATGACGACACAAGAAGCTGGTGAAACGATCGTGCTCATTCCGGCGCGGATGGCCTCTACCCGCCTGCCGGGAAAGCCGCTTGCGCCGATCGCAGGGCTGCCGATGATCGTGCAGGTTGCCATGCGGGCAATGGAAGCAAAAATCGGCCCTGTCGCCGTCTGCGCCGATACCGATGACGTGCGCGAAGCGGTGGAGGCTGCGGGCTTTCGTTTCATCATGACAGGCACGCAGCATCAGTCAGGGTCCGATCGCATCGCCGAGGCGCTGCAGACGCTGGATCCCGAAGGTCGCATCAAACGCATCGTCAATCTGCAGGGCGACCTGCCGACCGTCGATCCTGAGAGCGTGGCCGCTGCGCTCCGGCCGCTCAACGATCCAGCCGTCGACATCGCGACGCTCGCCGTCGAAATCACCGAGGACGACGAACGCACCAATCCCAATGTGGTGAAGGTCGTTGGCACCGAAATCGCGCCGAACCGGCTTCGGGCACTTTATTTCACCCGCGCGACGGCACCCCATGGTGATGGTCCGCTCTATCACCATGTCGGCCTCTACGCCTACCGGCGCGAGGCGCTCACCCGTTTCGTGGCGCTCGGACCCTCGCCGCTGGAACTGCGCGAGAAGCTCGAGCAGTTGCGCGCGCTGGAAGCCGGCATGCGCATCGATGTCGAGATCGTCGACACGGTTCCGCTCGGCGTCGATACCCCGGCGGATCTTGCAAAGGCGCGGCGTCTGCTCGCCAAGGACTGATAAGGACAATCAATGACCGATATCACCGGCAAAATCGCCTTCCAGGGCGAATACGGCGCCAATTCCGACATGGCGTGCCGCGACATGTTTCCGGAGATGGAACCGCTGCCCTGCGCGACCTTCGAGGACGCATTTGCCGCTGTAGAGGCCGGAGCGGCCGATCTCGCCATGATCCCGATCGAAAACACGATTGCCGGTCGTGTCGCCGATATCCATCATCTTCTGCCGGAATCCTCGCTGCACATCGTCGGCGAATATTTCATGCCGATCCATTTTCAGTTGATGGTCCTGCCCGACGCCGACATGGCGGACATCAAGACGGTGCACAGCCACATCCATGCGCTTGGCCAGTGCCGCCGGATCGTGCGCGAAAACAAGTGGAAGCCTGTCGTGGCCGGCGATACGGCCGGTGCGGCAAAGCTTGTTGTCGAGCGCGGCGATCCCACCATGGCGGCCTTCGCGCCGAGGCTCGCAGCCGATCTCTACGGGCTGAAGATCATCGCGGAGAATGTCGAGGATACCGAAACCAACGTGACACGGTTCATCGTCCTGTCGCGCGAAGCCCAGTGGGCGCCTCGCGGGTCCAGCGACGACCTGATGGTAACGACGTTCATCTTCCGGGTGCGCAACCTGCCGGCCGCGCTCTACAAAGCGATGGGCGGTTTCGCGACCAACGGCGTGAACATGACGAAGCTCGAGAGCTATCAGCTCGGCGGCAAGTTCTTCGCCAGCCAGTTTTATGCCGACGTGCAGGGCCACCCGGACGACGACAATCTTGCCCGCGCGCTGGAGGAACTCGCCTTCTTCTCGCGCGAGATCAAGATCCTCGGCGTCTACCCGGCACACCCTTTCCGCGTCACCCAGATGGCGGAAGAGGAACTGGAGCAGGTGCAGATCCCGACGGCCAAATAGCGCCGCAAACGGCAGTGGTCGGGCTTAGCTCCGCGCCACCCAGTCGCGCAAGAGCCGGTTGGCGATGGTGCCATCCGGCGCCGTTGTCAGTTCGCCCTCGATTCGCTCTAAAAGGCGCACGGCCTCCTGCCGCGTGAACCAGCGGCAGTCCTCGAGCTCGTCACCGTCCATGGCAATGTCCATCGACAGCGCCTGCGCATAGAAGCCGACCATCATCGTATGCGGCATCGGCCAGGGCTGGCTGGCGTGATAGCGCACCTGCCCGACCGAGATGCCGGACTCCTCGTGGGTTTCGCGCCGGACGGCGTCTTCCATGGTTTCGCCTGGTTCCAGAAAGCCGGCGAGGCAGGAATAGAAGCCCGGTGGGAAATGGGGGCTGCGCCCAAGCAGGCAGCGGTCCCCGGTCTCGTCGATGGCCAGCATGATGACGACGGGGTCGGTGCGCGGAAAAAGCGTCGTGCCGCAGCCGCCTTCCGTTTCGGGGCAGCGACGGCGGTAGCCGCCGGCCTCGCTGACGGTTCGGCCGCCGCACACGCCGCAAAATTGCGACGAAAGCGTCCAGTTCACCATCGCCGCACCCTGCGCGACGATGCCGACGGTTTCGTCCGGCAGTAGATGTTTCAGGTAGAGCCCACGCGGCGCCAGTGCTTCAAGCCCTTCGGGCAGCGTCTCGACATCGGCCTTGAGCGGCATCGCGACCTGCGCGACACCCTTGTCGTATCCGAGCAGAATGGCGTTTGGCCGATCCGGCGACAGCGCATCGAAGGCGCTGAGCGAACGGCCCGCTTGCGGCTCTCCCTGCCGGGTGTCGAGCAGAAGCTTGCCGCCGATGAAGCCGAAGATGCGCGTTTCGGGAGCCGACAGCGCATCCTCGAGGCATCCTGCCGGCCGCTTTTCCGAAAGCCGCTGCAGCCGGTTGCCGGCAAAGGCCACGCGGGCGCTGGGCTCGGCGCCGGTTCCGGTGAAGAGAGATGTCATGGGATCAGTCAAAGCTTTGCAAGAATGGAGGCGATGAGGCTGCGGGCGTCTTCTTTGTCATAAGGGGTGCGGGTGCCGACGCCCCAGACCGGGCCCGGCCAAGCCTCGTCGCCCTCGTTCCTGGCGATCACATGCATGTGGAGCTGGCGCACATGATTGCCAAGCGCGCCGATGTTCAGCTTGAGACAGCCCGTCGCGTCCTTCAGCGCCTTGCCAGCCATGCCGAGTTCGAAGGTCAGCATCGTCTGGTCGAGCGGTGAGAGGTCGTGCAGTTCGCTCATCCCGTCGCGTTGCGGCACAAGGATGATCCAGGGCCAGCGCGCATCGTTCATCAGCCGCACCTGGCACAGGCCAAGGCTTGCCATGGCGATGCTGTCGTTTTCGAGCCGCTCGTCGAGCGTGAAGGATGCCATACGCGTTACTCCGTGCCCGGCGCGCGCGGATGTGCGAACGGCCTTGCCGCATTTTTCGCGCGCCGCCTTGCAATTGGCAAGCCTTTGAACGATATCCGGGCCGGGAGGTTGGTGGTGGACGAACCACTCGCCAACCGGGTCAGGTCCGGAAGGAAGCAGCCCCAACGAGGAACGGTACGGGTCATCGTGCCAGCCTCCCACCTTGACCGCTCTGGTGCGCAGTTGCGGCACCATGTGGCTCAAGAGGCTCCAGGCAACGCACCCCCGCGTTGACGCGCGGGCCTCGGCAGGGCCAAGATGGCGGCCACCCCAGCGAGGATGACGGAAGACGCCATGACCGCACCGATCGATCGCCGTGCAGACGGGACGCAGTGCGGCCGATGAGCGGCATCGAGCGCAGCATGTGGGACAAGGACACGTCCGCCGAAGCGAACGGCGGCGAGTACCGCGTACTCGCCCGCAAATACCGGCCGCGCGATTTCGACGATCTCATCGGCCAGCAGCCGATGGTGCAGACCCTCACCAACGCCTTCCAGTCCGGCCGCATCGCCCAGGCCTATATGTTGACCGGCGTGCGTGGTGTCGGAAAGACCACCACGGCACGCATCCTGGCGCGCGCACTGAACTACGAAACCGAGACCGTGCATGAGCCGTCGATCGACCTGCGCGTCTTCGGCGAACATTGCCGCGCGATCATCGAAGGCCGCCATGTCGACGTGATCGAAATGGACGCTGCCTCGCATACCGGTATCGACGATATACGCGAAATCATCGAGCAGGTGCGTTATCGGCCCGTTTCGGCGCGCTACAAGGTCTACATTATCGACGAAGTGCACATGCTGTCGACGCAGGCCTTCAACGGCCTGTTGAAGACGCTGGAAGAACCGCCGGCGCATGTGAAGTTCATTTTTGCGACGACCGAAATCCGCAAGGTACCGATCACGGTTCTGTCCCGTTGCCAGCGCTTCGATCTGCGGCGCATCGATGTGGGCCTGCTCGTCGATCATTTCCGACGCGTCGCCGAAGCCGAAGACGTGCCGGCCGAAGATCTGGCGCTCGCCATGATCGCCCGTGCTGCCGAGGGATCGGCGCGCGATGGCCTGTCGCTGATGGATCAGGCGATCGCCCATGGCGGCGGCCGGATCGAAGCGGAAGCCGTTCGATCCATGCTCGGCCTTGCCGATCGCGGCCGCATCGTCGATCTGTTCGAGCATGTCGCGCGTGGCGATGTCGCTGCGGCACTGTCTGAATTCGCAGGCCAATACGAAGCCGGCGCCAATCCGCCGGTGGTGCTGACCGACCTTGCCGATTTCACGCATCTGGTCACGCGGCTGAAATTCGTGCCGGAAGCGGTCAACGATCCCTCCCTGTCCGAAACCGAGCGCACACGAGGCGCCGATTTTGCCGCTGGTCTCGGCGTGCCCGTCCTGTCGCGCCTGTGGCAGATGCTGCTGAAAGGCATCACCGAGACAGAGGCGTCCAACCGGCCCTATGCGACAGCGGAAATGGTGCTGATCAGGCTTGCCCATGCGGCGAGCCTGCCATCTCCCGAAGATGCCGCGCGTCGCGCATTGGAGCGCGCCGACGAGCCTTCTGCGGAAGGCCGGACAACCGACGCGGCGCCTTCCCGACCCTCAAGCGGCGGCGGGGCATCCGCGTCGTCGTCGGCGGCATTGCAGGTCGCGCAGCCGCAGATGCGCACCCTGCCGCAGCAACAGCCGCGCCAGAACGGTGCGATCCTGCGGGCCGTGGCCTCGACGCCTGAGCCACAGCGGCAGGAGGCGCCTGCGCAAGCATCCGCTCCAGAGCCCATAAGCAACGCCGCAGCAGAGCCGACGCCTGCCGAGCAATCCGACGATGACGACTGGACGGGGCCGACCACGCTTGCGGAAATCGTGGCGCTTGCCGACGAGAACCGGGACATAAGGCTGAAAGTGCTTTTGCGGACGGCGTTACGCCCGGTTCGCATCGAGCCCGGCCGGATCGAGGCGGCGGTCGGCGGCGAAGCTCCCAAGACCTTCCTCAACGATCTGAGCGTGGCACTGGAGAAATGGACCGGCCGCCGCTGGATCGTGATGCTGAGCCGCGAAGAGGGCGAGGCGACGCTTGCCGAGCAGGAAACCGGCGCGCGCAATCTTCTCGTGCGGGATGCGAAGGAAGATCCGGACGTCGCCGCGATCCTTGCGCGCTTTCCGGGCGCGCGGATCACCGACGTCCGCATATCGACCGAAGGGGAAGCGGATGCGGAGATCGCGCCGCAATCCGCCGAAGGGGATATCCTCCCCGATGCCGACGAGGCCGGCGACGACTAGAAGATGCCGTCCGTGACGGCTGTGTAAGAATGGAGACGATACGATGCGCGACATCATGGGCATGATGGGCAAGCTGAAGGAAATGCAGGACAAGATGGGCAGCCTGCAGGAAGAGATTGCAGCGCTCGAGGTGGAAGGCACCGCGGGCGGTGGTCTCGTGACCGTCAAGCTCAACGGCAAGGGCCACATGCTCGGCATGAAGGTCGACCCGTCCCTCTTCAAGGGAGAGGAGATCGAAGTCCTGGAAGACCTGATCATTGCCGCCCATAACGACGCCAAGGGCAAGGCCGAGGCCGAACTGCAGAAGCGCACCCAGGAACTGACCGCCGGGCTGCCGATCCCGCCCGGCATGAAGCTGCCTTTTTAGGCCGGACACACTCTTCGACCGCCTATTCATCAAATCGGTGATCGGCTAGACAACTGCCCATGGCAAAACGCGTCACCGGTCCCGAAATCGAACGTTTGATCCAGCTTCTGGCCCGTATTCCGGGCCTTGGGCCACGGTCTGCGCGGCGTGCGGCGTTATATCTCATCAAGAAGAAGGAGCCGCTGCTCGCGCCGCTTGCCGATGCTTTGGCGGTGGCGCGCGACAAGGTGGGCGTCTGCTCGCGCTGCGGCAATGTCGATACCGCCGACCCATGCGCGGTCTGCGCGGACCCGCAGCGGGATCAGTCGGTCATCATTGTCGTGGAAGATGTCGCTGATCTCTGGGCGCTGGAGCGCGCCGGCGCCATGAACGTCGCTTACCACGTGCTGGGCGGAACGCTGTCGCCGCTCGACGGGATCGGGCCCGATGATCTGAATATCGCCGGGCTCGTCGAGCGGGTTGCAGCCGGCGGGATCGTCGAGATCGTGCTGGCCGTCAACGCGACCGTCGAGGGACAGACGACGGCGCATTACATCACCGATCGCCTTGCCGGAATGGACGTAAAGATTACCCGACTCGCGCACGGAGTGCCCGTTGGAGGCGAGCTCGACTATCTCGACGAAGGCACGCTGTCTGCGGCACTTCGTGCGCGCACCAACTTCTAGCCAACTCCGAATGAAAAATGCCGCCACGGGAGAACCCGCGGCGGCATTTGGACGCAAGAACCGCTAGTTCGGCTTAGCGATAGACGTAAACGATCTGGCGGCTGGCCGGATCGACGAGGACCGGCTGGCTGTTCACGTTCACGTAGCGATATTCGTAGTCCGGCACTTCACGCAGTTCGACAGTGTCCGGAACCTGTGCGCCGACGACGACTTCGCCTTCGAGATAGACGGGCTCTGCAGCGTTGCTGGTGACATAGGTCGTGACGGTTTCCGGCGGATCAATGACTCCAGCGGTGGTGCCGGCTGCGGCAGCGCCGGCTACGCCGCCGACGACTGCGCCGATCGGACCGCCAATAAGGGCGCCAGCGACTGCGCCGGTTGCGCCACCCATGACGGCGCCATCGGTTGCGGAGCCTTCGTCATAGGTCGTGACCGGCACGCCGACATCCTGGTAGCGCTCCGTGACGACGACGGTCTCGCCCGACAGGTCAGCGGTGAGGTAGTCGGAATAAGCCCAGCCTTCGCCGCCGGCACCCGACACCTGGCACCACTTGGAGCCTTCGAGACAGCCATTGATCGTGGCCTGCTCACCGGTGTTGATGACGCCCGTGACCGGGAACTGAGGGCCAGGGCCCGAACGGATGTTGAGGTCAGCGGTGGCCGAAGCCGTCGTTTGTGCGAATGCGGCGCTGGATGCCAACAGCGCGGCACCGACGATTGTCGAGGACGCGATTTTCGTAAAACGGGTGGTCATGATCAGGAACTCCTTTGTGGCGTTGTTCTTGTTGTTGTTCACGAGATTTTGTTCTTGTGTCCCTACGCCGCCTTAACGAACCGAATCCGGCTTCGTTCCCTGTCGCCTTCAGTCCGCCTTCACGCTTCGTTACGGTCGTGCAAGATGATTCGGGTTGCTCGAGGGGGAAGCACATGGTCCTGAGATTTGTGACGGCACTCGCCGCTTTGGTGGCGTTGGCGACCTCAGTTGCGGCCCAGTCTCGCGGCGACACGGAAGCACGGTTCCGCACCTTTCTGGAAAACGACATTCGCGCGGAGGCGGCGCGCGCAGGAGTGTCGGGCCAGACCTTCGCAGCAGCATTCAGTGGCGTGTCGCTTGATTGGGACCTGCCGGACCTCGTGGCGCCGGGCAGCGCACCGCCGGCAGAGCGGCGCCAGTCACAGGCGGAATTTCGCTCGCCCGCCGCTTACTTCTCCGAACAGAGCCTGCAGGGCCTCGCGTCCAGTGGCCGTTCGCTTGCGCAGCGATATCAGCCGGTCTTGCAGCAGATCGAGGCGCGCTATGGTGTTCCCGGTCATTTCCTGGTCGCGATCTGGGGGCGTGAATCCGGCTTCGGCCAGGCGGCAATTCCGCACTCGGCCATTCGGGTGCTGGCTACCAAGGCCTTCATGTCCACGCGTCCGGACCTCTTTCGCCGTGAACTGATCGCAGCTCTGCAAATCCTCGAACGCGGCGATATTTCACCGGCCGCGATGAAAAGCTCCTGGGCCGGCGCCATGGGCCAGCCGCAGTTTCTGCCGTCGAGCTACCTGGAATATGCGGTCGATTTCGATGGCGACGGGCGCCGCGACATCTGGAACTCGGTGCCCGACGCGCTCGCATCGATCGCGAATTATCTTGCCCAGAAGGGCTGGCAACGCGGCCGCGACTGGGGCTTCGAGGTGGTGATACCCGATGGCGTCTCCTGCGCGCAGGAAGGCCCCGATCGTGCGCGGACGATTGCGGAATGGGAGCAGATAGGCATCAGCCGCATTTCCGGAAATGCCTTTCCCGAGCATGAGCGCCGCGGCGCGGGCATGATGCTGGTGCCGGCCGGCCGGCACGGCCCAGAATTCATCGTGACGCCGAATTTCTACGTCTTCAAGGAATACAACAACTCCGACAACTACGCTCTCTTCGTCGGCAATCTCGGCGATCGCATTGCCTATGGCTCCGGCGGTTTTCGCGGCAGCTGGGGCAATGTCGGCACGATGCTGCGCTCCGATATCGCCACCATGCAGCGGTCGCTCGAGGGTGCTGGATATGATGTGGGCGGCGCCGATGGCCTTCCCGGCTTCAAGACGCGCCGATCGATCGGTGAGTGGCAGGCCCGCGCCGGGCGCGCGCCGACCTGCTTTCCCGATCGCGATCTGGTTTCGGTCATCCGATAGGTTCTTGCAATCGCAGGCTGCCTCGGTTCAACTGCCGCTACGTGATGCGGGAGTTGAATGCGGGTGAGCATGAGGAACGGGAACGCCGAGCGGCTGGCGGCTCGGATCGAGACGATGCGCGCCGATCTCGTGGCGTTGACTCAGGACCTCATCCGCATTCCGACGCTGAACCCGCCCGGCGAAAACTATCGCGACATCTGCGACTATCTGGACAGGCGACTGACCGCCTCGGGCTTTGCAACGCAGTTGCTGCGCGCTGAAGGAACTCCGGGCGACAGCACGCGCTACCCGCGCTGGAACATCGTCGCGCGCCGCGAAGGCCGTATGCCCGGCCAATGCGTTCACTTCAATTCCCATACGGACGTGGTCGAGACGGGCAAGGGCTGGACCGTCGATCCCTTCGGCGGGGTCGTCAAGGACGGGCGCGTCTACGGGCGCGGCGCCTGCGACATGAAGGGCGGCCTTGCCGCATCGATCATCGCGGCGGAAGCCTTCATCGCCGAGAACCCGGATTTTGCCGGGGCAATCGAGATTTCCGGCACTGCCGATGAAGAGACCGGTGGCTATGGCGGCGTCGCCTGGCTTGCCGAAAAAGGCTATTTCTCGCCCGAACGCGTCCAGCATGTCATCATTCCCGAACCGCTGAACAAGGACCGCGTCTGCCTCGGGCACCGCGGGGTCTGGTGGGCTGAGATCGAGACCAAGGGCAGGATCGCTCATGGTTCGATGCCGTTTCTCGGCGACTGCGCGGTGCGCCACATGGGGGCGGTGATGCGCGCCATGGAGGACGATCTCTTCCCCAAGCTCGCGGCCAAATCGACGTCCATGCCCGTCGTGCCGGACGGTGCGCGCAACTCCACCATGAACATCAATTCGCTCCATGGCGGCCAGGCGGAGCCTGAAGCGGATTACACCGGCTTCCCGTCGGCCTGCGTGCCGGATTCGGCCCGCATGGTGGTGGATCGGCGCTATCTGATCGAGGAGAATGCCGAAGAGGTGCGCGGCGAGATCGTCGATCTTCTCGAGGGTCTGAAGGCCGGCCGCAAGGACTTCGATTACGCCTTGAAGGAACTCTGGCAGGTAAGCCCGACCATGACCGAGCGCGATGCGCCCGTGGTCGTGGCCGTCGCCGATGCCATCGAGACGGTGCTGAAGCGTCCGCCGGTCTATGTCGTGTCGCCCGGCACCTATGACCAGAAGCACATCGACCGCATCGGCAAGCTCAAGAACTGCATCGCCTACGGACCGGGCATCCTCGACCTGGCACACCAGCCGGATGAGTATGTGGGCATCGACGACATGGTGGAAAGCGCGACCATCATGGCGGTAGCGCTCGGCGACCTGCTTGCCGGCGGTGCCGCTTCGGCTAAGGTTGGAAAATGACGCCCGTGCCAAGGCCGGCGGGATCAACGGAGTGACGATCATGAGCAAGCGTTTCGCCATCGGTGCCGCGGCTGCGGCGCTTCTTCTCGGATCGACCGCCTTGGCCGGCGCGCAGGAAACCGGCGCGACGATCGGTATGCAACTGGAGCCGCCGAACCTCGATCCGACCGCGGGCGCCGCGGCTGCGATCGATGAGGTGGTCTATGCGAACGTGTTCGAGGGTCTGACGCGCTTCGCCGCCGATGGCACGATCGTTCCGGCGCTTGCGCGCGAATGGTCTATTTCGGACGACGGTCTCACCTACACCTTCACGCTCGCCGAGAATGTCACTTTTCATGATGGCTCGGCATTTGATGCCGATGATGTCGTCTTTTCGCTGACCCGTGCCATGGCCGAGGATTCGACCAATGCGCAAAAGGTTCTGTTCGAGGACATCGCCAGCGTCGAGGCGATCGATCCGGCGACGGTCGAGGTGACGCTCGGCGAACCGAATGGCTCGTTTCTGTTCAACTTGGCCTGGGGCGATGCGGTGATCGTCGCAGAGGAAAGTGCCGGTTCGAACGCGACCAACCCGGTCGGTACCGGGCCGTTCCGCTTCGAAAACTGGGTTCAGGGCGACAGCGTCACGCTTGCCCGGTTCGACACCTATTGGGGCGAGGCGCCGGCGCTCGAAACGGTGACCTTCAAGTTCATCGCCGATCCGACCGCTGCCTTCGCAGCGATGATGGCCGGCGATATCGATGCCTTCCCGAATTTTCCGGCGCCTGAAAACCTGGTGCAGTTCGAGGCCGATCCGCGCTTTGCCGTGATCATTGGCTCGACGGAAGGCGAGACGGTCCTCGGCATCAACAATTCCAAGGCGCCGTTCGATGATGTGCGCGTGCGCAAGGCGATCGCCCATGCGATAGACCGGCAGGCGCTGATCGACGGCGCGCTCTTCGGCTACGGCACGCCGATCGGCAGCCATTTCGCACCGCACCATCCCGCCTATATCGATCTGACGGAACAGTCGAACTACGACCCGGAGCGCGCGCGCGCGCTTCTGGAAGAGACGGGTCTGTCCGATGGCATCAACGTGACGCTGAAGTTGCCGCCACCGTCCTACGCCCGCCGCGGCGGCGAGATCGTCGCTTCCCAACTGCGCGAGGTTGGCATCAATGCGGAGATCGTCACGCTGGAATGGGCGCAATGGCTGGAGCAGGTCTTCACCAATGCCGATTTCGAACTGACGATCGTCTCCCACACCGAGCCGCTGGACATCAACATCTATGCCCGCGACGATTATTATTTCCGCTACCAGAGCGATGAATTCAAAGCGATCATGGCGGAACTGGATGAGACCTCTGACGAGGCGGCCAGAAACGATATCCTTAAGCGGGCTCAGCAGCAGATCGCCGACGACTACGTGAATGCCTTCCTGTTCCAGTTGCCGAAGACCGGCGTCGCCGACGCTCGGCTGAAGGGCCTGTGGGAAAATGCCCCGACCCAGGCAAACGACATGACCGGCGTTTACTGGGAGGAGTAGCGCACGACGCCGGGGGCCGAAGATGACGGGCGTCGCCTTTAACGGCTGGTTGGCGGTCGGGGTCGCGCGGCCTCGAGGCAGGCACGCATGCTGAGATATCTCGCGCGCCGGCTTCTGGTCCTTGCCCTGACGATGGTCGCCGCGAGCATCGTCATCTTCCTTTTGATGAGCGTCGTGCCCGGCGATCCGGCCCAGTTCATGATGGGCATGAATGCCGACCCGGCGGCGCTCGCAGCGCTGCGGGCTGAACTCGGTCTCGATCGGCCGCTGCTCGTGCGCTACCTGGAATGGGTCGGCGGTCTGATGATCGGCGATTTCGGCCAGTCCTACACCTACCGCGTTCCGGTCTCGCAATTGATCCTCGACCGCATCGGGCTGTCGCTCCCGCTCGCCTTCCTGGCGCTGTTGCTGTCGATCGTGATTGCGATACCTGCGGCGCTGTTCGCAGCGCAGCGGCACAACAGAGCAGGCGACATCTCGGTGATGGGGCTGTCGCAGATCGGCATCGCGGTGCCCAATTTCTGGTTCGCGATGCTTCTGGTGCTCTTGTTCTCCGTCACGCTGCGCTGGTTTTCCGCCGGCGGTTTCCCAAGCTGGGAGGCGGGTTTCGTGCCGGCCATGAAGGCGCTGACATTGCCAGCCATCGCGCTGGCCCTGCCGCAGGCATCGATCCTTGCCAGGGTTCTGCGCTCCGCGCTGCTGGAGACGCTGGGTGAAGATTATATCCGCACGGCGCGTGCGAAGGGGCTTTCGCGCGGCCAGGCACTCAGACGGCACGCCTTCAGGAATGCACTGATCCCGGTGCTGACGATCATCGGCCTGCAGTTCTCGTTTCTGCTCGCCGGTGCCATTATCATCGAGAACGTCTTCTTCCTGCCGGGGCTCGGCCGGCTGGTGTTCCAGGGCATCACCCAGCGTGACCTGATCGTGGTGCAGAGCGTGGTGATTCTGCTGGTCTTCGCCGTCACGCTCGTCACCTTCCTGGTCGACATCGCCTATGCCTTGATCGATCCGCGCCTGCGACGGGGCACGCTATGAGCGAGGCGTATTCTCACCGGCCGCGGCGGTACCTGCGCAATCCGTCATTCCTCCTTGGCGCCACCCTGACCGCGATTTTCGTCGGCCTGGCGCTCGTCTCGCTCGTCTGGACACCCGCCGATATCGCGCGGCTCAACGTTTCGGCCCGCCTCTTGCCGCCGTCGCCACAAAACTGGCTCGGCACCGATCATTACGGACGCGATCTGTTGTCGATGATCATGGTGGGCGCCCGAACATCGATCGCGGTGGCGTTGATCGCTGTCGGCGTCGGCATGGTGATCGGGGTGCCGCTCGGTCTGTGGGCGGCGGCACGGCGTGGCGGGTGGATCGACGAGCTCATCATGCGGTTCAACGATCTGGTCTTCGCCTTTCCGGCGCTGCTGCTCGCCATCATGATCACCGCCGTCTTCGGCCCGGGCGCGGTGAACGCGATCGTCGCGATCGGCATCTTCAACATCCCGGTCTTCGCGCGCCTGTCGCGGGCGGGAGCCTTGTCGCTCTGGACGCGGGACTTCATCATGGCGGCACGGGTCGCCGGCAAGGGCGCTGTTCGCATCTCTTACGAGCACATTCTGCCCAACATCGCGAACCTGCTGATCGTCCAGGCGACGATCCAGTTCTCGCTCGGCATTCTTGCCGAAGCAGGCCTTTCCTATGTCGGCCTCGGTGCGCAGCCGCCGCTCGCCAGCTGGGGCCGGATGCTTGCCGACTCCCAGACGATGATCGCGCTGGCGCCGCAGCTGGCCCTGATCCCGGGGCTGGCGATCGTGCTGACCGTGCTCGGCCTCAACCTGCTTGGCGACGGCCTGCGCGATCTCACCGACCCGCGCATGGAAGCGGTGAGGCGCTGATGAGTGGCAGCCCGCCCCTTCTCGCAGTCCGCGATCTGCACCTTGCAATCGGCGGCACCCCGATCCTCGAAGATGTCGGCTTCGACATCCCGCAAGGATCGATCTTCGGTCTTGTCGGAGAGTCCGGGTCCGGCAAATCCCTGACAGCCATGAGCGCCATGCGCCTCCTGCCGGCAGGCGCCCTCCTCTCGGGCAGCATCAAACTTGCCGGGCGCGAGCTTATCGGACTGCCCGAAGACACGATGTGCCATTTGCGCGGCAACGAGATCGGCATGATCTTTCAGGAGCCGATGACGGCGCTCAATCCGCTGCACACGATCGGCCAGCAGGTCGCAGAAACGATCCGCATCCATACCGATCGTAGCCGCAAGGACGCGCTCGATACCGCGCGAGAGACGCTGGCGCGCGTGGGGCTGCCGGGCGACCGTTTCCCGCTCGACCGCTACCCCCATGAGCTTTCCGGCGGCCAGCGCCAACGTGTCGGGATCGCCATTGCCATCGCGCTGAAGCCCAAGCTTCTGATCGCGGACGAGCCGACGACCGCGCTCGACGTGACGACCCAGGCGCAGATCCTTCAGCTCCTGAAGACGCTTGTGGTCGAAGACGGGGCCGGCCTCATGCTGATCACCCATGATCTCGCGGTCGTTGCCGACATGGCGGATCGAATCGGCGTGATGGAGGCGGGTCGGATCGTCGAATGCGCGGACACGACAGACCTCTTTCAGCACACCCAGCACCCCTATACGCAACGCCTTTTCGCTGCCTCGCGCCATGTCCCGAAAAGGCGGGCCTATGTGCCGCAACAGGGAGACATCCCGCTGCTGAAAGTGGACAATCTGGTGCGCGACTACCGGCCGAATAGCCTGTTCTCCGGCAAAGCCAGGACCGTGCGCGCCGTCGACGATGTCAGCTTCGCCATCTTCCCGGGCGAGAATGTCGGATTGGTCGGCGAGTCGGGCTGCGGAAAGTCGACGCTGGCACGTGCGCTGCTCGGTCTGGAGGTGCTGCAAGGTGGGCAGATCACGCTTCGTGGCAAACCCTTCGCGCACCCCGGAAAGCCGCCCGCAGCCGATCAGCGGCGGCTGATCCAGGTGGTGTTCCAGGACCCCTATGGCTCGTTCAATCCACGCCATCGTGTGGATCGGCTGGTCGCCGAGCCGCTGCACCTCCTGAACGAGAAGCCTTCCGATCTCGAAAGACGCCGCAAGGTCGGTGCCGTGCTGGAGGCGGTGGGTCTGGCGGCCGATGCGGGCAAGCGCTTCATTCACGAGTTTTCAGGCGGGCAGCGCCAACGTATCGCGATCGCCCGCGCGCTGATCGTCGAGCCGAAGCTGGTCATTCTGGACGAGGCGGTTTCCGCGCTCGACGTCTCGATCCGCGCCCAGATCCTCGATTTGCTTGCCGATCTCTCCAGCCGGCTATCGGTGTCCTACCTGTTCATCTCGCACGATCTTTCCGTGGTGCGCACGATCACCGACCGGCTGATGGTGATGCGGGACGGGCGGATCGTGGAAGAAGGGCCGACAGGCGACGTGTTCGCGTCGCCGAAACACCCTTACACGGCTGAGCTCCTGGCGTCTGCGCCCGATCTCGGTTCTGCACTTTTAGCGCGAGGTGTTGATCTGGATCAAATTTCCCCACCATCTTTGGTATGAGGGCAGAACGGCCGTTTCGGCTAATTCCTGCCGATGTCCATTAAGTTTTCGGCAATACCTCAACTACATCCTATGCGGGTGGATTTCAGCGGTTGGGTTCGGGGCCCGCCGCGTGCATGATGCCGACGAAATCACCATCGGCTGTCCGATATGTCTTCTCATCGCAGTCGTTTCGGGGATGCCGCATGGCACAGGGCACGGACGCGCTCAACGAGCGCTTGGACTTCATTGGCATCGACAAGGCCGCACGCGATCGGATGCGGAGCCTGCAGCCGATCATCGCCGCAGTGATCGGCGACGCAATGGCGAAATTCTACGACAAGGTTCGCGCCACCCCGCAGACCAGCCAGTTCTTCTCGAACGAAGGCCAGATGAAGGGTGCGAAAGCGCGGCAGGAAAGCCATTGGGATGTGATCGCGAAGGCCGAATATGACGCGTCCTATGTGGATGGCGTCAACAAGGTCGGTCGTGCCCATGCCAGACTGGGACTGGAGCCCCGCTGGTACATCGGCGGCTATGCGCTCGTCATCGAGGATCTAATCGCCAGCATCGTGCGGGAACGCTGGCCGTCGCGCTTTGGCCGCTCCGGCCGCGCGCCGCTTGCAGCCGACATTGCCGTCGTGGTGAAAGCCGCGCTCCTCGACATGGACTATGCCATCTCGGTCTATCTCGAAACGCTCGCAAACGAGCGCAAGGCAGCCGAAGAGGCGCGGCTCAAGACGGAAGAGGATCAGTCAGTCGCCATGGCCGCGTTCGGCCGCGCGCTCCAGGCGCTGGCGGAAGGCGATCTGCAAAGCCACATGCCCAGTGATCTGCCGGAGAATTTCCGCGGGATGGCAAACGACTACAACAACGCGGTCCAGTCCCTGAAAGGCACGATATCGGATGCGCGCGGGGCAGCCGATCAGATCTCGATCGGCGCCGACAGCATTTCCCAGGCGGCCGACGATCTGTCGCATCGCACCGAACAGCAGGCAGCGAGCCTGGAGGAAAGCTCCGCCGCGCTTCATCAGTTGACGGAAAGCGTCAAGGTGACGGCGGCCAGCGCACAAAAGGCTGCTCACGTCGTGGACAAGGCCAAGGAAGAAGCGGATCGCTCGGGCGAGGTCGTCGCCAAGGCGGTCGGTGCCATGGGGGCTATCGAGACCTCGTCGGATGAGATCGCCAAGATCATCGTGGTGATCGACGAAATCGCGTTCCAGACCAATCTCCTGGCATTGAACGCAGGCGTCGAGGCAGCACGCGCCGGTGACGCGGGTCGTGGCTTCGCGGTTGTCGCACAGGAAGTGCGCGAGCTGGCTCAGCGTTGCGCCGCCGCGGCCAAGGAAATCAAGGGCCTGATCACCATTTCGTCCGAGCAGGTGCGCTCCGGCGTGACGCTCGTGGATTCCACAGGCGAGGCCCTGAACTCAATCATTCAGCGCATTTCGGACATCAATGCGCTGGTGACGGAAATCGCTTCCGCCGCGCGCGAACAGTCGACCGGCCTGGCCGAGGTCAACAGCGCCATCAATCAGATGGACGAGATCACGCAGCGCAACGCAGCCATGGTGGAAGAAACAACGGCCGAAACCCACGCGCTGAGAGGCGAGGCGGTGCGCCTCACCGAGCAGATGGCCCAGTTCCGTATCGAAGCCGCCCGCGAGCAGGTGGCAGCTAGCCGCCGACCCCGCTCCTTCGCGGCCTGATCACCAGAGGCGGTATCAGCTGCTGATGATCTGGTAGCAGATGCTCGTGACACCTGCGCTGACGAAGCCAAGTTCGCTGGCAGCCGCGCGGGAGACGTCGATGACCCGGTTCTTTATGAAAGGACCGCGGTCGTTGATGCGCACGACGACCGAACGGCCATTGTTCTGATTGATCACGCGGACCTTGGTGCCGAAGCGCAGATTGCGGTGAGCGGCGGTCAGCTTGCCCGGATCCATCTGTTCGCCAGAAGCGGTCATGGATGTGAGCGCGTACCATGAAGCGCGCCCGCATTGTTCCTGGGCCTGTGCGACATTCCCCGAAGATGGCGGCAGAATGGGTGCGAACGCAGCGATAGCGGCTGCTGCGGCCGAAACCTTTAGAAATTTCATAAACAATTACCCCGTTGACCCTTGCGAGGAACGGGGCAAATGGGGCGAGAACCGGGCACGCCCGGTCACGCTCTGAATCGGAATATTACTGTGCCGGCAAAGGGTTGCCGGCCAATCTTTCCGTATTTGCTAAAGAGCGGAGCGCGGTCCGGTAATCGGGAAAGCGGAAAACGTAGCCAGTTTCCTTCAATCGAACGTTCGAAACGCGCTTGTTCTCGCCATAGAAACTACGTGCCATGGGAGAAAGTTCCGCCGTGCCGAAATCCTGTTCCGGCGGCGGTTGCACGCCCAGCAATTCGGCAGCAAACGACACGACATCCTGCGGCGGCGCCGGTTCATCATCGGTCACATTGAAGATCCCGGCCGCTTCGTGCGCCATCAAATGGCGCGTTGCCCCGGCAATGTCTTCGACATGGATGCGGTTGAATACCTGGCCAGGCTTGATCAGCCGCTTGGCGGTGCCGTTTTGCAGGTTGAGAATGGCGTTGCGACCCGGCCCGTAGATGCCGGAAAGGCGCAGGATCGCTACGGGCAAATGGGCGCTTACCCCCGCGTCGGACCATGCGGTTTCGGCGGTCAGACGCATGATCGATCGATCGGAGACCGGATGGCAGTCGGAGGCCTCGTCCACCCAGGCCCCTTCATGGTCTCCATAGACCCCAACGGTCGAGAGATAGGCGACCCAACGCAACGCGGGAAAGTGAGTCTTGAGATCGTTGCCGATCAGGCCGAGCAGCGGATCACCCATCTCGCCAGGCGCGATCGACTGCACGAGATGCGTCGTCGTCTGCATCGCCGCCGCAAGCTCGTCCGAAAGGGTCGTGCCGTCGAACAGAAAGGGCTCCACGCCGGACGAGCGCAGCGCCTCGAACTTGCCGCCACTGCGGGTGGTGCCGCCGATCCATTCGGCCCGCCCGTTGAAAGCTTTCGCGATGGCCTGGCCGGAATAGCCGGCGCCGAAAATGAGCAAGCGGGGTTTCATCAGATGGTCTCCTGCAGTGTCTGCCGGTCCAGTGCGCGCGTCCATTCGGCGCGCACGACGGGGTCGGCTTCCGATTCGAGATGATGTCCGGCCTTGTGACGCAGCGTCCCCGCGTCAGCGAGCTCGGCCGTGGCCCACACAGCCATAGCCCTCACCAGCGGCGAGGGATCGGCGAGAAGTGGGTCGCAATGTGCCGACAGTTCGGCAAGGCCGCTGTTTCCGGCAGCGATCAGCACATTGCGGACAAAACGGTCCCGCCCGATGCGCTTGATCGGTGAGCCGGCAAAGTGCTGGCGAAACGAGGTGTCGTCGAGCGCAAGCAGATCGGCGATGGAAGGCGCCTTCAGGTCGTCCCGCGCCTTGAGCTTGGCTTCGCGCGCCGTCTCAGCAAACTTGTTCCACGGGCAGACGGCCAGGCAGTCGTCGCAGCCATAGATGCGGTTGCCGATCGGCCGGCGAAACTCCTCTGGGATCGTCCCTTTGTGCTCAATGGTGAGGTAGGAGATGCACCGGCGCGCATCGAGCTGGTAGGGCGCCGGAAAGGCGTTGGTCGGGCAGATGTCGAGGCAGGCGCGGCAGGAGCCGCAATGGTCGCTTTCGGCCTCGTCGGCGACGAGCTCGGCGGTGGTGAAGATCGACCCGAGGAACAGCCAAGACCCGAATTTGCGACTGACGAGATTGGTGTGCTTGCCCTGCCAGCCGAGGCCAGCCTTTTCGGCAAGCGGCTTTTCCATGACGGGTGCGGTATCGACGAAGACCTTGACGTCGGCGCCGGCCCGCGAGGCAAATTTCTGCGCGACCGTCTTCAGCTTGCCCTTGATGACATCATGATAATCGCGGTTCTGGGCATAGACCGAGATCGCTGCCCGGTCCGGAAATGCGAGATTGGCGAGAGGGTCATGCTCCGGGCCGTAGTTCATCGCCAGCATGATGACGGAGCGCACATCTGGCCAGAGCACACGGGGATCGCCGCGCCGCTCGGCTGTCTCCGCCATCCAGTCCATGGTCGCGTGCCGACCCTCGGCGATGAAGCTGGCAAGATGTCCGGCTGCGCTCTCGATCGCGTCCGGCGCAACGATGCGCACAGCGTCGAAGCCTTCCTCAAGCGCGGCCTGACGAACAAGCCGAGCAAGCTCGGTCGCCTCAAGGTTATTCGTGTTGCTGGACGATGGCCGATTGGCCAGGCGCGATGCCATCGTGTTCTGCCGCTTCGCTTGTTGCCTCGACCGCACCCCGCCGGCGTGCCTGACGCTCATTTAGTGAGACGGTCGGACGATCCAAGGCTTGACCGCGTCAGAAATCAAGGTCGGCGTAATGCGAAGCAGGGGTTACGCCGCGGATGCGATCGCCGAGCAACGGCCGGAAGGACGGCCGGGACTTGATGCGCTGGTACCAGTCCTTGGACTGGGGGAATTCGCTCCAGTCGATCTCGCCAAGGTAATCGAGGACGGAAATCGAAGCCGCTGCCGCCAGGTCACCGTAGCTCAGCCGGTCGCCCGCAAGCCAAGGCCGTGAGCCGGCGAGCCAGGTGAGGTACTTCATGTGCTGGCGGATATTGCCGCGCGCGGCGCGCATCAGCTTGGAATCCGGAGCCCCGCCGCCCTGCGCCGTCGGCATCTGCAGCTTGAAGACGCGCTCGCGGGCGAGGTGGCGCGTCACGTCCTGCTCCATCTTGACCAGAAACCACTCCACCAGCCGCCGGATCTCGGCGCGCTGGAAACTGTTTTCGGCCAGAAGCCGCCGGTCGCGCTTCAGTGCGCCATGCGTCTCGTCGAGATACTCGGAAATGACGACCGCGCCGCAGAGCGAACGCATGGAATCGTCCAGAAAGACCGGCAGCGTGCCCGCGGGGTTGAGCGCAAGAAACTCGCGCCGGCCCTCCCAAGGCTGCTCTTCGACCAGATCATACTCGAAACCGTATTCGCCAAGCACCAGACGGATGAACCGGGAAGCGGACGACATCGGATGGTGGTAGAGTGTCGGCATTACGCAAACGGCTTTCAAAAGCTCATGAAAAGGTCGGTATGCCCGAATTTTAATGTTTTTCTGGCTACGCTTCCGACGAAGCAGCTATAGGGGCTCGCTCCACCGAAGACAAGCCGGCGCCTCTTTCGTCACTTCTGGCGCCACTTCCGGCCAAAAAACTACAGGACATTTGCATGGGTGAACAAACGATTGTCGGAGCGCTTCTGCTCGGCCTGTTAGAGGGTTTGACGGAATTCATTCCCGTATCGTCGACCGGACATCTGCTGCTTGCAGGCCGCGCCATCGGCTTCAGTTCCACCGGCAACAGCTTCGAGGTGCTCATCCAGGTGGGGGCGATCCTCGCCATCCTCACCGTCTACTCCCACCGCCTGTGGTGGATTGCCCGTTCCTTGCCAACAAGCGCCGAATCACGCCGATTTGTCCTGATCGTGCTGCTCGGCTTCCTGCCAGCCGCCGGTATCGGCTTTCTAGCGCATGATTTCATCAAGACCGTACTGTTCGAAACGCCCGTGGTGATCTGCGTGTCGTTGATCGTCGGCGGCTTCATCCTGCTTTGGGTGGACCGCATGGCGCTTTCCCCGCGCTACACGAATGTCGCGGAGTTTCCGGCATCGCTTGCGCTGAAGATCGGCTTTTTCCAGTGCCTCGCCATGGTACCGGGGACGTCGCGCTCGGGCGCGACGATCGTCGGCGCGCTGGTGAATGGTGCCGACAAGCGCTCGGCTGCGGAATTCTCGTTTTTCCTGGCGATGCCGACCATGGCCGGCGCCTTCACGCTCGACCTCATCAAGAACCGCGACATCCTGAGCGCAGACGATTTCACCATCATCGCCGTCGGGTTCGTGGCGGCGTTCGTTGCAGCTGTCGTGGTCGTACGGTCGCTGCTCGACTTCGTATCACGCCATGGCTACGCGCCATTCGCCTATTGGCGCATTCTTGTCGGCACGGTAGGCCTCGCCGCCCTCTGGTGGGCGGCTTAAGTCCCGACGATCTTGAGGAACCGCGAGACGGTTCCTCAAAGAATTAGTTGCTTTTCTGCGCTGTCGGCCCGTCGGGCTTGGTGAACTGGCCCTGGACGCGGAAGCGCGTAAGATAGGTGGGCAGGATGACCTCGAGCAGGGTCGGCTTGATGCCGACGCCCTCAAGTGTCCGCCCCTCGCGCTTCGCCGCTTCCGAGACCACATTGTCACGCTTCAAAAGGGTGACCTGATCTGCGGTGATCGGCGGCGTAATCAGCGGAAGATGGCTGAAGATGCCACCCAGCACCGTTGCGGGATACCAGGGAATGGTGATGAAGCGGCGCTTGCGCTGGATCACCTTGAGCATCGTCTCGAGGCATTCGCGGAAGGTCAGCACTTCCGGACCGCCCAATTCCAGCGTCTGGCCGCCTTCGATTGATCCATCCACGTGACGTGCAAAGACCTCTGCGACATCCGCGACGTATACTGGCTGGAACTTCGTATGGCCGCCGCCGATCAGCGGCAGGAACGGCGCAACACGCGCCATGTCGGCGAACTTGTTGAAGAAATTGTCTTCAGGACCGAAGATGATCGACGGACGGACGATGAGCGCATCCGGCTTGATTTCGCGAATGGCCTCCTCCGCCTTGCCCTTGGTACGGGCATAGTCGGACCAGTACTGGGAATCGGCGCCGATCGCCGACATGTGGCTGAGCGGAATACCGGCAGCCCGGGCAGCTTCGGCAACCGCGCGAGCGCCGAACGCCTGCACGGGGTCGAACATGTTGCGGCCGCTCTCGTGCAAAATGCCGACCAGGTTGATCACGTGATCGGCGCCTTCGACGGCGCGGTCGATCGACGGGCGATTGCGCAGATTGGCCTGCATGGCCATGATCTGGCCGACCGCGCCGAGTGGCTGCAAATGGCCGGCGAGATCCGGGCGACGGCAGGCGACGCGCACCCGGTAGCCACGCTTGGCCAGCGCCCTAACGACGTGACGCCCGACGAATCCGTTGCCGCCAAACACGGTAACCAGCTTGGGATGGGGCATTATCGTCGTCATGTGAGCGCGTTCCCGTGGATGCGATGATGAAGTGTAATTAGGTCGGGCGATCAGCCTTCATAGCCTTCGACGACGATCATGTCAGCATCGGCAACTTCCTGACGGATGGCTACGGCTGCCTGATATTCCGGGCTTTCATAGCACGCCTTGGCGTCGGCCACGGAAGGAAACTCGATAATGACGTTGCGAGCGCGTGCGCCGCCTTCCAGAACATGGGTATCGCCGCCGCGCACCAGGAATTTGGCGCCATAGCGCTCGAAAGCCGGCTTGGCGGTCGAAACGTAGTCCTTGTAGCGCTCCGCATCACGCACATCCACGCGTGCAATCCAGTAAGCCTTGGCCATGGTCTTTTCCTCCTCGTTGAATGCTAATCGTTTTTCAGTGCTGCCTGTTGGCGGCGGCAATTTCCGCGATGATCGCGCTTGCCGTTGCCTTGGGATCGTCTGCCTTGATGATGGGGCGGGCAACCACGAGATGGCTCGATCCGGCCCGAATGGCATCGGCTGGTGTCGTGATCCGCTTCTGGTCTCCGGCCTCGGCTCCAACCGGCCGGATGCCGGGGGTCACCAAAGCCATGTCCGGGCCGATAATGGCACGCACGGCCTTTGCCTCCGCCGGTGAACAGACGATGCCGCCCATGTTCGCGTCGACCGCTTGCTGCGCGCGGCGGCTGACGAGGTCTGCCGGCGACAATGCATAGCCGGCTTCCTTTGTGTCGGCCTCGTCCATGGACGTCAGCACCGTAACCCCGAGAATGCAGAGGCCGGAGCCCCTGGCAGCGTCGACGGCAGCGCGCATCACCTTAGGATAGGCATGCACGGTCAGCATCGTCATGCCCATCTGAGCGATGTTCTCGACGCCCTTGGCAACGGTGTTGTCGATGTCGTGAAGTTTCATGTCGAGGAAGATCGACTTGCCCGATGCCGCAAGGTCTCTCGCGAAGGACAGCCCGCCGGCGAAGACCAGCTGGTAGCCGATCTTGTAGAAGGAAACCGTGTCGCCGAGCGTCGCGACCATGGCTTCAGCGTCTTTCAGCGTCGGGACGTCGAGCCCGACGATCAACCTGTCACGCGGATCGGCGATGGCCGGGCCGGTCGAGAGGTTTCTGCTGGGTGCTGACATCGCGCGTTGCCCATTCCGGCTGCAATTTACTGGGCTTCTACTGGCATGCGTCGCCTTGCCCTGCAAGGCTCTAGCGGTTTGCGACTGCCCGGCAATGATCGATGAGTGACTGGCAGGCTGCGTCCAGCATCCGCGCGTTACGTTCGTCGCCAAGCTGGCCGTCCTCGGTGAAGGCGGTAGACGCCCGCGAGACCGAGCACTGCTCGGTGACGATCTGCGCGCCAACATTCATCAACACCGAGCGCACGTGATAGAGCCCGCGAATGCCGGCAAATTGACCATCCGACGCCGAACCGAGTGCAACGACACGGCCGCGCCAGGCGCGAAGCGGCCGTCCGGCATCGGTCGACACGCGGCTGACCCAGTCGATCGTGTTCTTCAACAGAGGCGGGATCGACGAATTGTATTCCGGGCAGGCGAGAAAGAGGCCGTCTTGTAAAGCGATGAGCCGAGCGAGTTTCAACGCGTTCTCGGGCACGCCGTCACGCTTCTGAAGGTCTTCGTCCATGATCGGAAGGGGATAGTCGGCCAGCGAAATGCGCGTCACGTCGGCCCCTTTCACCGTCAGGGCGTGGGCGGCGGCGGCGGCGAGGCTCGCGTTGAACGAGCCTTCTCGGTTGGAGCCGGGGAAAACGAGGATCTTGGGGGTCATCGCAGAAGGCAGGTGCTGGGGTCAGATCGGGCGGCGGTAGAGCCAGAGATGGGCGGGCGGAATATTACGCACCACGAAATCTAACTTCTCGACCACGTAGTTGCCGCGCCCAGGCGCAACGGGTGAGCGGGGGCCGTAGGTGATCTGGACGACCGGTCGACCGGCTGGAATGCGGCCGAGAAGGTCCTCGATCAGCGCGATGCGCTCGGGCATCGGAAAATTGAGAAGCGGAATGCCGGACACGACGCAATCGAATGTCTGATCGGCAAGCGGTCCAAGCGTGGAATCGAGATCGAAAGCGTCGCCCTGGATGACGTTGACGCCCGGAAACAGCCGCCGGACATGGCTGACGAAATCATCCGAATATTCGACGCAGACGAGTTTGTTTGGCGAGACGCCGCGCTCGAGGATCGCTTTGGTGACGACGCCCGTGCCCGGGCCGAGTTCGAGAACGGGAAGGCCGGAGGTCGTGTCGATGACACTCGCCATTCGCCTGGAGGTAACGGCCGAGGTCGGGACGATCGATCCCACAGCCTTGGGGCCATCCATCCATCCCTTGAAAAACCGGATTTCGTCATCGAAGCGCTTGGACAGTTTCCGTGTCAAAGTGCCGACCATGGCGATATCCTCTTCCCGTTGGCGGAGAGCCAGGGATCGCCTCTCCTCAGAACACTGCATGACCTTCCCTAAGGGAAGGTCATGCCCGGTGTAACAGCGAGCCGCCAGGCCCGCAATGGATGACCGGCTGCCTGGAGCAGCCGGCAATCAATTGCTGAGCGTATCGAAGAAATCCTTCATGCGCGAGAAAAAGCCTGAGGATTCCGGGCTATTCTCCTTCGACGACAATTGCTCGAACTCAGTCAGCAACTCGCGCTGGCGCTTCGTCAGGTTCTGCGGCGTCTCGATGGCAACCTGAATATAGAGGTCACCGGACTGCTGCGAGCGCAGAACCGGCATGCCTTTGGAGCGCAGGCGGAACTGCTTGCCGGACTGCGTGCCTTCCGGAACCTTGACCCTTGTCTTGGTCCCATCGAGCGTCACGACGTCGAACTGGCCGCCAAGTGCGGCGGTCGTCATCGAGATCGGCACGGCGCAATAAAGGTCGGCGCCGTCGCGCTGGAAGAACTCATGCGGCTTCACCGACAGGAAGATGTAAAGGTCGCCGGATGGCCCGCCGCGGAGCCCCGCTTCGCCTTCGCCCGCAAGCCGGATCCGGGTGCCGTCTTCGATGCCGGCCGGAATATTGACCGACAGCGACCGGTCTTCCGTTACGCGGCCCTGGCCGGAGCATTTCGGGCAGGGATCGTTGATCGTCTGCCCGCGACCCTGGCAGGTGGGGCAGGTGCGCTCGATCGAGAAGAACCCTTGCGCTGCCCGCACGCGGCCGCTGCCCGAGCAGGTGGTGCACGTCGTCGGATGCGTGCCCGGCTTGGCGCCGGAGCCCGAACAATTGTCGCACTGGATGGACGAGGGGACGCGGATCTGGGCGGTCTTGCCATGGAACGCCTCTTCGAGGCTGATTTCCATGTTGTAGCGCAGATCGGCACCACGCTCGCGACCGCTTCCGCCGCCACCAGAGCGACGCTGGCGACCGCCGCCACCCATCATCTCGCCGAAGATGTCTTCGAAGATATCGGAGAAGCCGCCGGCGCCTGCGCCGCCGAAGCCACCACCACCGAAGCCACCGGGACCACCCTGCTCGAAAGCGGCATGGCCGAAGCGGTCATAGGCGGCCCGCTTCTGCGGATCCTTCAGCGTCTCGTAAGCTTCGCCGACTTCCTTGAACTTGCGCTCCGCCTCCGCATCGCCGGGATTGCGATCGGGGTGGTACTTCATAGCAAGTTTGCGATAGGCGCTTTTCAGTTCTTTCTCGTCGGCCCCTTTTTGGACCCCGAGCGTCTCGTAGAAATCTGCTTTCGCCATTGAATGCCAGCCCCACACGTCTGACGATCCCGGCCGCCGCTCATGGGCTGCCGGGATCTCTCAGTTGAAGTTAAGCCGACTTCTTCTTGTCGTCGTCGTCATTGACCTCTTCGAAGTCCGCATCGACGACGTTATCCCCATCTTGCGCTGCATCGCGCTGGGCATCGTTTGCTGCCGCTTCTGCCTGGCTGGCCTCATACATGGCCTGGCCGAGCTTCATCGACACTTCGGCAAGGGTCTGCGACTTCGCCTTGATGGCTTCGGCGTCGGGCTCGGAAGCGTCGAGAGCCGACCGCAGATCCGCGATCGCATCCTCGATGGACTTCCGGTCTTCGGCAGAGACCTTGTCGCCGTATTCCTTGAGCGACTTTTCGGACGAATGCAGCAGGCTTTCGGCCTGGTTCTTCGCCTCCACGCCTTCGCGGCGCTTCTTGTCGCTTTCGGCGTTGGCTTCGGCGTCCTTCACCATCTGCTCGATATCGGCATCGGACAGACCGCCGGATGCCTGGATGCGGATCTGGTGCTCCTTGCCGGTGCCCTTGTCCTTGGCCGAAACGTTGACGATGCCGTTGGCGTCGATGTCGAAGGTGACTTCGATCTGCGGCACGCCGCGCGGCGCCGGCGGAATGCCGACGAGATCGAACTGACCGAGCAGCTTGTTGTCGGCCGCCATTTCACGCTCGCCCTGGCTGACGCGGATGGTGACGGCATTCTGGCTGTCTTCGGCTGTGGAGAAGGTCTGCGACTTCTTCGTCGGGATCGTCGTGTTGCGATCGATCAGGCGGGTGAAGACGCCACCGAGCGTCTCGATGCCGAGCGACAGCGGGGTCACGTCAAGCAGCAGGACATCCTTGACGTCGCCCTGCAGAACGCCGGCCTGGATGGCGGCGCCGAGCGCGACGACTTCATCCGGGTTGACGCCCTTGTGCGGCTCCTTGCCGAAGAACGACTTCACGACTTCCTGCACCTTCGGCATGCGCGTCATGCCGCCGACGAGAACGACTTCGTCGATTTCGCCTGCCTGCATGCCGGCATCCTTGAGCGCCGCGCGGCATGGAGCCACGGTGCGCTGGATGAGGTCGTCGACGAGGCTTTCGAACTTGGCGCGCGAAAGCTTCATCGTCAGGTGCTTTGGACCCGACTGGTCGGCCGTGATGAACGGCAGGTTGATTTCAGTCTGCGACGAGGACGACAGCTCAATCTTTGCCTTCTCAGCAGCTTCCTTGAGGCGCTGCAGGGCGAGCTTGTCGTTCTTCAGGTCGATGCCCTGTTCCTTCTTGAACTCGGCTGCGAGGTACTCGACGAGGCGCATGTCGAAGTCTTCGCCGCCGAGGAAGGTGTCGCCGTTCGTCGACTTCACTTCGAAGACGCCGTCGCCGATTTCGAGAATGGACACGTCGAACGTGCCGCCGCCAAGGTCGTAGACGGCGATCGTCTTGCCGTCCTTCTTGTCGAGACCGTAGGCAAGCGCGGCAGCGGTCGGCTCGTTGATGATGCGCAGCACTTCAAGGCCGGCGATCTTGCCAGCATCCTTGGTGGCCTGGCGCTGGGCGTCGTTGAAGTAAGCAGGAACCGTGATGACGGCCTTCTCGACTTTTTCGCCGAGATAGCTTTCAGCGGTTTCCTTCATCTTCTGAAGGATCATCGCGGAGATCTGCGAGGGCGAATAGTCGGTGCCGCTGGCATGAACCCAGGCGTCACCATTCGGAGCGTTCACGATCTTGTAGGGCACCATGCCCTTGTCCTTCTGGGTCGTAGGATCCTGGAAGGTGCGGCCGATCAGGCGCTTGATCGCGAAAAGCGTGTTTTCCGGGTTCGTCACCGCCTGGCGCTTGGCCGGCTGGCCGACGAGGCGCTCGCCATCATCGGAAAAAGCAACCATGGACGGCGTCGTGCGCGCGCCTTCCGCGTTTTCGATCACCTTGGCGTCCTTGCCGTCCATGACAGCGACGCAGGAGTTCGTGGTTCCGAGGTCGATACCGATAACTTTAGCCATTGTTCTTCTCTCTCCTTGAAGCGAGCCGTCCGGACCCTCTGTGGCGTTCCGTTCGACGGCCCCTAGCGGGATTGGTGTTCGGTTGTGGCGAGCTTGGCGTCAACAGCAGAGCCAAGCAGGTTTCGGCGTATATAAGAACGGGTTTTTTAGACTGCAAGGCGCTGGATGAGCGACAACATGCAAGCACTTCAAGCCGACGCCGAGGCGTCGGTCGAGAAGGCTTCTGGTGGCCTCAGTTGCCGAGGATGAGGTCGAGCAGGGTCGTCGCGCGCGGTTGCGTGGCGCCCGTCGGCTGTGCGTCCCAGTTGCCTTCACCGACGGAAGCCGGCGGCATGGGGGCGCCTTCGTTGATTCGCGGCGAGGTGACGCGCGCCGATCCGCCGAGAATGTCGATGCCCCAGCCGGAGGGGTCATCCTGGCCGGCGATGATGTCGCCGATGCCGTCCGGCGGCACGGGGCCGTATCCCGGCCCCTGATCGATCACGCCATCGGGACGGACGCCGGGCAGCAGCGCCGCCGGAACGCCGCGATGCGCGCCGCTCATGAAAGCCTGCCAGGTTTCGGCCGGCAGCCCGCCGCCGGTGACCCGGTTCATGGATTTCCCATCGTCATTGCCGAACCACACGCCCGTCACGAGATTGCTCGTGTAACCGACGAAAAGCGCATCGCGGAACGATTGGGTCGTGCCCGTCTTGCCGGCCGGAAGCCAACCGCTCATCTGCGCATTGCGCCCGGTGCCGGAACGCACCACTTCGGCCAGCATCGCATTCATCATCGCTGCGACATCGCCATCGAGCACCCGCTCGGGCTGCGTCGCTGTGCGCTGATAGATGAGGTCGCCGTCCAGCGTCTCGACGCGCGCGATCATGTAGGGCTCTGCCTTGTAGCCCCCATTCATCATCGGCGCATAAGCCGCGGTCAGTTCCTGCAGGGTCACTTCCGACGTACCGAGCGAAATCGAAGCGTTCGGCGTCAGCGTGGATTTGATGCCGAGGCGGTTGGCGAGCGCCACGACATTCTCCGGTCCCGTCTCCATGACGAGCTGCGCGGCGATGGTGTTCGTCGAGCGAGCCAGCGCCTGCGCGAGCGTCAGCGGGCCGTGGAACTTCTGATCGTAGTTTTCCGGCGACCAGTTGCCAATCTGGATCGGAGCATCCTGGCGCACCGAATAGGGGCCGAACCCCATTTCCAGCGCGCTCGCATAGACGAAGGGCTTGAAGGCCGAACCAGGCTGGCGGCGCGCATCGGTGACACGGTTGAACTGGCTCTTCGCGTAGTCGTAACCGCCGACCATGGCGCGCACCGCGCCTGTCGCATCAAGCGAGATCAGCGCGCCCTGCGTGACGGCAAGCTCTCCGCCGCGCGTGGAAATCGCGTCGACCACGGCGTCTTCTGCGAGATCCTGCAACTGCGAATCGATCGTGGTGGTCACGACCAGGTCGGTCTCGACGGCGCCGATCACCTCGGTCAACTGGTCCATGACGGCATCGGCGACATAGTGCTCAGCACCCGTCCAGTAGCTCGGCGCGCGCGTCGGCGACTGCGTCATGGCCGTGGTGACTTCGGCGTCAGTGACATACCCCGAATCGCGCATGGCCTGCAGCACCACCTGGGCGCGCTCTTCCGCCGCCTGCGGATCGCGCGCCGGCGAAAGCCGCGACGGTGCCTTCAAAAGCCCGGCGAGGAGGGCTGCCTCGGCCAGCGTGACCTCGTCGGCCGTCTTGTCGAAATAACGCCGCGCAGCAGCCTCCACGCCGTAGGCGCCGGAGCCGAAATAGACCCGGTTCAGATACATTTCCATGATCTGATCCTTGGTGAATTCATGCTCGAGCCAGAGCGCAAGAAGCACTTCCTGCACTTTGCGCTCAACCGTGCGCTCAGGCGTCAGAAAGAGGTTCTTGGCCAGCTGCTGCGTGATGGTCGAACCACCCTGCACGACGTCGCCGGCAACCAGGTTCGTGACCATGGCGCGCGCCAGGCCAATCGGATCGATGCCGAAATGGCTCTGGAAGCGCCGATCCTCGATCGCCATCACCGCCTGCGGGATATAGGGCGAGATCTCGGACAAGCCGCGCTGTTCGCCACCCGTGGCGCCCCGATTGCCGAGAACCTCGCCGCCGACCGATACGATGCGGACATTCGGCGGCCTGTCGGGAATGCTCCAGGTCGAGGCGTTGGGCATCTGCGCAGCATAATAGGCGACGATGCCGCCGACGCCGAGCGCGCCCCAGATGCCGAGAACGAAGCACCAGTAGACAAGCGTGCGCATCATCCCGAACACGCCGCGCCGCGGCTTGCGGCCGCGCCGCCCGCCGCCACCATTGCCGCCCCCGCCACCTGATTTGCGGCTGGACGACGCGGCGCTGCGCTTGGGCGATACAGTGCTTCGCCCGCCACCGCTCACGCGGTCATTGCGCTCCACCCGAAAATCGCCCTGGCCCCCGCTAGAAGCCCGCGCGCCCTCGAGCGACGGCTCGATCCGCCTGCTGGTGCTGCGTCTTGGGGCCATGGCAACGAACTACTCAAATGTTTCTGCGGGAAATGTGCCTGTGAAACTAAAATGCGGCGATTTAAGGTGGGGTTAAGGATGCTCTTTCGTCGTTGCTTAAGGGTCCGGGTCACCCAACCCGTGAGCCGCCTCTTGTAATTCGAGAGAGCCCACCCCACTTCAGGCTCAACGCCGCGCGCTCCACGATCTGGGTACGGCCTTCGGGCCGGGTTTTGGATGGTGTCGAGTGCGCGGCTGACGATCCGCACGGATTGACCACGGATGTACTGGCAGTCTCGGCTGATCGTTGAGGAAGCGGGGTTCTAGACAGACCCCGCTTTTTTCTTGCCCGAATTTTAGTCGCCGGCTTCCTGCCTCTGCTCGATGAAGAACGTCTTCAGGCGGTCGATGTCCGCCGGCGTCCAGCCCTGCGGCTCTGTCACCTCCATCCAACCATCAATGTAGTGCTCATGCGCATAGACGTGGCCGTAGCCCATTGGCGCGGTGGTCGCCGCCATGAGATCGACGGTCAGTTGCAGGAACGTGATGACCGGGAACCAGCGGAATTCGTCTGCAACGTCCGGGCCGCGCGGCGCCTGCATCCAGGACGGCTCGCGGTAGACGCTCGGCGGATCGAAGAAGGTGACCGGGTCGCTCGCATATTGGAGATACACGATCCTGAGCGGGCCCCACGGGGCCTCCGCCTCGTCGAGCGTGTTCGTCTGGTTGGTGAAGCGCACGACCGAGCCGTCCCGGAACCTGGGAAGCCATGCGGGGCTGCCGGGATTGCGGTCGGCCGTCAGGTTGCGCCAGGTGGCGGTCGAGAAGGGCGGGCCACTCCAGAGGGCGCCCTGGAAAGGATCGCCAATCACATCATAGAGATCGACGGATAGGTCGGAATTCAGGGCACCAAGGCTCAAGCCGTAGAGATAAAGGTTCGGCCGTCCATCTTCCGGCAGTTGCCGCCAATAATCGTAAACCAGATCGAAAAGCGCGCTCGCCGTGTCTGCGCCGTAACCCGGCTCGAAGAGCAGCGAAAGCCAGCTCGTGAGGTAGGAATATTGAACCGCAACGCTGGCGACGTCGCCGCGCAGAAGATATTCGAGCGAATCCATGGCGGCGGGGTCCACCCATCCGGTGCCCGTCGGTGTGATGATGACGAGGTTGGTGCGCTCGAAGGCATCGACACGGATCAGCTCGTCAAACGCAAGCCGTGCCCTTTCCTCGATCGTCTCGGCGGAATTCAGCCCGACGAAGACGCGGATGGGCTCTTCGACGGCGCTGTCGCCGGTAAATTCCGCGATCTCCGCGGCGCTCGGCCCGGTAGCGACGAACTCGCGGCCCCGGTTCCCAAGATCCTCCCATGTGACGAGCGATGCCGTGCTGCCGGTCTTTAGAGCAAGTTGCGGGCGCGCAAGGGCATCGTCGACGAGGGCATCGATCTGTTGAAACGAGGCGTCAGCGGCGCGCAGTCCGAACCGGAAGAGCACGCCGTCGACCAGCGCCCAGAACACCGCTGCCGCCAGAATGAGCCCCAGCACGTTCGACACCCGCCGCGGGATGAAGCTCTTCAGCTTTTGCGCGAAGATGTGGTTCACCGTCTTGAAGATGCGCGCGATAAGCAGCAGCAGCGCGAAGATGGCGAGCGCGATGAGGCCCACGCGAAAGGGCTGGACCGTGTCGACCGGCGGCAATTCCATCAGCCGGCGAATGGCGTTCTGCCAATCGGAGGCGAGCCAGAGATAGGTGAAGGCCACGATGCCGCACAGCACCGAGACGACGCGCAGCGCACGGCGGGTGCGGTCCTCGTCGAGCTCGGGCAATTCAAGATAGGACCAGAGCCATCGCCCGAAGCTTCCGATTCCATAGCCGGCCGCCATGGAGCACCCGGAGAGAATGCCCTGCATGAGAAAGTCGCGTGGCAAAAGGCTTGGCGTCAGCGAGGCCGCGAAGAACAGAGTGCCGACGATCAGGCCGGTGGAGCAGGGAGCGTGCAGGAAAGTCCGACGGATCTGGAGCATGGGGTGGGACTAGAGCAGCGTTGCGAGCAAGTACATGGGCCCCTCATCGGCCGGCCTTGCAGCGTGCCGATTTTGTCGCCCTTGGCAAGATCGGTGTTGCGCGATCACGCGATGGCCACCATTCGCAGGCAAGGAGGGCGCTATGGTTGGAGTGCCTTCGCGCCGCAAACCATGCTCTTGCCCCGAGGCCTCGCCGTGCGTCTGATTGCCCTTCCCTTGCTTCTGGCGACCAGTATCGCCTTGTCCGCCTGTGCGTCGACCGGCGAAACCGAGCCGGAAAACCTGCCGGCTGCCGAGCGGGCTGGCATCATGGAGCGGCTTGGAACCTCGCTCAGTACCGCCTGTGGCCCGACTGCCGGCTGCTATGGTCTCGCCGTGCGCCTTGCTGGCTTCTTATGGGAGTATCGCGAGAGCTTCTCGGTTCAGACGCGCGTCTATCGCTGCGTCGGCCAGTATGCGCTCGGCGCCGGCTATCGCTGGGGCGTGCGCCGCTTCGTGTCCGAAATCGACAACGAGGCACAGGCAACCTCGATGGTCACCTATCTCTACGAATGCGCGGTGCCGGAATGGGCGCGAGCTTGGTTCGATGGCCAGGAAGACGAGCCGCCGGTGCCGCCCGGCGAGGTCGCACCCCCACCGGGCCAGGTCCGAACCAGGCCAGCCACGATCCCGCCAGTCACCACGGCGCCGACCACCCCCGCTGCGCTGATGCCTGCCACCCCGGCCTCTCCAGCCGCGAACACGCCTGGGATCGCCCCGGCGGCCCCGGCCACGCCGGCTGCCGCAGCGTCGTCACCGCAACAGCCAGCAGGCGTGCGTCGCAACCCCGCGCCTGCCACGACGCGCCCGACTGGGACATCCGAGCCCGCGCCAGTCGTCGGGCCTCCCATGCCGCCTTCGGGTGCAGCTGCCCGAGCGCGGGCCGCTTCGCCGGCTGCTTCAGAGATCCCAGCAGCACCGCGGCCTCAAACGACCGCTCCAATTCGCCCGAGCCCCGCAACGGTGCCTTAACCACACAGATCGTTGATGGGCCGCATGGCGCCCGCCTTTAGCAATTGCCAAGAGGCGCGAGGTTAGTGTCGCTCCACAGATTGGAGACGACCGAGATGACGATCCCTGCACCGCAGCACCCTGCCCGCGTCGACGGGCCCGGCAGCGTCGATTGGCCCACCCGCGTCGACTGGGTAGACCATGCCAAGGGTATTTCCATCCTGCTGGTCGTAATGATGCACTCGGTGCTCGGCGTCGAGGCGGCGATGGGCGTTCCCGGCTGGCTGCACCCGGTCGTCGAATTCTGCCGGCCGTTCCGCATGCCGGCCTTCTTCCTGATCTCGGGACTGTTTCTCGCGCGCACCATCGATGCGCCGTGGGGCCGTTACATCGACCGGAAGGTCGTGCACTTCGCTTACTTCTACGTGCTGTGGCTGACCATCCAGTTCGCATTCAAGGGCCCGGGCATCGCCATGGAAGAGGGGGCGGGTGCAGCGCTCGGCGCCTATCTCACGGCGTTCTTGCAGCCCTTCGGCACGCTGTGGTTCATCTATATCCTGCCGGTCTTCTTCCTGTTCACCCGGTTGGTGAAGGGCCTGCCGGTCTGGCTCGTGCTCGCTTGGGCGGCGGTTATGGAAATCATGCCGATCGCGACCGGAAGCGTGATCTTCGACGAATTCGCCGCGCGATACGTCTATTTCTTCGCTGGCTACGCGCTTGCGGCGCGGGTGTTCGCCTTCGAAGGCTGGACCGCGCGCAACTCGGCTCTGACCGCCGGCGCGCTTTGTGTCTGGGCTCTGGTGAACGGGGTACTGGCCTTCGGGATCGCACCCGCAGCACTCGCAGGCTACGCCCAGGCGTTCACTTGGGAAGACAAGGCGCCGAAATGGGCCGACCTTCCCGGCATCTCGCTGTTGGCAGGGAGCATCGGCACGCTGGCCGTGATCGCGATCTCCGGCCTACTCGCCCGGGTTTCATGGGCCAACGGGCTGCGCTGGATCGGCGCCCACTCGATCGTGATCTATCTCGCCTTCTTCCTGCCGATGGCGATCGCCCGCGTCATCCTGATCCGTCTCGGGATCATCACGGACGTCGGCACGATATCGCTGCTCGTCTGGATCGCAGCGGTCAGCGGCCCGATCGTCTTCTACATGATCGTCCAGTGGACGGGCTTCGGCCGCTTCCTGTTCGAGCGGCCAGCCTGGGCGAGGCTTTCAAACGAGGGCGGCCGGCAAAAAGCCGACCGCATGGTTCCCGGAGAGTAGGGCGAACGTCGGCTCAGGCCGGCTGGTTTGCTAGCGCGTCCATAATACGGATCCAGGACCGGATGCCCTTGTGGAACGATGTCAGCTCGTATTTCTCGTTCGGCGAATGGATGCGGTCGTCGGCGAGACCGAAGCCGACCAGCAGCGAATCCATGCCGAGCAGCTTCTGGAAATCGCCGACGATCGGGATCGACCCGCCCATGCCGATCATCACCGCAGGCTTCGGCCACTCGCCCGAAAGTGCATCCTTGGCCGTGTTCAGAAGCGGCGAATCATAGGGCAGCTGGATCGCCGGCGAGCCGCCATGCTCGTGGAAGCTGACGGAGCAATCCTCTGGAATGCGCTCCTCGACGAATTTGCGAAATGCAGCGCGCACCTTCGCCGGATCCTGTGCGCCGACGAGGCGGAACGAGACTTTGGCAGACGCCTGCGCCGCGATGACTGTCTTGAAGCCTTCGCCGGTGTAGCCGCCCCAGATGCCGTTCACTTCCGCCGTGGGCCGGGCCCAGGTAAGTTCGTGCACCGAGCGGCCTTTTTCGCCGGCAAGTTTCTTCAGACCGACTTCGCCGAGGAAGTCTTCGGCAGAACGCCCAAGCTTGTCCCAGATCGCCTTGATCTCGTCAGGCGTCTCCTCGACGCCGTCGTAGAATCCCGGGATCGTGATCCGGCCATCGGCATCGCGCATTTCGGCGAGAATCGACGAGAGGATGTGGATCGGATTGGCGGCCGCTCCGCCGAAATAGCCCGAATGCAGGTCGCGGTCTGCGGCAGTGATGGTGATCTCTTCGCCGACGAGCCCGCGCAGGCCTGCCGAAATCGCCGGCGTTTCCGCGTCCCACATATTGGTGTCGCAAACGAGCGCGAAATCGGCCCTCAACTCAGCCGCATTGGCTTCGAGGAAGGGCTTGAGCGACGGGGAGCCGGATTCTTCCTCGCCTTCGAACAGGATCGTGACGCGGACCGGCAGCTTGCCGGCCGTCTCGCGCACGGCACGGCAGGCCTCGACGAAGGTCATCAGCTGACCCTTGTCGTCTGCGGCGCCGCGACCGGTGATGACTTTGCGGCCCGACTTCGCCTCGCGCACGGCCGGCTCGAACGGGTCGTTTTCCCAAAGGTTCAGCGGGTCGACCGGCTGAACGTCGTAATGGCCATAGAAAAGAACATGCGGGGCAGCTTCACCCGCTTCGTTGTTGTGCGCCACCACCATCGGATGGCCCGGCGTGTCGCGCACCGATGCGTCGAAACCAATCGCCGAAAGTTCCGCGACCAGCCAGGCGGCCGCCTTGCGGCACTCGTCCTTGTAGGCAGGATCGGTGGAGATGGAGCGGATGCGGATGAGATCGAACAGACGCTCCAGGCTTGCCGGAAGGTTGGCGTCGGCGCGCTCGAGCGCAGGTGCGGACAGGGACATGGGACGGATCCTCGCAGGATTTCAAAGCAACTGATTTGCGTGGGACCATAGCCGCGTCCGGCCAAAAGAAAAGCCGCCGCGACGGGGGGCGGTGTCGCGACGGCTTCCTATAGATCGGACAAAGGCCCGGAGAGGGGGATGAGGCCTTTGTCCCTATGTCCGGCAGTGGCGGGGGACAAGCCAGTAGAGCCGGACACCGGCAGATTTCGTGTTGCCGATGACATCAATTTGGCTCTGGGAATATGGCGATTCAAGGATGACGAAGATTACAAATTGGTAACGTGTGCGTGAACGCCTGTGGCTTACTACGCGTTACTTGGCTGCTCTTCCAGATGAACCCTATTCGCTTTCTTCCGGGTCCTGCCGCTTGAGCTCGTCCAGCACGGGCATCGACGTGATGTGGTAACCCGAGTCAACGAAATGAACTTCGCCCGTCACGCCGCGCGACATGTCCGAAAGAAGGTAAAGCGAAGACGAGCCCACATCGTCGATCGTGACGGTGCGCCGCATGGGTGAATTGCGTGCCTGGTAGCTGAACATGACCCGCGCATCGGCAATGCCGGCGCCGGCCAGCGTGCGCACCGGACCCGCTGAAATCGCGTTCACGCGGATCTGCTTCGGGCCGTAATCCGCAGCGAGATAGCGGACGCTTGCCTCGAGTGCTGCCTTGGCGACACCCATGACGTTGTAGTTGGGCATGACGCGGGTGGAGCCGGCATAGGTGAGCGTCAGAAGCGAGCCGCCTTCGTTCATCATGGCCGCAGCGCGCTTGGCGACTTCGGTGAAGGAGAAGCACGAGATCACCATGGTGCGGGAGAAATTGTCCCGCGTGGTGTCGGCATAGAGTCCCTTCAGTTCATTCCGGTCCGAAAAGCCGATGGCGTGCACGACGAAGTCAAGCGTGCCCCATTTTTCCTTCAGCGTATCGAAGACGGCATCGACCGTTTCGATCTGCTCCACGTCGCACGGCAGAAGAATGTCGGAGCCGAGCTCGGCGGCAAGCGGCTTCACGCGTTTGCCGAATGCATCGCCCTGATAGGTGAAGGCAAGTTCCGCGCCGGCAGCGCGCAGCGCCTTGGCAATGCCCCAGGCGATGGAATGGTTGTTGGCGACCCCCATGATGAGGCCGCGCTTTCCGTTCATGATGTCGGTCTTCATGCGATCGATCCTGCCTTCAGCCTTCGTAGCGCTGGAAGACCAGCGTCGCGTTGGTGCCGCCGAAGCCGAAGGAGTTCGATAGAACCCGATCGATCTTCACGTCGTCGCGGCGTTCGGTCAGGATCGGCATGCCTTCGAACTCGGGATCGAGCGTCTCGATATGGGCGCTCTTGCCGAGGAAACCCGCCTGCATCATCAGAAGCGAGTAGATCGCCTCCTGCGCGCCCGCCGCACCGAGCGAATGGCCGGTGAGCGACTTCGTTGACGAGATGAAGGGGATCTTGTCGCCGAAGACTTCGCGGATCGCGCCGATCTCCTTGCTGTCGCCGACGGGCGTCGATGTGCCGTGGGTGTTGATGTAGTCGACGGGACCGTCGACAGTCTTCAACGCCTGGCGCATGCAGCGCACCGCACCTTCGCCGGATGGAGCGACCATGTCGTAGCCGTCCGACGTTGCGCCGTAGCCGACGAGTTCGGCATAGATCTTCGCGCCGCGTGCCTTGGCGTGTTCCAGCTCTTCCATGACGAGGACGGCGGCACCACCGGCGATGACGAAGCCGTCGCGGTTGGCGTCATAGGCGCGCGAAGCGGATTCCGGCGTGTCGTTGTACTTCGACGACATGGCGCCCATGGCGTCGAAGAGGTTCGACATGGACCAGTGCAAATCCTCGTGGCCGCCGGCGAAAACGATGTCCTGCTTGCCGAGCTGGATCAGTTCGGCGGCGTTGCCGATGCAATGCGCCGATGTCGAGCAGGCCGACGAAATCGAATAGTTGACGCCGTGGATCTTGAACCAGGTGGCAAGCGTCGCCGAAGCGGTGGACGACATGGCCTTCGGCACCGCGAACGGTCCGATGCGCTTGGGGCTGCCGTTCTTGAGCGTGATGTCGGCCGCTTCCACGATGGTGCGGGTGGACGGGCCGCCCGAGCCCATCACGATGCCGGTCATCTCGTTGGTGATGTCGCCCTGTTCGAGCCCGGCGTCGTCGATCGCCTGCTGCATGGCGACATGGTTCCAGGCGCCGCCCTGGGAGAGAAAGCGCGCCGCACGACGATCCACCAGCTCGCTCGTGTCGATCTTGGGCGAACCCCAGACCTGGCAGCGAAAGCCGTGTTCGGCGAAGTCTTCCGAGCGGGAGATGCCCGAACGGGCGTCCCGAAGCGACTGCGTGACCGCCTCCTGATCGTTGCCGATCGAGGACACGATGCCGAGCCCGGTCACAACCACACGTCTCATCTGGAAATTCCTTTTTTCATCTGTCCGCTGGACTGGCCGCATGGACTGACCCCTTTAAACAGGCCAGCTCCACCCGCGCCAAGCCCTGGTCTCAGGCGCTCTTGTCCTTGAACAAGCCGACCCTTAGGTCGCTGGCCTTGTAGATGGTCTCGCCATCGGCCTTCAGCCAGCCCTCGGCGATGCCAAGCACGAGGCGGCCGCGCAGCACGCGCTTGAAGTCGATGCCGTATTCGACGAGCTTCGTCTCGGGCGTGACCATTCCGGTGAACTTCACTTCGCCCGTGGAGATTGCCCGACCACGACCCGGCTCGCCGAGCCAGCCGAGAAAGAATCCGGTCAGCTGCCACATCGCATCGAGGCCGAGGCAGCCAGGCATGACCGGGTCGCCCTGGAAGTGGCACGGAAAGAACCAGAGATCCGGCTTGATGTCGAACTCCGCGCGCACGAAGCCTTTGCCGAACTCACCACCCGTTTCCGAAATCTCGGTGATCCTGTCGAACATCAGCATCGGCGGCAGCGGAAGCTGCGCATTGCCCTGTCCGAACAGCTCCCCACGGCCGCATCGCAGGATGTCCTCGTAATCGTAACTGGATTTCTTATCCATGAAGGCTTGCATCTCCTCGGCGCGCCGCTCGCTCGAAAACTTCCCCTACGTCAGTTCGACGGGAGCGGCCGACCCTATCATACCGTTGCCGCGGGATTGAACCCTCGGCAATTCGCGCCCACCGCTTAACCGAACTTTATCTCAAGCACCAGTGCGCAAGGCATTCAGGCGCAGTGTCCATGCGCGTCAAAGTGGGCTCTATTGCATGCGCTTGCCGGAAAAGTTATATCCTAAGCAAGGATTGACCCTGATAATGAGTGCCATGACCGCGACGCCGAATGCCATGGAAGCCTTCTCTTGCCCGACGCGCTCGATCGACGTGCGCCTGCGCGATGCAGGTCTGCGCCCGACGCGGCAGCGCATTGCGCTGGGCGGGCTTCTGTTTGCCAAGGGCGATCGCCATCTGACGGCTGAGGATCTGCACGAGGAAGCAGTTCGCGCCGGCGTTCAGGTCTCGCTCGCGACCGTCTACAACACGCTCCATCAGTTCACCGAAGCCGGCATGCTGCGTGTTCTCGCGGTCGAAACGGCGAAGACCTATTTCGACACCAATACGTCGGACCATCACCATTTCTTCGTCGAAGGCGACAGCGAAGTGCTGGACATCGACACCGGCGATGTCGAGGTCGGCAATCTGCCGGAGCCACCAGAGGGCATGGAAATCGCCCATGTCGACGTGATCATCCGGCTGCGGAAAAAGACTTAGTCCGTTCCGGTGCGGTCAGGGGTTGCAAGGATCGTCGCGAAGCGCCGATCCTTTTTCGTTTCAGCGGAAGGCTTCGCCCGGATAGGCGCCCCAGATTTCCTGCTGCGAGACCCAGCCCGATGCGCCATCGACCGTGCTTTCGCACCAGTTCCCATCGCAGCCATTGACGCGCAGAACGACGCCGGGCGCGAGCTTGGCGACGAGGCGTCCACGCGCTTCGCGATCACCATACATCTCGACATAGACGTCCTCGCCGCGATTGCGCATCCACGGTGCGGCGATCGCGGTGCGCTCGCCCGAAAGCAGCGCCTGGTTGATCCAGCCCTCGGCGCCTTCCGCGTCGCGGACCTTGCGCCAGTTGTCGTACTCCTGGATGACTTCCATGGGCATGCCGGAGCGGGTGTAGCGCCACGAGATGGCGTAATCGATCCCCGGGCCTACGCGCATGTTGACCTTCGCGGCCTTGAGGCTGACGAACCGCGGCAGCGGCAAGCCGCTCGCTCCACGGTTGGCCGATTGAGCCTGCGCAAGCGTCGCCCCTGCTGTCATCGCCAGCGTGAGCACGAGCGTGGGCAGAAGTTTTGCAATCATCGACTTACGCAAGATTTTCAACTCCCAAGGGTGCCGATCGAGCCTCATGCTCCCGGTGTGCTCCGACGCCGCGGGCGGCGGACACGAGACGGCGCCGACTTTTGTTTGTCATCGCCGGGCTGTCTGGTAGAAGCGAGGTTCCAGGGAGAAAGTGTCGCTGAGTTTGGTTAACGCGCTCTCAACAAGAAGGGGCCTGATACAAGATGGCGATCCGAAAGCGGCCTAAGGTCTTCATTACGCGCAAATTGCCGGATCCGGTCGAAACGCGCATGCGCGAATTGTTCGATGCGCATCTCAACATCGAGGACCGCCCGCTTGCCCAGCCCGAACTCGTCGCCGCCATGCGCGAGAGCGACGTGCTGGTGCCGACGGTGACCGACCGCATCGATGCGGCGATCATCGAGCAGGCCGGAGAGAATCTGAAACTGATCGCCAATTTCGGCAATGGCGTCGACAATATCGATATCGACGCTGCGGCAAGGCGCGGCATCACCGTCACGAACACGCCGAACGTGCTCTCCGAAGACACGGCCGACATGACCATGGCGCTGATTCTTGCCGTGCCCCGTCGCCTGACCGAAGGTGCGCAGATCCTGACGACCGACGATGGATCCTGGCAGGGCTGGTCGCCCACCTGGATGCTCGGCCACCGCATCTGGGGCAAGCGGCTCGGCATTGTCGGGATGGGCCGCATCGGAACCGCGGTCGCACGCCGGGCAAAGGCGTTCGGCCTGTCGATCCACTATCACAACCGCCGGCGCGTCAGCCAGCAGACCGAGGACCAGCTCGAGGCAACCTATTGGGACAGCCTCGACCAGATGCTGGCGCGCGTCGACATCGTATCCGTCAATTGCCCGTCGACGCCGGCGACGTTTCACCTCCTGTCGGCGCGACGCATCGCGCTGATGAAGCCCGGCGCCTACATCGTCAACACGGCTCGAGGAGGGATCATCGACGAGGCGGCCCTGATCCAGGCGCTGAAGGATGGCGCGATTGCAGGCGCAGGGCTTGACGTGTTCGAGCACGAACCGGCCGTCGATCCGAAGCTCATCAAGCTGGCGGAAAGCGGCCGCGTCGTGCTGCTACCCCACATGGGGTCGGCGACCGTCGAGGGTCGCATCGACATGGGCGAGAAGGTCATCATCAACATCCGCGCCTTCGTCGACGGCCATCGGCCGCCCGACAGGGTGCTGCCGGGCCGCAACTGATCTCAGCAGAAAGCTGGAATTAGCGCACGATCAGCGTGCCGGCGCCATGTTCGGTGTAGAGTTCGAGCAGCACCGAATGGGCGACCTTGCCGTTCAGGATGACGACGCCTTCGACGCCCGCCTCGATGGCCTGAATGCAGGTTTCGACCTTCGGGATCATGCCGCCCGAGATCGTTCCGTCGGCGATCAGCGCATGGGCTTCGGCGACTGACAGTTCCTTGATCAGCTCGCCCGACTTGTCGAGCACGCCCGGAACGTCGGTGAGGAACAGCAGGCGCGTTGCATTGAGCGAGCCAGCGACCGCACCGGCAAAGGTATCGGCATTGATGTTGTAGGTATGACCGTCGCGGCCCGGTGCGACGGGCGCGATGACGGGAATCATTTCCGATTTCGCCAGAAGGTCGAGAAGCGTGCGGTCGACCTCGACCACCTCGCCGACGAATCCGAGATCGAGAACCCGCTCGATGTTGCTGTCCGGATCGATGATGGTCTTCTTGGCCTTCTCGGCGAAGACCATGTTCCCGTCCTTGCCGCACAGGCCGATGGCCCATTCGCCCTCGGCATTGATCAGGGCGACGATTTCCTTATTGATCGAACCGGCCAGCACCATCTCGACGATCTCGACCGTCTTCTGGTCGGTGACGCGCAGGCCACCTTCGAACTTTGATTCGATGCCCATCTTCGTCAGCATGGCGCCGATCTGCGGCCCACCGCCATGAACGACTATCGGGTTGACGCCGGACTGCTTCAAGAGCGCGATGTCGCGGGCGAAAGCCTGGCCCAGCGCCGCGTCGCCCATGGCATGTCCGCCATATTTGACGACGATCGTGCGGTTCTCGTAGCGCTGCATGTAGGGCAGTGCCTGCGACAGCAGTTCCGCTTTGATCTGGCTGTTGTTTTCGCTGTCTGCCATGTCGCCGTGCTCTCGGGTGCCCTTA
Organism: Georhizobium profundi; assembly: GCF_003952725.1. NCBI lineage: Bacteria > Pseudomonadati > Pseudomonadota > Alphaproteobacteria > Hyphomicrobiales > Rhizobiaceae > Georhizobium > Georhizobium profundi. The sequence goes on along the minus strand of NZ_CP032509.1, from coordinate 242,619 downwards.
AGGTTTGCCGGCTTTTAGACGGATTGCCCCTCTGCCGCAATGTGCTTGGCCACAAAGGGCTGCGCTGCCTTTGCGCCACGATGTGGGTGTTAATGACCCGCATCTGCGCTAGATCAGAGAAGTGCGGGAAACGGAACTGGCCAGGCAATGACGCAGGACATCGAAGCGTTGATCGCTCGCGTCGCTCTTCGCGACCGGTCAGCCTTTGCCGAGCTCTATCGCAAAACCAGTCCGAAACTTTTTGCCGTGTGCCTGCGTATTCTGATCGATCGGGCCGAGGCCGAAGAGGCACTGCAGGAAGTCTACGTGAAAATCTGGCAGCGGGCCGACCGTTTCGCGATCGGCCGCGCCGGAGGGATGACGTGGTTGTCGGCGATTGCCCGCAACCACGCGATCGACGTCATCAGGGCGCGAAAGCCGGTTGCACGCGACATCGATGATGCGGTCGCCGTTGCCGATCCGTCCCGCAATCCCGAAGAGGCGGCTCTGGCCGCCAGCGAGGGACGGCGGATCGAAGATTGCCTGCAGGAGCTGCCGGAGGACAGGGCCCAGGCGGTGCTCAAGGCCTATGTGGAGGGCTTGAGTTACGAAGAACTGGCGCGCCATTATGGCGTGCCGCTGAACACGATGCGAACCTGGCTACGCAGGTCACTCATCAAGCTGAGAGAATGCCTGGAACGATGAACGCGGCCGGTGACGACGACACGGATAGGTTGGACGGCGACGACGAGACGCTCGCCGGCGAATACGCGCTCGGCGTTCAGGATCTGGCACTTCGCAGGGAGCTCCAGGCACGCATCGCGCGCGATCCGGAGTTTGCGGAACGCGTTGCCCGCTGGCAGGCGGATTTCTCCGCCATCGATGACGCTCTTCCCGCGTCTGCCCCGCCGCGCGAACTGTTCGCCCGCATCGAAGGCCGGATCTTCGGCGTTCCAACTGCACGGCCGAGACGCTTTGCATCTCTCTGGCAATCCGTCGGACTGTGGCAGGGACTGGCTGCGGCGTCCCTGGTCGCGGTGCTCGCGCTCGGCGCACTGCTTTGGCAGGGAAGCTGGTCGGCACAGGCCCCAAACGCTTTGATTGCCGAGCTGTCCGCGGTTGGCGACGCGCCGGTCGATCTCGTCGCCCATTATGACGGCGGTTCTGGGCGCATGCAGTTGATGGCTGCCTCGCTGAGCGCCGACGATGCGCGCGTGATGGAACTGTGGCTGATCGAGACGGCCGATGCCGCGCCCGTCTCGCTCGGCGTTGTCGGGCGGGATGGAGAAGGCGTCATGGTGATCGAGGCGCCGATGCGCGCGCGGCTTTCCGAAGGCGCCGTGCTGGCCGTCAGCCTAGAGCCGCAGGGCGGTTCGCCGACGGGCCAGCCGACCGGCCCGGTGATCGCGAGCGGTGAAGTCCGGCGCCCCTGATCAGGGCAATATGCCGGTAGCTGCGGTGGCCGAACAAATTTGCTGCACGCGGCTGAAACTTTCTGAAAACCGCACCCGTACATCCAAGCGCGAACCCCATCAGGTCCGCCGCTGCCATGCTGTCCGGATGCGGCGCGGCCTGCACCCTCCGTCATGTGAGCACCCAACGCACTCCAACGCATGGCGGAGGGGACCTTCGCCCCCGAGGATCACGGATCTCGTCACGCGCAGTTGAAGAGGCGTAATTCGCCATTTGGCGGTCCATTCTCTATATTCAGTTCAACACAGCGGCTGAAATCGTGGCCGCAGAGGAGTGATCATGATCACGCGACGCAATTTTTTGCTTTCCGGAGCCGCACTGGCGATTGCCTCCGGCATCGGCTTCTCGATCACGCGGCGCATGGAAGCCCATGCCGCCCCTGAAGGCACCTTCGAGTTCACGCGGACCGAGGATGAATGGCGCGCATTATTGAATGCCGAGCAGTACTCCGTGCTGCGCGAGGAGGCGACCGAGCGGCCATTCACCAGCCCGCTGAACGACGAAAAGCGCGCTGGCCTCTTCCACTGCGCCGGCTGCGATCTTCCCGTTTATTCCTCAACGACGAAATACGACAGCGGAACCGGCTGGCCGAGCTTCTGGGACGCGCTGCCGGATGCCATCGGCACCAAGGCCGACAATTCGCTGTTCATGACCCGCACCGAATGCCACTGCCGCCGCTGCGGCGGGCATTTCGGCCACATCTTCGACGATGGTCCGCAGCCGACCGGCAAGCGGCACTGCTTGAATGGCGTCGCGCTCGTCTTCAAACCCGGCGAAACTACCCCCGCTTGAGGATAGACCTCAACTTCAGACGGCAATCAGTACGAACGCCGTCACGGAAATGAAGACCCAGGAGACTGCGCCCAGCGCAAGCGGGCGGAGCCCCTTGGCTTTCAGTTTCCCGATGTCAGTCATCAGCCCCATCGCTGCCATCGCTGCGGCGAGAAGGATCGACGTTGCTGCTGAAGCGGCGGTGCTGACGGACTCAGGCAGCGCAATTGCGCTGTTCAGCGCCACCATCGCCAGAAAGCCCAGCACGAACCAGGGCATCGGCACCCGTGCCGGCCCGGCCGCTTCCGCGCTACTCAAATCCCGCCTCGCACGCCCGCGCCAGGCGGCCCAATAGCCGAGCGACAGCACAAGCGGCGCGAGAAGCATCACGCGGCTGAGCTTGGCGATCGTGCCGCTTTCCAGCGCCTGCTCGCCGCCCTGGAACGCCGCGGCAAGAACCTGCGCCACCTCATGGATCGCCGCTCCGGTCCAAAGCCCGTAATCGTCGCTTCCCATCCCGCTCATCGCAGCGATCATCGGAAACAGGATCATCGACAGCGATCCGAAGAGCGTGACGCAGGCAACCGCGTAAGCGACGTCCTCGTCGCTGCCGCGCGTCACGGTGTTCGTGGCGAGAATGGCGGAGGCGCCACAGATGGACGTGCCGGCGGCAATCAGCTCGGCCAGCTTCCGGTCGACACCGAGCAGGCGCCCGGCCAGGCGGGTGAAGAAAAAGCAGGCGATCACCGTGGCCAAGATGATGAGAACGCCGCGCCCGCCGACCGAAATGACTTGCGCAATGGTCAGCTGCAGGCCGAGCAGGACGATCGCGAAGCGCAGCACCGTCCGAAGCGCGAATTGCAGCCCCGGCTCGGCCGCGATGGGTGGCCTAATGATGAGGCGACCCACCATGCCAAGCACGATCGCCACGATCAGCGGGCTGAGAAACGACAGACCGGAAGCGGCCACGACCCCGTAGGCGAGCGCCGCAATGGCGAAACTCAATGCCAGCCCCGGCAGGATGCGCTTTGTCGCGACCAATCCGCCGCGTCGAGCCGAGCTTCTCTTGCGATGCGTGGCGACGGCAGCGGTGGGCGTAGGTGCAGGCGACATTGACTGGGCTGGTCCGAGAGTTGCGACCACCCCTTATCCTCCCGCAGCATTCGATCGATCCATCAAATAGTATTTGTATGTTCGATCGATTTTTCTTGTTATTGTGTTCTGGGGGAGAAGCACATGACACTCGAACAGCTGCGCATATTCCTGGCGGTGGCGACCCATCAGCACGTGACCCGTGCAGCCCAGACGCTTCACCTGACGCAATCTGCCGTCTCGGCGGCCATCTCCGCGCTCGAAACGCGCCACGATGTGCGGCTCTTCGATCGTGTCGGGCGCCGCATCGAGCTGACGGAAACGGGCCGCCTTCTGGTGCCGCAGGCCGAGGCGGTGCTGGCGGCGGCGGAGACTGCCGCGCTGATGCTGGCCGACGTCGCCGACACCACGACAGGCCGCGTTCGCATCCATTCCAGCCAGACGGTTGCGAGCTATTGGCTGCCGGAGCGGCTGGTGCGTTTTCACGAGCGGCACCCGGGCGTGGCGATCGAGCTGACTGTCGCCAACACGACGCAGGCAGCGCTCGCCGTGATGGAAGGCAAGGCGGACCTCGGCGTCGTCGAATCGTCCGTCGCGCGGCCGCATCTAACCACCAAAGTGGTTGCGACCGATCAGCTCGTCGTCGTCGTTGCGCCGGGTCATCCCTTTGCAACCGCGCAAAATCTGCCCCTGGCCCGGCTGAAGGAGAGCGACTGGATCCTTCGCGAACAAGGTTCGGGAACGCGCGCCGAATTCGAGGACTGGCTCGACGACAAGGGTGGTGCGCTCGACGATCTCACCGTGACGTTGGATCTGCCATCCAACGAAGCGGTCCTGGCGGCGATCATGGCGGGGCGCAGCGCCACTGTCTTGTCGAAGCGTGCAGCCATGGCCGCATCCGCCGCGGGCCTCGTGGCGATGCTGCCGCTCGAAGGCGCCGAACGCCAGTTCTTCGTCATCCGCCACAGCGACCGCCACCGCACCCGCGCGACGCTGGAATTGGAAAGACTGCTGATGGAAGAGGCGGACCCTCGGCCAGGTCACTGACCGGAAGGCCGAAATCGAATCACAGCAGCGTCGTGACGACGAGCCAGAGCGCGGCGCTCGCTCGATAGAACATCTGGCCTGCTGCACCGGCCTGCGCAGCGCCTCGCCAAACGGCGATCGTGATGAAGATGTTGTAGGGCATGGTCATGAAGTAGATCACGAGCACCAGCGCAGTCGGAAAATCCTGCGCCAGCAAAAGCATGGCCGCGACGAATGTCGCCAGCGTCAAGCTCGTGCCCGTCAGCATCATGTCGCGCCAGAACACGGTCTCGATGCGCGCGGTTCCCGCAAGCCGACTGTGCACGAAAGCCGTCAGGGGTGGCATGCATCAGCCCTTGAGTGTCCGGATGCTGGGAAGGCGGTATCGCCGATGGATGCCGGTGAGCGCCCTCCGGCATAAGACACCGGACTACATGCGTAGCAATCGAAGAATTTCAAAATGGCGCGCCCGAAAGGATTCGAACCTCTGACCCCCAGATTCGTAGTATGTAATCAGCCATATTGGAATGCCCGAGCGCCTACGTCACCATACTTTTCGTCTTGACACAAGATACTGATTTTGCTACTATTTTTAGTAGATGGTCGTGCTTTAGCGTAGTTTGACCGCGATGACTCTCGCCGGACACTTCCCCAGACTAAACCCAGACTAAAAATTGGGATGCCCGAAATGGCCGATAACCGGCAGCTTCTCACCGACAAGGCGATCGCGCGCCTGCCCTATGCTACCGACAAGCAATACAAGGTCCGCGACACCGAGCTTCCCGGCTTCTTCGTGCTCGTCGGAAAGAAGAAGAAGACCTTTATGGCGCAGGGGGAGTTCTGGCGCGATGGCGTCCGGGAGTTCGCCGCGCAGGTGAAGCTCGGCGAGTGCGGGGACGTGACGACGCGCGAGGCTCGCAGCAAAGCGAAGGTCGAGATCGGCTCCATCGCGCGGGGCGAGCGGCCAGGTGAAGAGCAGAAGATCAAGCCCGGCGCCGTCACGCTGCGCAAGGCGTGGGAGCGGTATCGGGACGGCCACATGGTCCGCAAGGGACGGGATGCGCGCACGATCGAGAACTATCGCGACCACATGGAGCGGCTGTTCGAGGATTGGCTGGACAAGCCGCTCGCTAAGCTCGGCCGGCAGCCGAAGCTGGTTGCCGAGCGGCACGACAAGATCAGCGAGGAGAACGGTCCCTACATCGCCAATGGCGCGATGCGAAGCCTACGGGCGGTCTACAACCACGCACGGAAGACCAATCCCGACCTGCCGCCGGTCAATCCGGTGACGGCGATCGACTGGAATACCGAGCAGCGGCGCGACACCGGCATGGGCACCGGCGACATGGCGTCCTGGTTCGCGGAGCTGACGGCGCTGACGAATCCGATCCGCCGCGAGTTCCACCTGATGACGCTTCTGACCGGCTCGCGGCCGACTGCGCTGAAGAACGTGCGGATCGAGCACATCGACTTCCGCAGCCGGCTGCTGCACATCCCGAAGCCGAAGGGCGGGGTGAAGAAGGCGTTCGACATTCCGCTATCGCGGCCGATGATCCGCTGCATCCTGCGGGCGATGCGCACCGGCCGCATCCTTTATCCCGACCAGGCCGAGTTCTGGCTGTTCCCGGCCGACAGCGACAGCGGGCATTTGATTGAGCACAAGGAAGAGCGGGACGTGCTGTCGAAGTGGGGCAACGACCTTCGCCAGAGCTACCGCACGCTGGCGCAGGCGGCCGGGGTGTCGGAACTGGACATCCATCTTCTGATGAACCATTCGCTGCCCGGTGTGAACGCGGGTTACATCACGCGCGACAGCCTGCTGCGCGACCATCTGCGCAAGCAGCAGGAGCGGATCTCGAAGGTAATCATCGACAGCGCGAAGGGTAAGGACGAGGGACCGGACCTGGGCTGGCTCCACCAAGCGAAGGTAGCCACCTTGCCGGTCTTGCCGGACGAGGAGTTGAAGGCGGCTGCCTGAGAGCCACCGACCGGGGAGCAGAGTGGCGCGTTGCGCCACTGTCCTCCACCACCGCGATCCGCGATGAAACTTAGCGTTCAAGATCGGCCATTTCTCACGCAATTCGCAAAATAAACTCGAACGATCAACGCATTGCTGCGGGTGCGGATCGGCCAAAAAGTGAAACCTGAAGGGGATAGCGACAGTCGATCACGCCGGGCAAGCGCCCCGAGCATTCAGTTGTCGTAAGCCTGTCGAACGTCTGGCGATGCCCCTAGACAGGCACGAAGAATGACGAGGGAATGTTTCAAGAGTGCCTCGCTGCGTTCAGGCGCGAACCAGTGGCCGTTGAACTTCCCCCCATGAAAGAGGTTGTTCCTGACGCGCCGCACATAGATCAGAATGCGGTCAGACTGGAGGTCCGTTTGAGGAACTCCATCTGCCCAGTCAAGAACACCTCCCGAGATGACTTGCTTTTTCGGTGGGTGCTGGAGGATGTAGCTGACGGCCTCGTTCAGCGTCGCTTCGCTGATGTTGTCAAACAGATCGGGGATGGACTCCGCGAACGAACGCCAGTTCGGCTCTGCCGCTCCCTCGCCCCTATGAAAGCCTGCGGCTTTAAGTGCGTATTCGAAGCGGGCGAAGGTGCGGAAGAGTTCAGAGGCGAGTTCGTTGAGTTTCGCGTGCATGTTGCTCTCCGACTCTCGGCCTGATGTTGTCATTTCCTATGGATAAGGAAGATCGACACCGCGCAGGCGACGCTGACGACCAGTTCCGCCTCATCGTCCCCGAGCTGCTGTCCCTCCTGGATATGCCTGGCCCTTTCTGAGGCGAAGCCCCAAAGCTTTTCGACGGCCTCGTCGAGCGGTCGAGGAAGGCCGAGGCGCGGTAGAAGTCGTCCAAGGGTCAGTCCGGGTTGCTTCGCAACGTCGCGTGCAACGCATTCCAGTGCTGCGATGGAATGCTGGATAGCGCCGGTTCTGTCCGGCGTCGGCCGCCGGGAAATATCCCGCAATGCCTCACGAATTTCGGAGGCCGCACTCAGGCGTCCGGTTGCCGTTAGGGCCTCAACCGCGTCGGCGGTTGCGGCCGCAAATGGAGCACTCCCACGATAGACGATGCCTTCGTGATCTTTCAGTTCCCAGCCGATGCCCTTCTCGCGGAAAAGCCCGTTCAGCTCGTCGCGAAACTGGTCGGCCTGCTGGTAGTGGAGGGTGCGGTGCAGCCGCTCGGCGATGTCATAGACCTTGAACCATTCGCAGTCCTCAAGTTGCCATCGAACCTCATCCCAGATGTTCGGGTATTCGGACCAGTTGTTGCGGTCAGGGGCGACAAAGAGGACGCTGCAAACTACATCCCTGATCTGACTCGGTGCCAAGCCTGCGTTGAAGGCGATCTGCGCGACGGCATATCGCAGGTCATCCGGCGCGTCTTCCCGGATGGTGATGTCGGGTTCGGATGGCTTGTAGCCGTAGCGGTCTGAAAAACTCTGTGACATGACTGAGGTTATATGATCGGGGCAAAGCTGAAAGTGTCCCGGCACCGGAACCTGACTCTTGTCCACGTAGCTGAAAATTCGGTCGCCGTCTCGATACTATTTGAGGCTCAGCCAATGGAGATTTCGATTTCCTTCACCTCCACGAGAGCCGCAATCTCCGAATAGAGGTCGACGGCCTGCCCCGCGGCAGAGATCGAGATGACCAGCGAATAGCGCGCCTTGTCCGTTATCCGCTTCTGGCCTGTGTGCGACTTCCACCAGCCGCCGACCGGATAGACCGCGATGGCGTCATGGCCGGCAAGCTCGATCGCACGGCCGCGCCAGAGATCGCAATGGAGCGAGCCGGCCTGGATGGCCTTGGGTCCGAGCAGCCAGTAGCTCGCTTCTGCTTCAGTTTCCGAGCCATCCTTTTCCTGGCTGGCGGAGATGCGGCTTCTGAAGCGGGCATTCGTCTCGGTGCGCTTTTTCATGTCGAAGCGGAGCCCGAACGATCGGTAGGTGTCCGGCCGCGTCGCGGCCTTGCCGGTGATGTTGGGCTCGATGAAGTAGGAGAGCGTCACCTTCATGACGACGATCTCGTTCTCGATCTTCTCCAGGGCCGCTTTCGGCCAGGGTAGATCGTAGAAGTGCATTTCATTGAAGACGCCGCTGCGGCCATCGGTGCCGATCGCAAAAGGCTGGATTTCTGCTTCAGCGACGAGGGTAACGTCATTGCGTGCGGAGAGGATCGCACGCCCGAGGTCGGGAACGCCGTAGCCGAACTCGCGCAAGAGCTGCTGCTTCTCGGCCTTTGCCCCACTCTTCCAGTGCGCCCCGCGACCGATGAACCGCCTTCGGATCGGTTGCGGCCATTGCGCGGAGTCGACTGCCAGCGCGCGGTACGTTTCCGGCCAGTGGCCAGGCAGCGCCGCGTGCAGGCTACCCATGAAGTATCCGGCTACCCCCACCGCCGCGCTGGTCGCCCAGAACGGCACCAGCGGCTCCGCGGCTACGTCCGATCCGGGCGCAAGCAGCGAGACGGACGGTCCCCAGGCGCAGAAGCCGGTGGCGTCGGAAAGCATGTTGCCGGCCTCGAACAGCACCTCCGGCTTGATCGGCGTGAGGTCGTCGGGAAGCGACTGCGAGCCGCGGCTGAAGGGGCTGCGATGGTTGGCCGGAACGACGGGATCAAGGACCGGCGGCGGCGCGGGAGCCTGCTCCTTGCGCGTGAAGCCGCCAATCGTCAGGGCATTCCAGCTTTGCGCTGGATCTTCGAGCGGCAGGGAGGGCACGACGTTGACCATCATTCCTCCCGACACATTGCCGGTTGCTGCAAGGACAAGACGCTTCGGGCGCTCCGATGCCGGCACGTCGTCGGCAGCATCACCAGGCATTGATCCGGCGGCGACCTGATCGAGCGCGCCGCTCCATGTGGAGGGGCGGCCCGGCGGAAAATCGGTTGCGGTGGCGGCGAGGCAAAAGCTGCGGGGAATGCCGGGGCGCTCGATCTCGACAAGCGCGACGGCGCCTTGCGTCACGACACCGTAGCTCGGCGGTTTCGTAGGCGGAAAACCGTGCGGAGGGAGCAGCTTCATCGACTCCGCGGCATGGGTGAGCGTGACCGGCTGGCTGCCGTTCATGAGCGGCTCCAGATCGCCATAGAGGACGAGACCAGCGAGCGGCGTGCCGTGCCCGCCGTCAGGATGATGGTCGTCCGTTCCCCAGGCCACGTCGTAGGCCCATGCGCCGGCCAGTCCGGGCTCGATCAGCGGATGGGCGGCGCTAACGCCGGTATCGAGCGCGCATACGGCCGGTGCGTCGCCTGCGGGCGGGATCACGCGATCGGCAAGCTCGGCCACCCAGTCGTGCTGGCCCATTCCGTTATCGCCGCGATCAAGGAACGGCTCGATCGAACCTGTCGCCTTCCTGATTTCGGTGAGCGCGCCCGGCACCTTCGCTGCGAAGGCAGACAGCGCGCCGGCTGCTGCATGGACGAACAGGACCGTCGTATCGGGGAAGATGAGCCGGTCGGAATGGACATCGAAATTCGCGCCGCGCGCCAGTTCGGCGAGGCGATCGGAGATCGCCGCAGGCTGGCGAACCCAAAGCTCCCACCATACGATGTCGGGCGCAGCAAGATCGACGTCGCCGGTGAAGAGTGAAAGGCTCTCGGTGGCGCGCACGGTTTCGACGGACTCGAATTTCTCCAGGTCCGGGCGCCGCTGGTTGCCGGGATCACGCCCATAGTCTTCGATCCTCCCGCGCAGAAAGGCGCGCGTATCGTCGGGCACGAAGAGCAGCGCGCTTTCTGTGCGATCGTCGTTTCGCTCCGAGCGGAGCACGACGACATCCTGAGTCGGGAACTCCAGCGTCGCCGGCACTTTGACCGCCTTGACGCGCGAACCTTCGGCCGGCGGAAGGGTCGTCACTTCGACGATCGTGCCTGGCTTCAGACCCTGGACGGGCAGCCGCGCATCGGCATCGGTTACCGGCAGCTCACCCAAGGCTGCGTCGAGTTGATCGAGCAACGCTGCTGCATGGGCTGCATAGTTGGCCCGGAGCGGCTTCCGCTCCTGCTTGCGGGACGGGTAGGTGTAAGCCGCCGTTTCCGCGAAAGCATTGATCGAAATGTGCGGGCGATTCCGCCCCCCATAGTCTTCAGACTCCACCATAAGACCCTACCATAAATGAGTCGTTCCATTTCGTCCGGTCCGAAGAGATTCACTAAAGGCGGGACTGTCGACGGAACTTCTCCTTGAGGGTCTGACGGTTTTGCAGGGCGTCGCGCAAAGCCTCGACCGACACCTTTGCAGCGTCTTCGAGAATGGCGTCCTTGACCACGGCGTCGGCGGCGCGCACCAACTCGCCTTGGCTCAGCCCGTCGAGCGCGGGCGCAAGCTCGGACCAGGACTTGGCTGCAATCTTGAACTTGCCGAGCCGACGTTCGATGATTGCCCGCGCGGCGGCAGCATCGGGCCGCGCATATTCGATCACTTCGTCGAAGCGACGTGCCAGCGCTTCGTCGAGGATTTCAACATGGTTGGTCGCGGCTAGGACGAGACTGTCTGTCGAGTTGGGTTCCTCCATGAAGGCGAGCACTGAGTTAAGCACGCGCCGGATTTCTCCAACGTCGTTCGGTTCGCCGCGACGGGCACCGATGGCGTCGAACTCGTCGAGGAGATAGACACCGCGCGTCTGCGCGATCTGGTCGAACAGCAGCCGCAGCTTGCCGGCAGTCTCGCCGAAATAGCGGCTGAACAGGGATTCCAGCCTCACCGTGAACAGGGGAAGTCGCAGTTCCCCGGCAAGTGCCGAAGCCGTCATGGTCTTTCCCGTTCCTGGCGGCCCCACAAGCAGCATATGCGTCGTCGGCGTTTGCCCATGCTCGCGAAGCGTTGCCCGCTCCTGCTGCTGGCGAACGACCCGCATCAGGCGCGCACGAACATCGTCAGCCAGCACCATGCTCGCCAGCGTGATCTTGGGATAGCTGCTCTCGACGAGGCCCTGAAGTTCGCCGCGCGGCCGGGCCAGCGGGATTGGCGTTTGTCCGCCGGCCGGCGTTCCATTCCGTTGCCGGTCCCGCGCCTTCTGAACGAGGCGCTTCAGCTTATCGGCCTGTTCCGTGTGCCCCTGCCGGGCCTCCTGGGCTGCAACCTGAAGCGCGATCGAGAGAAATTGTTCCTCGTCCCCTTCGATATGGGAGTTCAGGAGCGCGAGAAGGTGCTTGGTCGACATACTCGCCTCCTTTCTTCGATTGGGCTGGACTCAGAATGACTACCGCCGCCTAAGATGGGGTAAAGGCGAACAAAACACTAACGGAACAGGGCGGGAAACGCCAGAGTCACCGGGATAGAAGGCTGGGGGATTCGGCTATTACGGGCGGGAAACCGCCGGCGCCGTTGCGGTGTTCATATCCGGCTGATCTGCCCTCCGCGCCGACGGCAGGAACTCCAGTCTATAGGTCATCGAGGTTGACCGGCACGCCCGTCTCGCCGGCCCGCGCCTTCGCGATCTCGATAAGCGCCTGGTCGTCGAGCGCATCCATCATCGCCTCATAGGTGCCGGCTGGCACCATATACGCCATGACGCGGTTGCGATTGAAGATCGCGACCGCGCTGCCGCGCGCACCATCGACAATGGCACTCGGATTCTTCTTAAGGTCGGAGACACTCACGGCGATCTCGGCTTCGATACGCTGCATGGCCAGGCCCTCGAATGACTGCACTGAAATCAGTTCAGATTTCAGTGCGGAATTTCGATCTATAGAGCGCATCGCCGCTCTCCATGCCAGAGGGTCGGAAGGCAGGGACGGCGTTTTCCTGCCGCAGGCCGGAATTATTGTGGAGGCGCTCCCGATAGAGCCCTAAGCAGCCACCGAACTTTCTACGCTCCTTTTGCTCGTGCTAACAACCTGACTTGGGCGAGACGTTCTTCAAGCTCGCAAGGCAGAACTGGAACGACGCCGGCGACAACGCACCTGACGCTGACGGGTAGCACTTGGGAACTAGGGGACACGACAGATGCTCACCGACGTGTTGCTTGAGGAATTGCGCTACAAGGGCGAAGGTTCCGATCTGGACTACAAGGCCGAGCGTTATCCGTTCGCCAAGGCCACCGATGACGAAAAGTCGGAGCTTCTGAAGGACATCCTCGCGCTGGCCAATGCGCATCGGATCGGAACCGCCTACATCCTGATGGGGTTCAAGGAGAAGCCACCGCATCCCGCGGAAGTGGTCGGACTGGCTCCAGAGGGCGCGATTGATGATGCCCGTCTCCAAGAGTTCGTGAACGGGAAGCTGGAGACCAAGCTCGACTTCCGTTACGAGGAACGGTTGTTCGATGGCAAGCATATCGCCGTGATTTCTATTCCGAGACAGCAACGGCCTTTCTACCTCAAGAAGAACTACGGCAAGTTGTCCAAGGAGGAGGTCTATGTGCGCCGGGGGAGCGCTACTGCGATCGCTGCACCCCGAGAGATCGCGATGATGGGAGCAGCCAATACGGCGAGGGCTGAAGCCCAGATTTTGCTGTCGTTTCAGACTCCGGAGAACCAGCCGCTGCCGGATGCCTTTGAGAGAGAGTTCCTGATTTTCCCAAAGGATTTGCCTGATCTCGAACCAGATCGAAGCAGCATGTTTCGCGTTCCTGGCCTGAGCGTCAATGAAAACTACTGGCGAGACGGAGCATACTACCATTCGAGCTGGAGAAGAGTAATACAAGCTCGATTATCGTTGGAAAATCAGTCTGAATACTCGCTCGGAGACACGCACCTGGAAGTGACATGCCGTTGCCCGGAGGGTGAATCCGTGTCGCTGCTTCGCGCCGACCACATGCCCGACGAGCCAGACTCCTCCTATTTGGCCCACATCACCTCCAACTTTGAGCATGCCAATCAGCGGGTGAGCATTGACGAGCGAGGCAGCGAGCCGGTGGCACACGTCGCATTGGGAACGATACGGCCGGGCCAGACGATTCGCGCTGAGGAGGATCTGGCGTTGTTGCCATCAGGTCCGGGCAGTTATCTTGTTCAGGTTCGTGTCATGGCCAATGAAATACCGACCCCGCGACTGATCGAACACCCGTTTGAGGTTGCCGGCCCGGTGACGGAGGTTAGCCTGTCGGACTTCGTTGCGTTGATGCAACCTTCCTCGGACGCGAACGAGGACTGAGCGCTCCATGATGACGACTGATGGCGTATCGTCCGAAGCCAGACCACTAGGCGGAACGCTGCGACAGATCGGTGCGCTTCGCCTTGCTGAATCCTTTGTCGGTGGCCATGAAGCGCTGGAGCATCGGCGCCACCAGCTTCGCCGGATCGAGCGCGGCAGTCTCGCCGGCGGTGCGGGCGAGGATCTCCGCATAGGCGACGAGATCGCGGTGGACGGCGGCCGGCAGCTCGACGGTGATCTTGACCGGCCGGTCGTCGGGGATGGCGGAGAGCTTGAGCTTGGTCATGACGGCTCCCTCGCCGCGCCGTAGGGCTGCATCACAAGATCGCGCTGGACGATCACACGGACCGGGAAGCCGGGCCTCACGGTGAGCGTCGGCTGGATGTTGAGCTGGCGGCGGACGATCTGCTGGCCGATGTCGGAAGCGGTGTCCTGCGCGCTCTCGCGGATGGCGCGGGCGATCTCGCTCTCGTCGCCGATGGCGAGCTGCGTGCCGACGCCGAGCAGCGTCGAGAGCGCGGCCGCGCGGAAGAGCTGGCCCCAATGATAGTCGACCTGATCCTCAAGGCCGGAGAAGCCCTGCGGGTCCGTGCCTTGCAGCCGCTCCAGCACGATCGAGGTTCCGTCCGGCATGACGATGCGGTTCCAGACCAGCAGGACACGGCGCTGGCCGAAGGCGACCTGGCTGTCGTATTGGCCGATCAGCCGCGCACCCTGCGGGATCAGGAGGTACGATCCGGTCGGGCTGTCGTAGACATGCTCCGTCACCTGTGCCGTGACCTGGCCCGGCAGATCGGAGCGGATGCCGGTGATGAGAGCGGCGGGAATGACGGCGCCGGCCTGAACGACCCAGGGCGACGCCTTGTCCTGCACGCGGTCGGTGCTGACGGTGCGGCGGTCCGTCTCCGCGTTCACGAAGGCGAGCTTGCGGTCCTGCATGTTCTGCGCGGAGCCGGGATCGAGCGAAGGCGGCTCGGCCGGAAGGGTCAGGCCGGTCATCGGATCGACGGCGGGCCTCGTGCCGAGGGACAGGCCGTCCGTCACGCGCTCGCCGCGGCTGTCGGTGAACAGCCTCGCGGTGCGGGCGGCCTCGATCTCGGCGAGGCGGCGCTGCTCCTCCGGATCGGCCTGCGGGGTCTGGATCGCCGGCGGCGCGACCGGCCTTCCTTGCTCCTGCGCGCGGCGGATCGGTCGGCCGAGATCGCCAGGCAGCGCCGGCCCTAGCTCCGGCACGTCAGGACGCGGCAGGCCGGTGTAGTCGCGGGGAAGGCTCTGCAAGCCGTCCGCCGTCGAGCGGTTCTCGGTGCTGTAAAGCTCGGAAGGCTGCTGTCCGCCGCGCCGGCTCGTGTCGAGCGCCCAGACCAGCGCGCCGAGGACCGCGACGGAAGCGACGCCGCCGAGGCCGATCAGCACCTTGCGCGAAAGCCGGGTGACGCGCGGCGGCTCGGGCCGCAGGCGCAGCTCGGCGCGGATGTCGCCGCCGGGAGAGGTATGGGCGTCGGTCATCGCCCTTCTCCCCTGGCGAAGATCGCCGGACGGCGCGCCGCCGGCCTGCCGTCCGTGCGGACGATGCGGACACGGCGCTGCGCTTCCTTGTCGCCCATGCGCAGCTCGGCCGCCGCGAACAGCCGGTCGACGACGTAGTAGTTCTGGTTGGCTCGGTAGTTGACCAGCTCGGAGTTGCCGGACGGGCCGATGACGAAGAGCGGCGGCATCTCGCCCTGAGCGATGCCGGACGGGAACTCGATATAGACCTTGGAGCCGTCGTCGAAGGCGCGAAGCGGCTTCCACGGGGCGCTGTCGCCCTCGATCGCATAGCGGAAGTTGAGCCTGGAGATGTCGACGCCGCTCGCGACGGGCTGGACCTGGGCGGCCCTCGCGTTCTGGCGGCGCAGCGCGATGAGCTGGTCCTGCGGATATTGCCATGACACCGACGCCATATAGGTTGAGGGTGTCGAGCGCAGCTCAAGGTGATAGGTGCGGCGATCGGTGTTGATGACGAGGTTGGTCTGAAGATCGGGCCGCGTCGGCTTGACGAGGATATGGACTTGGCGGCGATCGCCGCTGCCGCTCTCGGTGTCGCCGATGATCCAGCGCACCGTATCGCCTGCGGCGACGGGGCCGGAGCCGACGAGCTGCTCGCCGTGCTGGAGCGCGATGTCCGTGACCTGGCCGGGCGCGGCATAGACCTGATAGAGCGCCCCGGCCGAATACGGATAGACCTGCACGGCATTGATGAAGCCGTCCCGGACGGGCTGCATGCGTGCGGCTTCGTTGGCCTGGGTGATACGCTGGCGCGGATCGGCCGGCTCGGGCTTCGCCGCGGCTCCGTCGACCGGCTTCAACTGGCCGGGAAGCGGAAGCGGCTTAGGCGTCTCGACGATGCGGACCGGACCGGGCGGATCGGCCGTGAGCACGGCCGGCGCGGCATCGTCGTAGTCGATCTCCGGCGGAATATACTTCCTGGCGCAGCCGGCGAGCGCCGTCGCCGTCACCAGCACGACCAGCGGCAGCGAAGTCCTTCTCCTCAAGGCCCCCATCATGATCCCATCTCCCTCGACCAATTGATTGCGTTGACATAGACGCCGAGCGGATTGGCCCGCAGGCGTTCGGCGGTGCGCGGCGGCTGGATCACCACGGTCAGGATCGCGGTCCAGCGCTCGGTGGCGGCGAGCTGGCCGTTCTCGTATCGGCGCTCCGTCCAGGCGATGCGGAAGGAATCCGGCGAGGCGCGGATGACGGACGAAATCTCGACCGCAACCTGCTGCCGGCCGACGCGCGCGAACGGATCGTTGGACCTGGCATAGTCGTTGAGCGCGATTGCGCCGCGATCGGTGGTGTATTCATAGGCGCGCAGCCAGTTCTGCCGCACGATGATCGGATCGACCGGAATCGCGCGGACCTGCTCGATGAAGCGGCCGAGATGCCATGCGATCTGCGGATCGGTCGGCCGATAGTCGGCCACGGCCGAGGCGACCGCCTGGGCCTCGCCGAAGCGGTCGATCTGCACCACCCAGGGCACGACGGTCCCGCGCGTCGACTGCCAGACGAGCGCTGCGGCAAAGCCCCCGGCGAGCAGCAGCGATCCGAAGGCCATGAGCCGCCAGTTTCGGGCCTGCGCGCGGGCCGAGCCGATGCGCTCGTCCCAGACCTGAGCGGCTCGTCTGTATGGGGTTTCGGGTTCGGGCGTGCGCGCATAGCGCACGGTTGGTCGTTTGAAGAGGTTCATCCGCGGTCGTCCTGATTGAGAGAGACGTTCATGGAACCGCCGCCGGAATCGCCGGAGCGGACCGCATGGGCGGCCGCGGTGGTTCCGTGGCTGATGGTCTGGCCGCGCTTCATGCGCGCGGCCCATGCAGGCTGTCCGGAAGGCGCGGCGGCTTCGGCGGCGCTGCCTGCGCCCGACGCCATGCCGGCGACTTGTGACTGGCCGCCGGTGGCGGTCCATGCGCCGGCTTGCCCGGAGCGGAAGCTGGACCGCATGGCATCGGCCGCGCGCGACATGGCCTGACGGGCGGGTTGAGCAGCGGCGGACGCGCCGGCCTTGGCGACACCCCCGATACCGGCGGCGACGGCGCCCATGCCGGACTGGCCGGAGGTGGAGGCGGCCAGCCCGTAGGCGGCCGACGTGCTGCCGGCGAGATGCGCGCCGCCGCGTGCGGCAGCGGCCGACATGCGCCCACCAGCCCCGATCGCCGCAGCACCACCGCCGGCCGCCGCACGCGCGCCCATATAGCCCGCCGCCCCCATACCGGCCACCGCCAGGCCGGTGCCGACGGCCGCGCCTGCGCCGAGCTGCGGCGCACCGGAGACGAGGCCGGTCGCGATGCCGGGACCGAAGATCGACAGGCCCATCAGGGCGAGAGCGCCGAGCGCCAGCGACATGGCGTCGGTGATGGTCGGCTCGGGCGGGAAACC
Source organism: Georhizobium profundi (assembly GCF_003952725.1). Taxonomy (NCBI): domain Bacteria; kingdom Pseudomonadati; phylum Pseudomonadota; class Alphaproteobacteria; order Hyphomicrobiales; family Rhizobiaceae; genus Georhizobium; species Georhizobium profundi. The sequence goes on along the minus strand of NZ_CP032509.1, from coordinate 225,257 downwards.
GGAGGTAAACTCGCCGAACAGGCCGGAGCCTATGCCGACGATCACGGCGAGCACGAGGATTTTCACGCCGGAGGCGACGATGTTGCCCAGCACCTTTTCCGCGAGGAAGGCGGTCTTGCCGAACAACGCGAAGGGAAGCAGGACGAACCCCGCCAAGGTGGTGAGCTTGAACTCGATCAAGGTCACGAAGATCTGGATCGCCAGCACGAAGAAGGCGATCAGCACGATCGCCCAGGCTGTCATCAGCACGACGATCTGGACGAGGTTCTCGAAGAAGGACAGGTAGCCCATGAGATCGCCGGCGGCCTCGAGTATCGGATTGCCGGCGTCGATGCCGACCTGTGCCACGCGGCCGGGCTGGAGAAGCTCGGCGCCGGAGAGCGAGCCGCCGCCGGCCTGAAGGCCGAGACCGGAGAAGCTCTCGAAGACGATGTTGGCGAGCCAGTTGAAGTTGCCAATGATGAAGGCGAAGAAGCCGATATAGAGGGTCTTCTTCACGAGGCGCTGAAGCACGTCCTCGTCGGCGCCCCAGGCCCAGAACAGGCCGGCAAGGGTGATGTCGATGACGATCAGCGTGGTGGTCAGGAACGCCACCTCGCCGCCGAGCAGGCCAAATCCGGAGTCGATGTAGCTGGTGAAGACGCTGAGGAAGCGGTCGATGACGCCGACATCGTTCATGGCCGGACGCGCTCCCCGGACGATTCCAGAAAGCGGCGGCGGCTCTCGACCCATGCTCTTTTGCAGGCGGCATCGTCGGCGGCCGCCATGCCGAGGTCGCGGCAGCGGACCAGCTCGGCATTGGCGGGCTCGCCGCCCGGATCACGGAGGCGGGTGGCGGGGGCGTCATCCTCCGAGCCTGCCTCGCGCAGCGCAGCGACGGCAGCAATCATGGCTGCGCCGATGGCGAGGACGGCGATCATCCGGGCGGCGATCTTCAGGTCCATCGTGTGCGTGTCCTCAGTCGTTGAACATGCGCACGCTGGACGGGCTGTAGTCGCGGCCGGACATGAAGCGGCCGAACTGCTCGCGGGCCTGCTCCTGCGCAGCCGCGCGGCGGGACTGCTCCAGCGCCTCGGCGCGACCCTGCGCGGCCAGCATGGCGGTCAGGTCGGCGATCTGACTCGCCTGCACGGCGAGCAGCTCGTTGCCTGCCTGGGTCGCCTGAAGGATGCCGACCGCCGACTGGCTGGCGCCGACCAGCGATCGGGTCTGCGCCTGCGTGCCGTCGATATTGCCCACGGCGGTCGCGCCGGCCTTCAGCGAATGCTCGTAGGCCGAAAGCGACTGCTGCCAGCGCTCGCGGGCGGCGGCGACAAGCTGCTCGCCGGTCTTGTCGCCGGCGAAGTCGCGATAGGTCGAGGAGAACTGGCTCTCGATGTCCTGCACGCTGTAGGCCAGCCGCTCCGCCTCGCCGAGCAGGCTCTTCATCTCCGAGAAATTGCCTTCGATCTCGGAGATCATGGAGGTGGGCAGGCTGGTGAGATTCCTCGCCTGGTAGAGCAACATCTGCGCCTCGTTGGCGAGGGACGTCACCTGATTGTTGATCTGCTCCAGCGCGCGGGCGGCCGAGAGAAGATTCTGGCTGTAGTTGGTCGGGTCGTAGACGATGCGGCCGCCGAAGAACTGCGCGTGCGCGGGCACGGTGACGGCGACGATGGCGGGCGCGGCGAGCGACAGCGCCATCGCGCCGGCGAGCGCGCGGCGAAGGTGGGCGTGTCGAGTGGTGTGTGGCATGGTCAAACCTCCTGTTCGGGTGACGGGTGGACGGGATCGGTCTCGCCGGCCGTGCCGGTATCATGCGAGGCGATCGGCGCGTCGGTGACTGCGGATCGGTCGATGACGTTGGAAAGCTCGGGCACGAGTTCGGCCGCCCAGGCGAGGCCGTTGGCGTGGAGCCAGGCTTCGAGGAAGTAAGGCCGCGAGCCGTCGCGCAGCAGCTCGTCGATCAGCGCGTGGGCGGCCTTATCGGAGGAGGCGCAGAGCGCCAGCGCGATGTGGCCCAGCCCAAGCTCGAACAGGCGGTTGCCGCGCCGGGACTGGCAGTAGTAGTCGCGCTTCGGCGTGGCGCGGGCGAGGATCTCGATCTGGCGGTCATTGAGGCCGAACTGGCGATAGACGGTCGCGATCTGCGGCTCGATGGCGCGCTCGTTGGCAAGGAAGATGCGGGTCGGGCAGCTTTCGACCAGCACCGGCGCGATCGGCGAGGCTTCGATGTCCGCGAGCGACTGCGAGGAGAAGACGACGCTGACATTCTTCTTGCGCAGCGTCTTCAGCCATTCCTTGATCTTGTCGGCAAAGCCGCCATCGTCGAGAGCGCGCCAGCCCTCGTCGATGATGAGCAGGCTCGGCCGTCCGTCGAAGCGGGCCTCGATCCGGTGGAACAGATAGGAGAGCACGGCGGGCGCAGCCCTGGTGCCGACCAGCCCCTCGGTCTCGAACGCCTGCACCTCTGCCGCGCCGAGATATTCGTGCTCGGCGTCGAGCAGCCGGCCATGCGCCCCGCCGATGCAGTATGGCCGCAACGCCTGCTTGAGTGCAGTGGATTGCAAGAGCACGGTCAGGCCGGTGATGGTGCGTTCCTCAAGCGGCGCGGAGGCGAGCGAGGTCAGCGCGGTCCAGATGTGCTCCTTCACCTCCGGCGTGATGGCGACGCCTTCGCGCGCGAGGATGTCGACCAGCCAGTCGGCGGCCCATGCCCGCTCCGGCGTATGCTGGATGTGGGCGAGCGGCTGGAGCGAGACCGAGGAGGACTCGGCGTCGTCGGAGAAAGAGCCGCCGAGATCCTGCCAGTCGCCGTCCATCGCCAGCGTTGCGGCGCGGATAGAGCCGCCGAAGTCGAACACGAAGACCTGGCTGCCGGGATAGCGACGGAACTGGAGCGCCATCAGTGCCAGCAGCACCGACTTGCCGGCGCCGGTCGGCCCGACCAGCATCAGGTGGCCGACGTCACCGACATGGAGCGCGAAGCGGAACGGCGTCGCGCCTTCGGTCTTCGCATAGAACAGCGGCGACGCGTCGAGATGCTCGTCCTTCGCCGGTCCTGCCCACACCGCCGACAGCGGGATCATGTGGGCAAGGTTCAGCGTCGAGATCGGCGGCTGGCGGACATTGGCATAGACCTGTCCGGGGATGGAGCCGAGCCATGCTTCGATGGCGTTGACGCCCTCGACGATGCAGGTGAAGTCGCGCGACTGGATGACCTTCTCGATCAGGCGCAACTTCTCGTCGGCGATCGACGGGTCGGCATCCCACACCGTCACCGTGGCGGTGACGTAAGCCTCTCCGACCTGATCGGAACCCAGATCCTGAAGTGCGGCGTCCGCGTCGGCCGCCTTGTTGGCCGCGTCGGTGTCCATCAGCACCGACGCCTCGTTGGTCATCACCTCCTTGACGATGGCCGCGATCGACTTGCGCTTGGCGAACCATTGGCGACGGATGCGCGTGACCAGCCGGGTCGCGTCGGTCTTGTCGAGCATGATGGCGCGCGTCGACCAGCGATAGAGGAAGGCGAGCCTGTTAAGGTCGTCGAGGATTCCGGGGAATGTCGTCGTCGGGAAGCCGATCACGGTCAGCGTGCGCAGATGGAAGCCGCCCAGGCGCGGCTCCAGCCCGCCGGCGAGCGGCTGGTCGGCGAGCAGCGCGTCGAGGTGCATCGGCGTCTCGGGCACACGGACGCGATGGCGCTTCGTGGAAATGCAGGAATGCAGGTAGGTGAGCGTCTCGGCGTCATCGAGCCATTCGGCCTCGGGGACAAAGCCCTCGACCAGATTGAGCACGCGGTCGGTGCGGTCGACGAAGCCCTTGAGCAGTTCCCACGGATCGACACCGCTGCGCTCGCGGCCCTCGTAGAGCCAGGATTCCATGCGGGAGGCTTCCTCGGCCGGCGGCAGCCAGACGAAGGTGAGGAAATAGCTCGACTCGAACAGCACGCCGCTGTCCTCGAACTGCTCGCGGCGCTCGATGTCGACCAAGGCGGATGCGCTGTCGGGAAACCGGCTGTCGGGATAGTCGGTCGCCGGATTGCGCTGCGCCTCGACGAAGATCGCCCAGCCGGAGCCGAGCCGGCGCAGGGCGTTGTTCAAGCGCGCGGTCGTGCCGACCAGCTCGGCCGGCGTGGCGCTGTCGAGGTCGGGGCCGCGGAAGCGCGCGGTGCGTTGAAAGCTGCCGTCCTTGTTCAAGACGACGCCGGGCGCCACTAGGGCCGCCCAGGGCAGGAAGTCGGCGAGGCTGGCGGAACGCTTGCGGTATTCGGAGAGATTGAGCATGGCCGCCTCACACGCCGAGATGGGTCGGGTAGCGCAGGTGCCGGCGCACCACGTCGACGAACAGCGCATCGCGCTTCGCCGCCCAGACGGCTGCGAAGTGGCCGATCGCCCAGATGGCGAGGCCGGCGATCCAGAGCCGCAGGCCGAGACCGACCGCGCCGGCCAGCGTGCCGTTGAGAATTGCGACGGCGCGCGGCGCGCCGCCGAGCAATATCGGCTCGGTCAGCGCCCGGTGGACCGGCGCGAAGAAGCCGCGAACGTCCTCGTCCATCAGCGATCCCGGCATCACGCCAGCGCCCCGCCGCCGAAGGAGAAGAAGGACAGGAAGAAGGAGCTGGCCGCGAAGGCGATCGACAGGCCGAACACGATCTGGATCAGCTTGCGGAAGCCGCCGCCCGTATCGCCGAAGGCGAGCGTCAGGCCGGTGACGATGATGATGATGACGGCGACAATCTTGGCGACCGGCCCCTCGATGGATTCGAGGATCTGCTGAAGCGGCTCCTCCCACGGCATCGAGGAGCCGGCCGCCCAGGCGGGCGCGGTGTAGAGCAGCCCGGCGGCGGTGATGCCGGCCGTGCCGAGGCTGTCCAGGAACGTGCCGGAAAGCAGCCGGCTGCGCAGGCTGCGGATCGGATCGGGCTTCGTCGTCATGCGGAGTCTCCTTGTGTGGGGCTGGGGGTTTCGAGCGTTGCGTGGAGGGTGCGGTAGTCGCCGGTGGCGGGATCGAGCCCTTCGACAAGGGCGATCTCCGCGAGGCGGCGGGCCGAGCCGCGACCGGAGAGCACGGCGATCAGGTCGATCGTGTCGGCGATTAGCGCACGCGGGACCGTGACCACAGCCTCCTGTACGAGCTGCTCCAGTCGGCGCAGCGCCCCGATCGCGGTATTTGCGTGGATGGTGCCGATGCCGCCCGGATGGCCGGTGCCCCACGCTTTGAGCAGGTCGAGGGCCTCGCTGCCACGAACCTCTCCGATCGGGATGCGGTCTGGCCGCAGCCGCAGCGACGACTTCACGAGATCGGAGAGCGAGGCGATGCCTTCCCTGGTGCGCAGCGCCACGAGGTTGGGCGCGGCGCATTGCAGCTCGCGCGTGTCCTCGATCAGCACTACGCGGTCGTCGGTCTTGGCGACTTCGGCGAGCAGCGCGTTCGTGAGCGTGGTCTTCCCGGTCGAGGTGCCGCCGGCGACCAGCACGTTCTTGCGCCTCTCGACCGCGAGCCGCAGCACCTCGGCCTGGGTGGCGGTCATGATGCCGGCGGCCACGTAGTCAGAAAGGGTGAACACGGCGACGGCCGGCTTGCGGATGGCGAAGGCCGGCGCGGTGGCGACTGGAGGCAAAAGACCCTCAAAGCGCTCGCCGGTCTCGGGTAATTCGGCCGAGACGCGTGGGTTGCCGGGATGGACCTCGGCGCCGACATGGTGCGCGACCAGGCGCACGATCCGTTCGCCATCGGCCGGCAGCAGCATGTCGCCGGTGGCGACGAGGCCCTCGCGCAGCCGATCGACCCAGATGCGGCCGTCCGGGTTCAGCATCACCTCGACGATAGATGGGTCTTCGAGATAGCGGGCGATGGCCGGGCCGAGCGCGGTGCGCAGCATCCGCGCGCCTCGCGACAATCCCGCGCTCTGGCCTTCATTCTGATGACGATGCGCCGGCATTCCGCCCCCGTTTCCGGCCATCCGCACTCACGGTCGGATGGCGACGGGGACAATCAAGAAAGGCACAAACTATGGGTGGGCAACCAGATTATTTGCGATTTCGTAGCCGGTCGTAGGCGAGCGAAAAAATACTTGAAGCATGCGGCGGCCGATCTGGCGTCGATCACGTGGAAAAGCCCGCCCGGCCGAATCACGCTCAGGGCTTCAAGGCGTCGAGGAAGGTCTTCAGCACGGGATTGATGTTGTCCGGCTTCCAGCAGGCGATGTATCCGAGACGTGTTGCCCCGTTGCCGTCGTGCAGCGGGCGGAACACTACGCCGAGGCCCGAAAGCCCGACAGCGGATTCGCATTGCAGCGCGATGCCCTGGCCGTCCGCGACCTCGCTCAGCAGGCTTTCGCGGCTGAGGCGGCGAGTGATGATCTCGGGGTGGTCGGACGGTGCGGCGAGGTGGCGAAGCAGCACGGCACGGATGTCTGGGCCGGGATCGTGGTGGGTGATGATGAAGCGCTCGCGCTTCAGCTCCGGCCAATAGATGACCGGCTTCTCCGCGAGCGGATGGTTTTCCGGCAGGGCAACCACAAGTTGATCCGACCAGAGCGCCACAGTTTCCAGAGTGTCGCACTTGCCGGCATCGCCGAGGATGATCGCGGTATCGAGTGTGCCTGAAAGCACGCCGGCCGATAACTCGACAAACGGCGACTCGACCAACTCGACCTCGATCTTGGGATAACATCGGCGGAAGCCACGCAGAGCTGTACGGAAGCCTCCCGTAGAAAGGGACTTATAGAACCCGACGACGACTCGACCGAGCTTGCCAGCAGCACTCGCCCGCATATGTTCGCCCAGCCGCTCGGCTTCTTCAAGGATGCGTCGGGCCGCGACAACAAATTCCTCCCCTGTCGGCGTCAGTCGCGCCCCGGCTGTGGAACGGTCGAACAGCACGACGCCCAACTCGCTCTCCAGTTCCTTGATGCGCTTACTAACGATCGGCTGCTTGACGTTGAGCTCGTGCGCGGCGGCACTGAAGCTACCGTTGCGGGCGGTGGCGACAATATAGCGGAGGTGGCGCACTTCCACCGATTATCCTCCAACGTTTGATGCGCTGCGCTTTTCTTTCGAAAAGCGTGCTCAGGTCCGAAAGTCGATTTGCAGTGATAAAACCTCAAGCCCCTTGAGCATCAAGTTTCAAAGCTGTGTTGAACTAGAAAGAGCCCCGAGGAATTAGCCCCCTTAGACAGACGGGAAACGCAGGAGAATGCTCCCGGCATCACTCGGCAGTTCTGCGGCCCTGTTGACATCGCCTAACATCCTGTTCGGCGCGCGTCACAAGGGGATGAATGTCGTCTCCCGATACCTTGAAATGGTCGGTCTGGAGAGCTTCGAGAGACGCTATGAGCCCGACTTCGTCGCCGCCGCTCCCGGTGACACCGTCACCTTCGTTCCGACCGACAAATCCCACAATGCCGAGAGTATCGCGGGGATGTTGCCTGCCGACGCAAAGCCCTTCAAGAGCAAGCTCAACGAGTAGGTCACTATCAACCTCGAAGGGGAAGGCCTCTATGGGGTCAAATGTACGCCGCACTATGGCATGGGGATGGTGATGCTGATCTCAGTGGGCGCCCCAACCAACCTAGAGGAGGCCGGAGCGGTGAGGCATCCGCCCAGGGCCAAGCAACTTTTTGACGAGCTCCTAGCCGCCGTTCCGACCACCTAGCGCAGAAGAATATGTGGATGGGGCGAACCCCATTTGCGCTCGCCAACTAGGCGACTTCTGCTGCTCCTATAGAATACCCGATCTGTTGCGTTCGAATCTGGGAGGCCGACCGGGAGAATCAGGAGCACGAATCCGGCGGCCAGAGTGTGTGAAGGTGCTCCCAGAGTCCAGGTCTTGCGTACACTCAGATTTTCAGCGTCGGTTGACGCCGCCAGCCCCGTCCGACCCGCTTGCTGGCGGCAACAAGCGCATTGACATCCAGGTAGCCAGGATCGTTTACACTCATGATGGAGATGAGACCCGCTCTTTCTTATCGGATCGAGAGATGGCACAGGGAAAATTCCGCCTGCCGACCGGAGTGTTGATGGCATCTGCAATTCTTGCCGGGATGAGTGCCGGCGCAGTCGGCGTCTACGTGTTCGGTGGCCCTTTTGGTAGCGGGCGGCAATCAGCCACCGCCTCCGATCGGACCCAAAGCTGCCCTGCGCGTGACGACAAGATCGCGGCTGTCGACAAGGCTGCCCAAGGAGAGGTGGCGGCGATGCTTCCGGCCGATCCTCCGCTTTCGATGAGCAGCCTCGCGTTCAACGGGCCTGATGGCGCTGCCATGACTGTCGCGGAGCTGGCCGGCAAGACACTGCTCATCAATCTCTGGGCGACGTGGTGCGCGCCCTGCCGGGAAGAAATGCCCGCCTTAAACGAACTGCAGGCCACGATCGGCGGCCCGGACTTCGAAGTGGTGGCCGTCAACCTCGATACCGGCGGCGATGAGAGGCCGAAGGCCTTTCTGCAAGAGATCGGCATCGACGAGCTCACCTATTATCGAGACTCCACGCTCGCGCTCTTCAACAACTTGAAGCGCCGAGGGCTCGCCATCGGCCTGCCGGTTACGTTGTTGGTAGACGAGGAGGGATGCCTTCTCGCCCACATGAATGGCCCTGCCGAATGGGCCAGCGACGATGCCAAGCGGCTTATCGAAGCTGCGATGTGAACTGCTGTCAGGCTGTCCAACCTGGCCGGTTGCGCGAATATCGAGCTAGAGTTGCTGCGACACAGGCGCCGTCACTCCGCTGGGACATCCGATCGGGCGAGTGCGATCCGATTTCGACTCGGCGCGCCGACCCGAAACCGACGATCGAACAGCGATATCGCGCCACCAGCCATCATCGCCACGCCGCCGAGCCAGAGCAGCAGCACCAGCGGCTTCCACCATACGCGCACCACGACGCCGCCATCGGGGGTGGGGTCGCCGAGCGAGACGTAGAGCTGGCTGAATCCGCGGGTGGCGATGCCTGCTTCCGTGGTCGGCATCTGGCGCGCGGTGTAGAGACGCTTGGACGAGACTATCTCGCCGCGTTGCCGGCCATCGCTGTCGAGATAGACGAAGCGGCCCTGCTCCTCGGTGAAGTTCGGGCCGCGATGCGGCGCGATACCATCGAAACGCAACGTATATCCGGCGATCGGCATCGTGTCGCCGGGTTGCATCACGACGATTCGCTCAATCTCAAGCGAGGTGACGGCGGCGATGCCCAGCACCGTCACGCCCAACCCGAAATGTGCCGCAGCAGTGCCGTAAACCGAGCGCGGTAGGCCCTTGAATCGCTTCCACGCCACTGCCGCACCCACGCTGCCGATGCCTGCCTTCAGCGTCAGATCGGTCAGCGCGCCCAGCATCAGCCAGACGGCAAGGCCGACGCCGAATGCGGCGAGCGCCCCTTTGCCTTCCACGAAGAAGAAGACCACGAGCGCCGTCAGCAGCGCCGCGCCGAGGGCGAAGTAGAGGCGCTGGGCCACGGCGTAGAGGTCGCCGCGCTTCCAGGCCAGCAGCGGCCCGAACGGCACGGCCAGAAGCAGTGGGATCATGAGGGGGATGAAGGTGAGGTTGAAGAACGGCGCGCCGACCGAGATCTTGTCGCCGGTGACCGCCTCGATCAGTAGCGGATAGAGCGTGCCGATCAGCACCGTGGCCGCCGCCGTGGTCAGGAACAGGTTGTTGAGCACCAGTGCGCCCTCGCGCGAAACGGGGTGGAACAGCCCGCCCTGCGTCAGTGTCGAAGCGCGCGCGGCGAACAGCGCCAGCGAGCCGCCAATCAAGGCGATCAGGATCATCAGGATGAAGACGCCGCGCGCCGGATCTGTGGCGAAAGCATGGACGGAGGTCAGCACGCCGGAGCGCACGAGGAAGGTGCCGAGCAGAGACAGCGAGAAGGTGAGGATGGCGAGCAGCAGCGTCCAGATCTTCAGCGCCGAGCGCCGCTCCATCACGATCGCCGAGTGAAGAAGCGCAGTGCCGGACAGCCACGGCAGGAACGAGGCGTTTTCGACCGGGTCCCAGAACCACCAGCCGCCCCAGCCAAGCTCGTAGTAGGCCCAGTAGGAGCCCATCGCGATACCGCCCGTCAGGAACAACCAGGCCGCAAGGGTCCACGGCCGCACCCAGCGCGCCCAGGCGGCATCGATACGGCCCTCGATCAGCGCCGCGACCGCAAAGGAGAAGCAGACCGAGAAGCCGACATAGCCGAGATAGAGCAGTGGTGGATGGATCGCGAGCCCGATGTCCTGCAGGATCGGGTTGAGGTCGCGGCCCTCGATCGGTGCGGGGTTGATTCGAGCGAACGGGTTCGATGTGGCGAGAATGAACAGAAGGAAGGCGGCTCCGACCAGACCCTGCACAGCCAGTACATTCGTGCGCAGGCTGGCCGGTAGATTGTCGCTGAACCACGCCACAAGTGCGCCGAAGAATGCCAGGATCAGGACCCAGAGCAGCATCGAGCCCTCGTGGTTTCCCCAAACCCCGGTGACCTTGAAAAGCATCGGCTTCAGCGAATGCGAATTCTCCCAGACATTCTGAACGGAGAAGTCCGAGGTGACATAGGCTGCCGTGAGCGCGGCGAACGACAGCGCGACGAAACCGAAAACCGCAACCGAAGCCGGCCTGGCAACGGCCATGAGGCGATCGTCGCCCAGTTGCGTGCCGATCCACGGTATGAAGAATTGCACCGTGGCCAGAACACATGCCAGCACGAGCGCGAAATGTCCCAACTCAACAATCATGGCGATGTCCCGAGCAGCCTCCGAGGGGCAATACAGTTGGAGATCGCGCGCGCAAACCGTTTCGCCGCGACGGGGCGGTCCGTACGCATGAGCACCGGGTTCGCCAACGCCAACTCCCTTCTCCGATCAACAGCCAGGAATGGCGGAGCAAACCGATGTCGCCGACCCGACCAAGCCCTTTATGCAACCTCTAGCAGGATGAGGTGCAAGAGCCCGACCACGTCGCTGAGGTCCCGGCAACCGGCCTCGGCTCTAGGGTTCACCACCGCTCGCCCGCGTTGTCGCGCTTCCCCGCCGTCGGATAAACACGTACGGCACCGCGCCAAGTACGAACACGCCGGCGAACGTCAGATAGACGGCCCAATCATATTGAGTGGCCAGCAGGAGTGAGGTCACCACTCCCAGGACCGCCGTCGGCGGCACGTTCGCGATCGATGGCAGCCGGAAAGGCCGCTCGAGGTCGGGCTGTGTAAACCTCAGGACGATCACGGCCGTATTGATCGCGGCGAAGACAAGGGTCACTCCCAGCGAGGACAGGCTTGCGACAAACGCGATTTCCCCGACGGCTACGAAGGCGCATGCGATCACGAGATAGATCAGTGCGGCGATCCACGGGCTGCGACTGAAGCCCAGGGTTCTGGATAGGGGACTGGGAAGATCGCCGTCGCGGGCCATGCCGAAGAGGAGCCTGCTCCCCGACAGCGAGGAACTCACGACGGCGTTCGCGGTAGCGATGAGGGCGGCAGCGATGATGATCATGCCGAAAGAGCCGCCCAGTTGCGCGGCCGCATCGGCGAGCGGAGATTGGGAACCTGCAAGACTGTCGGCGCTCATCAGGCTCAGAACTCCGAAGATCACGGCCATGTAGACGACGGTGGTGATGCCCAGCGCGATCATGAAAGCGCGCCACAAATCGCGGTCGGGACGCTTGGCCTCTTCCGAGAGGGAAGCCATGTGCTCGTAGCCGGAGTAGATAAAGAACAGGATAGCCGCACCCTGAAGGATGCCGGCGGGATTGTCGGGCCAGACCGAGACGTCCTGCAAGCTCCTGCTGCCAGATGGTATGGCGAACAGTGCAAAGCCCACGAGACATGAAACCTGGAGAACGGTCAGGGCCGCGCTGACGAAAGCCGCCTTGCCGATCCCGGCAATATTGATCATCGTGGCGACGCCCATGAGCGCAATGGCAACGATGACGGGCGCAAACGGAAGGAGTGTCTGCGCGTAGTTGCCGAAGGTGAGCGCCACCGTTGCCAGGGTAGCCGCGCCATGAACGGCGATGAACAGCCCGATCATGAACGCCAGAGCCGGAAACGAAGGAAACGTCTTACGCAGGAAGTTATGTTCCGCACCAGCACCTGGAAGCGCCGAGGCGATTTCAGCATAGGACAGGCCGGAAAATGCCGATATCACGGCGGCAAGCACGAAGCTCAGCCAGATGGCATCGCCCGCTGCCCCGGCCGCCGGCGCGATGACGGAATAGATCCCGGCACCGATGATCGTGCCGACTCCATAGAGCGACAGCCGTACAACGCCGAGCGACTTGGCCAGCGCTGGATGCTCGTTTCCGCTGCTCGACATCTTTCCTCGCATCCTTGCCTCGATCGGATATCTCGAACGCCGTTCGTGCGCTTCCGACAAAACGGTCAGTGGATTTCTAGGACCTCGACCTGCTAGAGGTTCAACCGAAAACGACAACTGCCGAGGGATCGGGTCTCACCACGCGGCGAGAGACACGGCGTCAAGGCAAGATCTCTATGCTGGTTCCCGACCCTACCGGGCCCGAGTGCCCGATAGAACATTCCCCCTTGCTCCTCTAGCGACTAGAGCTGCTAGCCTTCTCGATATCGCAGCCGAGCCACAATGTCTGTACCCGGTAGTGTGCTGGTCACAGGTAGATCAACCAGAATGCCATCGCGATGGGGTTACCAGGCAGTCTCGGCAGTGCATTCATCGCGCAAGGGCTTCGGCGGTTTCAGTGAAGCTTTCGTCGCCTTGCCAAAAGGAGTCGAAAAATGGCGACCATCAACCTTTCGCAGTCCGACAAAAGCGGTAGCGGCTTCGGCTACAGGGAACTGCCTTTCCTCCTGCCTTACATTGTGTTTGTCCTTCACACGCTATAAGAGCTGCCCGGATTTGCGGCCTGGGTCACAAGGAACTTCGGGCCGGAGACCACCGAGGCTTTCGCAGCGAACCACATACCGCTTTTTCTCCTGGTGCTGGTCTGCGCGTGGAGGGCGGGGGCTGCCCAGTGGGTCGTGCTGACGATGGCCTTTCAGTGGCAGTTTTTCGTCAACGCCTTCTTTCACCTCGCCACCTGGGTAATGTTCGCGGAATACTCCCCCGGAGCCGTCACCGGCGCTGTCGTTGCGATTCCGGCGACGCTCTTTTTTTACATGGATCATCCGTGAAGAGCGAGCAAGCAAGGGAGAGGTCGCGCTGGCCCTCGTAGTCGGAACGATGATTGCCGCCTTGGCGATCGGCTCTTTGTTCGTATGATTTTTCGGTAGGAGCGCGGTATGCACTCCCGCTCCTTCCGACACTTTTTGCCGCTAGACGGGAGCACGTATGGAAGTCGTTGTGCGAGCTTGTTCCAGAATCAGAGCTCCATCGATCCTCGCTCGCTCGGCCAGGAAGGCCTGCAGCTCATCTCCTGCGAGCATTCGCTCCGCCGGCAGACGGACTCGCATCGGGTCCACCTTGGTGTCGTTGACGATGAGTTCGTAGTGAAGGTGGTTTCCGGTCGAAAGGCCCGTCGAGCCTACATAGCCGATTATCTGGCCTTGCCGGACGCGTGCGCCTGGTACCACTCCATCTGCGATCCTGTCCTGGTGATTGAAGGTCGTCTGATAGCCGTTCGCGTGACTGATGATGGTCTGACGGCCATAGCCGCCACTCCAGCCGGCCTGTTCGACGACGCCGTCCCCGGAAGCGATTATCGGCGTGCCTCGTGGGGCCGCCCAATCGACTCCAGTATGAGCGCGGGCGTAGCCGAGTATCGGGTGGCGTCGATTGCCGAAGCCAGACGTGAATCTCCCGTTAGGAATCGGATTGCGGAGGAGAAACTGCCGGGCACTACGCCCGCTCTCGTCGAAGTAGCCGATAGTGCCGTCCTGCATCTGAAAGCGATAGAATGCGCGCTCGGCACCACCCATGGTGGCCCGCACGAACAGGAGTTCCGACTCTTGCGTAGCGTTGTCCTCGCCATCAGGCTGTGAAAAGAAGACCTCGATGCTGTCCGCTTGATTGAGACGCGATTGAAGATCAGCATCGGCGGCGAGCAGCCGAACCAGCTTTCGGGTCATGGAACGCGTCAGCCCATGAGAAAAAGCGGCTCGGTAAATTCCGTCATAGAGGGTTGGTGGATCTTCGCGGCTGTACATAGCGGGCGGGTGAGTGGTGTCGAAAGCCGCCTGCAACGCGGGGCTAGGCTCCGGCTCGCTTCCTGGCACATACTGCCGCCTATCGTTGAGAGCGACTGTGGACACATGCCGATCTACATCGTAGACGCTCGCGCGCACGATGCGGCTTTCCCCAAGACGCGCCTCGATACCGAGTCGCAGAACGCTGCCAGCCTTCAGCACCGGCGTTCCTAGCATGGTGGAAAGGGCCGACGCCATCCCATCTGCATTAGCGCTTGTGTAGCCTGCCCGCTCCAGCGCTTCCTCAATTTCGCCTTCGGCATGAAAGGGGATGACGTCCTCAGCATAGTCGAGGATGGGATCGCCGCTCCTTGCCCGGATAGCAACCGAAGCATTCTCCGCCACGATCCGAATGCCGGTAGGCCCTTGCAGATCACTTATGGTCGGCGAACTGCCGAAACGCTCAGGGTCAACGAAATGGAGAGCCGCGACCCGCACGTCGCCATCGGTGAGGAGGGCACTGAGATTGCGCACCACGACCTCAACCTCTTCGGCTGACAAATCGCTACTTGCGTCGGAGACGTCGGTCTCGAGAGGAAAATCGATCGTTCGCAGACGGACTACGTTCTCGACGCTGGCGCCGTAGATGATGCCCGCGCTCGAAGTGGGTTGAGCGACTCCTTCCTCGGCAAAAATCTCCAAGCCGTCGAAGGCGGGATATGCGCGGCTCGTCGCATGGCCGGCCGCCAGCGACATCCGGGCCTGGACAAACGGCATCGTGCGCAACACATCGCGGTCGCCCGACCGGGTCATCGTTGCCAGTTCCATCCGTCTGCGGTCGGTCAGACTCGCCAGATTGCGCGGCGGAACGAGTCGACCCGCCTTGGTGGCCAACTGGCTGTCATTGGACCAATCGGCTGAAAGCAGGCTTAGAACCTCGGGCGGCGTGGCAAGAACTTCGCGACCGTCGAGGGCCGCAAACAGCGCCACGCCCATCAAGATACTTGAGGTGACGCCGGTCAGAAATGTTCCCGATAGCCATCGGATCGAGACTTCACGCCGGTCCGGTGGCTTAGTGCGGCCGCCGACAACCAACGGAGGTTCGTTCCCTAACGAAGCAAGGGGGTCATCGACAGACGGCATTTTTTGTGGCTGCTATCCCTCAGGCCTTCACAAGTGTCTCTCATAGCGCGAAGACCATCGTGGTCAACACGCGTATCGCTCCCGCTAGGAGGAACTCCTCCCCGCCGCAAAAATGTTGCTTGTCTTGGAACGCCCCCTATGGGGCTGCACCGACGGCCTCGTTCGCGGCTTTCTGTAGTCCGACTATGAAGAGAATTAGGCTCGAATATGACCCGACCGGTTCAGAGGTTCCAGCCCGCGCACTTTGCGGATCCATTCGCCATCGACGATCACCGTCTGGCCTGGCCAATGCCATGATTGTGGTAGGGCTCCTCATAGAGTCCGCCAAATTGGTGCCTGTTTTAGAGTCCCCGATAGGGGATCAGGAAACCCCCACGCTTTTAGGCGGTGGGGAGGCGGAAGCTCTTGGGCAACTTTTGTGCGCCACGAGCCCTCGAATTGCGGGACGCGACTTTGTGGTCGAGAGCGAAAACCAGTCTATGATGCGCATCGACAGCTTTCCTGCATCGCGCAGTGCCCTGTACCCGTCAGCGCAGTTCGGTTGACGGCCGTCGATCGTGATTTCGTCCTGCGGACACGAGCGAGGGCTTGAACCTCATGCTGCTAGAGGTGGGAACATCTGGCGGCTATCCAACTGACTGGCTGATTCGCAGGGAAACCTCGAGGCCGTACCGGCTGCGAGCGGCTTCACCCGGCAGCGAGAGATCGAAACAATGCCCCAATCGGCCGACAGGCTAACTTTCCTGCGCGCATGGGTCGCCAACCCGCTGCGCGTCGGTGCCGCCATCCCCTCGAGCGCGCACCTCGCTGCACTGATCACCAGGCATGTTCACCCGGGGATCGGGCCGGTAATCGAATTTGGCCCTGGCACCGGGGTTTTCACGGAGGCGCTGATCCGCCGGGGCGTAATGCAAAATGAACTCACCCTGGTCGAGCTGGGCGAGGAGTTTGCTGACATTCTCGCGCAGCGCTACCCCGGGGCGATGATCGTGCGCGCCGACGCTGCGCGTCTATCCATGAGCAATCTCCCCCAACCAAGGCTTCATGGAGCGGCCATCAGCGGACTGCCGCTGCTGGCAATGCCGGCTTCCAAAGTTCTGCGGATTCTTGCCGGCTCATTCAGGCTGCTGGAACCGAAAGCGGGCTTTTACCAATTCACATATGGATGGCGAAGCCCAATTCCCGAAAGCGTCCTTCGACGTCTTGACTTGAAGGTTGAGATGATCGGAACGGAATTCCGCAACTTTCCACCCGCGTCTGTCTATCGGATCAGTCGTTGAGGGTTGGCCAACCGGGCGCGAGCCATGCGACAATGGTGGGTCGAGCTCCGCATCTTAGTTCGCTGCGGTGAGCAAGATCGGAATTGAACCTCAAGCAGGTCGAGGTCCTATAGTCTGTCCCGTGGAACCTTAGATGAAGGCATTGCATGACGAACTCCATGCGACTCTGGGCTATCGACGCCGTCCGCGGCGCTGCTATCGCCGGTGTGGTATTTTTCCACTTCGTCTGGGATCTGGAGTTCACGGGCTTTATCGCCGGCGTCGCCAACCATCCGTTGTGGTTGGCCTTCGGACGTAGCCTTGCCGGCACTTTCATGATCCTTGTCGGTGTCGGTCTCGTATTGGCAGACAGGGCCGGCTTTCAGCCTTCCAGCTACTTCATACGCCTGGCAAAGATCGCCGCGTCGGCCGCTGCGATCACGGTTGTGACGTGGTATGTCCTTCCGGGGACCTTCATCTACTTTGGCATCCTGCACGCGATTGCCGCCGCCACATTGATCGGTACGCTGTTTCTGCGGGCACGCGCATGGACATGCCTCCTGGGTGGCATCGCCGTCTTCTCCATGCCGATGCTTTGGCGGTCAACGATCTTCGACACGCGCTGGCTGGCCTGGATCGGGTTCGCGGAGCAGGTGCCGCCAAGCAACGATTTCGTGCCGATCTTTCCGTGGGTCGGCCTGACGCTGATGGGCGTTGCCGTGGCAAAGTGGCTTCTGTCAGCTGACTTGAATACCAGCTTCGCGAACTTGCTCGCTGCCGGGAAGCCAGCACGTCTGCTCGTCTGGATGGGGCGGCACAGCCTCGCGATCTACCTCCTGCACCAGCCCATCCTCCTCGGGATCATCGTGCCGCTGTCCTGGCTTGCACAACGATGAAAGCTGCCCCCCCTTGCGCGAGCCTGGTTCAAGGATCGACGAGTTTGCCGTGAAGGTGACTGCTGTCCGCGAGGATCTCGATGACGCGACATTCGCTGATCCGGCCCGAAGCGCATTCGTGCATCATCTTCTTGAGCTCGACGCGCAGCAGTTTCAGGCTTGAGATGCGCCGCTCGACATCGTCGAGGCGCGCCTTTGCAATCGCGTCAGCGGCCTCGCATGATTGGTCGGGATCGTCCTGCAATTTCAGCAGCGTGCGGATCGCATCCACCTCGAAGCCAAGTTCACGCGCATGGCGGATGAAGGAGAGGCGGCTGACGTCGGACCGGTCGTAGAAGCGCCGATTGCCGTCGCTGCGCGCGATTCTCCCTAGCAAGCCGATATCCTCGTAGTAGCGGATTGTCGGCACCTTGACGCCGCTCTCTCTTGCTGCCTCGCCGATCGAGTAAGTCCTTGCGCCCATGGTCTTTGCGGTCCTCTTGTTTTTCGCCGATGTAGCACGGTTGAGATGATGCTCAAGGTGCCCGCCATCTCGCCTCCTGTGCTGGGGCCTCGATGTCATGGGGACAAATTTGTCGCATCTAGAAGTCTCGAAGGGTCTTGAAGCTCAAGCAGCGTGAGGTGTTACGGACTCCGGATTGTACGATCGGAGATCGACCGGATCAAAGGAGGGGAACAGAATGTCGGGGTCGCCATCCAGATACGTCCCAAAGTCAGGTATTGGCCGCTGGGTCGATGCGCGCATGCCGCTTCCGCGACTGATCCATGATTCCTTCGTATCCTATCCTGTTCCACGCAATCTGAACTACGCCTATACGTTCGGCGGCATTCTGACACTGATGCTGGTCCTCCAGATAGCGACCG
The DNA here is from genome assembly GCF_003952725.1 of Georhizobium profundi. Taxonomy (NCBI): domain Bacteria; kingdom Pseudomonadati; phylum Pseudomonadota; class Alphaproteobacteria; order Hyphomicrobiales; family Rhizobiaceae; genus Georhizobium; species Georhizobium profundi. The sequence continues at coordinate 207,041 of NZ_CP032509.1, read as the reverse complement.
GAATCGTGCTGGCGATGCACTACTCGGCGAGCACCGCAACGGCGTTCGATTCGGTCGAGAAGATCATGCGTGACGTCAATTCAGGTTGGCTCCTGCGATATCTGCATTCCAACGGAGCTTCATTCTTCTTCATCGCCGTCTATCTCCACATCTTTCGCGGACTGTACTACGGCTCTTACAAGGCTCCTCGCGAGCTGCTTTGGATCCTTGGGTGCATCATCTACCTCCTGATGATGGCTACTGGCTTCATGGGCTACGTCCTCCCATGGGGGCAGATGAGCTTCTGGGGCGCGACGGTGATCACCGGATTTTTTACGGCCATCCCCTTGGTCGGGGAGTGGCTCCAGCAGCTTCTGCTTGGCGGTTTTGCGGTCGACAGTCCGACGCTGAACAGGTTCTTTGCACTTCACTACCTGCTGCCCTTCATGATTGCGGGCGTGGTCGTCCTGCATGTCTGGGCGCTGCACGTCACCGGACAGACCAACCCCACAGGCATAGAGGTCAAGCACAAGACGGACACGTTGCCCTTCACGCCTTATGCGACCACGAAAGACGCGGTCGGCATGGTGATCTTCCTGATCGTGTTCGCATACTTCGTCTTCTATATTCCGAACTATCTGGGCCATGCGGACAATTACGTGCAGGCCGATCCGCTCAGGACGCCCGCGAAGATCGTTCCCGAATGGTATTTCCTGCCGTTCTACGCGATCCTGAGAGCGGTCACTTTCAACATCGGGCCTATCGACGCAAAGCTCGGCGGCGTGCTTGCGATGTTCGGCGCTATTGCGGTGCTGTTCTTCGTGCCTTGGCTCGACACGTCAAAGGTTCGCTCGGCGGTCTATCGCCCCTGGTACAAGTTGTTCTTCTGGCTTTTCGCAGCCAACGCCCTTTTCCTCGGGTGGCTGGGAGCGAAGCCTGCGGAAGGCATCTACATACCGTTGATGCAGGTCTCTTCGCTGTTCTATTTCGGCTTCTTTCTGATCGTTATGCCGCTGCTGGGACTTCTCGAGACGCCTCGTCGCGTTCCCAACTCGATCACCGAGGCGGTGCTTGGTAAGGAACCCGGCAATGCGATCAGCGAGCCGGAAAAGATCAAGCAGGTGCAGAGGGCCAGTTGAGTTTTCAGACATTTGCTGTTGGCGCTTCCAAAGAACTGTTCCGACGGTTCCTCACATAGTCTGCTGAGGGGCCGGCTCGACGTAACAACACCCAAGATGAGTTGTGTGCAGTTTTGTGCTATCGCGGTTGGCTTGTTTGAAATGTTTGTTGGCGGGAGGAGTTGCTATTGTTAAATAGTGTTCCTGCGATCGTCGCGGTTTTTGGGCGCGCTTGGGTGGGGTAGGTGGGCGAGAAACCTGTAAGCATAAGGCTTGCTCCAGATTTTTCCTTCGTGGAAATGCCGGGCGGCAAACGGATTTCATTCACGCGCTCCGAGAAGCGGGCGCTCGCGGTGTTGGTGCGGCATCCGAACAGAATCCTGACCCGCGATCAGATTCTGGATGCGGTCACAGGGTCAGGCTCCGACAATGGCGACCGGAACATCGATTTCCTGGTCAATCGGTTGCGCCGCAAGCTTTCGGACAACGCCCGCGAGCCGCGATTCATCGCGACGCGCTATGGGGAAGGCTATGTCTGGATCGGTGGCGCTCCGAGCGTCGATGCCAACTACGCGGCCGCCTATCTCATAGTAGGCCCGCTCAAGGGAATCGACAATCTCGACGACCGCCGCGCCCTTGCCGAGAGGTTCGCGTCACATCTGCACGGAGCGTTCCGATCCGAATTACCACCCGAACGGCGAGTTATGCTTGCGCCGGATTGCCCGCCTGCACCCGACTTCACCGATACTATGCCTACCCTTTCGGTTGAGTTGACATTCTTCGAGGAACGCGGTGCGGTGAATTGCGTCGCCACGACGCGGCAATTTCGCTCAGGCCGGATATTGGCGGTTCGCCGCGTCATGGTGCCAGATGACGATCCAGCGCATTCCATACGATCCGCCGCCGAGGTGACAAGGCTCCTTCTAGCGGAGACCTGGCGGTCATTGGCCACGTATGTCGGGGATGATCTCCCGCTGCCGGTGCTGATGCAATCGGCCTCAACCCATCTGGAACTCGGCCCCGGCGTGCCGACCGACAGCGACGGGCATCTTCAGAAACTGGTGTCGCTGCACGAGAGCCGGGTCGTGGCTGCATGGAAGGAGAACGAGGTTCGGCTCAGGCATCTGCGGAAGGACAGCCCAGACGATGCGTCCCTCAAGGTGATGTATGCCACGCACATACATTCGAAGTACATCCAGTTCGGCTACAATCTGTTTCAGAACGGCATCGACGACCGGCCCCAGGACGAGAACGACATCGAGGCGCTGGTTCTCGAGGCGCTGCCTCATATCCAGTCCCAGCCGGAATACGCCATTATGGCGGCCAAGCTGCTTCATTTCCTTCAGCGCGGCTATTTCGACCTCGCACGCGAGTTATCCGAGGAAGCCTACGCTTCCAGCGTATCGGCGGCCGGATCGCTGGCGATCGTCGGCCAGTTCCGGGCGTTCGCGGGCGAAACCGAGGCTGCGCTGCGCTGCATCGATCAGGCGCTGAATCTCGTGCCTCCGGGCTCGAAGACGCATTTCTACACCCTCACCCTCAAGCTTCAGGCGTTGCGCGCGGTGTCGGACTACGAGCGCCTCCACGAAGCCAAGCGGCAGCTCTACCGCATGTCCGCCGCCCTTATGTTTCTGTACGAGCCGCTGTTTTCGCATCCCGAGAAGCTTTCACTTCGGGCCAAAGCGGTGACGATGACGCTTTCGCGCGGAAAGGCGGCGGCGCTGCTGAAGTGGCAGAGCTACGTATCGGCCCGGCTGTTCAGCGATCCGGCGCACAGGGAAAATGACATTCGCACCCTGTTGACGCTTGTCGTTCGGCGCTTCGGAAAGGCGGCTGTTCCCGATGAGCTTGTCGTGACGCATCCGCGCCTGCCCGACCGCTTTGCTTGAGGCGGCAGAGCCGGCGTCCGCGCCCATCCTTATGTGGATCCACATCACGCTCCGAGTGAGAGCGGGAAAACAGAACACAAAAAGAAGGCGCACCGAGCTTCGCGGCACGCCTTTAAGTGGGCATGTTTTATCCCGCCGTCCGACGACTGCAGGATGTGACTTCGGTGACGCAGACTACCGAAGACCTTCGAGATTCGGATCGAGGCGTGCGGCCGAGCCCCTGCCCCTGCCCGCACGCGTCAGATCGATGCCAGCATCCAACAACTGACGGTCGCTCAAGGAAGCCAAATAGCGCCTGTGCCATGCACGCAGCGGAGCTTTCCACAATCTTACAAGCAGCCTGTAGAGCCAGATGTCCCTCCCGTGACTGACCGCCGCGACACGCGTGCCCGCATCCTGGGCAACAAATTCAAACTTCTGCTCCTCCAACATGACCCCACCCATCGTTACCCCAAGTTTCAAGCGGAGACTGTTAGAGGCCAATTGTTGCACGACTATTTGAAGTTCGCTCTCTCGTTAGCCGCACAATTCCTAGGTTCCGCTAGCCGAGGCCGAATACTGCTTCTGCGCCGAGAGAGCGAGAGGCAGGCGGCGCGAGGCAAAAATCCAACACCATGTCGCAAACCATGAGGAGCCCCTCGAAAAGACGTCTAGCGGAAATGGCCCAGAAGTTTTCCGACCTGCAAAATTCGCTTGCTCCTCTAGCGGCTAGAGGATGCAGTCTTAATCAAGTCAGGATCAGGTGAGCCGCCGATGTTCCGCGAAACCACATTCAGAAAGCAGCAGACCGGAGGCCCTTGCGCGCTTCCGACCGATGCCGCGTTGTCACACACTTTCAAGGCCCGCGGGGCGAACAAGCCCGATCAGGCTTTAGTCCTCCGAGCCTCAACATCCGCGTTGCGGGGTCGGCCATGACCAGCAATCCCACGACCGTCACAGCGGCATTCCTTTTCACCGTTGCGGTTCTCGTTCTTGGCTATTCCGCCTTCGGCTTCTGGACGATGCTGATCTTCACCTCCGGATTCCTCGGCGGGTTCGTGCTGTGGCTGATCTTTCCGACAACCCCGTCCTTCACCGCGATCAGGACCCCGTACTTTCTTGCACTAGCGCTCTTCGCCCTTCACCGCATCGAAGAATACTCGATGGGCTTCTTCGAGAGGCTGGCGGAGATTACCGGCATAGTGACGCCCGAAGCCGCTTCCTGGCAGGTGATCCTGCTGGTCCTGCTGTCCGTTGGAGCGTGGCTGCTGATGCCCGTCCTGGTCAGCCGCGGGTACAGTTTCGGCACCTATCTCGCCTGGACCTTATTCGCTGCCATGGGCATCACGGAGCTCGCGCACTTTATCGTCTTCCCATGGTTTACCCCAGAGCCTTTTGCCTATTTTCCCGGCATGGCGACCGTCGTGCTGCTCGCGCCTGTAGCGTGGTGGGGCATGTGGCGTCTTTCCAAAGGAGCTTGATGTGACCGGCAATCCAGAGATCTCGAAGACGGGCCATGAAGGGCACGCGCACGAGGAGGGCCACGATCACGCACAGGTCGTGACCGCTTCGAACGAGCGGCGCATCCGATTCGTACTAATCTTCACGGCAAGCTACGCCATCGTGCAGGCGATCGGCGGCTGGTACTCAGGCTCGCTCGCGCTAATCGCGGATGCGGGCCACATGGTCTCCGACGCGGCCGCGCTGCTGCTCGCCCTGATCGCCTATCGCATCGCTCGGCGCGCGGCGGACTCCCAACGCACCTACGGTTTCCACCGGGTAAGGGTACTGGCGGCGCTCGCCAACGGCGCGACGTTGCTCCTGCTCGTGGCCTGGATCGCGTGGGAGGCCGTGCAGCGCATCAACGCGCCGGTGGAGATTCTGGCGGGCCCGATGCTGATCGTCGCGGTGATCGGCCTGGGCGTGAACGTCGCCGGCGCCTGGATCCTCTGGTCGGGCAACAAGGGCGACAGCAATCTCAGGGGCGCCTTCCTGCACGTCATCGGCGACCTGCTCGGCTCCGTCGGCGCGATCGCTGCGGCGATCGGGATCATGCTGACCGGATGGACGATACTCGACCCCATCCTGTCCGTGCTGGTGGCGGGGCTCGTCGTCAGATCCGCATGGAGCCTGGTCTCGGATTCGATCCGCGTCCTGCTGCAAGCTGTTCCGCGTGGTGTGGACGCGATCGAAGCGGAGCGCGGGCTCGCCGGCGTACCGGGCATCGCCGAGGCCGGGCACTTTCATGCCTGGACGCTGACGGACGAGACGAGCGTCGCCACAGTCCATGTCAGCCCGGCGACCGGAACGGATCCGCTCAGCCTCCCGCCGCTCGTCTCGGCCTGGCTCAAGGAGCGCTATGCGATCGACCACGTCACCGTGCAGGTCGACCCACGGGGCGAACTCAAATCCAATCATGAGTGATCCGGCCCCACAGCCGGATGGCTCATCCGCTCTCGCGAGCGGATCGCACTTCGGCGGAGACAAGATCAATCAGCTGCTGCGGCCCGAAGGACTGAAGGCTCTTGCCGTTTACGAAGAATGTCGGCGTCTGTCTGACCCCCAAAGCGTCGACATCGCTGGTATCCTGCCGCAGCACAGCCGCGACCTCGGCCGTGGTTGCGTCTTCGCGCGCGCGCTCGAGGTCGAGGCCTGCTGCGGCGGCGGCCTGCCAGGCGCGGTCGAGGTTCGGGTTGCCATGAATTGCCCACTCCGGCTGCGCGTCAAGAAGTGCTTCGAGCACCGGGACGAAGAGGTCCTGCCGTCGTGCCGCCTCGATGATCCCGACCGCCTGATCCGACCCGTCGTGGAAGGCCGCGTACCGGAACACGACCCTGACGTCATCGGGATACTGCGCAAGGATGTTCTTCACGAGGGGATGGAAGGCCCGGCAGGCTTCACAGGAGGGATCGAAGAACTCCACGATCGTCACAGGAGCATCCGGTGGCCCCATAACGGGAGAATGCTCCCGCACGAGAGCTTCGGCGCCGGACGGATCGAGGCTGCGCGCGCGGTTGTAGTAGAGCGCTGACGCCCCGAAGATTGCTCCTGCGGCCAATCCAACGGATAGGATGGTCACCTGTCGACGGTTCATTTGAAAACTCCAGGTCGGCACAAGGCAAGACTGCCGCCGATCGCGATGAACGCGAGCAGCGACACGAGCGGCAGCGGCACGCCGCCGAAAATGGTCATGTCGGCTCCCGAGCAGGACGGGCCGTCGCGGGCGCACGGCGTTATGCCCTCATCAATGAGGCCGAAGTACACCAGCGAGTGAAATGCCGCGATTGCAGCGCCGATTGCCACCAGCGGCAAGGCGTAGATCCTGATACCGACATCCAGCCTGAACGCCGCGATGCCGAGCACAATGGCAAGCGGGAACATGAACACCCGCTGGAACCAGCAGAGGTTGCACGGGGTCTGCCCCACGATCTCACCGATGAACAAGGCTGCCAGCGTCGACCCGGCCGCGATCAGCCAGGCCACTAACAGCCACCAGGAATTCCAGTCTTCAGCCGATTTGTTGGACACCTTGTCGAGCATCGTCTAGTCCCGGTCAGGCGCTCGCGAGACGGCGCAGTTTTTCCAGCCTCGTCTCGCGGGGTTCGTGCATGTCGAGAACGCCACCGAAGCTGCCGTCGCCGCGCATGAGGAAGACGCCGGCCGTGTGATCCATCGTGTACTGGCCGGCTTCGAGAGGCACCTTTGCCGCGTAGGCCGAGAATGCGTTCAGTGCGGCCTCGGTCTCTTCGGCCGTCCCCCGCAGCGCGGTGATGCGGCTGTCAAAGGAGGTCATGTAGCCGGCGAGCATGTCTTGCGTGTCCCGCTCCGGATCGACGGTGACGAACAGGACTTCAAGCTTGTCTGCATCCGGGCCCAGTTCGCCCATCAGGTCGGTCAGCTCGAACAGCGTCGTCGGACAAATCTCGGGGCAATGGGTGAAGCCGAAGAACACGACGTAGGGACGCCCCGCCAGCGACTGATTGTCCACCCGCTCTCCCTCATGCGACACGAGCGAGAACGGGCCGCCCACACGCGCTGCCCCGGTCGAAGCTTCCACAGGCTGGCGCTGCGCGGTCATCTGCGTCGACACCACCAGGTACGTGCCCAGCACCGCGATTGCGACCCAAACGCCGATGCGGAACAGCCTGACAAAGCTCATGGCGCATGGCCTCCATGTTCATCCTCTTGTCCCGCATTTCCACCCGGGTTCCTTTGCACCACGAACTCGACGGCCACTTCACCGGCATTCGCGAACTCGAGCGTCACCTCGAAGCGCTCGCCTTCCGAGAACGCACGTTCAGGATTGATGAACATGAGATGGGTACCGCCCGGCTGGAGCTCGACCGTCGCTCCGGGAGCTATCTCCTGCCCAGCGGGAAGAGGCCGCATACGGGCCACCCCGTCCTCGATACGCATCTCGTGGATCTCGACGCGTTCGGCGATCGTGGCACTTCCGCCGACCAGCGTATCGGGCTGCGACCCTGTGTTGGTCAGCGTCAGATAGCCGCCTATGACCGGAGCGTTGGCCGGTGCGAGACGCGACCACGGATGGCCGACCGCAATGTCGCCGACCGAAAAGTCGTGCGCCGCTGCGGGCGAGGCAATCAGCAAGCTGGACATGAACAGCGTCGCCATGGCGACGGCTTTGTTAGCATTGAACAATTTTTCCACTCCATATCGCACTCGACATGAGGCGTTCTGCGCCATCTCCGCCTTGCAGGAACAGGATGCACATCGCCGCATGTATGTGTCAGGCATCGCGAATGCCGCGCCAGGCCAACAAGCGCATGGCGTTGGCGGTGACCAGAACGGTAGCGCCGGTGTCGGCCAGGATCGCGGGCCACAACCCGGTCACGCCAAGGACGGTCGTGACGAGGAACACCGCCTTGAGGCCAAGCGACATGACGATGTTCTGCCAGATGTTGCTCATGGTTGCGCGCGAGAGCGAGACCATGTTCGCCACATCCTTGACACGACCGTGCAAGACCGCTGCGTCCGCGGTCTCCAGCGCGACGTCGGTTCCGCTTCCCATGGCGATGCCGATGTCGGCGGCGGCAAGTGCGGGCGCATCGTTGATTCCGTCGCCGACCTTGGCGACGAACGAGCCTGTCGCCCGCATCTCGCCGACGATCTTCTGCTTGTCCTGAGGCAAGAGCTCGGCGCGCGCTTCCATCCCGAGCGAGGCGGCAATCGCCTTGGCCGTGCGCTGGTTGTCGCCCGTCAGCATCACAGAGTCGGCGCCCAACTCGCGCAGCGCGGCGATGCCGGCCTTCGCGTCATCGCGTGGCTCGTCGCGCATGGCTATCAAACCGGCGACCTGTCCGCCTGCCAACAGCACCGACACGGTCTTGCCCTCGTCGTTGAGCGACGCAATGCGTGTGGTAAGGGCCTCGTCGAGCATGACCTGCTGGCCCGCCGCACGTGGCGAGGCGAAGAACAGCTTCACACCATCGAGCGTCCCCACAACGCCCTTGCCGCCAACAGCGCCCGCCTCCGATGCCGCGACCACTGGCACATTCTCCGCTTCGGCTTTTGCGAGGATCGCGACCGCAAGCGGATGGCTTGAGCCCACCTCCAGCGACGCGGCGAGGCGAAGTGTCTCGCGCTCGTCGCGCCCTATGCCGACGATGTCCGTCACCTTCGGCTTGCCCTCGGTCAGCGTCCCGGTCTTGTCGAAAGCCACGCTGTCGACCTTACCGAGGTTCTCCAGCACGGCTCCACCTTTCATCAGCAGGCCGCGCCGGGCGCCGGCGGAAAGCCCAGCCGCGATTGCGGCCGGCGTCGAGATGACGAGCGCGCACGGGCAGCCGATCAGCAGAACCGCGAGACCGCGATAGATCCATGTGTTCCACTCGGCTCCGCCCAGCAACGGCGGCAGGATAGCCACGAGCGCTGCCACGACCATCACGCCTGGCGTATAGTATTTGGAAAAGCGGTCGATGAAGCGTTCGGTCGGAGCCTTCGATTCCTGCGCCTCCTCGACCAGCGCAATGATGCGAGCGATCGTGTTGTCTGCCGCGGCCGCCGTGACGCGCACGCGCAGCACCCCTTCCTGGTTCACCGTGCCGGCGAACACCTTGTCGCCTTCCTCCTTTCGCTTGGGGACCGACTCACCGGTCACCGGCGCTTCGTCTACCGCGCTTTCGCCGGAAAGCACGACGCCGTCGGCCGGCACCCGGTCGCCCGGACGGATCATCACGATCGAACCGACCGTGAGGCTGTCCGCCGGAACGGTCCGTGTGCCTCCCTCGCTTTCAAGCAGCGCGGTCTTAGGCATCAGGTTCGAGAGCGCACGGATCGACGCTCGCGCCCGTCCCGTTGCGATGCCTTCCAGCAGTTCGCCGACAAGGAACAGGAAGACGACGACTGCGGCTTCCTCCGCAGCATCGATGATGACGGCGCCCACCGCCGCCACGGTCATAAGCGTCTCGATCGAGAACGGGCTGCCGTTCATCGCCCCGAACAGCGCCCGGCGCGCGATCGGCACGAGCCCGACGGCCATGGCGATGATGAAGCCCCAGGGTTGCGTTTGCGGAAAGAGTTGCGACAGCCCGAAGGCGATGGCGAGCGCCGCGCCGCAGACGATGGTCAGCTTCGCCTTCGATGTGCTCCACCACGGACCGTCGATCGGCCCATGGTCATGCCCGTGCATGCCGTGAAGCGAGTCGCCGGTCGGCACATTCGAGGCCCTGGATGGAGGGACACCGTCATGCGCGTTACCGCCGCCATGCGCATGGTGATCGTTGTCGTGCGAATGCTCATGCCCCTCGTGACGGCATTCCGGACCGTGGACATGACCGGAGGCGGGCGCCTTCTCTCCGGTTCGCGTCAGGGGGGACGCCTTGTAGCCAAGGCTGCCGAGCTTGCGCGCGACACCGTCGAGGTCGGTTTCCGGCCCGTGTGTCACCGTCATCGTGCCGGCGACGACCGAAACTCCTACATCTGTCACGGCCGGAATGCGGCGAACGGCTGTCTCGATCTTGGCCGCGCAGCTCGCGCAATCCATCCCCTCCACTCGAAAGCGCGTCTGGCGTTGCGGGACCGTCATAATCTACACTCCTGTATGTCAGGAGCAATTCCATACGACCTAGAGCAGCTAGAGGATCAAGAGGAAATTTCAGATTTTTCAGTTCCCGCTCTGCCGTGTGCTTCCCGTCAGTACATCGCGCTTCGGCTGGAGCCGGCGCGATGTTTCGTTACCGTGTCTAGCAAGGCCAGCGCCAGCTCGGTCATGAGGTGCTCGTTCACCTCGCAGGAGTGGAGACCTTGAGTATGCACGGACCTCTGCCTTGTACGCTTTTTCCCTGCCCTTTTTGGGCCGCCGCGCAACAAGCGCCGAATTCATGCGGGACTTCCAACCTGTCGCTAGCCCCATGCGCCAGATTGCCCCATTGGCCGAAACCTGCACCGCAGAAATAATCTGCTCCTCGCGGCGCTTTCAGCAGGATCGACACCGGTGCCCTTCTCTTCAGCCAGCGGCCGCACGCCGAAGCTTTTCCTCGCCGTCTTGCTGCTGGCGCAGCTCGCCTTTGCCGCGGCACAGTTCGTATCCGTAGCGCTATCCCGAAATCTATGGGCTGCAGACCTGGCAAACTTCATCCGTCCCCACCTTCTCGTGGCGGGCGTCATTCTTTTCGTCATAGGCTTCGCGCTTCCTCGGCGCTCCACGAAGATCGCGGGAGCAATCGCGCTTCTGGCTGCCGGCGTTCCCTATCTTTTCCTCCCGCCGCCGGCGCCCGCGGCGGCGGGAACGACGTTCACCGTGGTCTCCGCCAATGTCCTGGTCGACAATCTGGATCCGCGTCCCTTTCTTGCGCTTCCCGAGGTCGGCGAGGCGGATATCCTGGTGCTGCAGGAGGTGAGGCCGTTCTGGCAGAACACGTTGATCGCCAGAGGGCGCTGGCCCTTCGAAAGCAGCCGCGACCTTGCCGGCAACACCGACATGAAGGTTCTCAGCCGGTTCCCGATCCTCGACGAACGGACGGTCTTTCCCGAGAGCGGCGACACATACGGCAGGTTCGCCGTGCGCTTCGAGCTGTCGGTCGAAGGGAGGACGGTTGTTCTCTATGCAGTCCATCCACAGACTCCGCGCAGCCCCCGCGCTTGGGAAGCGCGCGCCGCGTACCTTCGGGATCTGGAAGCAGCCGTGAAGTCGGAGCCGTCGGACGCTCTGGTCGTCGTCGCCGGCGATTGGAACACGCCACCCTGGTCTCCGTTCTTTCTCGACTTCCTGTCCTCGACGGGATACCGGACGACCGAATCCCGGTGGTGGCCGCTGCCGACACGCTTCAGCATACGTCTCTGGTCGCTCACGCAGATCGGCACGCCAATCGACCGCATCGTCTTGTCGCCAACATTGGGGCTGGAGGATCTGACCCTGGGGTCGAAATTTGGCTCCAATCATCTGCCAGTCGTGGCGCGCGTGGTTATCCCGGATTGACGACCACCTAAAAGCGAAAACGAAGGACAGCCGCGCCGGCTGTGTGGGAACATGAGATGCGACCGCGCCTGACAGTACATGCGTTCGGAGCTGCCTTGTGGCTGGCCGGTGCGGGTCATGCCCTGGCGAGCCCTCCGACCGGCGTGTTTCTCTGGTATCCGGAGCAAGGCACGCCTACATCGCAGGACTGCGACGACATCGTCGCGCGTGTCGGGCCCTCACTGGAAAAGGCCGAAGCTTGGCTCTGGGGCCGCGCACCCTTCGGGTCGGAGCTGGAGTTCTATCTCTTCCTTACAAAGGACCGGATGGAAACGACGTTCTCCGCGGAAGGGGACTACGATACCGGGACATTGCGCCTGGGCCCAACGATCGGCGACGAAACGACGTTCGAGCTGGTTCCGGAGGATCATCCGACGATCACGATATCCGGCTCGATCGTGGCGCCAAAGGATAGCTCGGCCGTCACCATCATCCTTCGCGACGTGCCCTCGACGAACGGCCCTGCCGACAGGGTAGCGCACTACTGCCGGTTCGATGACGAGACCGAGGTCTAAGCCGACTCTCAGTGCTCGTTCGAGCACAGTTCGTGGTTGGCCAGAGACTGAATGACGTAACAGTCCCTGATCTGATCGCCGTGGCATCGGGTCGCGATGCGTTCGAGTTCGCGCTCAAGGGGCCTGAGCTTTGCAATCTTGTCCCGGACAATCTGCAGCTGACGAACCGCGATGTTGTCGGCATCCGCGCATGGCCGTTCCGGATGCTCGCTCAGCTCGAGCAGTTCACGAATGGCCCCGATCGTGAAACCGAGGTCGCGAGCGTGCTTGATGAAGGACAACCGTTCCCGTTCGCCAGGCTCATAACGCCTTTGATTGCCGCCCGAGCGGCCCGGCGCCATCAACAGACCCATCTGCTCATAGTAGCGGATGGTCGGAACTTTCACCCCGGTGACGCGCGACAGCTCTCCGATCGTCAGCATGATTACCTCCAGCTCTTATAGATATTGAAGGATGAATCGGTGTCCCGCAACAGTGCCGAATTGCCGCATCCCGAAGGCGGGCGCGGTTCACAGCCTTGCCCGATTCATCACGGACGTTCACGGCCACTAATCGTGGAGGGGACATAAGCGATGTACACAGGGATTTCTCGCCGGCTGCCAATCGCTCTTGACGCTGACAGTCGAACATGCCGAGATCTTGATTGCTGATGGTGACGGCTCCCCGGCCAGAGGCTTCCTGACGATCTGGAACGGCACGGATACTCACGCCTATCTCGCTAAGGTGAGCAGCGAAGCCTTTGCAAACATCAGGTTGATGCGTACACCATTCAATTCCGACGATGACGCGGCTGGGCCGGTCGGCGGCCCGCTTCTGGTTCCCGCGCACGCCGAACTGCAGATGCGTATTGGCGGCATCCACCTCCTGCTTGCCGATCCCGCGTCTCCGATCGACCAATCGGAAAGCCAACGCCTGATGCTGATCTTCGACGATGGCCAGGAAGTGGAAGTGTCAGCCTATCTCGTGCCGAGCTCCGATCGGCTGACCAGCCACCGGCACGGCGAGGCCGATCGTAGCGCGAACTAACGTGCAGCAAGCCCGCCGATCCTGGTAAAGGAAGGATTGCGAAAACCGCTGCGATTTGCAGCGAGTTTGAATCGAATACAAGCCATTGATTTTCTTCGATTTTGAGGTTTCTACGCTAGGCTTCTTCCCATCACTTCGGGGAGAGTCAAACAATGAAAAAGCTTTGGATGAGCGCACTCGCGCTCCTGGTTTTCTGCACGTCCGCATGGGCGAGTGCGTCACAGTTCAACCCCACCCAACCATACAACGCACGGAACATGGCGACGTTCGGTACGACCTCGATGCCGGTCGGATACTACGAGTATTGCCGTCGATATCGAGACCGATGCGCTCGCGCTCCGGCCGGCACGATGATCGAGCTGACGCGTGCGGCCTGGAGCGACATCGTCAGGGTCAACACGAAGGTAAACACTATCAAGGCGCTCACCGACATGGAAATCTACGGCGTCGAGGAGTTCTGGGAATACCCTACGACGGCAGCCGACTGTGAGGACTACGCGCTGCTGAAGCGCAAGCGCCTCAATGAAATGGGCTATCCGCTCGGCGCGTTGCTGCTGACAACGGCTCGCGACGCCCAGGGCGGGGGACACGCCGTGCTCACCGTCGTGACGAGCCTTGGCGACTTCATCCTCGACAATCTCGAGCAGAAGGTGCTGCTTTGGAGCGAGGCGAGAATCTACTTCCTCAAGCGTCAATCCCAGCGGGATCTCAACCAGTGGGTCAGCCTCATGAACGAGGACGATCTCCTGATATCCTCCGGCAACAACCACGCGCCCTCCACGGCGGCGGCCAGGGTCAGGAGATAGAGCGCGGTCGTTCCATAGAGCATCTCCATCCTGTTGTGCCCGATCCCGATACACACAAGCCAGAAGATGGTGGCAAGGGTGATATAGGCTGTCGAACCAGCAGCCAGCAGAGAGACCAGGCGCAAAAACATTGGTGGACCGGCAATTGGACAAATGCCGGTCCACTCTTTCATTGTCGGCTTCCCGACGCCACTCAACCCTATGTGACTATTCCGCTATTCCGGTTGGGTCTCCACCTGGGCCGGGCGCATCTCGCCCAGGATATGGCCGAAGCTGGCGAAGAACACAGCGCCGACAAAGCCGACGAGCAGAAGGACGACCAACAGGTTCTTGCGCGCTCTCCTGCGTACAAAATCGCGAGATTCTTCCAGGGTCATCTGCTCCAGCGAATTCATCGCATCCTCAATCCAAAAAGCCCTGACAAGGCGGCGCAGCCTCAATTCCGTCCTTCTTATCGGCTCTCCCCCGAGGACGGATAGTCGAACGTGCTGCGGTTCTTTGCCGCTCGCAAACATGTTAGGGGCAACATCTTCTTAACTATGATAGCCCCAAACTTACGGCTCGATCCCGAGGTCGGATCGGCGCGAAGGATCATGAAAGCGCGAACATGTTGCAAGCGATAAGGATAGGCGTGGTCGTTTTGCTTGCCCTTTTGGCGAGCGGGTGCGTGTCGACAGTTCTCGACGTCGACAACAAGGCGTCGCAGCCCATCCCTGCCGCCCTCCTTGCCGAAATGTCGCGCAAATCCATGTCGCCCTCTGCCCCGATCCTCGTCAGGATCTTCAAGCAGGAAAGCGAGCTCGAAATCTGGAAGCGCGACCGCAGCGGCCAGTTCGCCCTGCTCAAGACCTATCCCATGTGCCGCTGGTCCGGAAAACTCGGACCCAAGACGCGAGAGGGCGACCGCCAGGCCCCCGAAGGGTTCTACCACGTCAACGCGGGCATGCTTAACCCGAACTCGCAGTATTACCTCTCCTTCAACCTTGGCTATCCCAACCGCCTCGAGGCGGCGCTCGGCTACACGGGCGAAGCGCTCATGGTGCATGGCGCCTGTTCGTCGTCGGGATGCTTCGCCCTGACGGATGAGGGCGTGGCCGAGATCTACGCCGTGGCCCGCGAGGCCCTCAGGGGCGGCCAGCCTGCTTTCCAGGTGCAGGCGTTTCCATTCCGAATGACCGCCCAGAACATGGCGAAGCATCGCGACGACCCGAACTTCTCTTTCTGGACCGACCTGAAGCGCGGCTACGATATCTTTGAAGTCACCCGGCGCCAGCCCAGGGTCTCCCACTGCGGCCGCCGCTACGTCTTCGACATGGAGTTCCAGGGTGGAGAGCCGCGCGATCCTCTTGCCGCCTGTCCGCCGGCGGTGAAAGGGGACGACCCCGTCGTCGCTCGCAGGACGGAAGCCGACCTCCTCGCGATGCAGAGCATGGTGGAGAACGGCACGGCGCTCAGCGCTCATGCTTATGTCGACGGCGGAATGCACCCAAGCTTCCGTAGTCTTCTGGAGCGTTCCGGCGAGCAAACACTGGCAAAAAGAACGTCGCTGAGCTCCGTCCCTATCAGCCGGCCTTCCGCGGCGCTTGCAGACCCGCATTCGCCCAGGGAATAGAACGACAGCACGATGATCCGATTCCTCGCATTCCTCCTGGCTTTCATGGTCGCCGTCCATATGGCGGCGCCCACGGCCGTGGCTGCGAAGATGTCGTTTCAGGAGTTCGCGACGGCCGAGATCATGGCTGGCAGCGGCGGTTCCGAACTGCCGAACGATAGCAACGATGATGCGTTGCCACTGTCGCCGCACGCCACGACGAAATGCCATGACCACTGCGCCGGATTGACGATCTGGCTTTCACCCCACGCTGCCAGCGCGGGCCTGCTGTCGATACACGGCCGGGAGCAGGACCTGACGTTCGCCTTCATTCCCATCATCGTCCCACCGCCCCAATAGCGTCGAGCAGGCGAAACGGCCGGTAGGAGATCGAGTTTCTTCGGGCGCAGCCCCGAGGAAAGGCGGCTCCGATCCAGACGGTCGCAATTCGTCCTCACCAATTGCTTTCCGCGGGGAGCAATGGACCACGACCGTATTGGGAGCAAAGCATTGACAACCACACCATCACGCACAGGCCTGTCCCGACGGCAAGTCCTGACCCTTGCCGCATCCTCGGCCGCATCCTTGACGCTGGCCGGCTGCACGACCACCGATATCCAGCCCGTCGCGGTGGTGCCGGAAACGCCGAGCATCGATCCCTCCTTCGTCTCCATGTACCGGGCGATGCCGGAAGAGGATTTCCCGATCCCCGCCGTCGACCTGAGAAGGGTCGACCGGCAGTTCTACCGTCAGTTCGTCGACGACCCGACGGGCGAACGTCCCGGAACCGTCGTCGTCGATACGCAGTCCTTTTTCCTCTATCTGGTTCTGCCCGACGGCAAGGCGATGAGATACGGCGTCGGCCTCGGGCGGGCGGGGTTCACCTGGTCCGGTGAAGGGGTCATCCAGTGGAAGCGGCCCTGGCCGGTCTGGACCCCGCCGGCGGAGATGATTGCGCGCCAGCCCGAGCTGGAAGAATTCAGCGCCGAGAACGGGGGCCAGCCGCCCGGGCTCGACAATCCTCTCGGTGCGCGGGCGCTCTACATCTTCCAGAACGGGCAGGACACCCTCTACCGCCTGCACGGCTCGCCCGAGTACTGGACCATAGGGCGCGCGGTGTCGAGCGGCTGCGTCCGTCTGATCAACCAGGACATCATCGACCTCTACGATCGTGTCTCGATCCCCTCGCCAATCATCGTGCGCAGCGGTCCGAGAGCGATCGCCTGACGCCAAATTAGCGCTTGCTCCTCCAGGGGCTAGAGCTTGCAAAGTAGAAGCTCACCAAAGGAAACGACCATGAAACGTCGAAACGTTCTATATGGCCTGTCCGCTCTCGGAGCGGCGGCCGCCTTTCCAGCTCTGACGCTTGCCCAACCGACTCCCGAAGACCTGCTCGCGCCGGGAGCGCTCGCGGAAAAAAGCTTCGGTCCGGAAGATGCTCCGGTCACCGTGATCGAGTACGCGTCGCTGACCTGCGGCCACTGCCGCAACTTCCATCTGAATGTCTGGCCCGCCTTCAAGGAGAAATACGTCGATACGGGCAAGGTCCGCTTCATCATGCGCGAGTTCCCGTTCGATCCGCGCTCTTCGGCCGGATTCATGCTGGCCAGGTGCGCCGGCGACGACAAATGGTACGCCACCATCGACCTGCTCTACCGGACCCAGGACAACTGGGCGCGGTCCTCCGACGGCTCAGGCTCGCTCAAGGCCGTCATGGGCATGACCGGGATGGACGAGGCCGCCTTCGAGGCATGCCTGCGGAACGAGGAACTGCAGCAGCAAGTGCAGGCTGTATTCGAAGCAGGTCGTGAGTTCGGCGTCGATTCGACGCCGACCTTCTTCGTCAATGGCGAGATGTACAAGGGCGTCCTCAGCATCGACCGCTTCAGCGAGATCGTCGATCCGCTGATCGCGGCGAGCGGCCAATAGGGGGAGGGCGCATGATGGGAATTCGCTCTCTCACTTTCCGGCTGAAGGTCCAAGGGTTCGTTGCGGTTGCGATGATGGCGGCGATGCTGCCGCCACTGGCTCACGCTCAGGATGACGAAGTCGTCGCGCGCGTCAACGGCCAGGAGATCACGGCCGCCGATCTCGCAATCGCCGAAGAAATGTATGGACCCCAGCTCGGCCAGATGCCGGAAGACGCCAGGCGTTCCGTTCTCGTGAACGCGCTCATCGAGCTGCGCATCGTGGCCGACGCCGCTCGCGAGGCAAACGTCACGGAACAGGACGCGTTCAAGCGTCAGCTGGCGTTCTTCGAGGCCCAGACGCTTCGATCCGTGTTCATAGAGCAGCGCGTGGCCGATGCGGTGACGGACGAGGCGATAAGGGCCGCCTATGATGGCCAGGTAGGCAGCTTTCCGACCGTGGCCGAACGGAAGTTGCGGCATATCCTCGTGGGCACCGAAGACGAGGCAACAGACATCATCAACGCGCTGGAAGCCGGGCAGTCCTTTGCCGATCTAGCGCAGGAACGCTCCATCGATGCGGTGTCGAAGGCAAAGGGAGGGGATCTCGGCTTCGTCGCGGAAGGGGAGATCATGCCGGAAGTCGAGGAGGCCGCGGCCGAGCTCGAACCGGGACAGTTCACCCGGTCGCCGGTCGCCACCGCCTTCGGCTTCCATGTCGTGATGCTGGAGGAAGCACGCAATCGGCCGCCGCCTGCATTCGAGACGGTCGAACCGCAGATCCGGCAGGCGCTCGCGTCCGCCGAAGAGCAACGGCTTCTCGCGGGGCTACGCGCCGCCGCCCAGGTCGAAAAGCTCGTTCCCGACGTCACGCCGCCACAGGCGGACGACGGGCACGATCACTGATCGCACACTTCAGCAGCTATTGAGGGGCTTACCATGATGGATCGCAGATCGTTCGCAACAGGGTTGATCGCAGCGCTGTCGGCAGTCCAACTGCCGACCGCGGCGCTGGCTCACAGAAGGGTCGAACTCGACCCGCGCTTTCTTCCCCAAACCGTCGTCTCGCCATACGCTCAGCCAGCCGGTACGATCGTGGTCGCCCCGCGGGACCGGTTCCTGTACCTGATCGAGGGCAGAGGTGCGGCACGACGCTACGGGATTGGCGTAGGCAAGGCGGGTCTCGCATTCTCCGGCTCCGCGATCATCGAACGCAAGGCGAAGTGGCCCGCCTGGCGGCCGACCGCCAACATGATCAGACGCGATCCCGCGAGATACGCGAGATACGCGAATGGCGTCCCCGGCGGGCCGGGCAATCCGCTGGGTTCCCGCGCGCTCTACCTCTACCGCGACGGTCGCGACACGTACTACCGCATCCATGGCACGACCGAGCCATGGACGATCGGTCAGGCCGTATCCAACGGCTGCATCCGCATGGTGAACGAGCATGTGGAAGAGCTCTACGAGCGTGTGCCGCTCGGCGCCCGGGTCGTGGTGGTTTGATGGAAAGATCGGTGCTGGTCATCGGAGCCGGGCAGGCGGGTCTCGCGGCCGCGTACCACCTGGCCCGGGCCGGCGCCGACTATTCCATCGCGGATGCGAACCGGCGCGTCGGTGACAGCTGGCGGGCGCGCTACGACGCGCTGACCCTGTTCACGCCGCGCCAGTTCAGTGCGCTGCCCGGACTGGAGCTTTCCGGAAATCGCGAGGGCTACTCCAACCGGGACGAATTCGCCGACTATCTGGAAGCCTATGCGTCGCGCCTGAAGCTGCCGGTCGAAACCGGAAGACGGGTTGTTCGCCTTTCCAGGCTCGACGATGGACGTTTCGAGGCGACATTTGAGGACGGCGGAAAGCGGCAAGCGAGCGAGATCATCGTGGCGGCTGGCGCCTTCCAGGTCCCCAGAATTCCAACTGTCGCCGGGAAGTTCGGCAGCGATGTGCTCCATTTGACGACCGACATCTTCCGCAACGCCAACCAGTTGCCGGACGGCCCTGTGCTGATCGTGGGGGATGGTGCGAGCGGCCGCGACATTGCTGTCGAGTGCAGAAGAACTCAACCGGTGATCCTGGCGACCGGAAAGCCTCGAAAGCTGCTGCCCGAACGCATTCTGGGAAAGTCGATCTGGTGGTGGCTTCATCTTACCGGCGCTTTGACGGCATCGCCGGACTCCTTGCTAGGCAGCAGGGTCAGGGCAACCGACGCCTTCCCCGACCGTGACCGCAGCCTCGAAAGCCTGAAAAGAAAGGACATACGGATCGCGCCGCGGCTCGTGAATGCAGACGAGACGACAGCGCGGTTTTCGGACGGAAGCTCGGCCGAGGTCCGAACCGTCGTCTGGACGGTCGGCTACCGCGACGACAGTTCCTGGCTCGACGTTCCTCTTGCCGTGAATGAAGACGGTTCCTTCCGCCACGAAGCCGGGGTTTCGCCGGTCAAGGGCCTTTATTTCGTCGGGCGACCCTGGCAGCGAAACAGGGCTTCGGCGCTGATCATGGGAGCAGGACCCGACGCCGAGCTTGTCGTCCAGAGGCTTCTGGCTGATCGGGGGGGATGAGCGCGGCCGACCGGTCGATCACTCACGCACCGATCGCACGGCCTCCGCCAGCGGCTCCTTGCCCACGGCGCCAACGACGATTCGTTCGCCCACGACGAACGATGGGGTTCCTGTCAGTCCAAGAAGCTGAGCCAGCGCCAGGTTCGAAGCGATGACCGTCTCGATCTCTGGAGACCCCATCTCTGCCTCGACACGCGCGCGATCAAGACCCATTTCCTCTACAAGCGACAAAGCTCGGCCTGCGTTGGCCTGACCCTGCATGGCCATCAGCCGGGCATGGAAATCGCGCGCGCTCGCGTCGTCGCCCAGGCGTTTCACGGCGAGGGCGACTTTCGCAGCCTCGATGGATCCCGGACCGAGGATGGGGAAATCCTTCAGGACGACACGCAATTGTGCATCCTCGGCCAGCAATGCCTTTATGTCTGGAAAAGCTCTTTTGCAGTAGCCGCAGTTGAAGTCGAAGAACTCGACCAGCGTCACATCGCCATCGGGATTGCCGAGGACGAGATCGGCGGCGCTCCGCAGCAGGACGTCCTGCTCGGCCCGGATCGTCTCCGCCCTGGCTTCTTCTTGCGCCTTCTGCGAGCGGTTCTCAAGTTCGAGCAACGCTTCCTTGATTATCTCGGGGTTCTCGAGAATGTACTCGCGGACGATTTTCTCGACCTCCGAGCGATCAATCGTCTCTGCGATCGCCGCCGGGGTCGCCATCAGGAGAATGGCGAAGGTTCGGACCAGCGCAACACGCAACAATTTGATTCTCATCGGTTCCTCACCGCGCTAGCTCCAGCCCCCGCCGAACGTGCGATAGAAGATGTGCTTGCCGATCTGCGTCATCCGTTCCATCGACTGAGCCCATTTAGGATGGACGTAGGTGGCGTTGTAATGTGTCGACGACGCGACTTCCGGCAGGAAAATCTTACCCGCGGTGACGGCAAGCGCAACATCCTTTGCGAGCCGATAGGCCCGGCGATCCGAAATCACGTCAGGGACTCCGTCGCAAGCGAACGAGAACTGGCATCTGTTGAGCATGTGCTGATTCTGATAAACCACATCGCAGACGGTGTCGGGATAAGCCGGGTTCCTAACCCGGTTCAAGATTACCTGGGCGACAGCCGCCTGCCCTCTCGATTTCTCGCCGCGCGCCTCGAAATAGATTCCGGTCGCGAGGCACTTCTGCTCGGCGGCGGAGAACACCATCTTTGGAAGTGGCACCCTCATCCACGGGTGGTCACCCTCCGCCATGGGCGGAACGAAGCGGCCGCCGGCGTCCTGACCGCCAAGCAGCGCATCGAAGGGTGCGGACGTTGCGTGGTATGGATCGCTCGGAGCGTAGGCGGTCGCCAGAACGTCGGCACGGTCGTTGCTGACGAGATCCGCCAGGATCGGAGGCACGCCCTCAAGCCGGTGAGTCTCCGCGCGGTGAAGGATCGTTATTGCGTTCCGGACACCCGGAGCTGCCTCCGGCAGGAAGCCGCGCAAGCCCTCCGGAGCGTCAAGGCGGCTCGAGAAGAGGATGGCAGCCAGCCTCGTTCCATCGAAAACGCCTTTCGAGGCGGTTACGGAAAGCGTTGCCGTTTTGCCTGAATCGGAGGTCTGGCTTTGCAGAAGATCTCGCTTTGAGGCGTTATCGGAGAAATCGCCGCTCCGGCTCGCGGACGGCCCGGTCGCAAACGTTTCCACCCCAGTAGCCGACCCAAGTCTGAGCGTCCGAAGATGGGAGCATGCATCCTCACCCCGAACACCATTGCGCTGTACGAGAACAGTGCCGGTCGCAAGCTCGGAACGCATGTCCTGGATGGCGGTCGGCGACGCGAACCCGAAGGTCAGCGAGCTTGCAAACAGGATTGCCAGAATCCGACCTCGGCGGGCCATGGAAGTGGATTCCGAGCCTTGGCTTTGCTTCGACGACAACGACCGATCTCCTGAGGTGGTCTCGGAAGCAAAATGAATTGTTAACCTTGATGATCGGTTAAGACGCTGCACACGGGGCGTCTGTTTGAGAGATAATCGGTCGGCTTGTCCGCTATAGACCGACATGAACGGCTGGGAGCGCGGCCGATTGTTCGATAATCATGAGGTAGGGGCTTCAGCCCTATTCTCACCGGTCAGAACTCGCGGGTGCAACTACGCGCTACAATTCCCATTGTGCGACTTTCGAAGGTTTCGGGTAGACCATCCTGCACCACTGCGTACGTAGATTTTCCGATGATCAGCCTTACGGGCGGCATGTGGTGTCAACAGGGTCTTTCCAGGCGACTTTTGTTGCCCGACAGGGTTGTCGCCTGACGAGACGTATCACCAGGCCGCAGATCTCGTGAATTCTCCGATGGTCCGTGCCTCTGACTGCGGTCAAAATGCGCAAGCGGCTACCATCCTATCACGGCCACGGACCAGAGCAGGTTGATGTTGAGCGCGATGATGGTGACGGCGATCAGCGCGCAGAGCGCGGTCAGCCAGAGCGGGGCGACCATGTCGCCCATCTTGGCCTTGCTCGCGGTGAACATGACCAGCGGCACGATGGCGAAAGGCAACTGGAAGCTCAGCACGACCTGGCTGAGGATGAGCAACTGGCCGGTGCCTGAACTCCCCCATATCAAAATCACGATGACCGCCGGGACGATCGCGATCGAGCGTGTGACGAGCCGGCGCAGCACTGGACTGATACGGAAATTGATGAAGCCTTCCATGACGATCTGGCCAGCCATTGTGGCGGTCACGGTGGCGTTTAGGCCGGAGCACAGCAGTGCGATGCCGAACATCGTCGGTGCGAGCGAACCGCCGAGCAGAGGCGCTAGCAGCGCATGGGCCTGATCGATCTCGACAATCTCGGTGTTGCCGCTCGCGTGAAAGGTTGCCGCAGCGAGGATCAGGATAGAAGCGTTGATGGTCAGGGCGAACATCAGCGCGATGGTCGAATCCCAGGTCGCCATACGCAACGCCTCGAACCTTCGTGCCGGCGTCGTCTCCCAGTTGCGCGTCTGCACGATGCCGGAGTGGAGGTAGAGATTGTGGGGCATCACGGTGGCGCCGATGATGCCCAGTGCGATGTAGAGCATCTCCGGATTGGTCACGATATCGGTCGAGGGCGCGAAGCCTGCGATCACACCTGCCCAGTCCGGATCGGCCATGGCGATCTGCACGAAGAAGCAGGCGGTTATGACCGCCAGAAGCGTGATGACAAATGCTTCAACCCAACGGAAGCCGCGGTTCTGCAGCCACAGGATCAGAAACACGTCGGCGGCGGTGATGAAGACGCCGATTTCGAGCGGGATACCGAACAGCAGGTTGAGACCGATTGCCACGCCGATGACCTCGGCAAGGTCGGTGGCGATGATCGCGGCCTCCGCGAAAATCCACAGCGGCCACGACACCCATGACGGATAGGCATCCCGGCAGGCCTGCGCTAGGTCGCGCCTGGACGCGATGGCGAGGCGCGCGCACAGCGATTGCAGCAGGATCGCCATTACGTTGGACAGTAGCGCCACGAACAGGAGCGTGTAGCCGAACTTGGCGCCGCCGGCGAGCGAAGTCGCCCAGTTGCCGGGGTCCATATAGCCGACTGCGACCAGATAGCCTGGGCCGACGAAGGCGAGAAACCTTCGGAACACCGTGCTGCCACGCGGCACGACGATCGAGCCAAAGACTTCGGAGAGTGACGGCGTCGGGCTGGTGCGACGCCAGCCATTGTGGCCGGCCACGGACAACGAGGGTTCCGAATCCAAGGATGGAGAAGACATATGGCTGTCTGTTGCGAATGATTTTCAATTGCAAGATAGATATATCGCTGACAGTCGTCAATGCGTTTGTCATGGCAGGTTGCAGTAAGGTCTCACTCGTCGGCAAGGTTGCTTTGATGATAGCGAAAAGAGCTGCCCCCGCTTCAGCATTGTGGCGTGTCGGGTACCGTAACCCTTGGTGCGACCAAGGCTCGATAAACGTGAGGGGACGAATGATTGACAACAGCTTTGCGCCCATGCGCTCAATGGCAGGGGTGAGCAGTTCTAGGTAGTCACTAGCCACGACTCAGCCGAATATCGCGCGCGGCATCCGGCATTTTCATTCTGCTGAAATCGCAACTGCGTTAAATCAATATGGGTGCGACTGAAGACGATCCGACACAGTGATTCAGCTGAAACTTTCACGCTGGGTGCATGCGGTTGGCCTGCTGCCGATTTTCCTACGCGTGGTTACGGCAAAACGCGCGCTACGGCGCCTACGACACGCTCACCCCGGCTCTGGAACCGCTTCACCGCTCCCCTACTTCCATGACGCTCGCTGCCGACGCCCGCAAGCGTGATGACTGGTTCGACAGCCGATACCGGCTCGCTCTAACGGAAGGCGAGCGCGCAGACCTCACGGCCTACCCGGAGGCCGCTGGCAATGCCGACGAGCCCTATCGGAAGTTCGAGGGACCGGGGTCGGTATTCCACTTCGCCTGGAAGGAACTGACGACGTTCGTCTGCACGTTGAAAAAGCTGTTCAATGGCCGACGCCGAGATCACCTCTGCCTAGCTGGCGGGCCAGGGGGGCGTTTTGGCGCCTGGCCACAGATCGCGCCCGACATCGTGCGCGACACGCTTTTCCGCTTCGAGATGAACCTGCGGGAATCCCCATCCTCGGCCTCGTCGGTGCCGGCGGGATCGGCTTCTACATCAAAACCTATGTCCGCACCTTCCAGTAAGAAAAGGTCGCCACGCTGACGATCGTCGTCGTCCTGTTCGTCGTCGTGATCGAACTGGCCAACAACGCGATCCGCACGCTGCTGCGATAGAGGCAAGATAGAAGACTTGCACGACGAACGCGGGCTCAATGCCCGCGCCCCGGCCTCGATCGAGCGGCGCGGCGCAATGTCACGCGGGACAAGCCTCGATCCGGCCTTGAACCTCATGTTGCCAGAGCATGTATGGGCACTGAGTTCGTCCACACCGAATCCGACGAAAGAAGAGGACATGAAATGACGATCGACGTCTCGGCAGTCGGTCTCGCAACGGCAGTCGTGGCCGGCGCGGTGTCGTTCGTCTCGCCCTGCGTCCTGCCTCTCGTGCCGGGGTATCTCTCGTTCGTGTCCAGCGGCGTGAATCCGCATTCGGCGCAGCTCGCCGACCGGTTGCGGATCGTCTGGTCAGCGATGTTCTTCATCGCCGGGTTCACGACGATCTTCGTCATTCTCGGGCTGGGCGCGCAGTTCCTCGGCGGCCTGCTGCTTCGCTACAGCTTCGAAGCCAACCTCGTGGGCGGCGGCCTGCTGGTCCTGTTCGGCCTGATGATGACCGGCCTCATCAGGCTTCCCTTCGTGATGCAGGATTACCGCGTAGAAGGACCGCAAGCCGTATCCGGCCCCGCCGGCGCCTACACTCTCGGCCTCGCCTTCGCCTTCGGCTGGACGCCGTGCATCGGCCCGGTTCTGGGCTCGATTCTGACGATGACCGCGGTGTCGTCCGGAAGCGGGGCGGTACTCCTCGCCGCCTACAGCCTCGGCCTCGGTATCCCGTTCCTGGTCGTCGCGCTCGCGTTCGGGAAGGTTGCCGGCTTCATGAAACGGGCGCGCTACGCCGGCCATGTCCTCAACATTACCGCCGGCGCGATCATGATCACGATGGGCGTGCTGATGATGACCGGCCGCATGACGCTGATCGCGTTCTGGCTTCTGGAGCGCTTTCCAGGACTTGCCTATATCGGCTGACTGATATGACGGACCGGGGGGCGATCGAACCGGAAGAAGGCGGCCTTGGCCGGATAACGTATCCGGACTCGGGATTGGCCGTGTCGCTCCCGGTATGCGCGTTGATGGGCGCGCTCACGGCCCTTGCTTTTGCTCCGTACTTCGTTCTGCCGCTCGTATTGGTCGGCTTTGCCGCCTTCGCCCTGTTCATCCGTCACGCCCGTGGCTCGTGTGCCGCCTTCCTGATCGGCTGGGGCTTCGGCATCGGCCAGTTCGCAGTCGGCCTGCGGTGGATATCCGAGAGCTTTTTCGTCGACGCGGATCGGTTCGGCGCACTCGCCTGGCCGGCAGTGCTGGGCCTTTCCGGCTTCCTTGCCCTGTTCCCGGCATTCGCAGCCGCGGCAACGCGCTATCTTGGCGGACGCGGACCGACCGTCTTTCTCATACTTCCCGGATTCTGGACCCTTGCCGAAATGGCGCGCGGCGTCCTCTTCACCGGCTTTCCCTGGAACCTGACAGGATATGTCTGGGGTTTCAGCGACGCGACGCTCCAGCCTATGTCGGCGATCGGCGTTCACGGAGTTGGTTTCGTCACCGCGACCCTATGCATGGTTCCTTTGGCGCTCGCGGAACGATACCGTCTCGGACCATGGGCTCTGGCGGTGACGATGCTCGTAGTGCCCATGCTCGGGGCAGGGTTCTTCTGGGCTTTCGGAGCGGTCCGGCTCGCAAACGCCGAAACCGCCGATGGCGCCGGTCCCCGAATCCGTGTCGTCCAGCCGAACATCCCGCAGGATCAAAAATGGGATCCAGACGCGGCAACGCGGAACCTTCAGAAGCTGCATGACCTCAGCACATCGGGCGCTGCCGGGCGGCCACGCGTCGTAGTATGGCCGGAAACGGCTTATCCGTATCTCTTTTCCGAGGTCGTCAGGTTGCCTGAAGCCCTACTTGGGAGCATTCCCGAAGGAGGATTGCTGCTGTTCGGCGCGGTACGAGCTGTCCCCGGGGACACCGCTGAGGTTGGGGGGCTGCTGAACAGCCTGCTCGCCGTCGATCATACAGGCAAGGTCGTTGCCGACTACGACAAGATCAGGCTGGTGCCGTTCGGCGAGTTCACGCCTTTCAAAAGCTTGCCCGGCATCAGCAAGCTCACGGCAGGCGATATCGACTACGTGCCGGGTTCGGTCAGCTCACCAATGACCCTTCCGGCAGTACCGCCCTTTCGAGTGCTGATCTGCTATGAGGCGATTTTCCCGTCGCCGAAGGTCGATGAGGAGCGATGGCTACTCAACGTCACGAACGACGCCTGGTTCGGCGTATCGGCGGGACCCTACCAGCATTTTCTTTCGGCAAGAGTCCGCTCGATTGAATCGGGCCTGCCCATGATCCGCGCCGCGAACAGCGGGATCAGCGCGGTCGTCGATGGCTATGGCCGGATTCAGCAGATGCTGCCGTTGGCGGTCGAGGGGGCTTTCGACGCCGCCCTGCCTGGACCCACCCCGCAGCGTACGCTCTACAGCAAACTTGGTGACATGCCGACTTTGATTGTCGTCGGTCTCGTGATCGGCATTGGGGCGTTTTGCCGGAGAAGGAGGCGTGACGCAGTGATTAAGAGCGAAACAAATCCCTAGTGCAGGGATCCTACAAGGGGAGCATCGCCTTCACGGATCGTGACCCACCGGCCTGTGTGCGTTGTCGCCTGCCGTTTGAGATAGAGATACTCGGTTTCATCCCAGTTCAGAACCGCATCGGTGAGATTGTCCAGGACCACGTCGCCGATGTCCGTTCGCACGGTCAGTACAGCATGGCCTTCGCCGTTCGGCCGCCGAAGTACAGTCAAAAGGAGATTCGAGGTCGAGACGCCTTCCTTGAGCAGGATGCGACGTTTCGCCAGCGCGTAATCCTCGCAATCTCCAGCATCTACAGGATAGGTCCAATACTCGTCGACCCCATATATCTCAAGGTCGCTTTTCGGCTTAATCGCCTGATTGACCTTGACTGTAAGACGCTCCAGCCGAGCAAGCAGTTCCTCCGACATCGGCAACGTGCCGAAGTCGCGTGTTCTGATGGAGCACTCCGCCGGCTTGCGCTTGCAGAACTCATAGTGCCCGATCGGTTGTGACGTGAAACCGCCGGTGATCATCGGCGATGGGTGCGCTTGGACCGTAGAAGTCGAGGCAAGCGTTGACAGCACGATAGCGAAGGTCGCCAGCGACCAACACAATGCCCCCATCGGAGCCCCCACTTAATCGGTTAAACTTTGTTACCAAAGGCCTAACGGCAATAGGCCGTAAGGTCCATTGCAGCACCGTAACATTCTCGTGAGTGCGCGCCTCCTCCCGAGAACTGTTTTTCCACAGACACCTTCAGCCGCCCCCTTGAAGCTCAGCTAACTAGAGGTGCGAGCGATATGTGGTCTACAAACCACGGGAGACTGCGATGATGCGAGGCACCAACACAACGCGCATTCTGGTTGGCTTTATCTGCATCCTTTCGGCATTCGCGATCGATCAACTTACGAAGGCCGTGATCGTGGAAATAGTAATGCAGCCGCCTCGTGTAATCTACGTCACGTCATTTCTGAACATCACGCTCAGTTACAATCAGGGCATCAGCTTCGGGTTGTTCTCGGATTTTTTGAGAGACCGATTGACCCTAGTGATCTGGATGACGGTGGCGCTGGTAATGGTGTTGCTGGTCTGGATGATCTTCTCCCATCGCGTCGTTACGACCGCGGCTCTGGGCCTGATGACCGGTGGCGCGCTTGGAAATGTGTTCGACCGCGCACAGCGGGGCAAAGTAACAGATTTCATTGATCTCCATGCCGGCTCATGGCACTGGCCGACGTTCAACATCGCAGACGTGGCAATTGTAGGTGGAGCCATCATCCTGATCCTCTGTTCTCATCGATCCACTTCGTCGTTGATCTAGCGATGTAAGGACCGGTCCGAACGCAACTTCGTAAGGCACCCACAGACGGCGGACGTGAAAGACGAATCGTATGAACGACCCTCAAAAGCAGAGAGGAATTCCGTATCGGTCAGCCATCATTTGGCACCTCCTGCCTCAGACTTGGCCCCCTAGCTAGGCGCCGTCCGAGCGCCTCGAGGAATTTGTCGTAGCGCTCGCCGCCCTTCGCGCGTGCGGCGACCTGTGCAGCGTCAGGCAACGGTGCAATCGAGGTCAACCAAGCGCGGATGAAGATGGCAAAAGCCTCATTCACGATGTTTAGATCACGTTCAAGTCGCTGGACGTTTCGGTCGATCCGGTCGAGACGCTTGACGATAGCGGCCTCCTGCCGCTCATCTGCGTCAGGTGACAGGAAGGAGGCAATTGCCGCCTCGGCTATCAGCGAGCGGGATTGCTGGCGCCGATCGGCGAAGTCGGCCAGCCGGCGCATGAGATCCGGATCGAGATAGACGGAAAGGCGCTTCTTCTTGTCGGGTCGCTCAATCATAGCTCAAAGCTCCATGCCGTCGCCGGGGTCCATCGAAACCTGCCGCGCCATCTGCCGCATGTTGCGGACGAGCGTCTGGTTGGCCGCTGCTTCGCCGTCTGGTTCTTCAGGATCGGGATCGAACTCGTTGACGGGCGGCTTCGGCGGTTCCGGCGCGATGTCCTTGTGCGGCTCAAGGCCCGGTTCTCGGCGCAGGCCGGCATTGGCGGGGTCGTCGTCCTGTTTGCCATTGGTGGGGGGCTTTGCCACGCGATTCGCAGCCGATGCAGCAGCGTGGGGAGCCAGACCATTTGCGGAAGTGACATTTGCTTGCTCCGGGATCGGCGCGACGATCGGCTTCAGCGTCGACCAGTCGTCCGGCCGCTGGACAAGACCTGCGCGGGGGTTCGCGGGAACGGGAAGGAGGCGCTCCGTTAGACGGGTATCCTCATAGTAGCGCGCCTTCTTCGCCTGGATCGGCGGGATGCCGGCAACCATGACGATCTCGTCGTCGGGCGGAAGCTGCATCACTTCGCCGGCGGTAAGCAGCGGCCGGGCGGTCTCGGAGCGCGAGATCATGAGATGGCCGAGCCACGGCGCGAGACGGTGGCCGGCATAGTTCTGCATGGCGCGCATCTCGGTGGCGGTGCCGAGGGCGTCGGAAACGCGCTTGGCGGTGCGCTCGTCGTTGGTCGCGAAGCTGACGCGGACATGGCAGTTGTCCAGGATGGAGTTGTTTGCTCCGTATGCCTTTTCGATCTGGTTGAGGCTCTGCGCAATCAGGAACGCCTTGATGCCGTAGCCGGCCATGAAGGCAAGCGCCGATTCAAAGAAGTCGAGCCTGCCTAGCGCGGGGAACTCGTCGAGCATGAGCAACAGGCGATGGCGGCGGCCGCTGGCGTGCAGTTCCTCGGTCAGCCGGCGCCCGATCTGGTTGAGCACGAGACGAACCAGCGGCTTGGTTCGAGATATGTCCGAAGGCGGCACGACGAGATAGAGCGTGGTCGGGCGTTCTCCGGACACGATGTCGGCGATGCGCCAATCACAGCGCGCGGTGACGGCGGCAACAACGGGATCGCGATAGAGACCTAGGAAACTCATCGCCGTGGAGAGAACGCCGGAGCGCTCGTTATCAGACTTATTGAGCAGCTCACGGGCGGCACTTGCGATGACGGGATGCGGACCCTTCTCGCCAAGATGCGGCGTGTTCATCATGGCAGCCAGCGTCGACTCGATCGGCCGAAGTGGATCGGAGAGGAAGGCGGCGACGCCGGCAAGGGTCTTGTCCTTCTCGGCATAGAGTACGTGGAGGATCGCACCGACGAGCAGCGAGTGGCTGGTTTTCTCCCAATGGTTCCTTTTCTCAAGGCTTCCCTCGGGATCGACCAGCACGTCGGCAACGTTCTGCACGTCGCGCACTTCCCATTCGCCGCGCCGCACCTCCAGCAGCGGATTGTAGGCGGCAGACTGCGCATTGGTCGGATCGAACAGGAGCACCCGGCCGAAGCAGGAGCGCAGGCCGGCAGTCAGATCCCAGTTCTCGCCCTTGATGTCGTGGACGATGGCGGAGCCCGGCCAAGTGAGCAGCGTCGGCACCACGAGGCCGACGCCCTTGCCGCTTCTCGTTGGGGCGAAACACAGGACATGCTCGGCACCGTCATGCCGGAGATAATCGCGGTCGAGCTTGCCGAGGACGACGCCATCTTCGCCGAGTAGGCCGGCGGCCGCGATCTCCTTGCGCTCGGCCCATCGCGCGGAGCCGAAGGTTCTGACGTCTTTCGCCTCGCGCGCGCGATAGATCGACATGAGGATGGCGGCCGCGATGGCGATCAGCCCGCCGGAAGCTGCGATGCCGGCGCCCCCGTAGAAGATGGTCGGCGCATAGGCGTCGTAGAAATACCACCACCAGAAGAAGGCCGGTGGCGGATAGACCGGCAGGCCGGCAATCTCGAACCAGGGCTGTCCGAGCTGAGCCTGAAAGCCGAGCCGCCACGCCGTCCATTGCGTCGCGGACCAGACCGCGACGAGCACGATCGAGAACACCACGACGATCTGGCCCCACATGACGCGGCTTGCAGACAAGGCAGCGAAACTCCCTCGCGTTTCGGTCCAAGAGCGCGAAGAAGAACACGCTGCACACGGGTTTCAATGGCGGGTTGAGGGCAGCTCGAAGCCGGTCGTAGAAGGTGCGGAAAATACTTGCGGGTTGCGGCTGACAAACGCGGCCGTTGCTCATAGCCCGAGCCCGCGCTTGCGTCCGAACGACCAATCCACGCCGCCATTGGAGCGGGCAACGCCGGAGATGTGCTGGCCGATGTGCTTCTCGACCGATGGGGTCCAGGGCACCAGCTTGAAGCCGAGTCCGTCGTCAATCATGGCGAAGCGGCCGGAGGCGAGCGCGAAACGCTGCCGGTAGGTGCCGGCGACGTATTCGCCTGCGGCCGCCTTCTGGAAGGACGTGCCTGTCTCGGCCGCGAGCTTCTGGCCGAGCGCGTCCAACTCGCGCTCGCGCAGCGTGGCGAGCAGGTTGCGGGCGAAGACGATACGCTGGCCCTCGCGCCGTGCGAGGCCCTCGGCTACGAGATGATCGGCGCGGGCCTCCATCGCCTGCTTCACCTCCAGGCCGAAGCCGCCGCCGGTGTCGAGGGGATCGCGGGCGATAAGCTGGCGGTCGATCCAGGTGGAGCCGGTCGCCGTGGTCTGGGCCTCGATCGAGAGGTCGGCGCGGACGGCGAGTGCGGTACGGGTCCAGCCACCGCTATCCTCATAGCGGCGCAGCTCGACGACGGAGCCCGGTGCGGAATCGCCGGCCGCGTCGAGATCGTCGAAGCGGATGTGATGGGTGTGGCCGTCGATACCGTCGATCACGGCATAGGCGGTGCCGCGCAGCTCGTCGTCCAGACCGCGCTCGACCAGCCGGCCGAGGACCGGCTCCGGACCGGCTTCGCCGGCTAATACGTAGCCAGTCAGGCCGCGATCTATGCCGCTTTCGGTGAGCGCACGGTGCATGCGCTTGATGATGTCGCCGCGCTCGCCCAGCTCGCGCAAGGTGGCTTCGGCGTCGTCGGCCATGATCCATTGGCCGGGACCGATGGTCTCGGCGAGGCCGAGACGTTCGAGGTGCCGAAGCCGGCCCACCTTCAGCGTCACATACTCGTCGGGCTGCCTGTCCGGCGACGGGGCAACGTCGATGATCCCATGCTTGTTGGTGTCGCGGGCAAGCTGGCTGTCGAGCTGGGTCCAGCGCTCGGCCTCGACCTGCCGCTCCAGCGCGCGGCGGATGTCGAGATCGGTGCGCGGGCCGAGCTCCTGGGTGATGAGATCCTGCGCGCGGTTGCGCATGCCCTCCTTTATATAATCGCGAGCGATCACGAGGTCATAGCCGTCATCGGCGCGGCCGCGCAGGATGACGTGGACATGGGGATGCCCGGTGTTCCAGTGATCGACGGCCACCCAGTCGAGCTTCGTGCCGAGGTCCTTTTCCATCTTCGCCATCAGATCGCGGGTGAAGGTTTTCAGGTCGGACATTTCCGTCGCGTCGTCCGGGGAGACGATGAAGCGGAAATGATGCCGGTCGTCCTCGCAGCGTTCGGCGAAGCCCTTCACGTCGGCGTCGTCGGTCTCCGGGCTGAACATGCGCGCCTTCTCGCCGTCGCGGGTCACGCCGTCGCGGCGCAGATAGTTGAGGTGGGCGGTGAGCGGCGCGGAGCGCGCGCTATGCCGGACCACGCGTGTCTTGATGATGGCGCCGCGCGAGCGGCTGGATATGAGGCGGTTGGCGCGCACGCTCGCAACACGGCCGCGGCCAAAGCGCGAGCCGTTGCCGGAGGTGATCCTGCCGGAGCGGGAGATACGGCCGCCTGCCTTCTGCGCGGCGGCGAGCGCCTGGGCGACGAAGGGCTTCGCTCGCTGCGCCCGGCTCGAACGGATGCGGCCCGGCCGGACGCGGAAGTCGTCGTCCCGGCTCATGGCCGCTTCCTGTGCGATGTGCGGTTTCCGCGGAAATCGCAGGAGAATATCTTGGCGCGCACCTCGCGCGCCTGATCCGCGATGTGCGCGGAAACCCGAAAAGCGCAAGCGAAACAACACCCCAACCGAGCGGCGATGTGCCGCTTTTTATCCCGCCCTCCTTCGGCCTGATGTGCCGCTGTCCCGCAGCGCACCGCAATCCCTGCGATTGCGCACCACGCGAAGCGAGGAAATGCGATCTTCAACGCCGATCTCCTTCCCTTGCCGGCCGTTCCACGAACAGACCGTCGGATGGTGGCACGAGCGCCGACAGATCGACGATCGGCGGGTCGTCGGAAGGTCGGCCGGAAAGAGGGAGGGAGTCGTCCGCATCGTCGTGATCGCGGTCAGTGGAGCGCGTGAAGAAGAGCGGAGCGCGACGCCATGACGGCGATGACGATGAACCAGCCGTGCGTGTGATCGGTGCGGTGCCGTCGATCATCGGCGCGATTTTCGCGACGTAATCGACAGTCTCGGCCGGCAGCGCGCGGCCGCTCGCGAGATGCTCGTCATAGCGGCCGGGGCCGGCATTGTAGGCGGCCAGCATGGCGTCGACCGAGCCATAGCGGTCGTGCATCGCGCGCAGATATGCGGTGCCGGCGAGGATGTTGTCGCGCGGCTGCCAGGGGTCCGCGCCGAGGCCATGCTTCGCGCGCAGCTCCTCCCATGTCGCAGGCATGACCTGCATGAGGCCGATGGCGCCCTTTGGCGAGAGCGCGGCGGGATCGCCAACGCTCTCGACGGCCAAGACCGCGCGTATCCATCGCTCGGGAATGGCGAAGCGGCGGGCGGCCGCGGCGACATGGGGCGCCCACGGATCGGATCGCGGAGCGGCCGAGACGGTGGCCGGGAGCGGTTCGCCGGGCGGCGGCTCGGCCGACGCAGGAGCCACCATGACGACGATCATGGCGCATGCGAACAGCATCGTCATGAGGGTCGGGACGGCAGCGCAGGCACCGCCGTCCCGATGCGCGACAAGCCTGCCATCGTGCTCGCTGCGGCCAAGGGCGAGGCTTCGCCGGCGGCCGACATTTTCCGGACGGGCATCGTCGGGCGATATGACCGAAACCCGGAAAACAGGCCGCCGCCCTTGACCTCCGCTGCGCGCGACGGCCGCCCGATGGACGATCGGGTCGAGGGGAGTGACCGGCATTCGACCGATCAAGGAGAGTGAGCTTGAAGGATGACGAGAACGATGGCAGCGCATGATCGGTCATGCCTCGCCGTCGTTCTTCTTCCGGCGCGTCCAGAGCAGGTTCCACGCGCCCTTCTTTGTGTCGGACTCGAACAGGCGCGCGCGGATCGGCTCGAAGAAGGACGGATCGTCTATAGTCAGGGACAGATAGCTTCCGGCCTTGTCGCCGGTGCGGTCCCAGGCCGCGCCGACTTCCTGCCCGTCGAGGAAGACGCGATGCTCGGGCGCGTTCTCGGCATCCGATTCCTCGGCCGGCAGGATGGCGACTTCTACATCGAGCTTGAGCGTGCGGACGCGGCCAAAGAAGCCATCATCGTTGCGGGTGAAGGTGCCGATCTGGGCCATGCGATGTTCCTTTCGCGAGGTTGGAGAACGAGCCGTCATGGCTCGTCGGGGACCGGCTCACGGAAGGATTCCGCGTCCGGATCGGGGTCGTCGGTTGTCCAGACGGGGACCGCCCGGCCGACTATGGTTGCGACGGGGAGCGGCCCGAAATAGCGGCTGTCGAAGCTGTCCGGGCTGTCCCAGTTCATGAAGAAGGCTTGGCCTTCGCCGAGCGTGCGGCAGCCCTGCCAGACAGGTAGCGGGCGGCCGTGCGTGTCGAGCGCGCGAGCGTCACCATAGGTCGCGCCGTAGGCGGTGATGGTGCTGTCGTGCCGGCAGACCTCGGTTCCGGCGAGTGCCAGCACGCGCTTGATGAGCGGCAGGCCGCGCGGCAGGTAGCCGCGTTCGGCGAGGAAGTCCGCCAGCTCGTCGGGCGGCATGACGACGGCGAGGTCCGTGACCTCGATGCGGTCGGCCGGGACGATGCGGTAGAGGCCGACCGGCACGCTGGCCGATGCGTTCCAGATGAAGCGCAGATCGGGCCGATGCCATGCCGGAGCCGCGACCAGCACCGCGCCTGCGATCATGGTGATGAGCGTCACGCGGCGCGCGATCATCGCGTCACCTCGCGGCGCCGGAGCCAGGCACGGTGCTGCTCGGCGGAATAGACGCGGAACGGCTCGTTGACGCTGATGCGGTTGTAGATGTGACGCCAGTGATCCGGCGCCACATCGGCGGGGTCGATGCCAAGCGCCTCGATCGCATCGACCACCTTCAGCACCGCCTCGACCTTCGGCCAGCCGGTGATGCGCAAGAGAATGTCGCCGCCCGGTCGCACGAACGGGAGCGTCTGGAAAGGCTCGCCACTTGCTACGGCGCGCACGATGTCGATGCGCGAGATGATCGTGCCATGCTCGTTGCCGGCCCAGCGGACGAAGGCGAAGATGCTGCCCGGCGCGAAGACAACGACACGGCGATGGCGGTCGAGGCGCTGGTCCTCGGCGGCGCGGCCGAAGCGTATCCAGTGTTCGACGTGGTTCTCGCGCCAGGTCAGCTCGACCACCGTGCGGTCGGCCGGCAGGCCGGCGTTGCGGATGCTTGTCGTCATGTTGGTGTCCCTTCCGTGAAGGGCAGCACGGATGCGATGCGCGCTCGCGCGCGCTCGGCCATCGCCGCGTCGATCTCGCAGCCGAGATAGCGGCGGCCGGTCAGCCGGCAGGCTTCGCCCGCAGCACCGGAGCCCGCGAACCAATCGCCGACCAGGCCGCCAGGCGGGCAGCTCGTACGGATCAGGATTTCGAGGAGGAAGACGGGCTTTTCAGTGGGGTGGATGGCGCGACCATGCGCGTTGCGCAGGAAGATCACGGAGCGCATCAGGCGCGGGCCGCCGTCCTCGCTGACATAGTGGCCGGCGTCGATCCGGCCGGTATGCGGCGGTCGCTTCTTGCGCCGCACGGTGCGGGCCGTGGCGTCCGGAGTCGTCTGCACCTCGTTGTAGACGGCGCTCCACGGCACGTCGGCACGGCGGAACTGGACGGCCAGCTCGTGGACCCTGCGAAAGCGATCCGCGTGGAAGGAAGAGCCGTTCTGCTTCTCCCAGACGATCTCTTGCGCATAGGTCAGGCCGGCATCCGAGAACGCTCCTCCGGTGGTCATGAACGAACGCAGCGAGCCGAACACCCAGAGCGAGCCGGACGGCTTCAGGGAGGCGCGGGCGAGCGGCAACCAGCCGTCGACCTGCCGGTCCCAGGCGAGCGACGTGTCGCCATAGGGCGGATCGGCGAGGATCAGATCGAACGGGCCGTGCGCCGGCATCAGGTCGCGGCAATCGCCGGTCAGGATCGTCATGGCGCGATCCTCCGCATGCCGATCAGGCTGCGGCGCCGTTGTCCCCGATTCCGTGAAATGGGAGGGCGCGTTAGCAAGAATCCGAAGGATTCTTTAGTTAGGGAAGTTAGAGGGGCCGGATTCCGCCTGTCGAATCCGACGCTTGCCGGCGGTTGGCGTTCCCGATGGTACGGGATTCGCGTTCCCGAAAAGACGGGAATCAGCGTTCCCGATAGTACGGTTCCGTCCACAGGCTTTCCACGGCTGCGGTGGAGCGATGTCCCGGCTCCGATCATGACGTCGCTCCCGCACGCTTGCGGCGGCGCGGCATGGGCTGCTCGTCGATGGGCTGGAAGGTCAGACGCTGGCGACCATCGGGATCGTCCACCAGCGCCAGGCGGTAGCCGGGAAGCGGCTGGCGCTGGACGATGGCGCGCAGCTCAAAGCGGAAGCGCCGGAGCGGCGACAGGCTGCCGGACTTCAGATGAAGATGCGGAACGTCGAAGCTCCAGCCACCGCTCTGCCGGCCGCCATGCTTGCGCACGAGCCGGTAGAGCCAGCGTTCGAGGCCGCCGGTCAGCCCGAAATAGTCGCGGTCTATGGTCAGCACGAGCGCGTCGTCGAGGACGCCGGCATAGAACCAATCCGGCAGGATCAGCTCGATGCCGAGCGATCGCCCCTGCGCGTCGAGCCGCTCCTTCCACTCGGCGATCCACGAGAAGCGATGCCGGCGACGCTCGGAGGGCTGGCGGATCGAGGTGAGGATGGTGGTCGATTGCAGCCTGTCCAGCGCCGCCTTCAGCCTGTCGTAGTTCAAGCCGG
Organism: Georhizobium profundi; assembly: GCF_003952725.1. Classification (NCBI taxonomy): domain Bacteria; kingdom Pseudomonadati; phylum Pseudomonadota; class Alphaproteobacteria; order Hyphomicrobiales; family Rhizobiaceae; genus Georhizobium; species Georhizobium profundi. The sequence continues at coordinate 169,917 of NZ_CP032509.1, read as the reverse complement.
AATCGGTGCGGCCGATGAAGGTGAGAATCTCGTAGGAGGTGGACGCCATGAAGCGCGAGGTGGAGAGGCCACGGTCGCGCGCGTCGACGATCTGGCTCGCGGCCCAGATCAGCACGTCGGCATCCCAGATGGTCGCCATGCCGTGCTCGGACGTCGCCTCGACGCGGATCGACACGTCGCCCATGCGGAAGTCGATCGGCGTGACGCGGCGCGATTTGCCGAGCGAGAAGAACGGCCAGGACATCAGGTCTTGTGCGTCGCGCGCGGCGATCTCGCCGGAGCGTGCCCTGAAGAGTTCGAGCTGCTGGCCCTGATATGTGCGGCGCGCGGTCATGCGGTGGTCAGCGGGTCGCGTCGGCCGCGCCCGTGTCGCGCGGCGCGGGCAGGCTCGGCGTCGCCGGCTCGGAGGTGGATTGACGTGCGCTCGCCTCGATCCAGGCTTGCAGGTCGGCGACGGCGTAGACCACGCGGCCGCCGAGCTTGTGGTAGATCGGCCCGGTGCCGTCGCAGCGATGCTTTTCCAGCGTGCGGGGCGAGAGATCGAGGAGGCGGGCCGCCTCCGGCGTCCGCACGAAGCGCGGCCAATTGCTGTCGGTGATATTGTCCATGATCGGCCTCCGTCGCGGCCGCCGTGAGAACGGCGAGTCAGATGCGACGATGGCGAAAAATCAGCGGTTGGGCGGAGTGACAAAAATCGGGGTGTCTTAGGAGAAGTGTCCCCCCTTCGAGCGCGTGGGTCTGCTGGCGAGTCAGTCTCGATCGCTTTCGCGCCGACCACGCGATGCGTGGGGCACCAGCCAGCGCAGATAGCCGCTCTCGATCTGCCGGCGCGCGGCCGCGAGGATACGTGCGAGCCGCCGCCGCTCCGGAGCGTTCTGCCAGTCGAGGGCGCGCATTGTCTCGACGGTCCGGTTGATGAGAACGGCGGCGATGACGCGGCGCGAGGCGCCGGATTCCACGCCGTCCCAGGCACGCAGCATCAGAGCGGCGCGACGAATCTGGAATGCGGATAGGCGCTGCTGGCGTGGCGAGGGACCGGCCGGCTTCCTGTCCAGCCGGCGCTTCAGGCGGCCGGCATTTCGGTGACGCCACCAGAAATGCTCGTCGAGCGGAAGGAAGATACCGGCGTTGGCCGGTTCAGCACCATGCTGGAGCCAGAGCCGGTGATCCCCGGCCTGGTCTTCAGCAACGGCGTGCAGGCCGTCGCCGGCCAGTTCGCCCAGTAGCGGCAGCGCGCGAGGATCAGGAAGCGAAGAAGCTGCAAAGCCTTCGGGGACAGCCATGACAATGAGCACGGCAGGGAAGATTCGAGGCAGCCAGACGGGTCGAGCGGTCAACGCCGATGCAGAAGGGTCCGCCGGGAAAGGCGAGCCCCCAGCGACGGGACAGGAGCGCTATCGCGTCCTTCTTGTCCGCGCCGCCGGAGGCCACCCTTGCCAGCGTCTCGGCATAGTCCTGCCGGTATTCACGGTTGCGACGAAGAAACTCGAACGACACGCCGCCCCGGTCGAGACGGCCCAGATGTTCCTCGAACTGCGGTGATCGCCAGTCGTGCAGCGGCTCCATGACGAAATCCTCCCCGCCCGGTCTTTGCCATCGGGATGATTCGAGTATTGGCGGGGTCGACCTCGCGTGAAGATGGAAAATCGGAATGGAAATCTCGACCGTGGCGAGCAATCCGGGGTCGCGCTGTCGTCGGCGATGCGGTGATGCGCCGCCCATCATTGCATGCGCGGTTCCAGCAGGTGCTTGTAGCCCTTCTCGGTCATCCAGCGGGCGCGGGCGAGATGGGTGTCGTGCATCCGCTTCGCGCGTTCGGGATCGGCGTCGACGTCGAGGCCGAACACGATCTTCGCGACTTCCCGCCAGTCCTCGCCCTCGGCGGCAGCGTCGAGCAGGCGCAGATAGGTTGCGAGGTTGGCTTCGTCATAGGCATTCACCCTGTCGGTCAGCGGAGGGCTGTCCTTGAAGGGAGATTTGCTCATCGTAGTGTCCTTACTTCCTCGCGCATGTAGTTCACAAATACGTCATCGCTTTGAGGTGCAATAGAAGTTCCGCGACTGGCATCGAAGATTCTCGGAATGCTTCCATTCCGCGATTCGACAGAAAGTCGACGGGCTGCGACGCACTTGATCTCAGCGCATGTGGTCGACCATACCGAATCGGAACGATCATTCCTAGAACGATAATTCCGGTTCTGGTTCCGATGCGTCATGGACCTCAAAGAGGTCATGGCGATCAACATGCGTCGGCTGCGCCATGACAAGGATATGACGCAAGAAGAAGTGGCCGAGCGCTCCGGGCTGAGCGCTCGCTATATCGGCTCGATCGAACGCGGCAAGGTTTCGGCGAGCGTGAGCATTCTCGGAAAGGTGGCGGACGCGCTCGACGTCGACCCCTGCGAGCTGATCCGCGTGTCGAGACCCTGACGTTCGCCCTCAAGGGGCGAACGGGTCGATCTCGCGGATGATGGCTTCGTCGTCGCCGTCATATTCGGCGGCGGGCATGGCGCCGTTATCCTGACTCTGTGTTCTGTCTTACCGCTGTGACGTTCGCAGCACACGATCAACGTTGACGACATTCCCCTTCGCTTGAGGTGAGGCGATGCGATTTTCCCGCCGGGACGGGCTCGAGCCCGTCCCGGCGGGAAAATCGCGGCCGAGGAGAACAGGATGCCCCAGCTCTTCTTCACGGATCTTTCGACGCTGCGGCAGTCTGTTACGGTTGATGGCGTCGTCCACAGGCTGTCGGTGGATGAAGTCGCAGCCGCCGAGAAGCTGAACCTCGTGGACGGCATGCCGTTCATTCTTGGCGATGACGACAGCTACGATCACGACCTGAACCGGTTCTTTCGAGCTTGCCCCACGTTGGGGGTTCGTTCGCCCAACAGCTTGCGCGCCTATGGTTGGGATATCCTGATCTGGATGCGCTTTCTTGCCGAGCGCCGAGACAACAGAGCCCTCTGGGCGGCTGATCGGCACGATGTCGCAGCCTTCCATGCGGCGCGACGTCTGGCGCTTCCTCCGGCGCGCATCTCGGCCGCGAGCTGGAACCGGTCGGTAGCAGCGCTCGACAAGCTTTACCGATGGGCTCTTGAAGAGGGAATGATCGCCAAATCGCCTTTCACCTATCGGCAATCATGGCGACGGACGAACGGCGGCGGGGCCATAGCGGTCGCTGCCAATGTTGCCACCGAGCGCGGCGCACGGACACGCGATATCCGGTTCCTTTCCCTGGATCGGTATCTCCTGTTTCGCGAGATCGGCTTGCGTGGTCGTCTTCCAGACGGGAGCGAGGATCCCACCTGGCAGGGCCGCAACAGCGAGCGCAATGCGTTGTTCGCCGAATTGCTCGTCACGACGGGCCTGCGGCTCCAGGAAGCGGCAAGTCTGCTCTGGATCGAGTTCCCGAGGACGGAGCCGGTCGGTGCATTGAGGAGCCGATCTTTCCGACTGGCGCCGGCCATTGCCAAGGGTAGCAAGGGGCGCGAGATCCGCTTGCCCGAGCGCGTGCTGAAGCGTCTGCATGAATACGCGGCGTTGGAACGGACCAATGTCCTCATGCGCCTTTCGCAACCGCGCAATAGGTCAATCGAACATCCGATCCGTGTCGTCAGCCACGATCGGGGAAGGCTCCTTCTGGAAAAGGACACAGTTCGAGCCAGTGTCGACGTGCTGGCGCCGCGCGAACGCAGCCGCTTGGTATGGGCGGAAACATCCGAACCATTGTGTCTTTGGCTGGCGGAAGGGGCGCGGCCCATGCCCCCGGCCGCTTGGGAGGTGGTCTTCCGGAGGGCAAGCGTACGGTGCAGGCGGTTCGGGATCGACCTCGACGTCACTCCGCACATGATGCGCCACACCTTTGCGGTTCATATGCTGTCGCTGCTCGTGCGTGAACAGATCGGATGGGTACTCGACGAACGCCGATCCCATATCGGCGCGGCGTACCGCCGCTTGATTGGCGATCCTCTTCTGAAGTTGCAGCGTTTGCTGGGCCATAGCCGCATCGAAAGCACTCACATCTACCTGGATTGCATGGAAGAAAGCCAGGAAATGATCGACGCTGCGGTCGAGGCCTGGGAACTGCGCGTTAATGCTGGTGGACCCCTGTGATGAAACGCGGTCGTCGTGCCACCTTCCCAGTTGGAATCGAATTGTTCGACACTCAAGAGGAAAATCCGCAAAATCCGCTCGTCTTCGTCCTTCGGACGGAAGATGCCGGGAGGATCGACGTCAATCTGTCTTCCTGGCCGCTGACGGCGCTGACCCATGAGGTTGCGCCATTCCTGCAGGAGTATCTCCACCGGATGGGGCCGGCACCACTCTGGAAAACCGCAGGCACCTTTATCCGCCGTCTGCGGCGGTTCTGGCTGTTCCTGGAAGGGGCGTCGGTAAAACCTCGTCGTCTCGACGACTTAACTCCGGCGGTAATCAATGCCTATGAGGACTGGCTGGAGCAGAACGGCGGCGAGCGACCCAATCAGCGCAATGTGCTCGGTGCTCTGATCGGGGTGCTGCGCGTCGCCGCCGAGCTCAATCCTGAAAGGCTTCCGCCCGAAACACTGTTGCGCCTGAAATACATCGGTCACGGCGAGCACGGCGTCTCAAAGCCGCGCGATGCCTACAGTGGGAGGATTGCCTCGACGTTGCTGCAGGCAGCGATGCGCCAGATCATCGAGGCTCGCGACCGGATAGCGACGGGCGAGGCTCTGCCTCCCCCACTTCTGGATGTAGGCCGTGATCCAGAATTGCGCCGTCGCTATGACCTAGTGGTCGAACAGATTGTGACGGCGGGAGTAGTCGCCGGGGAAGGCGCGCTGTTCGACAATCTGCGCTACCACGCTCATAGATGCGGGCTCGAGCCGCCTCCGGTCGAGGAACTGCATGCCGGCTTCCATCTGACCCGGTACGATGTCGTCGGCTTCCTCGTCTGGCTGTCCTTGACGACCGGCATGGAGATCGAAGCGCTGCGTGGGCTTGAGGCTGACTGCTTGCGCAATCCCAACCGGGGTTATGTCGAGATCGAGTATCGAAAGCGGCGCGCGCATCATGCCCAGTGGAAGCGCTTGCGTGTCCGCGATGGCGGACGGGAGACGCCCGGAGCCGTCCTGCGGCTGGCGATCAAGCTGACGGAAAAGGCTCGGCAGCACACTGGATCGAGCAAGCTCTGGATCACCTGGAAGCCGGGGCGCCTGTCGTCGCCGAAAAAGCTGGGGACCTGCGTGGCCGCGTTTGTCGAGAAGTACGGAATCGTCGATGACGCCGGAAAATCGCTGGCGCTCAATCTCTCCAGGCTGCGCAAGACCCAGAAGGCTGACTGGTATAAGCGGACCGGAGGGCAGTTGGAGAACTTTGCCGTCGGCCACACGGTAGCGGTGGCGGCCAACCATTATGCCGACATCCCCGCCCTTCGGCATCTGCATGAGCAGACGATAGTCGAGGCACTGACCGACGCGATGGCGCCGGCTCTGCGACCTTGGATCGTTGTGCCCGCGGATGAAGCCCGGCTGCGAACCTCAGCCGACGCGACCGGGCTGCCGGTGCCGTCGGAAAAGATCGGCCCGCTCCTGGACGGAGAGCAGGATCTTTGGCTGGCGGCGTGCAGCAACTTCCGCGTCAGCCCTTTCGGTCGGGAAGGCGAAGCCTGTCCGACGCCGTTCTGGGGGTGCCTGGAATGCTCCAACGCGGTCATTACCGCACGGAAACTACCGGCGCTGATCGCGTTCCAGGCGTTCATGGACGAGCTGCGGGAGGCGTTGCCTTCTGGCGACTGGAACGAGAAATTCGATCGGCCATACCGCAGGATCACGGAGCAAATTCTGCCGATGTTCCCGTCCTCCGTCGTCGGAGGCGCACGGGTTGAGGCGGCAGAATCCTCGGCGCGGTTGCTCTATCTTCCGCCGGAGGCTTACGGCTCATGACCACTACCTCTCCTTTGAACGATGAGCGTGCCGTCTCACGCCTCAGGGTCGATGACGACATCGTTTTGGCTTCGATGCCTCTCAGGGATGGTACCGACCGAGCGGCGCTCTCGCGGTTCGGCGATGATGTCTGGGATATGGCGCCGGCGATGTTCAACATGGCCAGAAAGGCCTTTCGAACGGTCGACTTCGGCGTGATCCCCTGCGCGGCAGAGCGGTTGCTTGCGAAGGAATACATCTATGCCTGGATGAATGAACGGCGCGCCGACGGTGAGCCGCGGTTGCGGCCAGTCTCCGGCCATACTGCGCTTGCGACGCTGCGCCGGTTCCTGGACTTCGTGCGCTCGCGGATCGGCAAGCTCGATCTGGCAAACGTCGATCAGGATTTGATCGATGCATACGCGACCCATCACCGGGCGCGGCCGATCACGCCGGGGCGCGTGGGTGTGTGCCTCAGGCCCATCGTCCAGCTTCATCGCCTGGCGCCCTATCTGACGTGCGGTGGCATCACCTTCACCCCGTGGCGCGGCCGACCGGTCTATCGGGCAACCGGCCAGGGAACGCGCTGTTCGGAAAACCGGACCGCGCGCATCCCGGAGCCGGTCATCGGCGCAATGCTGCGATGGGCCTTGAAATATGTCGAGCACCTCTGCGACGACATCTTCACTGCCCGGGCTGAAGCCGATGCACTGAACAGCCGGTTCGCAGCACGCTCGCGCGCCCGCCACACGCGGCCCGCGGTAATGCTGGCCTCCTGGATCGACAAGCGTCGCGAGGAAGGAAGAGGCATTCCTGTCTGGGAAAGACCTCTTTCGATCGGGGGGCTGACCGGCAGATTGTCGCGGGGCGGCAGGTTTGATGGCGAGGTCATCAATCTGAAGCTCCTGACGATGCAATGCGGGCTGCATCTCACCACCGTCCACAAAGATCCGGCCCTGTTGTCGATGGTTCATGATGCTGTCGACGAGCTTGGGTTCGAGGTGGGCGGGATGGACACGCCGATCTCCCCGGATCCCGACACGGGGCGACCGTGGCGGGAGCGCTTCGATGCCATCAGCCTGGCGCGGGAAGAACGGCACCTGCAGACGGCCGCCTATATCGTGTGTTGCTATCTGACGGGCATGCGCGACGGTGAGGTGCAGTCGCTGCGATCCGGCTGCCTGAAACGGAATCTCGACCGGGACGGGCGAACAGAAAGGCTGGCGATCGAGGGCGTGACCTGGAAGGATCGCGGCGCTCGCGGCGAACAGGTCGAATGGATCACCATCGAGGCCGCCGTCCAGGCGATCCGGGTTGCCGAGCGTCTTTCGGAACGATTCCGCCGGAATGCGGGGACAGAGCGGCTATGGCTTGCCCTTGACGACCGCGAGACGAACAATGCCGAGACGCCGATACTCATCGCCAAGAAGATCAACCAATTCCGAGAACATCTCGATGAGCGATATGGCGCGGACGATAGTCCTGTGATCCCCCGAGTGGGAGAAGACGTCTGGCGCTTCAACACCCGTCAGTTCAGGCGAACGCTGGCCTGGTACATCGCGAACCGGCCCTTCGGGGTTGTCGCCGGCAAAATCCAGTACAAGCACGCCTCCGTGGCCATGTTCAACGGCTATGCCGGCTCGTCCGCATCCGGCTTCAGGCAGGAGGTCGAACAGGAACTGGCGCTCGGACAACTCGACGACATCATCGACTACTTCGAAAACCATCGACGCGGTCACGGTCCAGGCGGACCCGCCGGTAAGCGCGTCGGCGTGGAACTGGAGCGGGTCGGCCGCGAACTCGGCCCGCTTCCGGGGCAACTGGCCGATCGCAAGCGCCTGAAGGCGATGCTGGCGCATCTGGCGCGCACGCTGCATGTCGGATATCTGAACGACTGCTTCTTCGACCCATTGACGGCGCTCTGCCTGCGGGAGTCTGAGAAACCTTCAGCCTCGGTGCCGGTCCTGTCGCGATGCGCGCCCGACCGATGTCCCAACGCCTGCCTCGTCGAGCGACATCTCCCGCCATGGGAAGCCTCCATTGCACAGGCGGAGGATCTTCTCGCCGACAAGCGTCTCTCCCCGCTGCAACGCGAAGCGCTGCGCCTGGACAACGACAGAAAACGCAGGCTCATCGCGCCGTTGAAGGAACGCACATCATGAAGCCGGTCAGTGCAGCCACGGAACAGGCGCTTCGTGAGGCGATGGCGCGCCTCCTTTATGGGTGCCCCCGCGTGGCTGATGGCAGGCTGACGGTTGTGAATCTGGCCATCGAGGCAGGTGTCAGTCGCGCGACCGCGAACCGCGCTTCCGAGGTGCTGGAAGCCTTCCGCCATGCAGTTGCCGAGTCGAGAGCCCGGCGCAACGCGACGGATCGGCCGGCGGGGACGGCCCGGGCCGAACAGGAGCGGCGCGCCGTCGAAACCGTGCTCGCCCAGCATCGTCAAGTCCGCGCGCTGTGCCAGCTTATGGAACGGCGGCGCGATAACCGCACCGCCGACGTCATACCGATCATCGGCAGGAAACGCCCTTGACGCCGATTGTGCTCACCCGGCGCAGCAGGAGAGTTTGGCGATGTCCTTGCCGAACGAAAGTGCTGCGAGCTTCAGCCCCTCGACCGTGGTGAGGTAAGGAAAGATCGTGTCCGCGAGGTCATCGACGGTGAGACCCTGGCGGATCGCGAGAGCCGCGGTCTGAATGCTGTCGGCACCTTCCGGCGCGAGGATGTGGGCGCCGAGCAAACGACCGCCAGCAGCATCGGCCACGAGCTTGATAAGCCCACGAGTGTCGCGGGCGGCGAGTGCGCGCGGCACCTGATCGAGACCGATCGTCGAAACGCGGATCTCATGCCCGGCCGCACGCGCCGCCGCCTCGGTGAGACCTACGCTTGCGACCTGCGGATCGGTGAAGACGATAGCGGGCATGGCGCTGTTATCGTAGCGCAGGCTGTCGCCATTGAGGGCGTTCTTGGCGGCGAGCTTGGCGCCATAGGCGGCCATGTAGACGAACTGGTCGCGGCCGGTGACGTCGCCGGCGGCATAGACGCCAGCCTTGGTCGTGCGCATGCGGTCGTCGACCACGATGCCGCCCTTCGCCGAGACGGTGATCCCGTGCTCGGCCAGCCCAAGGCCTTCGATGTTGGGCGTGCGGCCCGTGGTGATCAGCACCTGATCGGCGTCGATCTGGACATCGTGACCGTCACGCGTGACGGTCAGTGACGCTCGGCCCTCGGTTTTGCGGATCGCGCGGTAAGCGATGCCGGAGATAACGGTGATGCCTTCATCCTCGAAATACCCCGTGAGCGCCGCGCCGATCTCGGGCTCGGCCTCGGGGAGCAGTCGGGACCGGCAGACGAGGGTCACCTTGACGCCGGCACGGGCGAACATCTGGGCGAGCTCCGCGCCGATATAACCGCCGCCGATCACCAGCAGCGATCGCGGCAGTTCCTCGAGGTCGAGCGCCGTCGTACTGGTGAGATACGGTACGGTCTCGAGGCCAGGAATAGCAGGAACTGCCGGCCGCGCGCCGGTTGCGATAATGATCTTGCCAGCGGCAATACGCGCGCCGTCAACTTCGACACCGCCGTCGAGGAGGCGAGCCGGCCCGTCGCGATAGGCGATACCATTGTACGCGGGGAGCAGGTCCGCGTATTTGGCCTGGCGCAGCCCAGACACGAGCGTGTCCTTCTGACGAACGGTTCCGCGCCAGTCTGTCAGTTCGGCTTCAGCAGTAATGCCGGCAAAACGTGCCGCCACGCGAGCGTTATGAAGCGTCTCGGCCGCGCGGATCAGGGTCTTCGACGGCACGCAGCCGACATTGACGCAGGTGCCGCCGATGGTGCCACTGCCGATGAGCGCCACCTGTGCGCCCTGATCGGCGGCCGTGATCGAGGCCGAGAAGCCGGCCGAGCCGGCGCCGATGACGACGAGATCGTAAGCGCCTCCATTGCGACCGTTTGTGCGCAAGGGTCGGTTGGCGACCACCAGGCTCTTCGACGCCACATCGAGACCAGCGAGGCTCGGCCCGAACAGAGCACGGCCGGCTTCCAGTCCTTCCTCGATCGACAGCCGGAAACCTGGCTCGTCGGTGGAACGTTCGTCGCGCCAGGCGGAAAGATGCTCGTCCGAGCAGAAAAAAGCGGTCGTCGCGCAGAGCGAGCTCGCGGCGCAGCCGCCTTCATAACGGACGCTCTGCCACATGACGGCCGACTGTGGCTCGACGTCGGCGAGTGCCCGCCCTCGGTCCTGCGTGGTGATCCGGATCAGTGCGCCGCAATGGCCGCAGGGCGAGGCGATCGCGGTGTCGCGATCGGTCATGGCACCGATGCCCAGCGCGTCGACCGCGCACATTGCATTCAGCGTGCGTCCGTCCAGAGTGACCCGATGGCCGGTGTTATGATCGCTGAACGGATAGGCGCCGACGATCAGCTCGCCATCGAGAACGACGAGGTCGCGCCGGCGGAGCTCGTCGAGCAGTGGCCGGATGACCATCTCACTGAGTTTTGTACGCTCCGCAAGCGCGCTTATGGTCGGGGCACCCCCGTGGTCGGCGTAGAGTCGGAGCAACGCAACACGCACCCTGTCGGTGGCGGGATCGTAACCGCTCCAGCGATTGAGCACGTGGTCGGACCCGACCATCGCCTGCAGAGCGTTCTTGACCACAGGCGACGTGACCGCCGACCAATCCGGAAACGTTACGCCCGGTCGAACGGCAAAGCTCGCCAGTGTCGCGGGCTGAGAAACGGCCGGGTTGTCCCGGGAGGAGGTTGCACAGCAATCGTTCATGGCTTCACGCCTTCCTTGCGAATCTTCGTCTCATAGGCCGTGGCTCTTGCCCGGCGATGATGGGGCCCCCACGCGCCGAAGCCGAAGCCCGCGACGATCAGGGGAAGCACCACTGCACCCACACCTGTCAGCCACGTGCCAAGACCCGCCAGAGACAGGCCGACGGCGAGGAGCGGCGCCGCGCAGCAGATCGCGGCGAGGACGGCGCCAACGGCACCTGCGCGGATTACGGCGCGATCAGTCATCTAGCTGCCTTGCTGCGTCGGGTGGGCCGGATAACCAGCATTCATGCTGGCGGCTGCGATGGCATCGGTGCTCGTCTTAGCGTCGTCGAAGGTCACGGTCGCGGACTTCGCCTCGAAGGAGACGGTCACCTTCGCGACACCGGGGATTGCCGCCATCGTGGTCTTCACGATGTAGGGGCACGAGGCGCAGGTCATGTTGTCGACGGCAAACGTCACAGTGCGTTCGGCGGCGAAGGCGGCAGGCGCAGTCATCACCGACGCGATCAAAGTGAAAGCGCTCAAACTCTTCCTCATGGGGTAGTCTCCTCTTGGTGTCAGGCGGAAAGCAGCAGCGGCGCGACGTAGTCGAAGGCGAAAGCAGCGGCGACGAGTACGGTCGCGAACCAGAGCGCGATCTGAACGAGGCGGCTGGGGACGGCGCGCGTGCAGGCAGCCCCATCGGCACAGGCCTGTCGCGGCTTCCAGTAGACAAGGTAGAAGCCGTAGCCGAGCATGCCCGCCGTTGCGGCGACAAACAGTGGCTTGTAGGGCGCAAGCGCCGTCAGATTGCCGATCCAGGCGCCGCCGATGCCGAGGCTGAACAGGACGAGCGGAATGATGCAACAGGACGAGGCGGCGATGGCGCCGAGTATGCCGCCGACGGCGACCAGGCGCTGTCGCCCGGCCTCGCTTCGCTCTGGCGTCGTCAGGTTTGCCGCAGTCGGTGCAACGTCTGCTGGTCCGTGTCGGGATGCATTCATGTTCGACCTCGCTCTTCTTGTCGAAAACCTATCCAGGCGCTAATGTGCGGTCTGTAGCAACTACAGGGTCAAGGGGTATTTTTGGATGCGCGATCACGCTGGCGTGAAAGGCCTCAAGCGCGCCGAACTCGCACAGCGCACAGGGTGCAATCTGGAGACGGTCCGCTATTACGAGAAGGTCGGCCTCCTGCCGGAGCCGCCGCGCACGGCGAGCGGCTATCGCAGCTACGACAGCACCCACGAGCGACGGCTTCGCTTCGTCTTGCGGGCGCGCGAGCTCGGCTTCTCCCTCGATGAAGTCCGTGAACTGCTGCGCCTCGTCGACGAGCGCGACCAGCCCTGCGCCGAGGCAAGCGCCGTTGCCGCCGCGCATCTCGACGACGTGCGTGAAAAGATCGCCGACCTGAAACGCATGGAGCGAGTGCTGAAGGACGTGGTGGCCCAATGCACAGAAGGCAATCGGCGGGAATGTCCGCTGATCGAGACGCTGTTCCGGGAGCCGGCGAGCTCAGCGAAATGCCAGTGAGACAGCTTGACTGTTCAGATAAACGCCGACCGTGCCGTCGCCGGCGCGAAAGATGACGATCGTGACCAGCAGGGTGGCGGCGAGGCTGAAGGCGAAGGCTTGTGCGTCTGGAAGGGACATTGCTGCGGCTCCTGATCTGGAGCGGGGGCCATCCCCGCTCGACAGGCGCCCGATGGGTTTCGGCCGCGGCCGCGATCACCGCCGGGGCGAAGCCTCCGGCGGCGGCATGCCGTGCATAGTCCGACCCCTTGGGGTTGATCGTGGAAGGCCGCGACTGGAACGAAGGTAAGCCTCAAAGAGCGGGGTGGCATTCCTCCCCACGGAGCTGCACGTCCTCGCCCGGATGCGCCGGTAGGTTCGGCCTCGCGTCAATGCCACGCTCGGGCGTGCGCGCGGGTGGCACGCCGTCGATGCCTGCCCGCCACCTGGCAGAGGATCGGCGGCGGATATGCTCGGCCCAGACAGGGCGAGACGTCGAGTGAGCGTTGCGGGAAGGCTCGAAGCCGGGTCGCGAAGTTTCTGGCCGCGAACATGAAGAAGGCCCGGCGGCTTTCGCCGCCGGGCTCTCGACACCTCCTTTCAGAACGGGATCTCGTCGTCGGGATCGTTGGCGCCGCGGCTGTCGTCCTCCCGCTTCGGCCAGCTCAGGAAGTCCACCGTCTCGGCGATGATCTCCGTGCTGTAGCGCTCGACGCCTTCCCGGTCGGTCCACTTCGTGTAGTGGATGCGGCCCCGGACCAGCACCTTCATGCCCTTCTGGCAATGCTGCTCGACCGTCTTGCCGAGGCCGTTGAAGCAGGTGATGCGGTGCCATTCGGTCTCCTGGACCCGGTAGCCGTCCTTGTCCCGCAGAACCTTGCCTTCCGCGTAGCGGGGGCGCGAGGTGGCTAGGGTGAAGTGGACGATGCGGGTGTTGTTGATGGTGGTGCGGCCCTCGGGGTCCTGACCGATGTTGCCGGCAAGAATGACGATGTTCTGCATGGTAGTTCTCCGTTGCTTCAATCGGAGGGACCGTCCCTCCGACGAGACCCGGCCACGGTCGCCGGGAGCCGACAGCAACCCTTAAGGCCCGGAGTGGGGCGGGCAGGCGCTTCGCGCCAACACGGTCCGGAGCCGCGGGGGTTGAGGGCGGAAACCGCTCGGCCGTAGGGGATCAGTCAGTCGGAGGGCATGTCCTTCCGCGAACGCATCACGGAGAAACCGCAGAACCTTCCTCCTTGCCGGCCCGGCCATCGGTCGTGGCCTCTTACCCGCGCCATCTCGGGAAACAGCGCGATCGCCGCGCCTGTCTCAAGCGCATGCCGATCTCGGATTGCTGATGAGGAACAGCGCCGGCACCGGCGTCCGGGCGAATGGCGCCGTTACCATCTCCGGGGCAACGGTGACGGCTCGTGCGCGCCTGAAGGGATGAAGCATGGCTCCGGCTCGCCGCGCTGCCACGCCACGGTGGGCCGACCGGGAAGGCGTCGAGAGCACCAAAGACGCGATCACGCTGATTGGGACGTCCCGCGCCGGCTAGATGCGGAGACGGCGATGCGAAGACGGAGCGGATACCGGCGGCCAGCCCGTCATGGGCGAGGTTCGGAGAGCTGGTGGAGATGCCGTCGAGGCCCTTTGTCATGGGAGCGGCCACTTGCATCGCCGATTGGCCATTTTTGATTTCATCGGAAAGTGCGATGATGGCGTGGCTGGAGGGAACGACCTTGGGTAAGGAAACAGAGGAGGCACCTGAAGCGATACGGCTGGCTGTCGCCGACCTTTGGCGTGCGGCATGCCGAACGGAGGAAGAAGCTTATAGCTCGGCAGCATTTCGGTTGCTTGAGAGCAATTGCGCTTTGATCTATCCCGACATGAGCGGTTCTCGGCTCTCGAAACGTCCTTCCGGTGATTCATCGCGAAAGGAACTGCGGACGGCACTCGAAAACTTCTTCCGCTGGAATGAGGCACCTTGGCATTCAGGCAGCCTGCAAACTGCCGATGACACAGCACGGAAGCTGCATCGCGCTTTCTTGGTCGAGGAAGTGACGCGATTCCATTACGCGCCCCTCGATCGCCTCGATCTGGACGATTCAAGTCAGCGGCCGCACCAAAGCGTCGAGAATGTGCGTTTCGGGACGAACGAGATCGCCCTTCTCAGACGCGGGGAACTCGGTCGGCGCGTGCGGCATGATGCGCTAAAACGCTTCGGCCGTTGGCAGCAATTTCCCGTCGAAAGATTGGATGGGTTCTATTGGCTTGTCACGAGCGAGTCCGAGCCGGCTGGTGCGCTATGGGAACGCACTTGGCTTGGCGTGCTTCACAAGCGATGGGATGAGATCGGCAAGGTTCCAGTGTTCGAGCCGACGTTTCCGTCGCCTGTGGAGGACGCGCTATTTGTGCTGCTTTTGTGTCTTAGCAAGGAGTCGATTGACGGCTCGTGGGAACCGTTTGACGTTCCCTGGGTCTATTCGTTCTCCGACGATCCGTTCGCTGACGCGCCGCGCGCGCCCGACGCGGCGGCTATGACCTGGACCCTCATCGGTCATCCGGACGAGGAGATCGAAGTTCCCGATCGGTCGGAGTCTTTCGAGCTTGGCCGACAACAACTCGACACACTCGAACAGCGATGGCGGTTGCTTCAAAAGGTGCTTGCAAAGCGAGGCACAGAGAGAGCGATCTTACATCCGCTGACTAAGCACTTCTTCGTCAAAGCTCTCTCGGAAGAAGGGATCGACGAGATCGTTGTGAACATAAGCTGTATCGAGGCGACCTTGATGCTCAGGGAACATCGCGGCCGCGAGAAGATGAAGCGCAGATACAGACGTCTCGTTGATGACGACAACGAAGCGGACTGGCTGGAGCGCGGTTACACGTTGAGAGACGAGTATCTGCACAGTCTCGGCCATCCGAATGGGACGATCTCGTGGGATGACCTCGGGCACATTCGGCTAAGCGTTGCCAAGGCGGTGGAGCGGTATCTTGATCTGATTGACGAGAAGGCTGAGTTGAATCGGGAAGAACTGCTCCGTTCTTTGGAAACGTGAGTGTCGGGCTCGCGTGACCCATCGGCGTCGACCATGTGAACCATTTCCCGGCAGCGATCTGATCAAGTCCGCCCGGAGGGGCGATAGAAGGCTTCAGCGCGGCGTGAAGGCGGCGGCGTGGGCGCTGATGTTCAACAGCGCGGCGATGCCGACGAACAGGCCGCCGGTGCCGCATAGAAGATTTAGCGCAACCGTCGACTCGATGACGTTCTGCGCGACGCCATGCACCACCGCATAGCCTGCCAGGGCGGCGGGCGCGGCGAATAGCACGAGGACGGGAAGACGCAGGAGGGGTGCCCGCACGAAGGCGAGGACGGCGGCGGCGACCAGAACGGAAAGGCCGGCAGCGCCGAGCGCGGCGACGATGGACATGGCAATCCCCGCATCGACCGCATGGACGTAGCGGAACGCGGCAAGCCCGACCATGAACGGGAGGGCGTAGACCGCGAAGTGCCATGCGATCATGGTGAGCGCGATCGACAGCGAGACGGCAAGCAGGATGAGGGTCATGGAAGCCTCCGGATGATCGGTCCAAGGATCACGACAGGCTGTCCGACGATACGCTCCGCCTGCGACTTTGCTTCTATGCCGGTGCTGCGAGGATGCACGGATTTGACTCCTTTTGCTGGCGATCGTCAAGCGGCGGCGCCTAAGCGCCACCCCGATCGCGGAAATCGTAGACGTTGATGCCGAGCTTCCTCGCCTTGTCGGCAAGGTTGCCCTGGATGCCGCCGCCGGGAAAGACGATGACGCCGATCGGAAGCGTTTCGAGCACGGTGTCGTTGCGCTTGAAGGGCGCCTGCTTCGCCGGATACTTGGCGAAGTCGGGCGGGAACGGAACGGTCGGCACCTTGCGGTTCGCCGCCCACTTGTCGGCGATCAGGTCGGTGCCGGTCCTGGCGCCGCCATGCAGGAGGACCATCTGCGGATACTTGGCGTGAACCTTGTCGAGCACGCCCCAGATGAGAGCGTGGTCGTTGAAGGTGTTGGCGCCGGAGACCGCGATCCTCGGGCCTGCCGGGATCAGCACCTCGGCGTCCGCCCTGCGGCGGGCGGAGATGAAGTCGCGGCTGTCGACCAGCGCCGAGGTCAGGTTGCGGTGGTTGACCATCGAGCCGGAACGCGGCCGCCAGCTTGAGCCGGTGTGGCGCTCGTAGTGTTCGGCGGCCTGGTCGCGCATCAGCTCGAAGGCGTCGCGCCGCTCGATCATGGTCTGGCCCTCGGCCGTAAGGCGCTCCAGCTCGACCGCCTTGATCTCGGTGCCGTCCTGTTCCCGCTGGAGGCGGCGCTGGGACTGCTCGTTGTCGTCCAGCGTGCGCTCGATCCGCTGGACGGCGCGGTGGAAGAGATTGACGGTCGACCAGAGCAGGTCGTCGAGATCGGGTTCGAGGCGGGTGTCGCCAAGCGTGGCGATGAGGGCGTCGAAGATGTCTGCGATGGCTCCGGCCACCGTGCTGCCCTCGGGCAGCGGCCTCGGACCGGGCTCGTCCTCGAAGGGGCGCCAGCCATAGAGCTGGAGTTCGGTGAGCAGGCGGTCGGTTGGGGATGAGGCGTGCTGCGGCTCGAAGCCGTCTTCGTGTTCGCTTCCCATCTGCGTGGTCTCCTTCGTCGGTCCGACCGCGACCCTCGCGGCCTTCATGGCGTCGGAAGCCCACGGGCGGCCCGGACTGGCAGCCCTCGCTCGCGAGGGCCTTGATGGCTAAGCCCGGCAATCTTGTTTCGCGATGCAAAGGCGGGGCTCGCCCCGCCGGCGGACGATAGCCGGAGCGCCGCCATTGCTTGTCCGGGCCGTTTGTGGGCTCGATCGCCCTCTGGGAAGGCCGGGTGGCGGTCTCTGCCGACGATCGCGGGAGCCGCGCGGAAGCGAACCGGGGACGGCGGCCGCGCCGCCTGCTCCATCCCCGATCCCGACTATGCCGCCAGGGCCATGAAGCGGCTGGCGTCCTCATGGACGAGCTGAGGCCGCATCTGCGCCCGAAGGGCCTCCGGGCCGTGGAGCCGCAGATCCTCGTTGAAGTCCTCGAGCCGTGGCGACAGCACGATCGCCTCGATCCCGGCGCTCGCCGCCCGCTCGACCAGACGGTCCCGCGCACCGTCGCCGGCCGGATCGCGGTCGCGCAGGATGTAGAGCCTGCGCAGCGTCGCCGGGAACAGGATCGCGGCGAGATGGGCGGCCGAGGTCGCCGCCAGCATCGGCATCATGGGCAGGACCATGCGGGGCGACAGCACCGTCTCGATGCCTTCGCCGGCCGCCAGCACATCGTCCGACGCGCCGAAGCGGATGCCGTGGCCGAGCAGGTCGCCCATCGCCCGCCTCGGCGTGTCGACGGCAGCCTTCCCCGATCCGTCCGGCGCGAGCCAGGTGCGATGCGCCCCGGTAAGCCGGCCGTCAAGGTCGGTGACGGCGGCGATCAACGCCGGCAAGGTCTTTCTCGGGCTGTGCTCGTCAGGCCGGTAATAGCAGCGCGGATGGAACCGTAGGCTGGAGATGCCGGAGAGGTCCGTGATGCCGCGCCGGCGCAAATAGGTTTGCGCGAGCGTGCCGCGGATCGGCTTCGATATGCCGAACAGGCGCCGTGCCGCTTCGGGCGAGCCGGATGCGCGCCGGCTCGCCTTCCCGGCCGCCGTTCCGGTGTCCGGTTCGGGATGAGGCAGGCTGAGGAAGCGTCGCGCCTCGTCGGCTATGTCCTTGAAGTCGACGAGGCCGAGGCTTTCGCGGACAATATCGAGCATGTCGCCATGCTCGCCGGTGGCGGCATCGGTCCAGTGGCCGGGCGGTCCCTTGGCCGAGCTGCGCAGCCGGACGAAGGTGGAGCGGCCGGGCAGGTTCCGGGCGTCCCCGACCAGCCAGTAATTGCCCTGGCGTCGTCCGTTGGACAGATAGTGGCGGCAAGCCGCCTCGGCATGGAGGCCGAGACGGCGGGCAAGCTCGGAAGCGTCGAGACGGGGCATTATGCGGCCTCCCGTTCGCTGAAGCGCTCGACCGACCATCGGTCGAGCAGCCTCGCCAGCACCGCGACCCCGCTCGCGTCGGTGGGAACGAACATGCGTAGTTTCCACGAGATGATCTCGTGGAACAAGCCGTAGGCCGAGAGACGCTCGCGCATCGTGTCGGTGAAGCCCGACAGCTCGATGCGGTGGGCGCCCATGACGCGGACGCGGCGAAGCTGGAGCCCATCGTCGAGGTCGATGATGGTCCTCCCCTCCATCAGCGCCGCGAACGCCTCGTCGGCAGAGAGCGAGACCGATCCGGTCGTCACCGCGTTCGCCGCCCATGCCGGCGAGACCCTGCGGCCGATGATGCGCTCGCCGTCATCGGTCTGAAGCCGGTAGACGCGCGAGGACTCGTTGGGCAGGCGTCGCCAGATCGGCAGCAGCAGGCCGGTGACGATGTGGATGGTGGAATCCGAGAACTCCGGCACCTCCGCCACCTCTGCCTGCCAGACCGATGCGAAGGCGTCTCGGTCCGCCTCGACCCAATGGCTTCCGACCATCGCACCGAACGGGATGGTGTGAGCCTCCATCGGCCGGATCAGCCGGACGCGATACTGGACATCGCCATCGTCGGTCATCACGGACGGCGCATGGACCCGCACCGCGGCGCGGCCGGAGCGTTCGTTGACCAGCAGCTTCGCGCGCGGGTCAAGGAGATGGTCGAGCGCGGCATCGAGCGTGACCGGCCGGTTGCGCTTGCGCTCGGAGATGGTGAGAAGCCGGGTCTCGGCGCCGGTGCCGGGATGCGTGTAGATCGTCTCCCTTCCGGTGACGACGAAGCTCTCGGCGCTCAGCGTCTCCAGGCCGGCATCGTAGCTGCCCGACGCGATGGCGCCTTCGATCCGCGCGTTCAGCAACCCCTCGAAGGCGGTGAAGATGATGCCTTGCATCTCGATGGTGAGCGCGAGCAGCCGGTTGAGGAAGGTGGTGATCGGCGGCAACTCGTCCTTGATGCCGGTCGAATCCATCAGCTTTAGGCCGGTCGACGCCTCGAACTTCCCCAGCGAGCAGCCCTCGACCTTGCCGCGCACGATCAGCATGTAGAGCTGGCGCAGCGCGTCGCGGGCATAATGCGATTCCAGATTGTCCTCCGGGCGGAACAGGCCCTGACCGCCGGTCTGCCGCTGGCCGCGCGTGATCGCGCCCAGCGTGTCGAGCCGGCGCGCGATCGTGCTGAGAAACCGCTTCTCGGCCTTGACGTTGGTGGCGATCGGCCGGAACAGGGGCGGCTGCGCCTGATTGGTCCGGTGCGTGCGGCCGAGCCCCTGGATGGCGGCGTCGGCCTTCCAGCCGGGTTCGAGGAGATAGTGGACGCGCAGCCGTGTGTTCCGCGCCGACAGTTCGGCGTGGTAGCTGCGGCCCGTTCCGCCCGCGTCCGAGAAGACCAGAACCCGCCTCTGGTCGTCCATGAAGGCGGCGGTCTCCGCGAGATTGGCCGAGCCGGCGCGGGTCTCGACGACGAGCCGATCGTGGCCGCCATTGCTCGTCCTGCGGACGATGCGGCGCGACCGGCCGGTGACTTCGGCCACGATGTCGGTGCCGAAGCGCTGGACGATCTGGTCGAGCGCGCCGGGAACGGGCGGCAGGCTCGCCAGCTTCGCGATCAGCGTATCCCGGCGGGCGACGGCCTCGCGGCTCTCGACCGGCTGGCCGTCGCGCGTGACGGGCCGCGACGACAGCCTGCCCTCCGAGTCGGTGAAGGGCTCGTAGAGCTGCACCGGGAAAGAATGGCGAAGGTAGTCCAGGACATACTCGCGAGGCGTTATGTCAACGCGGACGTCGTTCCATTCCTCCGTGGGAAGCTCCGCCAGCCTGCGCTCCATCAGCGCCTCGCCGGTCGAGACGATCTGCACCACGGAGGCATGGCCCGCCTCCAGATCGCGCTCGATCGAGCGGATCAGGGTGGGCGTCTTCATGCTGGTGAGCAGATGGCCGAAGAAGCGCTGCTTGGCCGACTCGAATGCGGAGCGCGCGGCGGACTTTGCCTGCTTGTTCAGCGTGCCGGAGCCGCCTTCGCCTCCGCCGATGATGTTGGCGGCCTGCATGGCGGCGTCGAGGTTGTTGTGGATGATGGCGAACGCCCCGGCATAGGCGTCGTAGATGCGGGTCTGCTCGGGCGTTAGCTCGTGCTCGACCAGCTCGTATTCCACGCCGTCGAAGGAGAGCGAGCGCGCGGTGTAGAGGCCGAGCGCGCGCAGGTCGCGGGCCAGCACCTCCATCGCCGCAACACCGCCGGCCTCAATCGCCTCGACGAACTCGGCCCGCGTCGAGAACGGGAAGTCCTCGCCGCCCCACAAGCCCAACCTCTGCGCATAGGCCAAATTGTGAACCGTGGTGGCGCCGGTCGCCGAGACATAGACGACGCGGGCGTCGGGAAGCGCATGCTGGAGACGAAGCCCGGCGCGGCCCTGCTGCGACGGAGCGGCATCGCCCCGCTCGCCCTTGCCGCCGACGGCGTTCTGAAGCGCGTGGCATTCGTCGAAGATGACGACGCCATCCCAGTCGGCGCCGAGCCAGTCCACGATCTGCTGGACGCGCGACGCCTTCTCGCCGCGCTCGTCGGTCCTGAGCGTGGCGTAGGTGGTGAACAGGATGCCTTCCGGCAGCGTGATCGGCTTGCCCTGCGGGAAGCGCGACTGCGGCGTAATCAGCAGGCGCTCCATGCCGAGCGCCGACCAATCCCGTTGCGCGTCTTCGAGCAGCTTGTCCGACTTCGAGATCCACAGCGCCTTGCGGCGGCCTCTCATCCAGTTGTCGAGGATGATGCTCGCGGATTCGCGGCCCTTGCCGACGCCGGTGCCGTCACCGATCATGAAGCCGCGCCGGAAGCGGACGGAACCACTCGCGTCGTCGGCAGCGGCCGTCACGACGTCGAAGGTCTCATCGACCGTCCACGCGCCGGCGAGATAATCGGAATGGGCCTCGCCGGCATAGATCAGGGTTTCGAGCTGGGCATCCGACAGGAGGTCGCGGATGTTGGCCGGCAGGCGCGGCCGGTAGCTCGGCTTCGGCGGCGCGACGGACGCCATCGCCGCCGACTGCACCAGCTTGGTCGGATGAGGCTGCGCGCCGGGGATGCGGATCGACTGGAGCGCGTATTCCTCATAGATGGAATCGGTGATGCCGGCGCTCCCGGCATCCTGGCGGTCGATGATCTCGTAGCTGAGGTCAACGCCTTCCGGCTCGGCTAGGGGCTTCCTCGGCGCGGCCTTTGCGGAGCGGGCGAGATAGCCGCGCACGGTGCGGGGCGCGGGCGTGGCGGCGACCGGAACCGCGACGGCGGGATCGACCGGCAGGCGGGCCGGCACATGCTCGGCAACCCAGCCCATCAGCGCATCCGCGTCGGGCGCGATGCCGAGCGACGCGGGAAAGACTGTGGGATCGTCGGCCGGCTGCTTGTCGATGACGGTCAGCCGCGTCGGGAACGTCGTGCCGTGCTTGGCATAGACGGCGCCGTCGATGGCGGCCGTGAATACGACACGGCCGCGTTCCTGCAGACGGGCGTAGGCGGAAGCCCATTCGGGTGCGTCGGGTGCGAAGTTGGCGCCGGTGATGGTGACAAGGCGGCCGCCGGGAGCGAGGCGCGCCAGCGCAGAGGCGACATGGCGGAATGCCGCGTCCGCCATGCGGGTCTCGACATGCGCCATGACCGAGAATGGCGGGTTCATCAGCACCACGGTCGGCGTCACGGCCAGGTCGAGGTGGTCGTCGATCTGGGCCGCATCGAAGCGCGTGACGGACAGGGCCGGAAAGAGGGAGGAGAGGAGCGAGGCGCGGGTCTCGGCCAGCTCGTTGAGGACGAGCGTGCCCCCGGCGATCTCGGCCAGGATGGCGAGCAGGCCGGTGCCGGCCGAGGGCTCCAGCACGCGGTCGGCCGGCGTGATCGCGGCGGCGGTGGCCGCGACCAGGCCGAGCGGGATCGGGGTCGAGAACTGCTGGAAGGATTGCACCTCCTCGGAGCGGCGCGTGTGGGTCAGCATCAGCGCCGCGATGCGTTCCAGCAGCGGCAGGCTCGCAGCGGGAGAGCCGCTCTTGCGGAGCAGCGCCTTGCCGAACTTGCGCAGGAACAGCACCGTGGCCGCCTCGCAGGCTTCGTAGGCGGTCTTCCAGTTCCATGCGCCCGCCGCGTCGGAGCCGCCGAAGGCGGTTTCCATCGCGTGGCGCAGCGCCGGAGCGTCGATGCGCTGGCCGCGTTCGAGATGGGGGAGAAGGAGCTGCGCGGCCGCGAGGATGGCGGCGGCGGTGCCGGGCTCGGAGGCGAGCGGGATCGGCGCGGCAGCGTTGGCGGCCACGGTAGCGGGCATCATGTTCATATGGGAGCCTCAAGGAGAGCGGGAACGGGACGAGCCGACCGGCGCTCTCTCTCGACCGCACCGGCTCGAACCCGTCCCGGCCTTCCTCTCGCTCTCGGACCACCGGGACCGGCAAGCGCCCGCGCGATCTGCCGGAAGCGGATCAGCCGAAGCGGCGGCCAGATGAGGTGAAGGTGTATTCGTTCGCGGCAATGGCCTCGTCGACCACCTCGTCCGACAACAGAAACTCGTATTCACGCTCAAGCTGGCGGTAGAACCAGCGTGCGAGATCGCGCAGCGCCTCCGTCACGGCGTCCTCGGCGTCGGCGGTCATGTCCTGATAGATAGGACTGTCGCGTTCCACCGATATGACCATGCAGTATTCGTGGCAGTAGCGGCCGCGATGGCTGACGCCGGCATGGAGCTGGTAGAAGTTGCGGCGCTGGATCGCCTGGAGCGCGTCGGCGATCCGGTGAAGCTCGCCATCCTTGGGAGCATGGTCGCGGATTTTTCGCGGTGCGCCCCTGGCGTGGCTGTAGCTTCCCTCGAAACAAGCACCGTCGCCCTGGCTCCAGAAGCCGGAGAAGTAGATGCACGGCTTCTGACGGGTGCCGCCGCCATAGAGCGGAACGGTGCGGGTCCGGAGCCGCACGCCGAGAATCTCGCAGACACGCTCGAAATCATCGAAGATGAACTCGTGCAAGTCATGGTCGAACGCGCCTTCGCGATACCATGCACGCGCCCTGTCCTTCGCGTCCGCGGACAGCTCACCGAGGCGGTAGACGGTGGTTTCGACGATCTCAGGCATGGCGGTCGCTCCCCTTGGGATCGCGGGCGGCGGCCATCATCGCTTCGGCCTTGGCGATTGCGGACACCGCACGTTGCCGCCAGAGCGCGAGTTCAGGCGCTGCCGGATCGGCGGCGGCGAACATCTTGAGAAGGCCGAGCAGCACCTCGAAATGCCGGGCCTTCCGGCGCATGGTGTCGCCATATTGCGAGGGAACCGGAAGGCTGCGGGCCGAGTGGGGAGCGCCGGTTCCTTCCCAGATGCCGCTGACGAAGGTTTCGCCGGGGGTGTCGTGAGAAATCTTGCGGATCGACCAATCGCCGTCGTCCACCGCCAGCCGGCATGCCTTGTCGACGGTATCGGCCTCGTAGCTGCGAAGACGGTAGACCGGCACGTCATGCGCGGTCTCGATGGTGAAGGTGGGCATGGAAGCCTCCTGAAACGAAAAATGCCCGGCAAGAGGCCGGGCGAGGTTGGGAGAAAGGGAGGGAACGACGTCAGTGGCGGGTTCGCATGAAGCCACGCTGGATCTCCGCGTGGCGGCGAAGCATCGCGCAGTAGAAGATCCTGCGGAGCAGCCGCCGGCACGGATCGGCGCGGACTTCCGGCGACAGAAATCTTACCGCCGCCCGGAGCACGGCCCGGTCCGTATCGAGCGGGGTGACGCCGAGATTGGGATAGAGCGTGTGCAGCATCACCGGCCTCCGTCGTCGGGCGCCAGGAAGCCGGACGGATCGTCCGGGTCCGGCGGAAGATAGGCGTCGTAGGGATCGCCATCGGCCAGATGGCCGAACGGCGTGAAGACGTAATCGCCGCCGTCGCGGCCGACCGCGCAGATGACGTAGCGCAGGTTGCCGGTCGCGGCGTCCTGGCACTCCATCAGGGCGAGGTTGCCATCGCCAGCCGCTCTCAGCAGCGTCTTGAAGTTGGTGCGTGCATGGTCGGGAATCGCCATGTCGATCTCCTGAAACGATAACGGCCCGGCGCATGGCCGGGCCGAGAGTGAAGGGATGGAAGGGAGCGGCCGGAGCCGCTCCGCGACTATTCGGCGGCGACCAGATGCTCGGGATCGCCCTCAACGCTGCCGACCGCCTCCTCCTCATCACCGGCGAGGAAGGCGGGAAGCGCCTCGCCATCGCCCTCCGTGCCCGCCTCAAGCTCCGGCTCGGCGTCGAGCGGCCGCAGCGGCTCGGGCAGCCAGCCGGTTTCAGCGAGCAGCCGTTCGGCTTCCTCGGCCATGTCGCCCTTCTTCAGATGGGCGATCAGGTCGGCCGCGCGATCGCCGGCGCCCTCGCGGACGGCTTCGAGGATGCGGGTCTTCGGAACGCGGCCGAGATAGTTTTCGACCGTGGGCCGGAAGCCCGCCTCGATCATGTCGAGGCCGGTGGTGCGGGCGAGCCGGTCGGCCTCGGCCATGCGAAGGTCGAGACCGTGCTGCGAGATGCCGCTGGCGCTGATCGGGTTCGGCCGCTCGTAGAGCGCGTTGACGCCGTAGCTCACGCAATGGGCGAGCAGCGCCAGGCGGCTGGCCTCGTCGAGCGCGGCGAGCCAGTCCCAGAGCGCGTCGTCGTCGGACGGAAGGTCCGCCTTCCAGCCGTCGTGCCGCTCCTTGACCGACTGCGCATAGGGGCTGTCCTTGAGGTCCGGACCCTGCTCGCGGAAATAGACCTCGCGGACGGAAGCCCCGACCGCGGCGCCGGTGGTGGAGCGCCCGAACGTGTCGCGCACCAGCTTGTGCAGCAGCGCCGTGAGCGCGACCTGCGGGTTGGCGCCCACGGCGTCGCGCAGGGCGAGCGTGCGATGCGCCGTCAGCTCGGCCACCAGCCTTTCCGACAGGGGACGGATGACGTCTTCCTCGTCCTCCTCCGGCTCGGCAGGCTCGCCGCCGATGGTGATGACGGTCCGCATGACTCGCGGCTCCTCCGTGCCGTCGCCGTCGGCGCCTACGGCCTCCGGCGCTTCGCCGTCGACGGCCGCGGCCGGCTCGTCCTCGGGCCGGACATAGCCGCGTTCGACGACAAGATCGCCATCGGAATCGACCGAGATGAAGGCGCCGGCGCCGGCGATCTCGGCCGGGTCATAGATGGCCGGGCGGTTCTCGAAGGCGTCAAGCGCCGCCTCGATCTCGCTGAGCCGCTGGTGGATCTCGTCGGGCAGCTCGTCGCAGCCGTCATGCTCGGCCATCAGGGCGTCGTACTCGTCGCGCAGCGCCTCGCGCTGCTTGCGCTCCTTCCGCGTGAGTTCGGGCAAGGTGCCGGCGAGCACGCGAAGGCCCCGCTCGTGGCCGAGCGGGAGGTCGAGGCTGACGGCGATCCACTTCCAGCCCTCGGAGGCCACCTCGTCGGCGACGGTCCTGAGCTTGTCCGCAACCAGCCTGTCGAGCAGAGGCACGTCGTCGAGCCAGCCGCCATCCTCCTCGTCGAACAGGTAGCGGGGCAGCACCGGGCCGCCGGCCGCGACATAGGCGTCGAGGCCGATGAACATGGCGCGCTTGTCGGACGCGGGAACGCTGGTCTCGGTGAGCATCTGGCGGACGTGCCAGGGTTCGCGGTAGTGCGACTGCCTCACGGCATCCCAGACCTGCTCCTGACGGGCATGATCGGGATTCGCGGTGAAGGTCTCCAGCAGCGCCAGCGTCATGCCGTTCTCGGCATAGACCTCCAGCAGCTTCGGCGAGACCTTGGCGAGCGCGAGGCGCTGCGCGACATAGCGCTCGGTGGTGAAGTAGGCGGTGGCGACCTCCGCCTCGGACATGCCGCCGTCGACCATGCGCTTGAAGGCGCGGAACTGATCGAGGGGATGCAGCGCCAGCCGCAGCACGTTCTCTGCGAGCGAGTCGTCCACGGCCGAGGTCTTGGCGTCGGCCTTCTTGACGATGCAGGGAACGAGCCCGTCCTCGGGGAAACGCCCCGCCTTCACGAGCCGGGCGATCGACCTGTAGCGGCGCCCGCCCGCCGGCGTCTCGAAATCGCCGGTCTCGTTGCCGTCCGCGTCGAGGATGGCACGGACATTGAGACCCTGCACGAGGTCCTCGCGGCGGTCGATGTCGAAGGTGAGTTCGTCCAGGCCGGCCTCGACGTCGACCTCGCGGACATTGCTGTCCGACAGCCTGATCCGGTTGAACGGAATATCGCGCGCCCGCGAGAACACGATCATTGGGACGGCGGCGGACTTCTTCCTGGCAGCTCTTGCCATCGTGGTTTCTCCACGACGGGCGCGGAGAGCCTCTCTCTCCGCTTCCAACCCGTCACGGAAACCCCGGCACCTCTCTTCCTCTCGGCTGCGCCGGCACACACCGGCGCAGCCATCGGCCGGAACGGTCACAAGGCGTACTGCCGGGGCCGTTCGTCGTTGATGCGGTATTTGCAGCGCAGCGCTAAAATCGCGCCGTTCTGCCGCTCGACCTTGCGGCGAAGCCGCTCAAGCTCGGCCTGCGCGGCTTTGGACGTACGATCGAGGATGCGCCGGTATTCGGCCTCGTCGGCTCCGGTCCAGCGGCTCATCCGGCGATGATACCAGCGCGACTTCGGGCGCCGCCTGATGGTCTCGGCTTCCGCGCCGTCGCAAAGCCGGCGCTCGACAAGGGCGAGGTTGTGCCGGGTCTCAGCCAGGCTCTCCTCCATCCGAGCGAGCGCGGTGCGCAATTGCGCGTAGGTCATCATGCCGCCCTCCTGTCGATCGAGGAGGCGGCATCGACGGCGGGCTGCTCGTCGGCCGGCAGGAAGGAGAGAAGCCAGTCGGCCGCCTTGCTGGCCTGCGACGCGGCGCGGAAGATGGCGCGGTTGTCCTCGCGCATCGTGTCGATCCACGCGCCGATATAGTCGGCATGGCGCACGGTGGGCCTGATGCCCAGCGCCGCGCAACAGAAGGCGCTCGAAAGCTCGGCGACGCATTCCTCGACGAAATACTTCTTCGAGCCGAAGGAGCCGCCGAGATCGCGAGCGAGGCGCGAGTGATGGCCGCTGGCGTGCGACAGCTCGTGCAGGGCCGTGCGGTGCCAGTTGATCGGCTCGAAGAAGGCGGCCGGGGGCGGCACGACCACATAGTCGGGGGCCGGCATATAGAATGCCTTGTCGCCGCCGATGCGGAAGTCGATGCTGGTGGCCTTGATGAGCGCCTCGACGGTGGGCTCGATCTGGCCGGGCGGCGGAGGCGGTGCGGCGACGGTGACGTCTTCGGGAAGGTTCTCGCATTGCACGGTGTTGAACACGGTGAAGCGCTTCAGGAAGGGAATCGCGTGGGCTTCCTCGCCGGTTTCCTGCGCGCGCTTCTTTTCCTCGTCGGGGATGAAGCGGTCGGCGTAGACGACCGTGGTGCCGTGCTCGCCCTTGCGAACATTGCCGCCGAGCGAGAGCGCCTGGCGGAAGGTGAGCCAGCCCTGGCCGGGGAAGCCGCGCTCGACCACGGCGCCCCAGAGAAGAAGGATGTTGATGCCGGAATATTGCCGGCCGGTGACGGCGTTCTTCGGCAGGCCGAGGAGCGCGTCGGCCTCGGGGGTGCCCCAAGGCTGCACCCAGGGCACGCGGCCCGCCTCCAGTTCGGCGATGATCTTGTCGGTGATGTCGTCGTAAAGGCTCGTCCGGTCCGAGCCGGCGCGAGCGCTGCGGTCATGTCTGGCCATCGGGATTACTCCGCGACGGGCCTCGGGAGCCTCTCTCCCGATCCCAGCCCGTCACGGCAAACCCGGCCTGCCTCTCACTCTAGGGGGGCGTTGCGGGGTCTCCCCGCAGAAGGGGGTGCGCCGGCAACGAAGTGCCGGCCAGGGGGAAGGCTTTCCCCCCGAGACCATCATCAAATTCGCCCCACCAGCTATCAAAAAGTGGGAATCACATGCTGCCGATGCCGACATTCCGCGTCTATCTGCAACAAAAACCCCAGACTAAAACCCAGACTAAAATGGATTTTTATGCTGGGGAGCTATCGCGCTGAAGGCAGAAAATGAAGTGATTTCAGTGGGTTAAATGGCGCGCCCGAAAGGATTCGAACCTCTGACCCCCAGATTCGTAGTCTGGTGCTCTATCCAGCTGAGCTACGGGCGCGTTGGCGGTGGATCCGGTGGATCGACCGCGACGGCGCTTACCTAAAACGTAGCCGGGGGGAATGCAAGCGCGGTTCGGGAAAAAATTGGATGAGGTCGAACTGTTCTTTATGAGCACGTCGTGCGGCCTGCAGATCAAGCGCTGCTGGGTCCATGGAGCTACGGCCAGCGCAGCCGCATGCTCATGCGTTGCACGGGATGGCCAGGCGACGATCAGGGGATCTGTTGGCGATCCTGGTCGAGCCGGTGCTTCGGGCGGTTGCGAAAAGCTGCGATCGGCAGGGGCTGGTCGGGCAGAACGATGGCGAAGATCGTGCCGGGGCTGTTGCTTTCCACCAGCTTCAGGTCGCCGCCATGGGCAAGCACGAGCTCACGCGCGATGGTAAGGCCAAGACCCGTGCCGCCGGGCCGGGTCGATCCGCGAAACGCCTTGAAGAGATTGGCCCGTGCGCCGGCCGGCATGCCGGGGCCGGTGTCTTCGACCATGATAGTCACCACGCTGCCTTCGCGCCTGGCGGCCACGCGGATGCGCTTCACGAGCGCCGCGTCGCCTTCGAGGCTCTTCAGCGCCTCGACCGAGTTGCGGGAGAGGTTGTGGATGACGCGGAAGAGCTGCTCGCTGTCGGCTTCCACCTCGAGCCCGTCGGGCATGTCGATCACGAAATCGATCTCGAAGGCGGGGTCAACGGCGGTGATGTCGCGCACGTCCTCGATCAGCCGCTTCAGATCCAGCCAGCGCCGCTTCGGCGTCGCTTCGCGCGCGCGGCCATAGGCGAGCACCTCGTTCGAATAGGAGACGGCACGGTCGATGGTGCGCAGAAGCTTTGGCGCAAAACGCTGCACGATCGGGTCGTCGACGCCGGCGAGGCGGTCCGAGATGAGCTGCGCGGAGGCGAGGATGTTGCGCATGTCGTGGTTGATCTTGGAGACGGCGAGGCCGAGATCGGCGAGGTTCTTCTGCTCCTTCAGCGTGTGCTGCAGTTCCTGCTGCATGGAGGCGAGGTGGCGTTCGGCCTGGCCGAGCTCGTCATCGCGCGTGCTGGGGCGGATCACGCGCGCGGGCTCGTCCGGTGCCTCGGCAAAGGCCTGCATGTTTGCCGTCATGCGCCGGATCGGCCGGATCAGAAGCGCATTGATGGCAAAGAACACGAAGCCCGCAGTGATGAAGGAGATGACGAGCGACAGGATGAGGACGTTCCGGGCATAAACCAGCATCGCCGTCTTCAGCGGCCGTTCTTCCATCACGATCTCGATCATCGTGCCCGGATCGCCGGCAACCGGGCCGAAGACACGGATGATCCGGTCGCTGCCATGGACGAGCGTTCCGATGGCATCGCCGATAGCTGTCAGCGGCCCGACATCGGAGAGATCATATTGCATGTCGACGGTCGGCGGCACCTGCGTGCTGGCGATCAGGCGCGAGGAGCCTGCACGCCGGAGCGCGATGGCCTTGGTGCCGGTGCTCATCAGGGTGTCGGTCTGGACCGGCTGGGGAAGGTCCATCTCGTCGAAGCCTTCGACGACGATGCTGGCGGAGGCAGCCGTCGCGAGCTTGTCGGACAACCAGCGCAGCCGCATGTTCGAGACGGAAGGGACGAAGATCAGCACTTCGGCGATCATCACGAAAAGGATCGTCAGGAAGAGGAGCTTGCTGGAGAGCCCCCGGCCGAGCCGGATCTCATCGTCCCCACCAGGTGTCCGCGCCTCTTCCTTCGCTGAAACGCGGCCGGGCGGCGTGACGTCAGGGGGCGGGATATCCGCTTCGCTCATGTCCTATCCATATGCACCGTTCCCCGCGCAGCAGCAGCCCGAACCATCAGCCGAAGCGACGCAGAAAGGCCAGGAGCTTGCGCACGAAAGGCTTGCGCGTCATCGGTGCATAATAGGAGATCGCCGCACGTTTTCCTATCTCGCTCATGGTCGGATAGGGCGCAATGAAACCGCGCAGATCGTTGAGCGTCATCTTCTTCGACAGAGCGAGCGCATAGAGATTGATCATCTCGCCGGCGCCGTGGCCGACGATGCCGACGCCGAGGATCACCCCGCGCTTTCCCGCCACGATCTTGATCTCGCCGCCCGTGCGGCGCTCCGCTTCGGCGCGATCGTTTTGCGCGTAGGGCCAGCGCTGGATCGTGATGGTGTGGCCGGCCTTGCGCGCCTCTTCCTCCGTCAGGCCGATCTGGGCCAGCTCCGGGTCCGTGAAGGTGACGCGCGGTATCACCGAGCGGTTCTCCTTGGCCGGCACGCGGAAGAGGATTTGCTGCAGGACGAGGCCCGCATGGTAGTTCGCCACATGGGTGAATTGCAGGCCGCCCGCCACCGCATCGCCGATTGCGAAGACGCGGCTGTTGCTCGTCTTGAGCCCGCTGCCGACCTTGATGCCGCGTTGATCGAATGTGATGCCGGCTTCCTTCAGGCCGAGATTGTCGACCTGAGCGGCGCGTCCCACCGCGACGAGCAGGTGACTTGCCGTAACAGAGGTCTCTTTGCCATCTATCCGGTAGGCAATCGAAACGGATCCGTCACCGCCCTTGCTCGCCCTCAGAATTTCGATGTTTTCGAGCACGGCGATGCCATCCGCTTCGAGACGGCGCGTAACGATCCGGGCAAGTTCGGGATCCTCCTTGCTGAGCAGCGTGCCCATTTCGAGAATGGTGACGGCGCAGCCGAGGCGACGATGGGCCTGCGCCATCTCGACGCCGATCGGCCCACCACCGATAACGATCAGATGCTCCGGCCGGGTGGTCAGCGAAAACAGCGTCTCATTGGTGAGATAGTCGACGTCCGAGAGACCGGAGATGTCCGGCACGCGCGGTTTCGAACCCGTGGCAAGCACGAAGCGCCGGGCGCGGATCGTCTGGTCGCCGGCCACCACGGTTCGGGCATCGGTGAACCGCGCTTCCGCCTGGATGACGTTGACGCCCAGCGCCCGAAAGCGCTCGACGGAATCATTCGGCGCGATCGCCCCGATCACCTCGTGAATGTGGGCGTTGACCCTGGCGAAGTCGATCTCGGGCTCGCCGGCGAAAACACCGAAATGCGGCGCCTCGCGGATGGCTTCGGCATGTTTGGCCGCAGCGATCAGCGCTTTGGAGGGAACGCAGCCATAGTTCAGGCAGTCGCCACCCATCTTGCCCTTTTCGATGAGAACGACCGAAACGCCGAAGGAGGCGGCAGCGGCGGCAACCGTCAGGCCGCCCGAGCCTCCCCCGATGACGCAGATGTCGGGTTTCAGAACGGCGCTCTCTGCAGTCTTGGACGTCATGATGTTTCCTTCATCCGCTTGCGCATCTCTAGATCAGTCTCGGCTTTGCGCGAAGGGCCGGAAACGCATGCGACGCTTCAGGTCTTGGTGTGGCGGGTCACGCGTTTGACGATCAGCGGAATGGCGGCAACGGCTGCCAGGGCCGCGAAGGCCAGCGTGATCTGCGGCGTGACGAGATCGCCGAGCGACAGCGTCGTGCCGGCTTCGCTCGCCGCAACGAGCACGCTGTCGAGGCCGGAGCCGAGATAGGAATAGGCGAAAGTGCCCGGCAGGATGCCGATCAGTGTCGCCATCACGAAGGTCCGGGTGCTGACGCCGAAGAAGGCCGGGGCGATGTTGACCAGGAAGAAGGGGAAGATCGGCGCGAGCCTCAGGATCAGCAGATAGGAAAAGGCATCCTTGCGAA
This sequence comes from Georhizobium profundi, assembly GCF_003952725.1. Lineage (NCBI taxonomy): Bacteria > Pseudomonadati > Pseudomonadota > Alphaproteobacteria > Hyphomicrobiales > Rhizobiaceae > Georhizobium > Georhizobium profundi. The sequence continues at coordinate 137,919 of NZ_CP032509.1, read as the reverse complement.
AGCCATCGGCAAAACGCGCGAGGCTTCCGCCCGCGCGATCGCGCAAGGTCGGGCCGAGCGTGCTCCGGGCGGCGAGGAACAGCAGCGTCGCACCCGTGGTCGCGGCAACTGCCGTCAAGGCGCCCCCGGCCAGCCAGCCGAAAAGAAAGCCGCCGAAAACGGTGAGAACCGATGCCGCGGGGAACGCGACCGCCACCGCCAGCGCGTAGACGCCGAGATAAGCTGCGGCGGCAAGAAGGAAGTTGGCTGCGACGAAGCCCTGCAACTGGTCGCGATGATCGGCAAGCGCGTTTAGCGACAGATAGTCCTGGAGCCCGAATGCGTAGCCGAGCGCCAGACAGCCGAGGATGGCGACCGCTGGCAGAAAGCGGCTGAGAGCCCGTCCGGTCATGCGCCGCTCCGATCCATGTCCTTCACGACCTTGCGCGTCCTGCCCTTCGGCATCGAAAGCCGAATTGGCGGTCGGATAGGGGCTGTGCTGCTTCACGTGAGGCGATCCTTTAGCGGGTATGACCATCATCGGGCTACAGCGAAAAGAGCGCAGAGGCCAATGACATGCGCTCGCTTTGCCAAACGTCTGCGTGATGGGGGCGTGTCCGGTCACCGCGGCAAAGCCCGGGCGAGATTGACTTTGAGGGCCCTTCTTGCCTATAAGCCGGCCACATTCGTGCTCGGTCGGGGCGCTCCCAAGGGAGCTGAACGTGCCGCGAGACGGATGATCCATCGCAACGCTTCTGTTTCGACAGACCAAGAAGGGCCGCACCCCGCGGTATCTAAATAAATGACAAAGCGTACATTTCAGCCTTCCAAACTCGTGCGCAAGCGCCGTCACGGCTTCCGCGCACGCATGGCCACCGCAGGTGGCCGCAAGGTACTCGCAGCACGTCGCGCACGCGGCCGCAAGCGTCTGTCGGCTTGATCGGCCTGTTGCCCGCTTTTGATTGAAAAGGCTGGCACATGCTCGACGACAAGCCGAAAGGAAATCCGCAACGGTTGAAACGCCGTGCCGATTTCGTCGCCATGAAGACCGGGCAAAAACACAAGGGCCCGTTCTTCCTTCTCGAGACGAGGTCTCGTGGAGATGATGAGCCGCCGCGCGTGGGCTTCACACTGACGAAGCGCCAGGGCAACGCGGTTGAGCGCAACCGCATGAAGCGCCGTTTGCGCGAAGCAGTGAGGCTCTCGGGAGCCGCAGCGATGAAGCCTGGGGTCGACTATGTGCTGGTAGGCCGCCGCGACATGCTCTCTGCGCCCTTTTGTCGCTTGACGGCAGCCATCAAAGAACGCATCGAAGGGCCGCGCTCCCAGAGCCGGCCGAAAACAGGTTCGGTCAAGGACACGTAGGGTCAGCGCAAACGCCGCTTCGACGGCGGTGCGGCAGCGGCTCGATCAAGCCGCGCCCACGGCGGAAATCCAGGAAAGCAGGATGCAAAACAACCGCAATTACTTCATCGCAATAGCGCTTTCCGTGCTTGTGCTGATCGTTTGGCAGTTCTTCTATATCAACCCGCGCATCGAGGCCGAACGGCAGGCCACCGGCCAGCAGCAGGAAGCCGTGACGCGCGACCCGAGCCCAGGCGTCGAAGGTGTGCCTGCACCTGCCGCTGGTCAAGCGCCGGACGCAGCCTTGCCTGGTGGGGCAGGTGGTCTCGAAGTCACCGCAGTCAACCGCGATGCCGCGATCGCCGCGAGTGAACGCGTTGCCATCGACACGCCGTCGCTCACCGGCTCGATCAACCTGACCGGCGCGCGCTTCGACGATCTGCGCCTGAAGGGCTATCGCGAGACCGTCGATGACGACAGCCCGATCATCACGCTTTTGTCTCCTGCCGCAATCGAAACCGGTTACTTCGTCGAGCTTGGCTATGTCGGCAGTGAAGCGGCGGGTCCCGTTCCGGGTGCCGACACCGTCTGGGAAGCCGAGGCGGGCGCCGAACTGACGCCGCAGACGCCCGTCACGCTGACCTTCGACAACGGCCAGGGTCTCGTCTTCACCCGCACGATCTCCGTCGACGACGACTTCATGTTCCAGGTCGACGATACGGTCTCCAATACCAGCGGTGAAACCGTATCACTCGCCTCCTATGGACGTTCGACCCGGTTCTCCAAGCCGACCACGCCATCGATCTTCGTTCTGCACGAAGGCCTTCTCGGCTTTTTCGGCGATGCCGGCCTGCGCGAAATCGACTATTCGGACGTCGAGGAAGATGGCATCATTTCCGTCGAGCAGGCGTCCGCCGGCTGGATGGGGATCACCGACAAGTACTGGGCAACCGCGCTCATCCCGGATCAGGCGAACCCCTTCGTCTCGCGCTTTGCCTATTTCGGCGAAGGCCGTGCCCGTTATCAGACCGATTTCCGCGCCGACGCCCTGACAATCCCGGCCGATGGCACGGTGGAAGTTGCGAACAAGGTGTTTGCCGGTGCCAAGCAGGTGCCGATCATCGACGGCTACCAGGATCAGTTCCAGATCCCGAGCTTCGACCTGATGATCGACTGGGGCTGGTTCTATTTCATCACCAAGCCGCTTTTCTACCTTCTCGACTTCTTCTACCGCCTCCTTGGCAATTTCGGTGTCTCGATCCTGATCACCACCGTGCTGATCAAGCTCGTCTTCTTCCCGCTCGCCAACAAGAGCTACGTCTCCATGGCGAACATGAAGAAGGTTCAGCCGAAGATGGAGGAGATCAAGAAGAAGCACGGCGACGACCGCATGGCCATGCAACAGGCCATGATGGAGCTCTACAAGACCGAGAAGATCAATCCGATCGCCGGTTGCTGGCCGGTGCTCCTGCAGATCCCGGTGTTCTTCGCGCTCTACAAGGTCATCTACGTCACGATCGAAATGCGCCATGCGCCGTTCTTCGGCTGGATCCAGGATCTGTCCGCGCCCGATCCGACGTCGATCTTCAACCTCTTCGGCCTCCTGCCTTACGATGTGCCGGCATTCCTGCTCATCGGCGTCTGGCCGCTGATCATGGGCGTCACGATGTTCCTGCAGATGCGCATGAACCCGACCCCGCCGGATCCGACGCAGCAGATGATCTTCAACTGGATGCCGGTGGTCTTCACCTTCATGCTGGCAACCTTCCCGGCTGGTCTCGTCATCTACTGGGCCTGGAACAACACGCTTTCGATCCTCCAGCAGGGCTTCATCATGAAGCGCCAGGGTGTGAAGATCGAATTGTGGGACAATCTGCGCGGCCTCTTCCGCCGCAAGCCGAAGCCCGCCGAATAAATTTTCGACCATCGAGAACCCCGGCCATCCGGGGTTCTCCTTTTTCGACGCGGCGCGCGAAAGGAAAAGCCTGTGACTGCCGAAAGCACGCTCGTCGACACCAATCTCTTCCTGAAGCCGTGGATATTCATCCGCGGCGTGCCGGCCATGAAGTTCCTGCCGCCAGAGGGCCCACCGGAAATCGCCTTCGCCGGCCGTTCCAATGTCGGCAAGTCGTCGCTGATCAACGCGCTTCTGATCCAGAAGGGCCTGGCGCGCACTTCCAACACGCCAGGCCGCACCCAAGAGCTTAACTATTTCGTCCCGGACGGCTATTCGGGCGCGGCCGACGATCTGCCGCCGCTGGCCCTGGTCGACATGCCGGGCTACGGCTATGCCCAGGCGCCGAAGGAACAGGTCGACCAGTGGACGAAGCTCGTCTTCGACTATCTCCGTGGCCGCGCGACGCTGAAGCGCGTCTACGTACTGATCGATGCCCGCCACGGCATCAAGCCAAACGACGAGGAAGTGCTGGATCTGCTCGACAAGGCGGCCGTGTCCTACCAGCTCGTTCTGACCAAGACCGACAAGATCAAGGCCGCCGGCGTGCCGCGGCTGATCTCCGAAACGCTCGCCAAGATCGCCAAGCATCCCGCGGCCTTTCCGGAAGTGCTCGCGACCTCTTCCGAAAAAGGGGTCGGCATCGAAGAACTGCGGGCTGCCATGCTGCGCGCAGCGCGGGACTAGGCCAGAGCCTTTCCGCCCTGCGGTCCACACGAAGTCGTGTTGGGGCGTGTCGCGTCGTGCATTGACGCCGGTTGCCCTCGCTTTAAGTTCGTCCGTCATCAACCGGAGGGTACATGCCGATGGGGCTGAAACGAATTCTACTCGCCGCAGCGGTCGGTCTGTCGCTGTCTTCTTCCCTCCACGCCGCTGACATCGACCCGACGAACTGGGATGCCGTGCTGGAAGAAGCGCGCGGCCAGACGGTCTATTTCAACGCCTGGGGCGGTTCGGAAAACATCAATGCCTATCTCGAATGGGTGTCTGGCGAAGTAAATGCCCGCTTCGACATCGCTGTCGTGCACGTGAAGCTGGACGACACGGCCAATGCCGTCGCGCGCGTCGTCGCCGAGCGCACCGCCGGTCGCAACGAAGGCGGCTCTGTCGACCTTATCTGGATCAATGGCGAGAACTTCGTCGCGATGAAGGAGCAGGACCTGCTTCTCTCGCCGGGCTGGGCGCAGGATCTGCCGAACTGGCAGTATGTGGATTTCGAAAACCAGCCTTCGATTCTGACGGATTTCACCGTGCCGACGGAAGGCCTGCAGAGCCCCTGGGGCGGCGCGAAGCTCGTCTTCTTCTACGATGAAGCGCGCACGGATGCTGCCGATCTTCCTCAGGATGCGGAAAGCCTGCTCGCCTGGGCAAAGGCAAATCCCGGCCGCTTCTCCTATCCTGCTCCGCCGGACTTCATCGGTTCGTCCTTCCTGAAGCAGGTGCTGAGCGAAGTTATCGACGATCGCGAGAAGCTGCAGCGGCCAGTCGATCCCGAAACCTTCGAGGCGGATGTCGCCCCGCTCTTTGCTTATCTGGACGAGCTTCACAGCGTTGCCTGGCGCTCCGCTGCGGCCTTTCCGCAGAACTATCCGGACATGAAGCAGAAGCTCGCCGACGGCGAGCTCGACATCATCTTCGCGTTCAACCCGGCCGAAGCGTCGGCTGCCATTGCTGCCGGTGAGCTGCCGGATACGGTGCGCTCTTTCACCTTCCCGGAAGGCACGCTCGGCAATACCCACTTCGTGGCCGTGCCGTACAATTCCTCCGCTGCCGCCGGTGCGCTTGTCGTCGCCGATTTCCTGATCTCACCCGAGGCGCAGCTGCGCAAGCAGGACCCGGCCTATTGGGGCGATCCAACCGTGCTTGCGATGGCGAAGCTCAGCGACGCCGATCGGGCGGCATTCGACGCTCTTGACCTCGGTGTCGCGACGCTCGCCCCGGATGAACTCGGACCGATCATCGATGAGCCCCACGCATCCTGGATGGAGCGGATCGAAGACGAGTGGCGCCGCCGTTACATCGCCGGCAATTGAGTGACCAAGCCGCGCCTCGCCAGATCGCCTTGGCCCGCCCGGCCTGACGAGCGCGCAGCTCCCGATCTGACTGTGGTCCGGCGATGACGCTCGCGCGTCTCGCTCCACCGCTGACGATCGGCATTCTGATCCTGCCGCTCGTCTTCGGCCTTGTCGGCACTGTGTTGCCGGCTTTGGGCTATCTGCCGGCACTCGGCGGCACGACCGTCACCACAGAGCATTTCGCCGAGCTTTTCGCCATGCCTGCGATCTGGCGCTCTGCCTGGCTCAGCCTGTTCGTCGGTCTCGCGACGACGGCGATCTCGCTCGGGATCGTCATGCTGTTCGTTGCGGGCTGGTCGCAAACGCGCGTGTTTCAGCGCGTCCAGCATCTCTTGTCCCCGCTGCTCGCTATCCCCCATGCGGCCGCCGCATTCGGGTTCGCTTTCCTCATCGCGCCATCGGGCTATCTGATCCGGTTGGCGGCGCCGGTCTTCGGGATCGATCGGCCACCCGATCTCCTGATCATCAACGACCCGCTCGGGCTGACCATGATGGCTGGCCTGATCGTGAAGGAAATCCCGTTCCTGTTTCTGGTGACGCTCGCCGCCCTGCCGCAGCTGCCGCACCGACCGACCATGCAACTCACATCGGCGATGGGCTATGGCCGGGTGGCCGGCTTCGCCTATGCGCTTGCGCCGCGCGTCTACCGGCAGATCCGCTTCGCCGTCTATGCGGTCATTGCCTATGCGACCTCGGTCGTGGATGTGGCGATCATCCTCGGCCCCAACCTGCCGCCGACCCTGCCGGTCAGGCTGCTGAGATGGATGAACGATCCGGATCTCTCGGTGCGTTTTTTGGCCTCCGCCGGGGCGGTGCTGCAGCTATCAGTCACGATCGCGGCGCTTGCGCTCTGGTGGCTGTTGGAGCGCTTCGTTGCGGCAGTGGTCACGGCGGCCTGTGACGGCGGCCTTCGATTTCGCCGCGACCGGATCGTGCGCATCCTGTCACTTACAGCGACTGCGATTGCGGGCCTGATCGTCTTCGCCGGTGTGGCGCTGTTGGCTCTCTGGTCCGTTTCAGCCTTCTGGCAGTTTCCGGACCTTTGGCCACAAGCTCTGTCGCTCTCCACCTGGCAGAGCGCCTTGCCGCGCATTCTCGATCCGTTGGCGACCACGTTGCTTGCCGGGCTTGCCTCCACGCTGATTGCGCTTCTGCTCACCATCGGATGTCTCGAGCGTGAAATCGAGACCGGCAAGACGGGCGGCAGCCGAGCGTTGCTCGCGATCTATATGCCGCTGATGGTGCCGCAGATCGCCTTCGTCTTCGGTCTGCAGGTCCTGTTTGTCGCAAGCGGCACCGACCAGCGCTTTGCCGCACTCGTTTTCGTGCACCTGATCTTCGTGCTCCCTTACGTGTTCCTGTCGCTGTCCGACCCCTGGCGCGCGCTCGATCGTCGCTACGACCGGGTTTCAGCCGGGCTGGGAAGATCGCGCCTTGCGACGCTTCTCAGCATCCGTCTGCCGATGCTGGCGCGGGCCATCGCGACGGCCGCGGCGGTGGGATTTGCCGTCTCCGTCGGTCAATATCTGCCAACCGTGCTGATCGGCGAGGGGCGGCTGACCACCATCACGACGGAAGCCGTGGCGCTTGCATCCGGTGGTAACCGGCGGGTCATCGGCGTCTATGCCTTTCTGCAGACGCTTCTTCCGTTTGTCGCCTTCGCGATTGCCTCGCTCGTGCCTGCACTGCTATTTCGCGGTCGTCGATCCATGCGCGTCTGAGCGAAATGACACAGCCTGAAAGAGCGGGGCTTAGCCTCCGCGACATCGCGATCCGTCTCGACGGCCGCCTGCTGATCGCACTCGACGCCCATGTGGCGCCGGGCGAGACGCTGACGGTGATGGGCCCGTCCGGCTCCGGCAAATCGACGCTGCTTGCCTATATCGGCGGATTTCTCGATCCGATTTTCGATGCGCAAGGACAGGTGCTCGTCGATGGCGTTGACCTGACGGCGCTGCCGGCCGACGCCCGCCATGCCGGCATCCTGTTCCAGGACCCGCTCCTCTTCCCGCACATGTCGGTTGCCTCCAACATTGCCTTTGCCCTTCCGCCGGACGTGAAGGGTCGGGCAAATCGCCGCGCGATCGCCGAAAAGGCGTTGGCGGAGGTCGATCTCGCCGGCTTCGGGCCCCGTGACCCCGATACGCTTTCGGGCGGGCAAAAGGCGCGTGTCGCCCTGCAGCGCGTGCTCCTGTCGCGCCCCCGCCTGCTCTTGCTGGATGAACCCTTCGCCAAGCTCGACATGAGCCTGCGGGCGCAGACGAGACGACTGGTCTTCGACCAGGCGCGGGCGGCGAAACTGCCCGTCATCCTGGTCACGCATGATGCGGCCGACGCAGAGGCTGCGGGCGGCGCGGTCTTCGAGATGAACGGCGCGCCATGAACCGCGACACATTCGATGCGGCGGCGCGTGCTCTGCCGGTCGGGGCGGTTCTTAACGACCTTGCCACTGCGCTGGATAGGCAAGGCGCAGCGGTCCTCGCCGCACCTCCGGGTGCCGGCAAGACCACGCTCGTTCCGCTCAGGCTTCTCGACGCCCCCTGGCGGGGCGACGGTCGGATCATCCTTTTGGAACCACGCCGCCTGGCCGCCCGCGCTGCGGCGCGCCGCATGGCGGATCTGCTTGGTGAAGAAGTCGGCGATACGGTCGGCTACCGCATGCGGCTCGACACGAAGATATCGAAGCGGACGCGCATCGAAGTCGTGACCGAAGGCGTCTTCGTGCGCATGATCCTCGATGATCCAGAACTCGCAGGGATCGCGGCGGTCATCTTCGATGAATTCCACGAGCGCGCGCTCGATGCGGATTTCGCCCTTGCTCTCACCCTCGATGTGCGCGCAGCGTTGCGCGACGATCTGCGCCTGCTCGTCATGTCAGCGACGCTCGATACCGACCGCGTCTCCGCCTTGATCGATGCGCCGGTGATCGAAAGCGCCGGCCGGGCCTTTCCGGTGGAGATGCGGTATCGCGAACGCCGGGCGGGCGACCGCATCGAAGATGCCATGGCAGATGCGATCCGTGCCGCGCTCGGCGAGGAGACAGGATCGATCCTCGCTTTTCTGCCCGGCCAGGCGGAAATCCGTCGCACGGCCGAGCGGCTGGAAGGCCGGCTGCCGCAAGGCACGGTGCTGGCGCCGCTCTTCGGCATGATGGATGGGCAAGCGCAGGATCGCGCGATACGGCCGGCAGCACCTGGCGAGCGGAAGATCGTGCTTGCGACCTCGATTGCCGAAACATCGCTGACGATCGACGGCGTGCGCGTCGTTATCGACAGCGGCCTGCAGCGTCTGCCGCATTTCGAACCGGCAACGGGGATCACGCGGCTGGAGACTGTGCGGGTGTCACGCGCGTCCGCCGATCAGCGCGCTGGACGCGCGGGCCGCACCGAACCCGGCGTTGCGATCAGGCTTTGGCGTGCCGAGCAAACCGCCGCGCTGCCGGCCTTCACGCCGCCGGAAATTCTGTCGAGCGATCTATCGGGCCTCATCCTTGACAGCGCCGCCTGGGGCGTCCCCGATCCGACGGTGCTCGCTTTCATCGATCCACCGCCGGCGCCTGCCCTCAAGGAGGCGCGTGCCTTGCTGGTGGAACTGGGCGCCCTCGATCCCGCCGGCGGACTGACCGCCATGGGACGCGCGATCCGCGGGCTCGGGCTTCCCGCCCGCCTCGCGGCCATGGTGGCCTCCGCGCCGCGCTCGAGTCGCCTCGATGCAGCCGACATCGCCGTGCTGCTGACGGAGCAGGGGCTGGGCGGCTCGTCCATCGATGTGTCGGAGCGGCTTCGCCGTTGGCGCAGCGAGAAGGGAGAGCGCGCATCCGCCGCACGGGAACTGTCCCGCCGCATCGTCAGAAATCTGGACGGCGCCGGAGGGACCGAGCAGAAGCTTTCGACGGGCGGCCTGCTGGCGCTTGCTTACCCCGATCGTGGTGCCCGCAACCGCGGTGGACGTGGCCGTTATCTCATGGCCAATGGCCGCGGCGCCGAGCTCGATCCGCACGACCCTCTGGCAGGGGAGGAATGGCTGGTGATCGCCGATCTGACCGGCCGCGCCGGTGCCCAGCGCATCCAGGCAGCCGCTGCCATCGATCCGGGCGAGGTGGAAGCGCTGGTCGAGACGCGCGGCGTCGACGGCGACGAGTGCATGTTCGATACGGACAGTCGATCGGTGCGGGCCCGCCACGTCCGCCGCCTTGGCGCCATCGTGCTGGAAGAGCGCGCGATCCCGGTGCCGACCGATGAGCGAACCGCGCAAGCGCTGGCAGACGGCGTGCGCCGGCTCGGCGTCGACGCACTGCCTTGGAGCGACAATGGCCGGCAGTTGCGCGCACGCCTCGGCTTCCTCAATCGTTCGATCGGGGACCCTTGGCCGGCGGTCGACGACGATGCGCTGCTGGCGAAGCTGGAAATCTGGTTCACGCCGTACCAGTCGGGCGTGCGGGCCTTCGATCGGATCGCAGCGGGAAGCCTGACCGAGGGTCTCATGGCGCTTGTGCCCTACGACCTGCATCGCATGATCGAGGCGGAGGCGCCGACCCATTTCGTCGTGCCGACCGGCTCGCGCATCCCGATCCGCTACGATGGCGACGTGCCGGTGCTGGCGGTGCGGGTGCAGGAGCTTTTCGGGCTCGCGTCCCATCCGACGATTGCGCAGGGCCGCCTGCCTCTATTGCTGGAACTGCTCTCGCCTGCGCACCGACCGATCCAGACGACGCGCGATCTGCCGGGCTTCTGGGCCGGCTCCTGGGCCGATGTTCGTGCGGATATGCGCGGGCGCTATGCCAAGCACCCATGGCCGGAAGATCCCGCCCGGGCTGAACCGACGCGCAGGGCAAAACCGCGCGGTTCGTGAGCTTCGCTGGACTCCGCCCGCCGCCTTTGCCATGTCAGAACGACATCGAGAAGGACGGGCTTCGACCATGGCGGTTGCCGACAATTCCTTGAGCGGACGCGATCGTTTCTCGCGCTATCGTCTGCGCCTCCAGACATTGACGCGGCTTCGCTGGCTTGCCGTCGTCGGCCAGTCGCTGACGGTGCTGATCGTCGCCTTTATCCTGGAGTTCCCGTTTCCGGTTCTCCTCTGTTTTGCCCTCATCGCATCCTCGGCCTGGCTGAACATCTTCCTGACGTTTCGCTATCCGGCGACGCACCGACTGAGCCCACCCGCAGCGCTCGGCGTTCTCGGCTTCGACGTGTTGCAACTCTCCGGCCTGCTCTTCATGACCGGCGGTCTCGTCAATCCGTTCTCGGTGCTGATCAGCGTGCCTGTCATCATTTCGACCGCGTCACAGCCGATCCGACAGACGCTGGTCCTCGGCGCTCTCACGATCGCTGCGGTTACGCTGCTGGCGGCCTTTCACCTGCCGCTGCCTTGGTACCCGGGCATCATCTACGAGGCTCATCTGGTGCTGATCACCGGCATCTGGATCGCGATCGTCTCGACGACGCTTTTCGCTGCCTTCTACGTCCACCGCGTGTCGTCGGAAGCCAACGAACTTGCGGACGCGCTGACGGCGACCGAACTGACGTTGCAGCGCGAGCAGCATCTCTTCGCGCTCGATGGCCTCGCTGCCGCTGCCGCCCATGAACTGGGCACGCCGCTCGCCACCATCTCCGTCGTGGTGAAGGAAATGGAGCGCGCGCTCGGCTTCGACGAACGCTACCGTGAAGACCTGCAGCTGCTTCGCTCCCAGACTGAACGTTGCAGGGACATTCTGCGCCGCCTGACCACGCTGTCGACGGATGATGAGGAGCACATGCGCAAGCTGCCGCTTTCGTCTCTCCTGGAAGAAGTGGTAGCGCCGCACCGCGAATTCGGCGTCGAGATCGATGTGGCGATCGAGGCCGTGACCGACGAAGAGCCGGTCGGCCTGCGCAATGCCGGCATCCTCTATGGTCTCGGCAACCTCGTCGAAAACGCCGTGGATTTCGCCCATGAGAAGGTGCGGGTGAATGCGCGCTACGATCGCGATCGCGTGGATATCGTGATTTCCGACGACGGTCCGGGTTTTTCGCCGGAGATCCTCGTGAAGATCGGCGAGCCGTTCGTGACGCGGCGCACGGGCGGAAAGGACAAGCGCGCGGGGGGGCTCGGCCTCGGGCTCTTCATCGCCAAGACGCTGCTGGAGCGCACCGGCGCGACGGTCGTCTTCGAAAACGGAGCCGGCGATGGGAAGGGGGCCGTGATCCGGCTCAGCTGGCCGAGAAGCGCAATGGATGCGGCGAATTCTGCCCAAAGATTGCCGCAGGGCGCGAAACTCCCATATGTAACGAGTGGATAGAAGCCGGCGGGACGGCCGGTACCGCAATGGAGCCTGAAGAATGATCAACGAGGATGTTGCCGACGGCGATATCGGCCCGGATCCCTCCCTGCTGCTGGTGGATGACGACGCGCCGTTTCTGAAACGCCTGGCGCGCGCCATGGAAACCCGCGGCTTCGTGGTGGAGACGGCTGAATCCGTGGCAGAAGGCCTCGCCAAGGCGAAAGCCGCGCCGCCCAAATACGCCGTGGTCGACATGCGGCTCGGCGACGGCAACGGCCTCGACATCATCGATGCGATCCGCCAGCGCCGGACCGATACCCGCATGATCGTTCTGACGGGCTACGGCAATATCGCGACCGCGGTCAATGCCGTGAAGCTCGGTGCGATCGATTATCTCGCCAAACCCGCCGATGCCGACGAGGTGGCGGCAGCGCTCACCCGCAAGCCAGGCGAAAAGGCCGAACCGCCGGAAAACCCGATGTCGGCCGACCGTGTCCGCTGGGAGCACATCCAGCGCGTCTACGAGATGTGCGAGCGCAACGTGTCGGAAACGGCCCGTCGGTTGAACATGCATCGCCGCACCCTGCAGCGCATTCTCGCAAAACGCGCCCCGCGCTGAAGGTAGGTCTATTCGGCGTCTTCCGCCGGAAAGCTGTTGCCGGTCGCCCACTCGGCCATGAGAAGTCGTCCGGCGGCGGCCCGCGCGAATTTCAACGTCATCGCCTTGCGCGTCGCACCGGAAAGCTTGTGCTCCGGTGCTTCGCGCAAGAGATGTGCGCCGAAGCCGTCCGACAGGATCAGCCCACACTCTTCCGGGAAAATGTCGATCGGCACGCCGGGATGCGTGGCGAAGAACAGCCGGTCGCAATGCAGCCTGTAGTCCGGCCATTTGCGGTCGACACGGAAGTCCTGCACCGACGTCTTGATCTCCACGATCCAGAATTCACCGCCGCTGGTGAGCGCCACGATATCCGCACGCCGCCCGCTGGCCAGGGCCAGTTCTGGCAGGGACGCATAGCGAAGATCCGCGAGCAACCGCTGTACGCCGCGCCGCACCATCATGGCGCGATCGGACTGACGACCATCGATCAAAGGGTTTTGAGCATAGGGGGCAACGATAGGCATTTTGCCAGTTTGCCATGGCGGCCGATTCGGAACAATAACAGAACGCACGTGGCGGCCCGCGGCCAGTCCATGACTTGTTGCTGAAAAACAATCCCGCCGCTAAATCGCGCCGATGCGCATGCGTGCCGCTTGTGGCGCTGCGGTGGCGAAAATATGGTTTGGGCGCAGTGCGGATGCCGAGGGCAGGCCGCCCCCGCCGAAGGCACATCCCACAATGAACCGCCGCCAGTTTCTAATCTCTTCCGCCGCCACCGCGACCCTTGCGTTGGCCGGCTGCACCACCGTTCCGCCCATCGCCGCGACACCGCAACTGACGCCGGATTACGGCGTGATCGTCGATGCGGGCTATACGATCCCGGCCGTGCCGATGCAGCGGCTGGAAGCGCGCTTCTCGCGCCAGATCGTGCGCTACCCGACGGAGTATGCGCCGGGCACCATCGTCGTCGATACGCCGGAAAAGTTTCTCTATTACGTGCTGCCGAACGGCGAAGCCGTGCGCTACGGCATCGGCGTCGGGCGCGCCGGTTTCGCCTGGGAAGGCGAAGCCTATGTGGCCTGGAAGCAGGCCTGGCCGCGTTGGCATCCGCCTGTCGAGATGATCGAACGCGAGCCGCATCTGGAAGAATATGCCGATGGTGGGATGGATCCGGGCCTCACGAATCCGCTTGGTGCACGAGCACTTTATCTGTTCGATCAGGACGGCAAGGACACGCTCTACCGCCTGCACGGCACGCCGCAGTGGGATTCGATCGGCACCGCGGCCTCGTCCGGCTGCATCCGCCTGATCAACCAGGACATCATCGATCTCTATGATCGCGTGACGCCTGGCCGCAACACAAAGGTCGTGGTGCTTCAGTAAGCACAACAGGCGGCGGACACGCGTCCGCCGCTATCGCTCTATTCGGAGCGCGCGGTGTCGACCGAAGGCGCCGCATAGTCGATGAACGCCTTGTAGATGTAGCCCTGCCGACCATCGATCTCGACGGCGCAGAAATGCACGCACTCGTCGATGGGCTGTCCTGTCAGTTGAGTCCCTCCCGGAACGATGCTGATGGTCTCCGCGTCGTTGCTGGGTCCCGTTCGGAAGTTCACATATTCCGTCGTCCGGCCTGGGAGAAATCCGGCGGTGGCGACGCCGCTGGCGCCTTCGCCAGAGACTCCGCCGGTCTGCGCATCGAGCGCGGCCACTGCGAAATTCGGCTCCGCAACGAAAGCTGCGTCGGGAAGCTGGTCCTGGCGAACGGCAACGGCCTGCTCGAGCGCTGCAACCTCCTGCTCGCTTTCGGCGACGACGACTTCTGCGGCTGGATCGGACTGAAGAGCGTCGATCGCCGAGGTCGTCTTCTCATCGATGGTGGCTGCGGCAAGCGCTGCACCAAGATCATCAGCTGTTTCAGCCGGCAGCGGGTCGGCATCGCCCTGGGCGCCGAACGCGGTTTCTTCCGATTGTGAAGAGTCCGTCGTGGCGAGGGCTTCGACGCCCCAACGGGGGTCGCTCGCGGCAAGCGGCTGCGGCGTCGTCTCGGCCACTTCAGATGCTTCGCTGTCGACCGGACGTTCGGCCTTGGCGACAGAAGTTGCTGCCATGATTGTGGCGCCCGGCGCTTCCTCGACTGCTGCAAGCTCGACGACGGGCTCCGTCTGTTGCGCACGATCCATGTTGACCGCAATGCCACCTGCAAGCACGAGCGCAGCGCCGACTGGAAAGGCTGCCCAAAGCGCGATCTTCCGCAGCGACATGCGGTCTTCCGGCTCGCTTTCGAATCTGTACTTCTTGATCATTCCGACGCCTCTTGAAACGCAGGAGACATGTCCCTTGGTCGAACGGATCGGCGGGATGTGCTGCCTTGCTGGCAGTTCCGATGCACCCGCCGTTACCGACGCGGCGGCATCCATGCCGGGCGATTATGGCCTCGATTGGTCTAAAATGCGGCCTTAACGTTTCCTTAATGCAGATGCGCCCCGCCGTTTTCACAGCGAGGCGCATGGTCTCGTTCGGTCGAGGCTGGACGGCGCGTTATCCGCGCGTGGCCGCTTTCAGCTCAAGCCGGCGGCGATGCAGGACCGGTTCGGTATAGCCGGAGGGCTGCTCGCGGCCCTTGAGAACGAGATCGAGAGCGGCCTGAAACGCGATGGATCCGTCGTAATCGGCAGCCATCGGCCGGTAAGCGCTGTCCCCGGCGTTCTGCTGGTCGACGATTTTCGCCATCTTCTTCATGGTTTCGACGATCTGCGCTTCGGTCACGACGCCGTGGTGCAGCCAGTTGGCCATGTGCTGTGCGGAAATGCGCAGCGTCGCGCGGTCTTCCATCAGGCCGACATTGTTGATGTCCGGAACCTTGGAGCAGCCGACGCCCTGATCGACCCAGCGCACGACATAGCCGAGAATGCCCTGCGCATTGTTGTCGAGTTCGCGCTGGATGTCTTCGGGCGTCCAGTTGGGACGTTCGGCAACCGGCACCGACAGGATGTCGTCGAGCTTGGCACGGCCGCGTGACTTGAGACCGGCCTGGACCTCGGCGACATTGACCTGGTGATAATGCGTCGCGTGCAGCGTCGCAGCGGTCGGAGAGGGAACCCAGGCCGTGTTGGCGCCCTCCTTCGGGTGGCCGATCTTCTGCTCCAGCATCGCAGCCATCATGTCCGGCATGGCCCACATGCCCTTGCCGATCTGGGCATGGCCGGAGAGGCCGCATTCCAAGCCGATATCGACGTTCCAGTTCTCATACGCCTGAATCCAGGTCGATGCCTTCATGTCGCCCTTGCGGATCATCGGGCCGGCTTCCATCGAGGTATGGATTTCGTCGCCGGTGCGATCGAGGAACCCGGTGTTGATGAAGACGACGCGCTCCTTGGCAGCCCGGATCGCCTCTTTCAGGTTGACCGTGGTGCGGCGTTCCTCGTCCATGATGCCCATCTTGATCGTGTTTGGCTTCATGCCGAGCGCTTGCTCGACGCGGGTGAAGATTTCCGCCGCAAAGGCCACTTCCTCAGGCCCGTGCATCTTCGGCTTGACCACATACATCGATCCGGTGCGCGAATTCTTGCGGCGACCATTTGCGCCGACGTCGTGCAGCGCTATGAGGCCGGTGACAAATCCGTCCATCATGCCTTCCGGAACCTCGTTGCCGTCCCGGTCGAGGATTGCAGGGTTGGTCATGAGGTGGCCGACATTGCGGATAAGCATCAGCGAACGGCCGGGCAGGGTCAGCGTCGAGCCATCCGGCGCGGTGTATTCGCGGTCGTCGTTGAGCGCGCGCGTAACCGACTTGCCACCCTTGTCGAATGTGTCTTCCAGGTCGCCCTTCATCAGGCCGAGCCAGTTGCGGTAGGCCGCGACCTTGTCCTCGGCGTCGACCGCCGCGATGGAATCCTCGCAGTCCTGGATGGTCGTCAGCGCAGACTCCAGAAGGATATCGGAAATGCCGGCGCTGTCGCCTTCACCGATCGGGCTGCGGCGATCGATGACGATCTCCACATGCATGCCGTTCTTCTTCAGGAGTATCGATGTCGGGGCGAAGGCTTCGCCGAGATAGCCGGCAAACTGCGCGCCGTCCTTCAGCTTGCCGAGCGCGCCATCGGTCAGCGCGATGACGAGTTGGCCATCTTCGATCGAGAAGCCGCTGACATTTTCCCAGGTGGTATCGCCCGAGGCGGCTTGAATCGGTGCGCTCTGGTTGAGGAAGTTGCGGCCCCAGGCGATGACCTTCGCGCCACGCTTTGGATTGTAACCCTTGCCCTTTTCGGCACCATCATCTTCGGAAATCGCGTCGGTTCCGTAGAGCGCGTCATAAAGCGAACCCCACCGCGCATTGGCTGCGTTCAGCGCATAGCGTGCGTTCATGACCGGCACGACCAGCTGCGGGCCAGCCGTTGTCGCAATTTCTGGGTCGACATTGTCGGTCGAGACGGAAAAAGCGCCGCCTTCAGGTACGAGGTAACCGATCTCAGCGAGGAACGCCTTGTAGCGCTCTAGGTCGGACGGTGCGCCGTTCTCGCGGTGCCACGCATCGATCTTCGCCTGCAGATCATCCCGCTTGGCAAGCAGTGCACGGTTCTTCGGCCCAAGCTCGTGGATCGCATCGGATAACGCCTTGAAGAATGCATCGGCCTCGACACCAGTCCCCGGCAGAGCTTCCGAGACGATGAAGTCGTAAAGCGTGGTGTCGATCGTCAGCCCGTGCTGCTCGGTCGTGGTCATGCGTGGATCTCCCTTGGCGCGGCAACCGGCTGGTCGCACTTTCCGTTACGCCAGAGATAAGCCCGGCGCATTCCCTGTCAATCGATCATCAATTCCAAAGATTTGTTCCATTTCGGAAACAATCAGACCGGATCGACCGCAAGCCGTGGTCTTCCGGAGCTGACAGCGCGGATCCGCGCTTCGACGAACTGGCGCTGCCCGTCGATGACCGGAGCGGAAATGTGCTCGTCCACGGCCAATGACGGATCGCTGGCGCCAGCGCGTTCGGCCTTCGCAAGGGCGATTGCGCTTGCGGTTTCGCGGGCATTTCTAAGAGCAGGTTCCTCGGCGTCGAACAGTTCCATCTGCGCACCGCCGCTGACAAGGAAGACGCTTGGTTCCGGCGCAGTGACGAGAACCTCGGCCATCTCGGTGATTTGCCCGACCACGGCACCGATCGCGTTGGCGACATCCGCATGGTCCGGCACGACGATCTCCGCTCCAAGCAACGCGCCGATCCCCGGATAATAGGTGGAAGCAGAAGCGCCCAGCCCGACCAGCGGGCGATCGAGCGAAAGCCGGAAGCCGACGATCGATGTCGGGCGGGCCAGCGCGCGCCGCACTGCCTCCGTGCGTGCCGGATCGAAGGCGGGCCCAAACCCGCGCGCGGCATCCTCGCTGAGCCCAGCTTCCAGAACCTTGTGGGCGGATATCTCCGTCAGCGTGGCGATCACGCGCTCGGCCAGGGCCGCTTCGTCGGCGGCCAGCGTGTCGCCCCTGCCGTCGCGCTGACGGGCGAGAAGCGCCCCGCCGAGCCGCGCGGCTTTGCTGTTCCAGAGCGACAAGCGCCCGAGCACATGCATCGCGTCGGTCGGCGTGAAAGCGCTGATGCGCACGAGCCCTTGGCCGGCAAGCCTATCGAGCGCAGACCGTTCGGACGCACTGACGAGGACTGTGTCGAGCGGACGGAAATCGTGGCCGAGCCGCGCAAGCAGCAAGCGGTCGCGGTCCGGCAGATGGCGCGGCGGCGTCATGGCGGTTCGCGCTGCAAAGCGCCCGTCGAGCCGACCGGGCCGATCGTTGGCCAGTTGCCGCTTGAGCGCCGAAACGAGATTGCTGCCGTCGCTAAGCGCCGCGAGCGACAGCGGCACCACGCGGCGCGGTCCGAGCAGAATGCCGGCGGCGATGCCGTCACGCAGGATAGCGACATCGCTGTCCCCACCGAGCCCATGCGTCTGCATCGCGACGGCTTCCACCATGGTGCGGAACCCACCGACCAGCGCGCCTTCGGGATCGAGCCGAGGCCGCCCGTCTTCCAGAATGGCGATATCCGTCGTCGTTCCGCCGATGTCGGCTACGATGGCGCGATCGAGCCCGGTCAGATGGCGTGCACCGACGAGGCTTGCTGCAGGACCCGAAAGGATTGTTTCGATCGGCCGAAGCCGTGCTTCCGAGGCCGAAATCAGCGCGCCGTCGCCGCGCACGACCATCAGCGGGGCGGTGATGCCGCGCGCGGCAAGAAACGCGGTGCTGGCCGATATCAGCCGATCGATCATGCCGATCAGCCGCGCGTTCAAAAGCGTCGTCAAGGCCCGCTTCGGACCCCCGAGTTTCGACGAAAGTTCGTGACTGCAGGTGACCGGCAGGCTGGTCGCCTCGCGGATCAGCGCGCGAACGGCGATCTCATGCTCTGGATTGCGCACCGCGAAATAGCCGGCGACTGCAATCGCTTCCGCCTCTTCGGCCAGCGTCGGCAGCGCCGCTTGCAGAGCCGAAAGATCGAGCGTGCGTGGTTTGCCGTGAACGTCGTGGCCGCCTGGCAGCCGGTAGACGGGTGCACCGGACAGCGCCTCGAGAAGACCTGCGCGTTCGAGGTCTGCGGGCTCGAACCCGATCGCCACCAGTGCGACCTGTCCGCCGCGGCCTTCCACCAGCGCGTTGGTCGCGAGCGTCGTCGACAGGGAGACAAGCGCGATAGACGCTGCATCGATGCCGGACTGCGCGATCACGGCATCCGCGGCGGCCGCGATGCCCGTCGCGAGGTCGTCGTGGCTGGTCAGCGCCTTCGCCTTCGCGACGACGCCGCGCGTCTCGCTGAAAAGCACGGCATCCGTATAGGTGCCGCCGGTATCGATACCGAGAAATATTGGGTTGCTCAAAGCCTGGCCCCGGAAACTGCAACCCCTGGATGGATGCTGACCCGTCATCTAGCAAGTGCACCATGGCGTGCAAGTGTGCTTGGCATTTGATCGGGAGCATTTGATGAGGACAGGTTGCGTTCTCGCGCATTCCTGCTTGCTCCATGGGCGCGCCTGCCCCATTGTCGGCACTCGACAATCGTGGAGCGTGCAGGAAACGACATTGGGCGGCTCGATCGGGACGGAGCGGGTGACGGCGGCATGAATCTAGGCATTTCCAGTGCATCGGATATGCCGGCCGTCATGGGCGACATGCAGACGCCTTACGACCTCTTGCGGTTGCTGCGTTCCAAGACGCAGGAATATGGATTTGCATATTTCACGGTTCTGAAGCTGCCTGCGGTCGGCGAGGCGAAGATCGGTGCTCTCTCGGAACTGTCCAACTGGCCTGCCGAACTCACCCGTACCTATGACGAACGGAAGGTGGGGTCTTCGAGCCCGATCCTGAAGCGCTTGTCCCAATCGGCCATGTGCTTCCAATACACGCTCGATGAGCTTCCGCACCTGGAGACCGGGAAGCGGCCGTCGGTCGTCGATCTCTTCCGCAAGTTCGACATGGTCCGCTGGGCATATTTTCCGGTGCACTGCCCCTCCTACGGTACGGGTGCGATCGGCTACTCGGGCCAGCGTGACGAACTCGACATGCAGGAAATGGGTGAACTGCAGCTTGTCTCCACGGGCATATTCGACCAGCTCGCAAAGCTGCGTGGGACGCGCGACGAGGAAAAGCCTCGTCTCACCGAGCGCGAGCGCGAATGCCTGCGCTGGACGGCCGAGGGCAAGACGAGTTTCGAGATCGGCAAGATCATCGGCATCTCCGAGCACACAGTGAACTATTATCTCAACACCGCTTCGGGTAAGCTGAAATCCACCAATCGCGTGCAGGCGGTCGCCGTAGCCCTGAGAAGTGGGTTGCTCGGGTAGCAATCCCCATATCTTGGGGCGCCAAAGTTTGAAGTGACCGTGCGGAATGATTATCTTGCACAGTGAAATGACATCGATTCGATGCGGTCGGAGCCGTTTCCGCCACGGGTCGCGCTAGGCACGACAACTGACCGTCATCCACCTCCTTTCGAAAGCATTCCCGACGATGAGCGATACCCCTTCGAACGAGCCAACGCCGCAGGCTTCCGCAAACAGCGAATACGGCGCCGAATCGATCAAGGTGCTCAAGGGGCTGGATGCCGTGCGCAAGCGGCCGGGCATGTATATCGGCGATACCGATGACGGCTCGGGCCTGCACCACATGGTCTACGAAGTTGTGGACAATGCGATCGACGAGGCTCTTGCCGGCCATGCCGACATCGTCACGGTCACGCTCAATGCGGACGGCTCGGTCACCGTTACCGACAACGGCCGCGGCATTCCGGTCGACATTCACACGGGTGAGGGCGTTTCCGCCGCCGAGGTCATCATGACCCAGCTCCATGCCGGCGGTAAGTTTGACCAGAACTCCTACAAGGTCTCCGGCGGTCTGCACGGCGTCGGCGTCTCGGTGGTCAACGCGCTTTCCGTGATGCTGAAGATGCGCATCGCGCGCAACGGCAAATGGCACGAGATGAGCTTCACGCACGGCGTTGCGGATGCACCGCTCGCGGTCACGGGCGAGGCCGGGAACCACACCGGCACGGAAATCACCTTCTTGCCCTCCGGCGAGACGTTCACGATGACGGAATTCGATTTCGGCACGCTGGAACACCGGCTGCGTGAACTCGCCTTCCTGAACTCGGGCGTCCACATCAAGCTGACCGACAAGCGGCATGCCGACGTCAAGGAAGTCGAGATGCTCTACGAGGGCGGTCTCGAGGCCTTTGTCAAATATCTCGACCGTTCCAAAAAGGCGCTCGTCCCCGCTCCGATCACGATGATCGGCGAAAAGGACGGCATCACGGTCGAAGTGGCGATGTGGTGGAACGACAGCTACCACGAAAACGTGCTGGCCTTCACCAACAACATCCCCCAGCGGGACGGCGGCACCCATATGGCCGGTTTCCGCGGCGCGCTGACGCGCCAGATCGTGTCCTATGGCGAGACATCGGGCCTGACGAAGAAGGAAAAGGTCTCGCTGACCGGTGACGATTGCCGTGAAGGCCTGACGGCGGTTCTCTCGGTCAAGGTTCCCGACCCCAAATTCTCCTCGCAGACCAAGGACAAGCTCGTTTCGTCCGAAGTGCGGCCCGTGGTCGAAAGCCTCGTCAACGAGGGCTTGAACCAGTGGCTGGAAGAACACCCGACTGAGGCGAAGATCCTTGTCGGCAAAGTCATCGAAGCGGCTTCGGCGCGTGAAGCGGCGCGCAAGGCGCGCGAGTTGACGCGGCGCAAGGGCGCGCTCGACATCACGTCGCTGCCGGGCAAGCTTGCCGATTGCCAGGAACGCGATCCGGCCAAATCCGAAGTTTTCATTGTCGAGGGCGATTCCGCAGGCGGCTCGGCCAAGAGCGGCCGGTCGCGCCAGAACCAGGCGATTCTGCCCCTGCGCGGCAAGATCCTCAACGTCGAGCGCGCGCGCTTCGACCGCATGATCTCGTCCGACCAGGTCGGCACGCTGATCACGGCGCTCGGTGCCGGTATCGGCAAGGACGAGTTCAACCCGGACAAGCTGCGCTACCACAAGATCATCATCATGACGGACGCCGACGTCGACGGCGCCCATATTCGCACGCTGCTGCTCACCTTCTTCTTCCGCCAGATGCCGGAACTGATCGAGCGCGGTCACATCTATATTGCCCAGCCTCCGCTCTATAAGGTCACGCGCGGCAAGTCCTCGCAGTACCTGAAGGACGAGAAGGCCATGGAGGATTACCTGATCTCCATGGGCCTCGAAGAGGCTTCGCTTGAGCTTGGCAGTGGTGAAGTGCGGCTCGGCAACGATTTCCGTGCCGTCATCAACGACGCGCTGCGCATCCGCACGCTGATCGACGGCATCCACTCGCGCTATGATCGCTCCGTGATCGAGCAGGCCGCTGTCGCAGGCGCGCTCAATCCCGACCTGACCAGCAACCCGCAGCGCGCACAGGAAACCGCCGACGAGATCGCACGGCGTCTGGACATGATTGCCGAAGACACCGAGCGCGGCTGGCAGGGCACGGTCACCTCCGAAGGCGGGATCCGGCTCGAGCGCACGGTGCGCGGCGTCAAGGAGTCGCATCTGCTCGACAACGCCCTCATCGGTTCGGCCGACGCGCGCCACATCGATCAGATGGCGCCACGCATGCACGAGGTCTACGGCGAGACACCCCTGCTTCTGCGCAAGGACGATCGCACACAGATGACCGGACCGCGCCTGCTGCTGGACACGATCTTCGCGATCGGCCGGAAGGGTCTTTCGATCCAGCGTTACAAGGGTCTTGGCGAAATGAACGCCGAGCAGCTTTGGGAAACGACGCTCGATCCGAATGTCCGCTCCCTGTTGCAGGTCAAGATCAGCGACGCGACGGACGCCGACAGCCTCTTCACGAGACTGATGGGCGACGAGGTCGAACCCCGCCGCGAGTTCATCCAGGACAACGCGCTGACGGTCGCCAATCTCGACATCTGACGTCCTGTGCCTCGCGCGCCGAGGGAACATTCCCAGCGCGAGGTCGTTCATCATCTGAAGCTGAAATAGCGCGCCGATGCGGTGCGCTGATGCAATTCGGAGAGATGCATGACCGAGAAATTGACGCCGCGCGAGGCCCGTCAGGGTGAACGTGGCCTGCCCGTCCTGAAGATCCTGATCGTTGCCCTGGTTCTGGCCTTGTTGGCGTGGGCGGCCGCCGGACTCTTCGGCGAGGCGACGGAGCCGGAAAATCCGGTGGGTGAGAACACGATCGAGCAGGATGCGACCGACGAGCCCGGCCCGGCCCAGGCACCGACGGTCCAGTAACGATTAAGCGCTGCGGCAGTTGCTGCAAACTGCAATCAAACCATGCCCCGTGCTCCTCGAGTGCGGGGCATTTTCTTTGAGCAGCGCCAGACGCAAGCGATCGGCTTTTGAGTGGAGCCGCGATCTGGTATGATCCTTCAATGTTCATTGGTTCAGGGGTATGCAGCATGTCCCTCTTCGACGACCGCGAACGGGCTTTCGAACTCAAATACGTCCATGATCTCGAAGCGGCATTCCGCATGCGCGTCATCGCCATGCGCGACATGGCGCGCTGGGCCGCAGACAGGCTCGGCCTGATCGGCGCGGATGCGGACAGCTATGTCTCGACGCATGCGCACGCTGTTCTGACACGCGATGGATCCGGCCTTCTTCTCAAGCGGCTTGCGGCCGATCTGAAAGACCGCGACCTCGGTGTGTCCGAACAGGAACTGACGCGTGTCTACGACGGGTTCTGTGCCTCGGCGCTGATGCGCATGCAGACATTGCCCGATGCAGGCGAAGCGGGCATGGTGGCGCGCAAGCACTGATTGATACTGGAGAATGTGCATGAAGACGCTGTTGGTTCCGGTTCCCGAACAACCCAGTGCCGCCGTCTTCGATTGCGCGATCTCCTTTGCCCATGTCTTCGGCAGTCTTGTCGAAGGAATGGCGCTCGCGCCCGATCTGTCACGCACCATCGCAGCCGAGTTTCCGATCGACCCGCACTACATCGACCCGGACAACCGGCGCGACATGGTGACGACGGCGCGACGACATTTTGAGCAGCAGATGCAGCAGGCTCAATTGCCACGATGTGCCGACAAGGTGACCGGTCCCTGCTACCGCTGGGCCATGGACGAGCTTGGAGAGGATGGGCGCGTCGCGAGCTATGCGCGCCTGTTCGACCTCGTCGTGCTGGCTCGTCCGGAGCAACGTCGTGATGGCAGCCGCATCGCCACCGTGGAAACGATCCTCTTCGAGAGCGGCCGGCCGGTCCTTCTGGTTCCGCCGGCAATTCCCAAGGCCATCGGCCGCAGAGTCGTCATCGCCTGGAACGGCAGTCTCGAAACGGCCCGCGCCATCGCATTCGCCATGCCGATCCTGCTGCAGGCGGAACGCGCTATCGTTCTGCACCTGGAAGGCTGGGAAGTCGACGGTCCGCGCGCGTCCGACCAGGTCGAGTTTTTGAAGCGGCACGGCGTGAACGCCGAGCTTGCCTCGCGACCGCTCGTTTCGGGCCCCGGCGAATCGATCATGAAGCAAGCCCACGATCTGGGTGCGGACCTGATCATCAAGGGCGCCTACACGCAAAGCCGCTTGCGGCAGATGATTTTCGGTGGCGCGACGAGCCATCTGCTCGCTCATACGGATGTGCCGATGTTCATCGCCCATTGAGCATAAGCTACTGAAAGACTTTGATCCCTTTTCGTGACTGCCTGCAATCATAGCGAGATAAACCGCATACCTCGCGGAACCAGAGTGCCTCGCATCGGTTGTAGCGGGATCAAACGCAGGGAGGTTGATCATGCTGGTACGTGTTGGTTTCGAGATCGGAATTTCCTGCAGCCAGCCGACGCCGATGACGATGCATCTCGCGATCCATCCCGAGCGTCGTCGCGATATCGTTGGCGAGACCGGGTTGAGCGCGTCTAAGGACGTGCGTTTTGCGTCCTATCGCGACATCTATGGCAATGACTGCCGCCGCTGCCTTGTGCCCGAAGGCGGCATGGAACTGCGCTATGACGCCGTCGTTGAAGACGATGGCGAGCCGGACGAGTATGACCCGACCGCCGAATTGGTTCCCGTCGACCGTCTCCCCGCAGAAGCTTTGGCCTTCCTACTGCCGAGCCGGTACTGCGAAACGGAACATCTGTCGGATTTCGCCTGGCGCCGCTTCGGCTCGATCCAGTCGGGCTGGGAGCGCGTCCAGGCGGTATGCGACTATGTGCATGAGCGCCTGACTTTCTCCTATGGCTATGCCCGCGCGACACGCACTGCCTGCCAGGCCAATGACGAACGCGTTGGCGTGTGCCGCGACTTCGCCCATCTGGCGGTGGCACTTTGCCGCTGCCTCAATATTCCTGCGCGCTACGTCAATGGCTTCATGGGCGACATCGGCGTTCCGGTCGATCCAGCACCGATGGATTTCAACGCATGGTTCGAAGTCTATCTCGGCGATCGCTGGTACACGTTCGACGCGCGCCACAACCAGCGACGGATCGGGCGAATCGCGGTCGCTAAGGGGCGGGATGCCGCCGATATTCCGCTGTTCCATACGTTCGGTCCCCATACGCTGGAGATGTTCAACGTCTGGACCTATGAAGCGAAGACCAAGATCGCACGGCCCGAAGCAATTCAGCAGAAGCACTCTCTGATAGAACCATGGCATAGCCCATTTTGGGCGCGTCATTCCCGTTCTCACACATCGTTGTCGCCGAGTTTAACAGAGCGGTAACCTCTTTCGACCAACGTCAAGTGGTGCAATCTTGCTGCACCAACACGCCTCGTTGCTGCCAGTTACGTGAAATCAGGGCTGCTTGCCTTGCCGATTGCCGCCGCGTTTACGTAAGGTCGCCGCTCCGAAGGCGCAGCAATGCGTCAAGACGAACGGCTGTCGAGGAAGTGGGTTCGCGTTGCGTCGAAGACTGGGAGAGAGCGCATCAGCCATCGCCTTGGCGGTGCTGATTGCCGGGACGAGTGGGCAGGCCGCTGCCTTCGAGTTGTTCGGCATCCGCATTTTCGGGAGCAGCGAGCCAGCTGAAGCCGATGTGATCGGCGATCCGCAATCCTATGAGGTGACGTTCGACGCGGGACCGGCCGAGGGTCGCGTCCTCAATGCCGTGCGGGGTGCCTCCAGGCTCTGGAGCGACCGCGACGAACCAGCCTCCGGATCCGCAGGATTGATCGGCCGGGCCAAGTCCGATTACGCCCGCATGGTCGCAGCCCTTTATACTGAAGGGCATTATGGCGGTTCGGTCAGCATCCTCGTCGACGGCCGCGAAGCTGCCGACTTGCCGGTCGACTCCACGCTGCCCGATCCTGCCGTGGTGACCATAACCGTCGATATCGGCCCGCAATTTTCATTTGGCCAGGCAACGATCGGCAACCAGGCGCCGCCCGCGACCGAACGTGGTGACGAAGTCGCACTGCCGTCCGAAGAGGGGCTGGCTTCTGGCGAGATCGCCCGCTCCGGCGCGGTCATTCGCGGCGAGCGACTGGCGATCGAAGCCTGGCGGCAACAGGGCTTTGCCAAGGCGGAGATTGCCGACCGGACGGTAACCGCCAACCACAACTCCCAGACTGTGGATGTGTCGATCATCGTCGATCCCAGCCAGCGCGCCGCCTACGGCCAGACGCGGGTCGAAGGCGCGCAGCGCATGGATGCGGAGTATATCCGCTACATGACCGACCTGCCGGAGGGGCAGGAATATGATCCCGACGATATAGAACGGGCCCGCCAGCGCCTGGCCCGCCTCGATGTCTTCCAAGCACTCACCGTGCGCGAGGCCGACGAAATCGCCCGCAACGGCCTTCTGCCGATGACGGTGAATGTCCAGGAGCGCCCGCTCCGCCGCCTGGGGGTTGGCGGCACCTATTCGACGGTCGATGGGCTGGGCGTCGAGACATTCTGGTTGCACCGCAACCTGTTCGGCAAGGCTGAGCGTCTCAGGCTCGACGCGCGGGTCGGCGGCATCGGCGACACGCTGGACGTTCAGGAATTCGACTATTCCCTTGGCGCCACCTTCACGCGGCCGGGCGTCTTCACGCCGGACACGAACTTCGTCGCGAGCCTGCTCGGCAAGCGTGAAGTGCTCGATGTCTATACCGAGACGTCCGTTGCGGCCCGCATGGGCTTCACGCACATCTTCTCCGATTATCTGAGCGGCGAGATTTTCGCCGAGGCGAAATATGCCGACTTCGAAGACGATCTCGGCGAGCGCAGCTTCACCACCTTTGGTTTGCCGGCTAAGCTTACCTATGACACGCGTGACAACTCCGCCGACGCGACGGAGGGCTACTTCCTCGAAGTGACCGCCGAGCCGTTCTACGAGTTTGAGTTCGGCAACATAGCGGGTCGGGCAACCGCCGAGGCGCGAGCCTATTATGGTATCGATGCGGACGATCGTTTCGTGCTGGCAGGCAAGCTCAAGATTGGCTCCATCGTGGGCGCCGATCTCTTCGAGCTCCCCCCGGACAAGCTCTTTCTTTCAGGTGGCGGCGGCTCGACGCGCGGCTACGCCTATCGCGGGATCGGGGTGGTCAACGCAAGCGGCGAAGTCACCGGCGGCCGTTCTCTGATCGAGGCATCCGGCGAAATTCGTACCAAGGTGACGGACTCGATCGGCCTCGTCGGCTTTGCCGACGTCGGCTATGTCGGCGCGGAATCCTTTCCGGACTTTTCCGAAGACCTGAAGGTCGGCGTCGGCATTGGCCTGCGTTACCAGACGGGTCTCGGGCCGATCCGCCTCGATGCCGCCATCCCGCTCGATCCGGGGCCGGATGATCCGGATTTTGCTCTCTATGTCGGGATAGGACAGGCGTTTTGACCCGTTTTCTCCTTCTTGTCCTCGCCATTCTCTTCGCTGGTCCGGCATTTGCGCAGGACGAGGAAGCGGAAACCCGCTCGGCCTTCACGCGCTTCGTCGAGAACCAGCTGTCGGCGGAAAACCGGCAGATCCGTCTGCGCGGCATCCAGGGCGCGCTGTCGTCCGAGGCCGTGATCGGCGAAATCACCGTCGCCGACCGCGAGGGCGTGTGGCTGCGAATCATCAATGCGCGCATCGACTGGACGCGTTCGGCCCTGTTGCGCGGCCGGTTGGATATCGAAAGCCTAACGGCCGATCGCATCGAAGTCAGCCGCCAGCCGGTTCCGGCAGAGGGCGCGCCGCCGCCGGAAGCCGGCGGATTTGCGCTTCCGGAATTGCCCGTGGCGATCCGCCTGCAGCAATTGACCGTGCCGGAAGTGTTCTTTGGCCCGACGGTGTTCGGTCTCGAATCGATCCTGTCGATCAATGGCGGCATCAGCCTGACTGATGGTGCGCTTGAAACAAACCTCGCGATCGAGCGTCTCGATGGTCCGGGCGGATCGCTCACGCTGGCGCTCGCTTATTCCAATGCCACCGAGCAGCTCAACCTCGACCTTGCCGTCTCGGAGCCACAAGACGGGATTTTGGCAAACCTGCTTTCGATCGAAGGCCGGCCTGCGGTCGACCTCAGCCTCGCCGGCTCCGGACCGCTTGCCGATCTGACGGTTGCGCTGACGCTCGATGCCGACGGGACACGAGTGGTTTCCGGTACCTCGCGCCTGGAGCGAACCGCAGCGGGCCTGGCGGTCGATGCCGATGTCGAAGGCGCAATTGCGCGCCTTGTCGCCCCGGCCTTCCGCGATTTCTTTGGCGATAGCGCCAGCCTGAGCGTCGACGCTCTGGTGCGAGACGAAGGTGGTCTCGCCGTCGAGGCACTCTCCATCGACACGGCCTCCCTCTCCGTGAATGCGACTGCTGAGACCAGCGCGGACAATTTCCTCAGGCGCCTTCGCCTTGAAGCCACCCTTGCCGATCCATCCGGCGACGCCGTGATTCTCCCGGTAGCCGGCGGCGACACGAGTGTGCGGCAGGCGCGGCTGACGGTCGATTATGGCGCCGACGCTTCGGAAAACTGGTCGGGCGCCTTGACTGTCGGCGGGCTGGAAACGGCCACTCTTGCCGCAGACGATCTGGAACTGACCTTCGGCGGGATCGCCGCTGCCCTGGACGATCCGGCAAACCGGCGCGTGACCTTCAACGTCGAAGGCGCGATGACGGGCATCGCAGCCGAGGACGAGGCTGTGGCGAGTGCGCTCGGGCAGAGGCTCGATCTGGCGATCGATGGCGCATGGTCCTCGGGCAGCGCGGTGGAACTGTCGCGCGCCGAACTTCGCGGCGAGGCGTTGGCGCTTCAGCTTGCAGGCGCAATCGAAGAGTTCGCCTATACCGGCACGATCGGCATCGTGGCCGAAAGCATCGCGCCTTTCGCCGATCTTGCAGGACGCCCGCTCGAAGGCAGCATCGATCTGACGGCCGACGGCACGCTGGCGCCGCTTTCTGGCGCATTCGACCTGACACTGGACGGCAGCGGCACTGGCCTGCAGGTGGGTACGACCGCGCTCGACGCGCTGATCGAGAGCACCGTGCAACTGTCCGGCAGGCTTGCCCGTGGCGAGGCTGGTTTCCAGGCCGGTGATTTCCGCATCGAGAACGAGCAGTTCAGCCTGGTGGCCGACGGCGTTTATTCGACGGAGCGCGCCGACATCGCGCTCGACATCATGCTCGCCGATCTCGCGCTGGTCAGCGAGGACGCATCCGGCCGGCTGACACTGACGGGAACTGCGACCGGTGACGGTGGTCCCGTCGCGCTCGATCTTCAGGGCAGCATCCCGAGCGGCACACTCGTCGACCGTCCGCTGCGCGAGGCAACCTTCGGTTTCCAGGGCAACGTGATCGGCGTCGATGCGACGACGGGCTCGCCCTACGGTAATGGCGTCGAAGGCGAGTTGTTGGTGGATGCCTTCCTCGACGGTCAGCGCATCGGCCTCAGCGCCGATCTGTTCGCCTCACCGGAGCGCCGCGCCCTCGACAATCTCGATTTTCGGGCAGGCGGCGCGACGATTGCCGGCTCGGTCGAACAAAATGCCGATGGCCTGCTGAGCGGCGCGATTACGCTGGATGCGCCTGAAATCGAGACGCTGGCTGCGCTTGCGCTTCAGGATGCCACCGGCGCCGCCAATGCCGACATCGAGTTCATCATCGTCGAAGGGCGTCAAAACGCAGTCGTTTCCGCCAATCTTTCCAACATTGCTGCCGAGGCCGTCACGCTGTCCTCCGCGCAGATCGATGCGACGATCGAAGACCTGTTCGAGGTTCCGAAGATCGACGGCACGGTAAATGCAGCCGGGCTGGAAGCGGGCGGCACGGTCGTTGAGCGGCTCAACGCGACGGCCAACCGGCAGGGCGCCCTGACGGATTTTACGGCCAACGCCAACCTGGCAGGCGGCACAACGATTGCGCTTTCCGGTGCGCTGGAAGACATCGAAACGGGTTTCCGCGTGGCCTTGGCCGAACTTGCTTTGACGCAAGGCCAGACGGCGGCACGGCTTCTGCAACCGGCAGAAATCCTGGTCGAAGGCGAGCGCTATACGCTGGGCGACATCGTGCTCGACGTGGCCGGTGGTGAGATCCGGGCAAGCGGCACGGTCGCAAACGAGATCAACCTCGATGTCGCAATCCGGGCCCTTCCGCTCGCGATCGCCAACACCGTTATGCCCGATCTCCAGGCGGCCGGCACAGTGAACGGCACGGCGCAGATCCGCGGCACGCGGGATGCGCCGGACATTACCTTCGACGTCCAAGGCCGCGGCATCACGGCCGCACCGGTGCGCGAACTCGGTCTCGGCGCGATTTCGGTCGATGCCTCGGGTCGCTCGTCCGGCAATCGCGTGAACCTCGATGCTGAACTCGCGGCAGCGGGTGGCATCAACGTCAACATATCCGGCTCTGCGCCGATCGGCGACGGCCAGCTCGCGCTCGATGTCACCGTCAACGAACTGCCGCTGGCGACCATCGACGCGCTGGCCGGCAATCAGGGGCTTCAGGGCCGCGTTTCTGCCGATGCGCGGGTGACGGGAACGATCGCGGCCCCGGTGGTTGCTTTCGATGTCACCGGCTCGGGCGTCTCGGCAAGCGTGCTGGCCAGCAACGGGATCACGCCGCTCGGCGTCGCTGCCAGCGGCCGCTTCGCCGACCAGTCCGTTGCACTCTCGTCGGCCACGATCACCAACGGACAGGGCATCGACATCTCCGCGTCGGGTACGGTTCCGCTCACCGGCAGCGGCCTGAATGTCAACGTGCAGGGCCGCGCCCCGCTCTCCATCGCCAATGTGGCGCTGGCCGAGCGCGGCACGCGTGTCGATGGCACTGTGGAACTGTCCGTGCGGGCGTCGGGCTCCATCGCCGATCCGCGCTTCGACGGCATGGTGTCCACCTCAAACGCCGCCGTGCTCGATCCCGATACGAATGTGCAGTTGCGCGGCATCAATGTCATGGCGTCGATCCAGGGCCAGCAGGTCACGATCAACACCTTTCAGGCGAGCCTCTCCACCGGCGGCACCATCACCGTTGGCGGCACCATTTCGCTCGATGCCGCCGCCGGCTTCCCGGCCAATATCAACATCGCACTCAACCAGACGCGCTATGCTGACGGCGATTTCCTGATCGTGACGGCCTCGGGCAATCTCGCTGTCACCGGCGGTCTCACCCGCGATCCGTTGGTGTCCGGCACCGTCAACATCGACAATGCCGAGATCGGCATTCCGGAAGGTGGCGGCGGCGCCAATGGCCTGACGGATGTTCGGCACATCGACCCGCCGCCGGCCGTTGCCGCAACGCTCAATCGCGCCCGTCTGCGCCAGGACGGCGAAATGCCCGTGCCGACGGCGCGGCCGAGCGTGGTTCAGTTCGACATCCAGGTGAACGCCAACAATCAGATCTTCGTGCGCGGCCGTGGCCTCGATGCGGAACTCGGCGGCAGCCTTCGCATCACTGGCCCGGCAACCAACGTCCAGCCCGTGGGCGCGTTCGACCTGATCCGCGGTCGCCTCGCCATCCTCGGACGGCGCATCGTGTTCGATGAGGGCAACGTCACGCTCATCGGCGATCTCGACCCGTTCGTGAACCTGACCGCCTCGTCCCAATCCGGCGATACGACGGTCATCATCACCGTGTCGGGAAGGGCGTCCGACATCCAGATCGACTTCTCCTCGCAGCCGGAGCTGCCGGAAGACGAGGTGATCTCCCGCCTGATCTTCGATCGTGGCATCGCCGACCTGTCGGCATTCCAGATCGCACAGCTTGCCGCTGCCGTCGCCGAGCTCTCGGGCGGGCAGAACACGTCGCTCTTGGGTCAGTTGCGCCAGTCGACCGGACTGGATGATCTCGATGTCGTCACCGACGACCAAGGCAACGCCGCGCTCAGGGCCGGCCGGTATCTGCGCGAGAACGTCTATCTCGGCATCCAGGCCGGTTCGGGAGATTCCAGCGAGGTCACGATCGATCTCGACATCACCGACAGCCTGAAAGCACGCGGTGCCGCAGGTGCCGACGGCGACACGAGCCTCGGCATCTTCTTCGAGCGCGATTATTGACGGGAAACTCGGATTTGCCGCCCCGTCGGGCGGCGATCGTTCGGGATTGGATCAGGCAGCCGTTGCGTCGGCGGTCTCCATCTGAGGGCGATGCAATTCCTGGAGGTCCTCCGCGGCTGCACCACCGATGCGCTTCAAAAGCAGCCGCCCCATGGCCTCGCCGGCAGCGGCCAAATCCTCTTCGATCGTATCGATCCGCGGCCTGACAGGTGTGAAGAGCGTCGAGGTCTTCTTCGCCACGATGCCCACGTCCCGGCCAGGCACCATCGCGCGATCCGTGTAAGCGGCCATCACGGCCAGCGCCGAGACTTCCCCGCCGCAGACATAGCCGTCGGGCGGCGACGCTTCGTCGAGCCGGGCCAGAATGCGCGCATGGATCGTCTCCGCCGAGCTGTCGAGGCTGACGCCGGACAGGACTTCGTAGTCGACGCCCTGCATGCGCACCGCCTTCATGAAGCCGTAGCGCAGATGATGATGAAAGGTGAAGCGCTCCGGTGGCAGGATGATCGCCGGCTTGGTTCGCCCGGCCGCGATCAGCTTCATCGTCGCCTGGAAGGCGAACTCCTCATTGTCGTAGTCGACGTAAGGGTGCGGCACGGACAGTTCCGTGCGCCCGTGCGAGACGAAGGGAAAGTCGTTTTCGAGCAGCAGCCGCACCCGTTCGTCGAAAGGCTGCGTGCGCGAAAAGATGATGCCGTCCGCCATCCGGTTACGCATGATGTAGCGCACGGGATCGAGGTTCGGCGCATCTTCGAAAGAGGGGGTGATGACCAGATGGTAAGGCGTTTGCCTAAGCGCCGTGCTGATGCCGCGGATCAGCGACGTGCCGAAATTGATGATTTCCTCGTGGGGATCGAGAATGAGGCTGATGACATTGGTGCGCCCTGTGCGCAGCCGCTGCGCAGCCCGATCGGGCATGTAGCCAATATGATCGGCCACCTGGCGCACGCGCTGGCGCGTCTCGAGCGCGATCTGCGGTGCGCCGCTCAGCGCTCGGGACACGGTCGTGACCGCAAGACCGGTGATCTCGGCGATCGTCCGCAATGTCGGCTTGCCGCCGGCATCGTCCACGTCCCGGCGCGGGAGATCATCCCGTCCACTCATGCTGCAGCCTCCCGATTTTTGCGTCTCCCCACGCATTTGCAACGTTATAAACATGAATGAGGGGCGATCGGAAGCACAATTCGCATAGGTGAAACGGCGAGAAAACGATCATATCGCGCCTGTTGCACAATTTTAAATCGGTTTGATCTTCCCGGCTTGACAATCTCCAAGCTTGTATCGTTATAAATCCTCACGTCCGGAAGGAACCGGACACGATGGGAGGTTTCCATGACTATTCGCACGATTGCAAAACTGGCCGCTGGTACCGCACTTCTGGCGCTTTCCGCCGGCAGTGCCAGCGCCCAGGACAAGAGCGTTGAAGTTCTGCACTGGTGGACTGCCGGTGGCGAGGCTGCAGCTGTCAACGTTCTGAAAGAAAACCTGGAAGGTGAAGGCGTCAGCTGGACCGACATGCCGGTTGCCGGCGGTGGCGGTACCCAGGCCATGACCGCTCTGCGCGCCCGCGTCACGTCCGGCGATGCGCCGACGGCCGTTCAGATGCTCGGTTTCGACATCAAGGACTGGGCTGAACTCGGCGTCGTCGCCAACCTGAACGATCTCGCGGCCGAAGAAGGCTGGGACGATGTCGTGCCGGCCGCTCTTCAGGAGTTCTCCAAGTACGACGGCAACTGGATCGCTGCTCCCGTCAACGTGCACTCGACCAACTGGCTCTGGGTGAACAAGGAAGCCTTCGATGCGGCAGGCGGCGAAGAGCCGACCGATTTCGCTGGCCTGATTGCCATGCTCGACTCCTTCAAGGAGCAGGGCATCACCCCGCTCGCCCATGGTGGCCAGCCCTGGCAGGATGCGACGCTTTGGGAAAACGTCGTTCTTTCCGTCGGTGGCATGGACTTCTATCGTGAAGCCGTCATCGATCTGAACGAAGAAGCGCTGACCGGCGACACGATGCGCGAAGTCTTCGATCACATGACCCAGCTCGCAACCTATTTCGACGAGAACTTCTCGGGCCGCGACTGGAACCTGGCATCGGCCATGGTCATCGAAGGCGAAGCCGGCGCACAGCAGATGGGCGACTGGGCAAAGGGCGAGTTCCTGCGCGCAGACCTGACGCCGGGCGAAGACTTCGTGTGCATGCGCTTCCCGGGCACCCAGGGCAGCGTTCTGTTCAACTCCGACCAGTTCGTCATGTTCGAAGTCGGTGACGATCAGCGCGAAGCACAGAGCCTGATGGCATCCGCCGTCATGGATCCGGCCTTCCAGGTTGCCTTCAACACCGTCAAGGGCTCCGTTCCTGCCCGTACCGACGTTGAAGACACCGAGTTCGACGATTGCGGCAAGAAGGGCATGGCCGATCTCGCCGAAGCTGCCGAAAGCGGCAACCTCGCAGGCTCGATGGCCCATGGCCACGCTCAGCCGGCTGCCGTCAAGGAAGCCATGTACGACGTGATCACGCAGCACCTCAACGGTCAGATCACCACCGACGAAGCGCTCGAGCGCCTGCCGCAGGCCGTCGCTTCGGCTCAGTAAGCCCTAAGGCTTGAACATCGGCGCTTCGGCGCCGACGACCCAAGGCGCGCATGGCCGGCAGATGGTGCCGGCCATGCGCCCAACAATCCGATACACATGGGGAGAGGGCGGACATGACCGTCACAGTGGACGCGGTCGAGCCGGTGCGCCACAGGGCCGGGGTCCTCGACAAGGCCCGCGACATCCTGCCGAAAGTGGTGCTCGCACCCTCCTTCGCGCTGATCCTGTTCTTCGTCTACGGGTTCATCCTATGGACGCTCTATCTCTCCTTCACCAATTCGCGCATCCTGCCGGTTTATGAACTGGTCGGTTTCGGCGCCTATGTGAATTTGTGGTCGCAGCCCAACTGGTATGTGGCGCTGCAGAACCTCGCGATCTTCGGCTCGCTCTACATCTTCTTCTGCATCGCCATCGGTCTGACGCTTGCGATCCTTCTCGACCAGCGTATTCGCGGCGAAGGCGTGCTGAGGCCGATCTTCCTTTACCCGATGGCGCTTTCTTTCGTCGTCACCGGTACGGCGTGGAAGTGGTTCCTCAATCCGGGCCTCGGGCTCGAGCGCACCATGAAGCAGTGGGGCTGGGAAAGTTTCGAGTTCGACTGGCTGACGAGCACCGACATGGCGATCTATACGGTCGTGATCGCGGGCGTCTGGCAGGCCTCCGGCTTCGTCATGGCCATGTTCCTCGCCGGTCTGCGCGGCATCGACAGCGAAATCATCAAGGCCGCCGAAATCGATGGCGCTTCCACCTATGCGATTTATCGCCGGATCATCATTCCGCTGTTGCGGCCGGCTTTCCTGTCGGCCGTCATCGTGCTCGCCCACATGGCGATCAAGTCCTACGACCTTGTGATTGCATTGACCGGCGGCGGACCTGGGAACGCGACGGAACTGCCGTCGACCTTCATGTATGCCTACACCTTCACGCGCAGCCAAATGGCCGTTGGTTCGGCGAGCGCCGTCATGATGCTGATGGGCATCTCCGCCATCATTATCCCCTATCTCTATTCGGAACTGAGGGAGCGTGAGCGATGAGCGCGGCTGCCACATCCGTCTCGCCGGGCTCGGCACGCTTTGCCCGGTATTTCATCTACGCGATATTGATCCTGTTCGCGCTAATCTACCTGCTACCGCTCTTCGTGATGATCATCACGTCGCTGAAGCCGCTGGCCGAGATCCGTTCGGGCAACATGCTGTCGCTGCCCCAAGAGCCGTCATTCGAAGCCTGGGCCAAGGCCTGGGGCACCGCGTGCGTCGGCGTCAATTGTACGGGGATCAGCGGCTATTTCTGGAATTCCATCAAGATGGTCATTCCGGCCGTGGCGATCTCCACGATCCTCGGCGCGCTCAATGGCTACGTGTTGACGAAATGGCGCTTTCCCGGCCACAAGCTCGTCTTCGGCATGATGCTATTCGCATGCTTCATCCCGTTCCAGGCGGTCCTGATCCCGATGGCGCGCGTGCTCGGGCTCATCGGCCTGTCGAATTCCACGACGGGGCTCGTGCTTGTCCACGTCGTCTACGGTCTCGGCTTCACGACGCTGTTTTTCCGCAATTACTACGAAGCGTTTCCGGATGAACTGATCAAGGCGGCCCAGATGGACGGTGCCGGCTTCTTCAAGATCTTCTGGCGCATCCTGCTGCCAAGCTCCGGGCCGATCATCGTCGTAACGGTCATCTACCAGTTCACCAATATCTGGAACGACTTCCTGTTCGGGGTCTCCTTCGCCTCGGGCGGTGGAGCGCCGATGACGGTTGCCTTGAACAACCTCGTCTCGTCGTCGACGGGCGTGAAGGAATACAATGTGGACATGGCAGCCGCCATGTTCGCCGCTCTGCCGACGCTGATCGTCTATGTCGTCGCGGGGCGCTATTTCGTGCGCGGTCTGATGGCCGGCGCGGTGAAGGGATAAGCCCATGGCGTTTCTTGAAATTCGCGATCTCTACAAGACGATCGCCGGTGCCGACATCCTCAAGGGCATCGACATCACGCTCGACAAGGGCGGGTTCCTCGTCCTCGTCGGCCCATCCGGCTGCGGCAAGTCCACCTTGCTGAACACGGTGGCCGGCCTGACCGACGTGACCAAGGGCGACATCGTCATCGACGGCGAGATCGTCAACGACCTGCACCCGTCCAAGCGCGATATCGCGATGGTGTTCCAATCCTACGCGCTCTACCCGAACATGACGGTGGAGGGGAACATCGCCTTTGCGCTCGAAATGCGCGGCGTGGCGAAACCCGAACGCGAGGAAGCGGTGAAGGCGGCGGCGAAGACGCTGCAGATCGAGCATCTCCTCAAGCGACGGCCGAGCCAGCTCTCCGGTGGCCAGCGCCAGCGCGTTGCCATGGGCCGCGCGCTCGTGCGCAAGCCGCGCGTATTTCTGTTCGACGAACCGCTGTCGAACCTCGACGCGAAGCTGCGCGTGGAAATGCGGGCCGAGATTAAGCGCCTGCACCGCGATACCGGTGCCACGATCGTCTACGTCACTCACGACCAGATCGAGGCGATGACCATGGCGACCAAGATCGCGGTGCTCAAGGAAGGCATCGTTCAGCAGGTGGGCTCGCCGGAAGAAATCTATCGTCGCCCCGCCAATCTGTTCGTCGCCGATTTCATGGGCTCTCCCGCGATGAACCTGCTGGAAGGCAAGGTGGTCACCAACGGCGCGGAACGGGCGATCGAATTTGCTGGAAGCGGCAGCGATGGGCCGATCCGTCTCGCCATGCCGAGTTCCGTTCGCGAAACCACGTTCGTCGATGGGCAGAGCGTCATTCTGGGAATCCGACCTGAAGCGATCACCGATCGCGGCCTGACGGATCCCGAAGCGAATTCCGTGAGCTTCGTCGATGCGCTTGTCGATCTCGTCGAGCCGACCGGCTCCGACACCTTCGTCGTGACCAAGATCGCCGGCAAGGAGATCACCGCCCGCGTGCGCTCCGATGTCGATGCGCGCGCCGGCGAGACATTCCAGTTCGCCTTCAATCTGGACAAGGCCGTCGTGTTCGATCCCAAGACGACTCAGCGCCTCGCCTGACCGGTGAGACAATGCTGATCGGTATCGATTGGGGCGGCACCAAGATGGAAGTGATCGCGCTCTCGCCCCATGGCGAGACGCGCGCACGCCATCGAATCGACACGCCGCGGGCCGGCTATGACGCTTGCGTGACGGCGGTGCGCGACCTCGTCGCGCGCGTGGAAGGCGAGACGGGCGACCGTGGCACGGTCGGCCTCGGCATTCCGGGCAGCCCGTCGCCGCGCACCGGCCTCATTCGCAACGCCAACACGACCTTTCTCAACGGCAAGCCGCTCGGCGCCGATCTGCAGACCGCGCTCGACCGCCCGGTGCGTATCACCAATGACGGCAATTGCTTTGCCGTATCGGAGGCGGTGGATGGAGCGGGACAGGGCACCCATGTCGTCTTCGGCATCATCATCGGCACCGGCCATGGCGGAGGGCTGGTGATCGAAGGCCGCGTGCATGCCGGATTTCAGGGCTTTGCCGGCGAGATCGGCCACTACCCGCTGCCTTGGATGCGGGCCGACGAATATCCCGGCCATGCCTGCTGGTGCGGCAAGACCGGCTGCCAGGAAATGTATGCGTCGGGCACCGGGCTCGAGCTCGACTATCGCCTGACGACCGGCCGGGAAAAGCGCGGACGCGACATCCTGACGGACAAGCGCGCCGGCGATGCTGTGGCCGATGGTGTCTACCGCCGCTTCGCCGATCGCCTCGCCCGCAGTCTCGCGCTTCTGGTCAACGTCGTCGATCCCGATGTCTTCGTACTGGGCGGCGGTATGTCCAATGTCGACGAGCTCTACAGCGACCTCCCGCCGCTGATCGAGACCTACATTTTCGGCGATGGTTTCGAAACGCCGATCCGCAAGGCGGTGCATGGCGACAGTTCGGGGGTTCGCGGCGCTGCCTGGCTGTGGAAGGATAGCGCGACAAGCGCCTGAACCGCGAAGGACCGACCATGCAGGATATCGAAGCCGATCTGAGACGGATCGCCGAGCAGGAAGATGCGCTCGTATTTCCGACTTTCGATGCGGATCAGGCCTGGCAACTGGGCACGCTTCTGCGCGATGCCGCAAAAGCGGCGCAGGTATCGGTTGCGATCGATATCACCATCGCCGGGCAATGCCTGTTTCATACCGTCGTTGGCGGCGCGACGCTCGACAACAGCAACTGGATCCGGCGCAAGCGCAACGTCGCTATTCATTTTCAGCGGGCGAGCTATGCCGTCGGTCTCGGGCTGAAGCGGGCGGAGGCGACGCTCGACGGAAAATACGCATTAGCCGATGCCGATTACGCGGCCCATGGCGGCAGCTTCCCGATCCGCGTTCAAGGTGCTGGCATGATCGGGACAGTCACCGTTTCAGGCCTGCCGCAGCGCGATGACCACGCGATGGTGGTGGCAGCGCTCGCGGGGCTTCTCGGTCGAAGCGCCGAAGGGCTCGCTTTGGCATGAGTGGCGTTTTGGACCGTGTTCAAGCGCATGCACAGGAATTGCGGCGCTGGCTGGACGAAGACGCTCTGCCGCTCTGGGCGGATCGCGGCGTCGATCCTGACTGGGGCTTCGTGGAGCAGATCGATCATTCAGGCAAAGCCGTGAACGGGCCGGTGCGCGCACGCGTGGTGCCGCGTCAGATCTATGTCTATGCCGAAGCGGGGCTGCATCAGTGGGGCGGCGATTGGCAGCGGCCGGTGGAACAGGCGCTCGAGCGGCTGACGACGATCTACCGCCGCAGCGACGGTCTCTACGGAAATGTCGCCGGAACCGACAGGCTGATCGACGATCGGTTCGATCTCTACAACCATGCCTTTGTTCTCCTGGCGCTCGCCTCGGCAGCGAAGGTGTTTCCGGATAAGCGTGGCGCGCTGCATGAAGAAGCCTCGGCCCTTCTGTCGCTTTTGAAGGCGCGGTTTGCCCATCCGGTCGCCGGCTTCGAGGAAACAGAGCCACCGACGGCACCGCTCAAGTCCAATCCGCACATGCATCTCTTCGAGGCGGCGCAGGCCTGGACGGCAGTGCCCGATGCGGACACAGGCGCATTCGCCGCGCTCGCGGACGAGATCGCATCACTCGCCACGCGCAGCTTCATCGATGCCGAGACAGGTGCGCTGCGGGAATATTTCGGCCGCGACTGGTTGCCGATGCCGGACGAGACGGGCCGGATCGTTGAGCCGGGGCACCAATTTGAGTGGGCTTGGCTTCTTGCCCGGCACGCCCGCGGCAGCCTCGACGAAGACCGCCACGTCACCCATGCCGCCCGGCTGTTCGATATCGGAGAGACCCACGGCGTGGATACGCGCGGCGTCGCCTTCATGGCGCTCGACGATGCGTTCGGTGCCTTGGACCCGATCGCACGGCTCTGGGCGCAGACGGAGTGGCTGAAAGCTGCAAGCCTGCTGGCTGCGATGTCGACCGGCGCAGAGCGTGACCGCTATCTCGCTTCGACAGAGCGGGCAGCATCGGCGCTCCGGCGCTTCCTGGAGACGCCGGTCAAAGGGCTATGGTTCGACAAGATGCGCCCCGATGGCACATTTGTCGACGAGCCTGCACCGGCGAGCAGCTTCTATCACATCGCCTGCGCGATCTATGAGTTCGAAGACAGGCTCGGCGAGATCGCCGGTACGAGGTCGATGTGACCGGGGAAAGGCAAAAGACAGCGGTCTCCATCCGCTATTGTACCCAGTGCAACTGGCTTCTGCGCTCTGCCTGGCTGGCCCAGGAACTGTTGCAAACTTTCGGCCAGGAGCTGGGATCGGTTTCGCTCGAGCCGGGGACTGGTGGCATCTTCGAGATCAGCGTCGATGGCGTGCTCGTCTGGGAGCGCAAGCGTGACGGCGGTTTCCCCGAAGCCAAGGTGGTGAAGCAGCGCGTGCGGGATGCGGCGTTTCCCGAGCGCGATCTCGGCCATTCAGACCGGACGTCGGGATAGTACTCAGAACGTGTCCATTACGCCGATGATGGCAGGTCCCAGGATGACCCCGAAGAGGACCGGCAGGAAGAACAGGATCATCGGCACGGTGAGCTTCGGCGGCAGGGCGGCAGCCTTCTTTTCCGCTTCCGTCATGCGTTGATCGCGGCTTTCCTGGGCAAGCACGCGCAGGGCCTGGGCGATGGGTGTTCCGTAGCGTTCGGCCTGGATCAGCGCTTGGCTGACGGATTTGACGCTTTCGAGCCCCGTGCGCGTGCCGAGGTTTTCATAAGCTTGCCGGCGCTCCGGCAGGTAGGAGAGTTCAGCTGTCGTGAGAACGAGCTCCTCGGCCAATGCCGTCGACTGCGCAGCGATTTCGTCTGCCACGCGGCGCAGCGCCGCTTCGATCGAGACGCCTGACTCCACGCAGATCAGCGTCAGGTCCAGCGCGTCAGGCCAGGCCTGCCGGATGGACTTCTGCCGCTTGCCGGCATTGTTGGAGACGTAGAGGTTCGGCGCGTAGAACCCGGCATAGGCGGCGACCATGCAGAACAGGAGCTTGATTGTGAAGGGCTGTTCGGCAAGCCCACCCATGAACATCACATAGAAGACCGCGCCGGCCAGAAAGAAGAACGGCAAGGCAAAGCGCGCCAGAAGGAACCGGTTGAGCGCATTGGGACTGCGATAGCCGGCTGAGCGGAGTTTCGCGACCGTGTTGTCGTCGACGAGGGCCTTGCGCAGGTTGAGCTTCTCGACGATCTGGCGCAGCGAGGAGTTGTTTTCCTGGCGCAGCGAACCGCGGCGGTTCTGTTCGGCATTAAGGCGCGCGCGTTCCCGGGCACGGATTTCGTCGCGCTCGACGGCGACCGCCTTCATGCGCTGGTTGAGATCGCCGCGCTCGAAATAGGGCATCACGAAAGTGATGAGCGTCGCGAAGACCGAAATCGAGACGAGCACGGCCAAAACGAAGCTCGGTTGGGTCGCCGTGTTGATGATGGTCGTGAACATCGTCGTGCTCGCCCCGTCTCAGACTTCGAAATTGATCATGTTGCGCATGACGAGAACCCCGATCGTCATCCAGACGGCCGACACGCCGATGATGAACTGGCCGCGCGGATCGGTGAAAAGCACGATCATGTAATCGGGCGACGTCAGGTAGACGAGGATCGCGACGATGAAGGGGAGGGCGCCGATGATGGCAGCCGATGCCTTGGCTTCCATCGACAGGGCCTGAACTTTGGCCTTCATCTTCCGGCGGTCGCGCAGGACCTTGGAAAGGTTGCCAAGGGCTTCAGACAAATTGCCGCCGGCTTGCGCCTGGATCGCGATGACGATGGCAAAGAAGCTTGCCTCGGGTAGTGGCACGCTGTTGTAAAGCCGGGCGACCGCATCCGGTACGGAGAGGCCGAGCTGCTGGGCTTCCACGATACGGCGGAACTCGCTCTTCACCGGCTCCTGGCCTTCGGCTGCGATCAGGCGGATCGCGTCGTTGAGCGGCAGACCGGACTTGATCGAGCGCACCATGACGTCGAGCGCATTCGGAAATTCGTTGAGGAAGGCCTTGAAGCGCTTGGAGCGAATGTAACCGACGATCCAGCGCGGCACACCGAAACCGGCGGCAAACGTCACGCCCGCCACGACGAGAAGCGGCATTCCCGCTGCAAAGGTGACGAAGCCGAGCAGCAAGCCGAGCGCGGCACTCATCAGGTAAAACTGGCGCGGGGTAATTGAGAGACCCGCCTGAACCAGAAGCACCTTGAGCGGCGGCGACTTGGAGGTTTTCTGGTTCTCTTTCTGCTTGTCTTCGAGATCCTTCAGCGAGTTCTCGATCGTCTTGCGGCGGCGCGAAGCTTCGTTGACGCGGTCACGCGCGACACGCACGGCATTCTGGTCCGTTTCAGCCGCGCGCACCCGCTTCAGCCGGACCTGCGCCTTCTTCTCGTTCTCGAAGCGCGAGTAAAGCGCGCCATAGGATAGCCCCGCAGCGGCCACCGCGACGAGCAGAACGATGAGCAGAACTTGCGGGTCCAAACCGAACACGAGCGTCGCCTTCCCTATTCCCGTTCCATCGCATCCAGAGCGGCAGCGAGGCGCTTCTCCTCGTTGTAGTAGCGCGCACGATCCCAGAAATAGGGG
Organism: Georhizobium profundi; assembly: GCF_003952725.1. Taxonomy (NCBI): domain Bacteria; kingdom Pseudomonadati; phylum Pseudomonadota; class Alphaproteobacteria; order Hyphomicrobiales; family Rhizobiaceae; genus Georhizobium; species Georhizobium profundi. The sequence continues at coordinate 95,129 of NZ_CP032509.1, read as the reverse complement.
CGGCCGATACCGGTCGATTTATGCGCGCCGATGATGCGACCATTGGCGTCTTCGCCGTCCATGGTGAACTTCACCAGGTCCTGGGTGATGATGACGTCACCTTCCATGCCGATGACTTCGGTGATGTGCGTGATGCGGCGCGAACCGTCGCGCAGGCGCGATGCCTGGATGATGACGTCGACGGAGCCGACGATCATCTCGCGCACCGTGCGTGCGGGAAGCGTATAGCCGCCCATGGCGATCATCGATTCCATACGTGCCAGGCACTCGCGCGGCGTGTTGGCGTGGATGGTGCCCATGGAACCGTCGTGACCGGTGTTCATCGCCTGCAGAAGGTCGAACACCTCCGGTCCACGGACTTCGCCGACGATGATCCGCTCGGGGCGCATACGCAGGCAGTTCTTGACGAGGTCGCGCATCGTCACCTCGCCTTCGCCTTCGATGTTCGGCGGGCGGGTTTCGAGACGGACCACATGGGGCTGCTGCAGCTGAAGTTCGGCGGAGTCTTCGCAGGTGATGATCCGCTCGGTGCGGTCGATATAGCGCGTCAGGCAGTTGAGCAGCGTCGTCTTGCCCGAGCCGGTACCGCCGGAGATGACGATGTTGCAACGAACGCGACCGATGATCTGCAGGATCGTCGCGCCTTCCGGCGTGATCGTGCCGTACTTGACCAGCTGATCGAGCGTCAGCTTGTCCTTCTTGAATTTTCGGATTGTCAGCGCGGTGCCGTCGATGGCGAGCGGTGGCGCGATGACGTTCACGCGGCTGCCGTCGGGAAGGCGCGCGTCGCAGATCGGCGAGCTTTCGTCGACGCGACGGCCGACCTGGCTCACGATGCGCTGGCAGATCGACAGGAGCTGCGAGTTGTCGCGGAAGCGGATCTCCGACTCTTCCACCTTGCCGGCGACTTCGATGAAGGTCTGCCCGGCGCCATTGACCATGATGTCGGCGATGTCGTCGCGGGCGAGAAGCGGCTCCAGCGGGCCGTAGCCGAGCACGTCGTTGCAGATGTCCTCGAGCAGTTCTTCCTGCTCGGAGATCGACATCGCGAAATTCTTGATCGTGATGATGTCGTTGACGATGTCGCGAATTTCTTCCCGCGCGCTTTCGGCATCGAGCTTGGCAAGCTGCGACAGATCGATCGTATCGATCAGCGCGGCAAAAACCTGGCTCTTGGTGTCGTAGTAATTATCCGTCTTGCGGGGGCGCTTGCGCTCCGGTGCCGGCGGAGGTGGCGCCACCTTGGTGCGCGTTTCGAGCACCGGCGGAGGCGTCGGCGCTCTGGCCTGCATCGCATCGGCAGCCTGGCCAGCAGGCTCGGCGCCTGCCAGCTCAAGCTCGTCGGCAACCGGCCGCAGGCTTTCCGGAGCCAATGGCGGCATCTGCTCTACCGGCACCTGGGGGCGCTGAAATCCGTCCTTGCCTCTTTTGCCGAACATCGATCTTTCCGTTCTTCAATTCGCTGGCCGCACGTGTGGGGCGGTCTGGGGACCGACTAGCGTGCCGCTTTTTTCCTGCCGAGCAGCGACATGAGGTCCGGCAAGCCGGACTTCTTGCGCTTCTTCGCTTCCGCGCGTCCGGTGACGACATGCGCGATCTGCGAAATCGTCTCGGCCGTGGCAGACTTGGCGTCGATCTCGCTGATCATGCGGCCACTGTTTGCCGCCGATCCGAAGAGCGCCGCTTCGAATGGGAGGATCGCGATCGGCTCGATGCCGAGTGGATCGCAGAAATCGGCTGGCGTGATTTCGGGGCGCTTGGGCAAGCCCACCTGGTTCAGCACGAGATGCGGCAGCTGATCGTTCGGCCGCATCTTCTTCAGCACGTCCAGCATGTTCTTGGTGTTGCGCAGATTGGCGAGATCCGGCACCGCCGTGATGACCACCTGATCGACCGATGAGAGCAGATTGCGCGCCCAGTCGGTCCAGATGTGGGGGACATCCAGAACGGCCACGGGCGCACTGCGCTGCACCACTTCCACCATGGGCATGAAGGCCGACGGGTCGAAATCATAGGTGCGGTCGAGCATCGAAGGTGCGGCAAGCATCGAAAGGCGCTCGGAGCATTTGGCGAGGAGCCGGTCGAGGAACACGTCGTCGAGCCGCTCTGGCGAATACACTGCCTCGGACATGCCCTGGGGCGGGTCCTGATCGAAATTGATGTTGGCCGTGCCGAAGGGCATGTCGAGATCGGCGAGGATGACTTCCTCGGAAAAGAGGTTCGAGATCGCAAAAGCGCAGTTGTGCGCCATGGTGGATGATCCGACACCACCCTTTGCGCCCACAAAGGCGATGGTGCGGCCGAGCGGCTCTGCTTCGGGATCGACGAAGATCGCGGTGATGACGCCGATCAGGTCGGCAAGCGATACCGGAGCGACGATGTATTCGGAAATGCCGTTGCGGATGAGCTCGCGGTAAAGGCCGACATCGTTCTGGTGTCCGACGATGACCACTTTGGTGGAGGCATCGCAAACCTCTGCGAGTTGCTCGAGTTCGCCAAGCAGCGTTGCCCGGTCGCCATCCGATTCCAGGATGATCAGATTGGGGGTCGGATGCGACGCGAACATGTTGATCGCAGCCGGCAGCCCGCCCTTGTTCACCCGAAGATTGACCTTGGCCATGCGGCGATCTTCGCCACAGCGCTCGATCGTCCGCAGCAGGCCTTCGGTTTCGAAGAAAGCCTGGATGGAGATCCGCGGAAGCGGCCTCAGCTTGTCGATCTGTCCGCGTGCGATGTCGCTCTCGCTCATCTCGCCCCGTCCTTCAATGCCGCTGTCGTTCATCGTCGTTTTGCCCCCAAGGCTCAAATCACTGGCCGGCGTCGCTGCTTAAAGGCCGGCGCCGTCTGCCTGGTAGTCGCGGATCGCATTGCCGCGGCGCTCCGCGTCGATCGGCGACGAGCCGCGCGGCGCGATCAGATCCATCGGATCAGCGATCTGGGCAGCGAGGTTGTTTTGCGTCGCGCAGCCGAAATTGGCGTAGTGCTTGTTCTCGTTGCCATTGGCGAGAATGTCTTCCGGCCAGCGTCCGCACTCGCCTGTCGAGGCGGCCGTCGCGTAATAGGAAAGGCGGATCGGGGCCGCATCGCCCGTGGTGTTGGCCTGGTAGCCCGTCACGATGATGTTGCCGCCGGGAACGCCTTGCGCCACCAGCTCGGAACGGATGTCGTTGGCGATGATCGAAGCGGCGTTCGAATTGATGGAGCCGTGTGGCGTCAGGATCGTGATCGCGCCCGAAGCTGTGTCGCGATAACGATTGGCATAGCCGCGGACTGCGCTGCGTGCACCGAGCGTCATGCGCCGATCGCCCGAGGCGACCGGAATGTCGATCGTGCGCTCCTGCTCGCTGACGATGATCGGATGGTTGGTGCGATAATCGTCGGGCACCGCCCCGACTTCGATGTGGTGCACATTGGCGCAGGCGCCAAGCGTCGTGGCAAGGCCAACCAGAAGGGCGCTGCGCACGGTGCGGAGGCTGATGTAAGGTGATCGTGCCTTCAAGGTCATGGTGGAAGCCCCCGCGCTTACTTGTAGATGAAGCCGACGGCGCCGTGATAACGGCCATCGGGCAGATTGGTGTCGGCGCGGCCATAGACGCGGTTCACGCGACCGAGGAAGAAGCCGGCGCCGTCGCTTGCTGCGTTGAAATTGTCATCGGGACGGGCAAGCTCGTTGCGGGCCACCGGACGCACGAGATAGGGCGTCGCGATGATCACCAGCTCGGTTTCGTTGCGCTGGAAATCGCGGCTGCGGAAGAGCGTGCCGAGGATTGGAATGCTCGACGCTCCAGGCACGCTCGACATGGCCTGCCGGATATCGTCGCGGATGAGGCCGGCAATCACGATCGAGCCGCCTGAAGGCAGTTCCACGGCGGTTTGTGCCTCGCGTCGGCGAATGCCGAGCAGCGTTCCGGCCTGATTTCCGACACTGCCTTCGAAGGTGGGTTCCGACACTTCCGTGCGGACCCTGAGGCTGATGCGGCCCGGTCCCAGGACCAGTGGCGTGAAGTCGAGGCCAATGCCGTACTGCACTTCGCCGATCGAGTAGCTTTGGCGAGCCGGATTGTTGGCATCGGCCGGAGTGACGGTAATGTCTTCGACGAGACGGAAGTCGCCGCCGACGAAGAAAGAAGCAGCCTCGCCAGAAATCGCTGTTAGCGACGGCTCGGCAAGTGTGCGCATCACGCCGGATCGTTCGAGCGCGTTGAGCTGGGATGCGAGATTGACGCTGCCGATCGTTCCGCCGATCGAGCTGCCGAGCCCGGCGATCGGCGGTTGCTCGAGATTGCTGCCGAGGCCCTGGCTGAGTTGGCCGAAGAAGGCGCCGCTCGTGCCCGAGGTGGTTCCGTTGAAGCCGAGCTGCTTGAGAACCTGGCGGCTGACTTCCGCGACGGTGACTTTCAAAGTGACCTGGTCTTCGCCCTGGATCGTCAAGAGGTTCACGATCTGCGAGACCTGGCGGTCTTCGGCGAAGATCGCGGCATCGCCGCCATCGCCAACGGCTGTGAGGTTGCGGGTCGTCGCTTCACCGCCCGTCAGGAAGATCTGCGCGAGCTGGCTGGCGCGCTGCGCGTCCTGCGGCGTCTGCACCGAGCCGTTCAGCACGATGTTGTCGTTGATGATCTCGACATTGATGTCGCTGTCGGGAATGAAGCGTGCGAGCTGCTGCTGCAGCCCGGTAATGTCGCGTTCGATCTGGAGTTCGAGCGTGACCACCTCTTCGCCGTTCGGCCCGAACACGAAGATGTTGGTCTGGCCGACTGCCTTGCCGAAGAGATAGAGCCGCGTGGATGTGCGGGTGACCGCATCGGCGATGGAAGGGTCGGCAACGAGGATGTCTCCCGCCTGGCTCGGCAGATCGATCACCACCGCCTTGTTGAGACCGAGCCCGACGCGCTTGGAAACGCCGGCACCGCCCTGTGCGATGCGAATGATGTTCGCTTCCTGCGCTTGAGCGGTCGCGACCTGGAAGCCGTCGAAGGGATTGCCGAGCGTCGCCGCGCCGGTGAGAAGGATCAGCGCGAAAGCCGTCGACAAACGGGTCGTGCGGGCGGTCGGGCGAAATGTCTTGGATGTCAGCACTGTGGTCTGCCCCCGTTTAAGTCTTACTGGCCAACGCTCGTGATGGCGCCGGAGCGGATGAGCTGGATCGCGTCAGCGCCGCTCGCACCGCTCAAGAGATGTTCTGCGAATGTCGTGTCGGGCTGCTGGACGTCGGCGACGCTGCGCAGCGCGAGTGTCAGCCGGTCGGCCATCTGCTGGGCGACCGCGATGACCTGGGTCTGCTCAGGCGTCAGCTCGAGCGTCGCGGTCGAACCGATCGCCGTGCGGCTGCCGTCCTCGTTTTCCTGGATCGTCTGGTCGATCGCCAGAACGCGGATGTTGCTGAGCACGACTTCGGTCAGATAGTTGTCTGTCTCCCCGCGCCGCACCATGACGACATCGACGCGGTCGTTCGGCAGGATGAAGCCGCCGGCGCTGGTCGATACGGAAATGTCGGTTGCGACAGCGCGCTTACCGGACGGCAGCAGCGACGACATGATGCGCGAGGAGGAATCGACGATCTTCTCGGCGCGCAGCGGCTCGCCATCGAAAACCGGCAATCTGACCACGGCGCCTGCTAGCTCGGTCGATGCGTCAGGGCGTTCGTCGCGGGTGATGAAACCTTCGGTCAAGCCGCTCGTCGGCCATTCGCGCCATTCGATCACCTCTTCGCTGATGCGGGTGCCGATCGGCAGGCTGGTATTGGCGACCAGCACGTCGGTCACGTCGATGCGTTCGGTGACCTGCTGAATGGTTGGCTCGGTGACGGGCTGCGGCGCGCTCAGCGTCATCGCCAGATACCCGGCGAGGCCAGCCGCGGCAACGGCCACGGTAAGTATGACGAGGCGGGCAGGCTTCATGGTGATTCCCCGGAACACGACTGTCTGTTCTGCGGAGAATGTCGGCTATTGGTGTAATTAAGGTTAACGTGATGCTTACAAGCGTAGTTAACCAAACCTTGCTAGAGCGGCCTCAGCCGGCCGCAAGCTGCGCCATGACCTGCTGCATGATCGCCGTGTCGGGATAGGTGATGAGCCCGGCAGCGCCGATCGCGATCCCGTAGGGCACGCCTTGCGCGGCGGTGAGATTATGCGTCAGCGGAATGCGCGACATGATGTATATGCCAGCCGGGCTACGCGCCTTGAGGATGAAGAGGCACAGAAGACCACCGACCACGGTGACGAGGATCATGAACGTCATCAGTTCGGTGCCTAGCCCGAACCAGAGCGCGCTGGCTGACAAAAGCTTGGCATCGCCGCCACCCATCGTGTTGGCAGCGAAAAGGCCGAAGCAGATGACGAAGACGACAAGCATCGCCGCCACGTGATTGCCGATCTCGTGGAGGCCTAGGCCCGCCATCGGCGCGATGCAGAAAAAGGAAACGATCAGCAGCAACGACACGCGGTTTGCGATCGTCATCGTCAACAAATCCGTAAACGCCGCATAAGCCATGCAGAGCGGAAAGATGACGAGAATAGCTGCTGTGAGCATTGATCGCGCTCCGTTTGTGGTCGATGGCCCGAAACGTAAAGCCGCCCGGATCGAAATTCGGACGGCTTGCTTTGGAATGATGCGACTGACGTCAGTTTTACTGAGTCAGGCCGTTCGAGATGCTGTTGAACGTCGTCTCGAGGTTGTTACCAACAGTGCTGACTGCAGTGATGATACCGACGGAGATCAGAGCTGCGATCAGGCCGTATTCGATGGCCGTTGCACCCGACTCGTCCTTCATGAAACGTGCGATAAGGTTTTTCATCTTACTACTCCTTGCTCCACCGTGAAATTCAGCATTTGCCGTCAACGTGTTCTGCCGTGTTGATCGGATGACGCTAATCTACGTGTGGGCCATTGCGATCCACTTAAGAAACAGGGTTACCGAAAGCTTGCCGCCACCATCCCGCCCCGATGGTTAACAAGTGCAGTCGGTGATCGTTAAAGTTCAAACTGTGCATAGCGGGCCGCTTTAAGCCTTCATTCACCATTCTCGTTCAATCTTGGCATATGGGCGCCGACGCGCGTTCCATGCGGAGGCGGAACGATGGCGCCTTCCAGATCAGCCTTGAAGGGTCGACCAAGATGATGAAGCGTGCCGCCAGATCGGGTCTCATTGCACTTTGCAGCCTTGTCGGGTTCGGCGCCGTATCGACCCTCCCGGCCACGGCCGAGAACATCCGCGTGTTCATGGACTACGCGCGTGTGCTGAAGCTCGACCGCGCTGTCAGCAAGGTCATCATCGGAAACCCTAACATCGCCGATGTTACGGTTAGTGATCCTCAGACGATTGTCGTCACCGGCAGATCGTTCGGCGTGACGAACCTCGTCATCATCGACACCGAAGGCACGACCCTCGTCGACGAACGGATCGTCGTCGCGCGGGATGGCACGGACCAGTTGCGCGTCTACCGCAACACCGAGCCTTCGACCCTGATCTGCTCGCCCACCTGCGAGCGTCCATCCGAGGCCGCCGCTGCGGTCAACTGACCCAATTTAGCTGCTGAAACGCCTGTATCCGGGGCAGTTGCGCTGGATTCGAGCGGTTCCTATTACGGATTGTAAAGGCCTTTGCGCTAATCCTTTTGATGACGAAAGGGCAGCTGCGGGGGCCATGATGACAGCATCGACAGGGCGCAAAGGCGTGTTCAGACGCCTTGGTCTGAAAGGGCGTACGTTCCGCCGTTCCGATGAAGGTGCGGTCGCGATCGAGTTCGCCATGCTCGCGATCCCGTTCTTCATGTTGCTTTTCGCCATCATCGAATCCTGCATCGCCTATGCGGCGGAGCAGGTGCTCGACAATGCCGTCGACGATATCGGCCGACAGCTGCGCACCGGTCAGATCACGGCTGGCGCCAATCTGCCGACTGACATGAACGCAGCTGAATTTCGCGAAGCCTTCTGCGAACGCATCGAGATCATGCTCTCCTGCGACACCGACAAGCTTTATCTCGACATCCGGTCGTTCTCTAATTTTTCCAACATTCCGGTCGGAATTCCGCGTGAAGACAACCGCGCCTATGGCGATCTGGACACGGCGAATTTCGGTTATGCGCCGGGCGGCGCAGGTTCGATCAACATGGTGCGCGCCTTCTATCGCTGGCCGATCATCACAGACCTCATACGTCCGTACATCACAAATATTCGGCCCGAAGATGGGTCGATGCCCACCGACTACCTGATCGTCGGGACCTCCGCATTCCAGAACGAGGCGTATTGAGATGAGCACTGCGCCAAAGACGACGTTTCGCGGCCTCTTGCGCCGGTTACGCGGTGATCGGTCAGGTGTTGGCGCCATTGAGTTCGCCTTCATCGCGCCGGTCATGATCGTGCTCTATATCGGTGCCGTCGAAGTGTCGGTCGCCATGTCGGTCAACAAGAAGCTGGCACGCGCCTCGAGCACGGTTGCCGACCTGATCACGCAGGAACAGTCGGTCACGCGTGACAAGCTGAAGAGCATGAACACGGTCGCCCAAAGCATCATGTCGCCCTATGACCCCACGCCGGTGGCGATGAAGATCACCGGCATCTGGGTGGGCACGGATCTGGTGCCCAAGGTCGAATGGTCCTGGAAGCCGAATGGCGGCAATGGCGAGGCGGCATACACGGTCGGCTCCGTCGTCGACATTCCGGAAAATCTGAAGATCGCGAACACGTTTCTGCTGCGAAGCGAGATCGATTACCGGCACGACATGATCACGTCTTTCCCGATCACCGGGCAGACGATGACCGGTATCGACATGGCCAAGACCTATCATCTGCGCCCCCGCATCGGCGAACGCGTCACCTGCTCCTGCTAGCGCTAAGCGCCTGCGCTTGACATGACTTGACCATTCTGGCGATGGAACCTCTCCGAAGCCTGGTCTTGAAGAAGGTGTTCCATGTCGCGCGCATTTCTGTTCGTGCTCGATTCCGTCGGTATCGGCGGCGCTCCCGATGCCCAGGCGTTTGGCGATGAGGGCGCCGATACGCTCGGTCACATCGCCGAGTTCTGCGCCATGGGCGCGGGCGACCGGCAGGGCCTGCGCGAAGGCCCGCTTCATCTTCCCAATATGAAAGCACTCGGGCTTGGCCGCGCAATGCGCCTTGCTGCGGGCGCGACGCCGGAAGCGCTCGCGACCAATGAGCGGCCACGCGCGATCTATGGCGCAGCCAGCGAAACCTCGCGCGGCAAGGACACGCCCTCCGGCCACTGGGAAATCGCAGGCGTGCCCGTCGATTTCGAGTGGGGCTACTTCCCGACCGAAGGCGATGCGTTCCCGCCCGAATTGGTGGCCGAGATCTTGGAGCAAGGGGGCATTTCCGGCATCCTCGGCAATTGCCATGCATCCGGCACGGAGATCATCGCGAGGCTGGGTGAAGAGCACATCCGCACCGGCAGGCCGATCTGCTACACATCCGCCGACAGTGTGTTTCAGATTGCCGCCCACGAGACGCATTTTGGTCTCGACCGGCTCCTGAAGCTTTGCGAACTGGTGCACGATCTCGTCGCACCGCTGAACATCGGAAGGGTCATAGCCCGCCCCTTCGTCGGCGAGAGTGCTGCCACCTTCGAGCGTACGGGGAATCGCCGCGACTATTCGGTGCCGCCGCCGGAGCCGACTTTGCTGGATCGTGCGAAGGAGGCCGGCCGCGACGTCATCGCTGTCGGAAAGATCGGCGACATCTTTGCCCATCAGGGCGTGACGGATCTGCGCAAGGCCAATGGCAACATGGCGCTTTTCGAGCGGACGCTGGAAGCGATGGACGATGCCGAGGACGGCGATCTCGTCTTCACCAATTTCGTCGATTTCGACATGCTCTTCGGTCACCGCCGCGACGTGCCCGGTTATGCGGCCGCGCTCGAATTGTTCGATCGACGCCTGCCGGAGATCGAGGCCAAGCTGAAGAAGGGCGATGTGGTGATCATAACCGCCGATCACGGCTGTGATCCCACCTGGCGGGGCAGCGATCACACGCGCGAACGGGTGCCGATCTTGGCCTTCGGGCCGGATGTCATTGCGCGGTCGATCGGCGTGCGTACGACTTTTGCAGATATCGGCGAAAGCATCGCCACGCATCTGCAACTGCCGCGCGGCAGGCATGGGCGGTCGTTCCTGTGACGGGTCTGGTGGTCAAGGCAGAACTCCATTGCCATATCGAAGGCGCCATCCCGCCGGCGCTGGCAAGGGCGCAGGCTAAGCGCTACGGCGTCGACACCGCCAGCTTCATTGCCGGCGACCGGTATGTCTGGCACGATTTCACGACCTTCATGGCAGCCTATGACGAAGCGGCCGCGCTTTTCCGGACGCCGGAGGATTACGCGCTGCTCGCCGAAGCCTATCTTGGCGAACTGGATTCGGCCGGCGCCATCTACAGCGAAATCTTCGTTTCCCCCGATCATGCCCGCACCGCCGGCTTGTCGGCGGAAGCTTATATCGAAGGCCTGGCGGAAGGAATTGCGCGCGCCAAAGACAAGTCCGGCATCGAATGCCGGATGATCGTGGTCGGCGTGCGCCATCTGGGGGCGGAGGCCGTGGAGGGTGCGGCGCGCTTCGCGGCGTCCAGGCCGCATCCGCTGATCACCGGCTTCGGCATGGCGGGGGAGGAGCGGTTCGGCCGCGTCGCGGATTACGCGCGTGCTTTCGACATCGCGCGTGATGCGGGCCTCGGCATCACCATTCATGCCGGCGAACTCGTCGGTCCTGAAAGCGTGCGCGACGCGCTCGATGAGGTTCGACCGAGCCGCATCGGCCACGGCGTGCGTGCGATAGAGGATCTCGATCTCGTGCGTCGGCTGGCCGACGAGGGGACGGTGCTGGAAGTCTGCCCCGGTTCCAACATTGCGCTGAACGTCTTTCCCGACTTTGGAGCGCACCCGTTTCGACAGTTGATGGATGCGGGCGTGAAAGTCACGCTGGCCTCGGACGATCCGCCATTCTTCGACACGTCGCTCGCTCGGGAATATGCGCTGGGGTCGGAAGCGTTCGGCTTGTCGGATGTCCAATTGCGGGAAATGACGCGCACTGCGATCGAGGCTGCTTTCGTCGACGAGCCGACGCGCCAGGCGCTTCTCGCGAAACTTTGACGCCGTGCTGATGCAGGATCAAGCCACGGTCACCCTCGTCATGGGCGTGAGCGGCTGCGGCAAGTCCAGCGTGGCGACTGAACTTGCTGCCAGGATCGGCGGCCGGTTGATCGAGGGCGATGCTTTCCATCCGCCTGAAAACATCGCCCGAATGGCCGCCGGCCAGCCGCTTGACGATGCAATGCGAGGGCCCTGGTTGGATCGCATCGCATCAGAAATCACTGCCCTGCAGAAGGCGGCAGGTTCCCCGATCGTGGTTGCCTGTTCCGCTTTGAAACGCGCTTACCGTGATCGCCTACGCTCAGCGGAAAGGAGCATGCGTGTCCTCTGTCTCGTGGGAAGCGAGGATGTGCTGCGGCAGCGGCTTGAGACACGCGAAGGCCACTTCATGAAGGCCGATCTGCTGGCCAGCCAGTTGGCAACGCTGGAAGTGCCGGAGCCGGACGAGGGCGCGACGGTGATCGATATCGATCAGCCCGTCGCGGCGATCGTCGATCGGTGTCTCGAAGAGACGGCCGGTCAGCGCAGTTGATTGTTCCTAGATCGCGAGATCAGCGACCACCGCATCGAGTATGAGCATGCCGGCCGGTGTGCAGCGGATACGGTCGTTGCCGAGCCGCTCCAGGAAGCCGTTGGCGATCAGGTCCCGCTCGCGCGCGGAATCGAAAGGACGGCCCGAAAGCGCCTGCCAACGCGACACTTCGATGCCTTCCGTCAGCCGCAGCCCCATGAGCAGCAATTCGTCGGCCTGCTCCTCGGGCTCCAGCTCCTCGATCTCGACATGCGCCGCGCCACGGGCTTCCACCATCTCCAGCCAGCGCTCCGGCATGCGCTCCGTAGCGGTGGCGATGCGGGTGCTGTTCAGCGTCAGCCGCCCATGGGCGCCGGCGCCAATGCCGGCATAGTCGCCATAGCGCCAGTAGGTGAGGTTGTGACGGCTCTCCGCGCCCGGCCGGGCATGATTGGAAACCTCGTAAGCCGGCATGCCGGCCTCGCCCGTAATCGCCTGCGTCGCCTCGTAAAGTTCGGCTGAAAGATCGCCATCGGGCACGATCAGCTTGCCGGCCTTGTGCAGGGCGTAGAAGGGCGTGCCCTCTTCGATGGTCAGCTGGTAAAGCGACAGATGGTCGACCGCGTAGCCGATCGCCTGTTTCAGCTCGGCTTCCCAGGCGACGACCGTCTGATTCGGGCGCGCATAGATGAGGTCGAAGGAAAGCCGAGGGAAAGTCTCGCGTGCAAGCCGGATCGCCTTCAGCGCATCCTCGACGTCATGGAGCCGGCCGAGCACCTTAAGATCGGCGTCGTTGAGCGCCTGGACGCCCATGGAAACGCGGTTCACCCCGGCATCGCGATAGCCGCGAAAGCGCGTCGCTTCCACCGATGATGGATTGGCCTCGAGCGTGATCTCGATGCCGTCCGGCACATGCCAGTTGCGCGCGACCGTGTCGAGGATTGCGCCAACGGTCGACGGATCCATGAGAGACGGAGTGCCGCCACCGATGAAAATGCTGGTGACCGTCTTCGGCCCGGTCATCCCCGCCGTATAGGCGATCTCCTGCCGGAATGCGTCGACGAAGCGGCTCTGGTCGACGGGCTTGTGGCGGACGTGGCTGTTGAAATCGCAATAGGGGCATTTGGCAGCGCAGAACGGCCAATGGAGATAGACGCCGAAGCCCGGATCGCCCGCGTCGGGATAGGCGCGGAAATCGCCGGTGAATCGGGTCGTGATGGTCATGGCCAGTGTCTTCGCAACGATTTCGGTTCAGCGGCCATCTGCGTCGAATCGCGACGCATCCGCGCGATGATCAACGCGTCTCACGACGCATTTCGTTCGGCAAGGCCTGTTTCCGCGAAGAGCTTGAAGGCGCGCGCCCGGTGGGAAAGCGCCTCGGCCTGACCCGGAACCCAGCCATGCTTCTCCGTCGCCGTCATTTCCCCAAAGGTGCGGGAATGCCCGTCAGGCAGAAACACCGGATCATAGCCGAAGCCGTCATTGCCGCGCGGCGGCCAGACGAGCGTGCCTTCGACCTCGCCCCGGAAGAATTCCACATGGCCATCCGGCCAGCTGAGGCAGAGCGTCGATACGAAGCGCGCACGGCGTTCCTCGGGCGATGTGGCGCCCTTTTCGGACAGCAGCGCCTCGACCTTTTCCATCGCCATCATGAAGTCGCGGCTGCCATCCGGCCGTTCGGCCCAGTCGGCCGTGTAGACGCCGGGCTCTCCGCCAAGCGCGTCCACCATCAGGCCGCTGTCATCGGACAGTGCGGGCAGTCCGGTCGCCTTCGTTGCGGAAAGCGCCTTTAGTGCCGCATTTTCCTCGAACGTCGTCCCGGTTTCCTTCGGTTCGGGAAGGCCCAGCGATTTCGCAGTCACGATCTCGAAGCCGAAGGGCTCGATGAGCTCCGCGATCTCGCGGATCTTGCCCTCATTGTGCGAAGCGACGACGAGCTTTTTTTCCGTCAGACGTCTCATTCCAGTCCCCAGAGTTTGGGTTCGGCGAATTCCAGGCTGTTGCCGGCCGGATCGCGGAAATAGATGGATCGGCCGCCATTCGGCCAATGGAAATCGGCCTCGATGGCGACGCCGTTTGCAGCGAGATGCATGACCCAGCCGTCGATCTCGTCTGCGCTTGCGGAAAAACAGAGATGCCCTTGGCCAATTGTCCCATGCGGTGGGACCGGCATGTCTGCATTCGTAGAGGGTTCCCGCGTCGCTTGCGGATTGAAGATCAGCAACACGCCGGCGCCGCAGCGAAAGAAGACGTGGCGTCCCTCGACGGCCACGATCTTCTCCAGGCCGAGTATCCCGCCGTAAAACGCCTCCGCGCGCTCCAGGTCCTCGGCGTAAAGCGCCGATTCCAGGATGGCAGAGGGTGCGGCGGGCCCGTTCGTCATGCTCCGATCGCAGCCTTCTGCAGGCCGACGAGCTCGTCGATGCCGGCGCGCGCAAGGCTCATCAGCGTCTGGAATTCATCCTGCGAGAACGGGTCCTTCTCCGCCGTGCCCTGGATCTCGACGATGCCGCCAGACGCCGTCATGACGAAGTTGGCGTCGGTGTCGGCGGCGGAATCCTCCAGATAGTCGAGGTCGATGACCGGCTGGCTGGCCAAGATGCCGCAGGAAACGGCTGCCACATGGTCTTTCAGCACGCGATCGGTTTTTACCATGCTGCGCGCTTCCATCCATTTCAGGCAATCGTGAAGGGCGACCCATGCACCGGTGATGGACGCGGTGCGCGTGCCGCCATCGGCCTGGATCACGTCGCAGTCGATCGAGATCTGGCGCTCGCCGAGCGCTTCCAGATTGACGACGGCGCGCAGCGACCGGCCAATGAGGCGCTGGATTTCCACAGTGCGGCCGCCCTGCTTGCCGGAAGCGGCCTCGCGGCGCATGCGCTCGCCGGTGGCGCGCGGCAGCATGCCATATTCGGCCGTGACCCAGCCGCGACCGGCATTGCGCAACCATGGCGGAACCCGCTCTTCCAGCGATGCGGTGCAGAGCACATGCGTATCGCCGAATTTCACGAGACACGAGCCTTCCGCATGCTTGGAGAAGTTCCGCTCGAAGGAAACGGCGCGCATCTGGTCTGGCTTCCGCCCTGAAGGTCGCATTGGGAGCTCCTGCTGATCAAGTTGGCTGCCTTCTATCGTCGGCAAAGCCCGCTTGCAAAGGAAAAGCCTGATGGCGCAGGATGCGCCTCTCTTCCGTCCGCTTCGCGGAGACACTATATCTGAGGACGAATGGCACGGAGTCGACCACCAACGTGAACAGCTTCTCCAAGACGCCAAAGCTGAGCCAAGGCTCGGCTTCCTTGTCCGGATCATCATCGCTTTCGGGAGCGCTTGACGACCGGACCGGCGAGATCTTCCGACGCATTGTCGAATCCTACCTTGAATCGGGCGAACCCGTCGGGTCGCGCAACCTGTCGCGCATCCTGCCCATGGCGCTCTCGCCCGCATCCGTGCGAAACGTGATGAGCGATCTGGAACATCTCGGCCTCATCTATGCGCCGCATATCTCGGCCGGGCGGCTGCCGACCCAGCAGGGGCTGCGCTTCTTCGTTGATGCCTTCATGCAGGCGGGCGCGCTGTCCGATGACGAGCGGGTGCAGATCGAGACGCAGATCCGCCAGACCCACCGCGACCGCGACCAGACGGTCGAGAACCTTCTGACCGATGCGAGCCAGATGCTGTCGGGGCTCTCGCGCGGCGCGGGTCTTGTGATTGCGGCGAAATCCGACACGGTGCTGAAGCACATCGAGTTCATCCGGCTGGACCCGACCCGCGCGCTCGCCGTCCTTGTGGGCGAGCACGACCATGTTGAAAACCGCATCCTGGAATTGCCGGTCGGGACCACCGCGTCGCAGCTGACCGAGGCCTCGAACTTTCTCAACGCGCATCTCGCCGGCCGCACGATCCCGGAAGTGCGCCGCGAGCTGGAGACGCTGAAATCCGAATTGACGCGCGAACTGGATGAACTCAGCCAGGATCTCGTCTCCCGGGGGCTCGCCGTCTGGTCGGGCAGCGGCAAGGATCAGCCCGCCCAGCTCATCGTGCGTGGCCGTGCCAACCTGCTCGACAGCGTCTCTGGCGGCGAAGATATCGAGCGGCTGCGGCTCCTGTTCGATGAACTGGAGAAGAAGGATAGCCTCGTGCAGCTGATGACGCTCGCCGAGGAAGGATCAGGTGTCCGCATCTTCATCGGCTCCGAAAATAAGCTTTTTTCGCTGTCCGGCTCGTCGCTCATCGTTGCGCCCTATCGCGATAGCGAAGCGCGTGTGGTCGGCGCTGTGGGCGTGATCGGGCCAACCCGGTTGAACTATGCGCGGATTGTTCCGATGGTCGATTATACCGCACAGCTCGTCTCGAAGATGATGCGCTGATCGATCATATTTCTTTGCATGGGCGGGTGGTTGGCCCATTCCGCCGCTAAGCCTGCCGGTGATAAGGTCGGCCCATGCAAAGCAGCCGTGCCACACGCGGCGCACCTTTTGGAAGTATTCCTATGTCCGCTCTGCGGATACGTCCCGCCACCCACGACGACATCGATGCCCTTCTCGCCATCGAGAACGCCGTCTTCACGACCGACAGGATTTCAAGGCGTTCCTTTCGCGCGTTGATCAACCGGCCGACAGCCGAGACGATCGTGGCGTGCAACGAGGCCGGGCGCATCGTCGGCTACGCGATGCTTTTGTTTCGCAAGGGCACGGGTCTCGCGCGGCTCTATTCCATCGCGGTTGCGCCAGACGCCAAGGGGCAGGGTGCCGGCAAGACGCTGCTGGCCAAGGCGGAAGAGGCTGCCAAGCAGCATGACCGCTTCCTCCTGCGGCTTGAAGTGCGGGAAGACAACATGCCGGCGATCGCGCTCTACAAACGCTCCGGCTATCGCCGCATCGGCGTCTACGAGAATTATTACGAGGACCACAGCCGCGCGTTGCGCTTTGAGAAGCGCCTGCGCGACGACGAGCATCAGGATTACGTGACGCCGTTCTACGAGCAGACGACGGATTTTACCTGCGGTGCCGCCTGCCTGAACATGGCGCTCGCGCGCTATGTGTCGCGCGATTACCTGGATCCCGTCTGGGAAATACGCTTCTGGCGCGAGGCGACGACCGTGTTCATGATGTCAGGCATGGGCGGCTGCGAACCGTTTGGCCTTGCCGTTACGGCCCATGCCTATGGGCTGGAGCCGGAGATCTACGTCACCGACACCAACGTGCTTTTCCTCGACACGGTCCGGAACCTGGAGAAGCGCCAGGTCATGGAACTGGCCCAGCGCGATTTTCGTCGCCGGGTGGAAGAAGCGGCCATTCCCGTCCTCAATTTTGCCGCTTCGCTGCATACGATCCGGGCTGCGATCGAACGGGGCCATTCGGCCATCGTCCTGATCTCCGGCTATTACATGTTCGGCAAGAAGGTGCCGCACTGGGTGCTCGTGCATGGTGACGATGGTCGGCACCTGATTATCAATGATCCGTGGGTGGAAGAGAAAACGTCCGAAACGGCGTCGGACGCATCCAACCTGCCGGTTCCCTACGACATATTCGATCGCATCACCCGTTTCGGCCGCTCCAACCTGCGTGCTGCGGTGATTCTGAAAGGCAGACGGTCCTGATGTTCAACTGGGTGATTCTGTCGTCGCGCATGAACGACATCGACCATGCGGCGACCTCCCACAAAGTGCTTGCGACCCGCGACTACCTGGCGCGGCCGGAACTGTTTCGGGGCTCCCGTCCGAACATCATCAACCTGGCGCGCTCCTATCGCTACCAGAGCCGCGGCTATTACGCCTCGCTGCTCGCCGGCGCGCGCGGCCAGCGCGTGATTCCGTCCGTCGAGACGATCATCGACCTGTCGGCGCGCAAGCTTTACGAAAACGCGGTCCCCGAGCTCGAAGACACGCTGAACAAGGTCTGCGTAAAGGCCGGCGAGCGGCCGAGCCGGCTCAACATCTTTTTCGGCTACACTGCCGACCAGCGCCTGGAGCGCTTTGCGCGCCTCGTCTTCGACTGGTTCCGCGCTCCCTTCGTCGAAGTCACCATCAAGGACAATGGCGCCTGGCTCTCGATCCCGAAGGTGGCGCTCGGCTCGGTGACGAAGCTTTCCGACAAGGAGCGGGCCTTCTTCTTCGAATGCCTCAACCGCTATACGGGGCGGCAATGGC
This sequence comes from Georhizobium profundi, assembly GCF_003952725.1. Classification (NCBI taxonomy): domain Bacteria; kingdom Pseudomonadati; phylum Pseudomonadota; class Alphaproteobacteria; order Hyphomicrobiales; family Rhizobiaceae; genus Georhizobium; species Georhizobium profundi. The sequence goes on along the minus strand of NZ_CP032509.1, from coordinate 77,369 downwards.
GCGATGCCAAGGCCAAGACACCGGCGAAATACACCTTCGCCACCCTCGTCGATGCCAACGAGGCATTGCCACCATCGTCCATATCGAGCCTGAAGCACTGGGCGCGGATCGCCGCGCGCATGGGCGTGGAAGTGGAGCCGATCGGCAAGCGCGACCTGTCGCGGCTTGCCAACTACGATGCGCTCTTCATCCGCGAAACGACGTCGATCTCCAACCACACCTATCGCTTCGCGCGCCGTGCCCAGCAGGAAGGCATGCCGGTGATCGACGATCCGGTTTCGATGATCCGCTGCACCAACAAGGTCTATCTCGACGAGCTGATGGCTGGAAACGGCATCCCTGTGCCGAAGACGGTGATGATTGCCGGCATAGACGACCTGCCGCGCGCCGCCGATCTTCTGGGATTTCCGATGGTGCTGAAGATCCCGGATTCGTCATTTTCGCGCGGCGTCTCCAAGGTGGGGTCTCTCGAAGAGCTGAAGGCGCTCGCAACGACCTGGCTTGAGGATTCCGACCTGCTGCTGGCGCAGAAATTCATGCCCACGGCCTATGACTGGCGCATCGGGGTGCTTGGCGGCAAACCGCTGTTCGCGGTGCAGTATCTGATGGCCAAGGAACACTGGCAGATCATCAAGCACGATACCGGCGGCAAGCCGCTCGAAGGCGGCTTCCGTGGTTTTTCGCTGGCATCCGCGCCACCGCTCGTGCTCGACACGGGCCTGCGTGCTGCGCGCTGCATCGGCGACGGGTTCTATGGCGTCGATCTCAAAGAGACCGACGATGGCGTGTTCGTGATCGAGGTCAACGACAATCCGAACCTAGAACATGGTGTCGAGGATTTCGCCGAGAAGGATGAAGTCTGGACCAGGCTGACCAACTGGTTCCTCGAACGCCTCGAGGGTTGAGCGCCCGCTTACTGGGTGTCGGCCAGCGCGGCATCGACCTCCACAGCCGTGGGGATCGAGGGCTGCGCGCCGGGCTTGAGACAGGCGAGGCTGCCGGCAGCGGCCGCGCGCCGGAGCGCCAGCTCGAAATCGAGGCCGGCATCGAGCCCGGTTGCGAGATAGCCGCAGAACGTGTCGCCCGCGCCGACCGTATCGACCGGCTTGATCGATAGCCCCTGCACGTGATGCATCCGGCCTTCGTGAAAGGCCATCACGCCATCGGCGCCAAGCGTCACGATGATCGTCTGGTCGCGGTCCCGGCTCATCGCCTGCATCGCATCCTCACGCTCGGCCGCAGACTGGTCCTTGGCACGGCAGAGCAACGCAAATTCCGTTTCATTGGCGATGACGATGCTGGCGAGCGGAGCGAGCGTGATTGCATCCTCCGTCAGGGGCGCGACATTGAGGATGCTGCGGATGCTCCTGTCGCGCGCCGCGTTCAGCGCCGCTTCGATCGCAGGCGCCGGTATTTCCATCTGCAGAAGCAGCGTATCGTCCTTGCCCATCCGGTCGACGGCCGCTTTTGCCGCATCCGCGCTAACTTCACCATTGGCACCGGCGACGACCACGATGACATTGTCGCCGTCTTCTGCACCGACCAGAATCGAGGCGATGCCGGTGGCGCCTTCGACGCGAGCCACCTTATCGAGATCGGCTCCCGCTTCGGCGAGAAGCGCGAGCGCCTCATCGGCAAAGCCATCCGCTCCAACGGCACCCACCATCGCCACATCGGCGCCGGCGCGGCGCGCGGCCAGCGCCTGGTTGGCGCCCTTGCCACCGGCTGCAGTGGCAAACGCAGTGCCCGCCAGCGTCTCGCCCGGTTTCGGCAATCGCGCGACATTGGCGATGAGGTCCATGTTGATGGAGCCGACGACGGTGATCATGCCCTGATTGTCTCCCCGCTTGAATGCGCCGGCCACTCTGCCTTTTTCGGCTGGGCCGGCAAGGGGGTGTCAGTCTTCTTCCACCACGCGCAGCCGCAATGACCCGGTGCGGCTCTCGACCGCCTGGGTCGGCTCGGCGGCTGGCTGAGCGGTGTCGGCACCGGGTGCCTCGAGTTCCAGTGCCTCGATCCGGGCTCCCCGCTTGGCGAGCTTGTCGGTCGAAGTGACGATCTGGTCGATGTCTTTCTGCGTCTGGCCGAAATGGGTCTGCAGGTTCCGCACGCGCTGATCGAGCCGCGTCAGATCCATCATCAGCTTTGCCACTTCGCCTTGGATGAGATGCGCCTGTTCGCGCATGCGCTGGTCACGCAGTATCGCCTGCACCACCTGGATCGACAGCATGAGCAGCGAGGGCGAGACGATGACAACGCGGGCACGGTGCGCGCGTTGGACGATCTCCTCGAAATTCTCGTGGATTTCGGCGAAGATCGATTCCGACGGCACGAAGAGAAACGCCGTGTCCTGCGTCTCGCCCTTGATCAAATATTTTTCCGATATGGCTCGGATATGCACGTCCATGTCACGGCGAAACTGTTGCGCAGCCGGCTTCGCCGCTTCCGCATTCTCCGCCGCCCGGATGGCATGCCACGCTTCGAGCGGAAACTTGGCGTCGATCGCAAGCGAGGGCTGTCCATTCGGCATATGGATCAGGCAGTCGGGCCGCTGATTGTTGGAAAGCGTCGCTTGAAAAGTGTAGCTGCCCATCGGCAGCGCATCGGCGATAATGGTTTCCATGCGCGACTGGCCGAACGCACCGCGCGTCTGCTTGTTCGTGAGGATCGCCTGCAGCCCCACGACATCCTTGGCGAGCGACTGGATGTTGTTCTGCGCCGTGTCGATGACGGCAAGGCGCTCCTGAAGCTTCGTCAGGTTCTCGTGTGTCGAGCGCGTCTGCTCGGTGAGCGTCGTGCCGAGCCGCTGCGTCATGCCGTCCAGCCGCTGCTGGATCGACTGATTGAGTTCCGCCTGCCGTGCGCCGAAAAGCTCGGCCATGGTCGCCATGCGTCCCTGCATTTCCGACTGCGCCTTGAGGATCTCGGCAAGCCGCTGCTCGCTCTCCTCCGCCGCTTGCACGAGCTCGGCACGTTCGGTACGCCGGACGGCGGAGCGCCACATCCACAGGATGGCGAGAATCACCAGCAACGCAGCACCAGCCATGCCGAAGCTGACGGCGGTATCGCCGAGGGTGAAGAGAGGCTGCGCGAGGAGAGACAAGTCGACCATCCCCAAATCCTACACGGATTTCTGCTCCATGCCAGATCAAAACGTGAACAGGCTTAACGGTCTCGCGGTGACCTGCAAGCCCAGAGGCCTCGTTGCGCAAGCGGAAGATTGACGAGAAAGCCGGCGATGCTTAATTGCCGGGCATGACCATCAAGCCACTCGTCCTCCTTCCCGATCCCGTGCTGCGCCAGCACTCCGAGCCGCTCGAACGCGTCGATGGCGACGTGCGCCGGCTCGTCGATGATATGCTCGAGACCATGTATGATGCGCCGGGCATCGGCCTGGCCGCCATCCAGATCGGTGTGCCGCGCCGACTGCTGGTGATCGATGTCGCGAAGGAAGAGGAGGGCCGCCAGCCCCAGATTTTCATCAACCCGGAGATCCTGGCATCCTCGGATGAACGGTCGGTCTATGAAGAGGGCTGCCTCTCCATCCCCGACTATTATGCCGAGGTCGAGCGACCGGCACGGGTCACCGTGCGTCACCTGGACATCGACGGTAACGAGCGCACCGTCGAGGCCGATGGCCTTCTCGCCACTTGCCTCCAGCATGAACTCGACCATTTGAACGGCGTGCTCTTCATCGACCACATTTCGAAGCTGAAGCGCGACATGGTCGTGCGCAAATTCACCAAGCTCGCCAAGTCGCGGCCGGCCTCGGCGCTCTGAATTGGCCGGCAGGCGGCTGCGCCTGCGGAAAGTGATCCGATGCCGTTGAAGATCGTCTTCATGGGAACGCCGGAATTTGCGGTGCCGACGCTCGCCGCGTTGGCGCAGGACGGGCACCAGATCCTCGCCGTCTACACGCAGCCGCCACGGCCCGGTGGCCGTCGAGGTCTGGCTCCCGTCAAGTCGCCTGTGCACCAGCAGGCCGAACTCCTGGGCTTCGAGGTGCGCACGCCGACAAGCCTGAAAAGCGCCGAGGAACAGGCAGCTTTTGCTGCTCTGAAACCCGACGTCGCCGTCGTCGTCGCCTATGGGATGCTCTTGCCGCAGCCGATCCTTGATGCGCCCCATCACGGCTGTTTAAATGGCCATGCGTCGCTGCTGCCGCGTTGGCGCGGTGCGGCTCCCATCCACCGGGCAATCATGGCCGGCGATAAGGAAACCGGCATGATGGTGATGAAGATGGATGCCGGCCTCGACACCGGCCCCGTGGCACTCACCGAGCGCGTGACGATCGAGCCCGACATGACCACCGGCGAACTCCACGATCGCATGATGGTGATCGGCGGCAGCCTGATGGCCCGCGCGATGAAAGCGCTGGAGGCGGGGACCCTGACGCTCACCCCGCAGCCAGAAGAGGGCGCGACCTACGCCCGCAAGATCGACAAGTCGGAAACGCGGATCGATTTCTCCAGACCCTCGGCAGACGTCCACAACCACATCCGCGGGCTGTCGCCTTTTCCAGGCGCGTGGTTCGAAGCTGAATTTTCCGGCAAGCCCGAGCGCGTGAAGGTGCTGGCATCGCGCCTCGTAGAAGGCAGCGGCACGCCCGGCACGGTGCTGGATGACGATTTGTCCATTGCCTGCGCGGACGGCGCGGTACGCCTCGTGAAATTGCAGCGCGCCGGCGGAAAGCCGTTGGCGGCGGACGACTTCCAGCGCGGCGGACGCATCGCGAAGGGCACGGTCCTCTCCTGATGCCGCGCTACAAGCTGACCATCGAATATGACGGCTCGAGCTTCGTCGGCTGGCAGCGCCAGGACAATGGCCGCTCCGTTCAGGGCGCGATCGAGGCGGCGGTCCTTGGCTTCAGCGGAGAAACGGTAACCGTAAAAGGCGCTGGTCGTACCGATGCGGGCGTCCATGCACTCGGCCAGGTGGGCCACGTGGATCTGGCGCGCGACTGGCCTGCCGAAACGGTCCGCAATGCCATCAACGCGCACCTGATCAAGGCGCGGGACGCGGTCGCGATCCTTGTCGTCGATCTGGTGACCGAAGAGTTCGATGCCCGCTTTTCTGCGCTGAAGCGGCATTATGTCTACCGCATCGTCAACCGCGCAGCGCCGCTGACCGTGCTTCGCGATCGCGCCTGGCGGGTGCCCCGCCAACTCGATGCCGACGCCATGCACGAAGCGGCGCAGCGCCTCGTTGGCCGTCACGATTTCACGACCTTCCGCTCCGTCCAGTGCCAGGCGAAGAACCCTGTGCGCACGCTCGACCGGCTGGATGTAGCGCGCAGCGGAGAGGTGATCGAGATCCATGCCTCGGCCCAGAGCTTCCTGCACAACCAGATACGCTCCTTCGCAGGGTCCCTCAAGCTCGTGGGCGAAGGCCACTGGAGCGCCGACACCATGACCGCTGCGCTTGAAGCGCGCGATCGCAAGAAATGTGGCCCTGTCGCACCGCCCGACGGGCTCTATTTCGCAAGCGTCGACTATTGAACCCATCGCTGCTTTCATTCGAACCGCAGCACCTCTAGAACAGCGGACGGCCCGCTTCTCCAACAGCTCCGGAACCCTTCATGTCTTCCATCGACGTCCTGTGCATCGGCAATGCCATTGTCGACATCATCGCCCGCTGTGACGATGCGTTCCTCAACGACAATGCCATCATCAAGGGCGCGATGAACCTGATCGATGCCGAACGCGCCGAGACGCTCTACGACCGGATGGGTCCGGCTGTCGAAGCCTCCGGTGGCTCGGCCGGCAACACGGCAGCGGGCATCGCAAGTTTCGGCGGCAAGGCCGCCTTCTTCGGCAAGGTCGCCAAGGATCAGCTAGGCGCAATCTACGCGCACGACATCCGCGCTCAAGGCGTGCATTTCGAAACGGCACCGCTCGCTTCGCCCCCGCCGACGGCACGCTCCATGATCTTCGTCACGCCCGATGGCGAGCGCTCGATGAACACCTATCTCGGCGCCTGCGTCGAACTCGGACCGGACGACGTCGACGAGGCGGTCGTCGCATCCGCCAAGGTCACCTATTTCGAAGGCTATCTCTGGGATCCGCCCCGCGCCAAAGAAGCGATCCGCGAATGCGCCCGCATCGCCCATGCCAATGGCCGGGAGATGTCGATGACGCTTTCCGACCCATTCTGCGTCGATCGCTACCGGGCCGAATTCCTTGATCTGATGCGCTCGGGAACGGTCGACATCGTCTTCGCCAATGCCAGCGAGGCAAAATCGCTCTATGAGACCGAGAGCCTCGAGGAAGCACTGGAACGCATCGCCCGGGATTGCCGGCTCGCGGTCGTCACCATGAGCGAAAAGGGCTCCATCGTCGTCACCGGTGACGAGCGCGTCATCGTCGAGCCCCTCGCCATCGAGGAACTGGTCGACACGACCGGCGCAGGCGATCTCTACGCCGCCGGCTTTCTTTACGGCTATACCCAGGGCCGCGACCTCGCCACCTGCGGCCGACTGGGCTCGCTCGCCGCCGGCCTCGTCATCCAGCAAATCGGCCCCCGCCCCCTGCAGTCGCTCCGCGACGAGGCGAAGGCGCACGGGCTGGGATGAGGCGTTTGCTGATCTACATGATGTCTTCCGGCTTGCGGCCCGGGCGGGCTCGGTAGGGTTTGAAGGTCCAGCCGTTCTTCAGCGCGCCGCCGCGCACGATGAAGGCAACGATGACGCCTGAGAGCGTTGCGACGATCACCGGTAGCCCGGCTTCGGCCAGAAACGTGTAAGTCGCGGCTCCTGAGAGAGCGGCGGTGACATAGATTTCCGGGCGCATGAGGACGGAGGGCTCACCCGCGAGCATGTCGCGCAGAATCCCGCCGAAGGTGGATGTGAGCACGCCCATCACGATCGCGACCGTGACCGACCCGGTCACGGCATAGCCTTTCGCGGCGCCCATCACGCAATAGGCGGCAAGCCCGACCGCATCGAGCCATAGCAGCAGCTTGTAGCGCGACTCGAACAGGTGCGCGGTGAAGAAGACGGTGACGGCGACAAGCGCGCAGACCAGGATATAGGCCGGATCGGCCACCCAGAGCACAGGCACGTCGAGGATGAGATCGCGCAGCGTGCCGCCGCCGATGCCCGTCACCGCCGCCAGAAAGATGAAGCCGATGATATCGAGCTGCTTGCGCGAAGCCGCAAGCGCGCCGGTTGCCGCAAAGACCGCAACGCCGGCATAGTCGAGCAGGTCGATGATCGGCATTCAAGCGGTCCTGAAAACGTGAAAAGGCCGGACTGGCCGGCCTTTTCTATGGCCCGGATCCCGGGCGCGTCAATTGTAGCAGGTCTGGCCCTGAGGCTTACGCGTCCCGCTCGGCCTCGCCGTTCGGTGCGCCGGGTTCCGCACCGGCTTCCGGCTTCGGCTCCACAGGCTGCTTCGGACCGCCCTTGGCGACGCCGACCATGGCCGGGCGCAGCACGCGTTCGCCGATCACGTAGCCATCCTGCACCACCTGCATGACGGTGTTGTTCGGCACGTCCGGGTTCGGGATTTCGAACATGGCCTGGTGGAAATTGGGATCGAAACGCTGGCCTTCCGGCTTCAGCTTCGCCACGCCGTGCCGTTCCAGCGCCGACAGCATCGCGCGTTCGGTCATCTCGACGCCTTCGACAAGCGCCTTGAAGCCGTCATCCCCGGCTTCGCGCGATTCCGCCGGAATGGCATCGAGCGCACGGCGCAGATTGTCGGACACGGCAAGCATGTCGCGCGCGAAATTGGCGATCGAATAGGAGCGCGCATCCTTTACGTCGCGCTCGGTCCGACGGCGCAGATTGTCCATGTCGGCGGCAAGGCGGAGGTAGCGATCCTTAAGATCGGCGTTCTCGGCCTTAAGCCCGTCGACGAGAATGGCGATCGCCTCGGAATTGTCCGGCGCGCCATCGTCATGCCCGGCGTGAGGCTCGTCGAACGCGGACTCGGCAGCCTTCACCGCTTCTTCCATGCGCTCGTTTGCGCTGTCTTGGTGGGTGGTTTCGGTCGTCTTCTTCGTGTCGTCGGTCATGACGCTCGTTTCATTCCCTGTCGGCCTGAAGTTGCACCGCTCCGGCTGCCAACGCGTGATTGCGTGACAAGCGACTTCGGTAACGGCGGCGAATTCTCTTGGGGCGCATATCGACGTTCGGGCGCCAAAAATCAAGGATGTCGTCGCCTTCAGCCTTTGGGCGAACCATCCACGGCAAGGCTTTTCAGCCTGTAAAGCACCTCGAGCGCTTCCCTTGGGCTGAGCTCATCCGGATTGACGGCGGCAAGTTCGCTTGCCAGCCCTGATAAAGCCGACGGCAAGGCGGCGCTTTCCGGCTTCGTCTGCCGCATCGAGGCGGCAAAGAGCGGCAGGTCGTCGACAAGATTGGCGGCCGGGCTCTTCCGGTCGCTCTCTTCGAGCTGGGCAAGCACGTCGCGCGCCCTGGCAACGACACTGTCCGGCAGGCCTGCAAGCCGCGCCACCTGGATGCCATAGGACCGGTCCGCGGCACCCTGGCCGACCGAATGCAGGAAAATCACTTCGCCCTGCCATTCCTTCACCCGCATCGTCGCGTTGGAAAGCCGGGCGAGCCTTTCCGAAAGTGCCGTCAGCTCGTGATAATGCGTCGCGAAAAGCCCGCGGCAGCGGTTGGCTTCGTGCAGATATTCCACCGCTGCCCAGGCGATCGACAGCCCGTCGAACGTCGCCGTGCCGCGGCCGATCTCGTCCAGGATGACCAGCGATCGCTCGCTTGCCTGATTGAGGATCGCGGCCGTCTCGACCATCTCGACCATGAAGGTGGAGCGCCCGCGCGCCAGATCGTCCGACGCGCCGACACGGCTGAACAGCCGGTCGATCACGCCGATGCGGGCAGCACCCGCCGGAACGAAGGAACCCATCTGCGCCATGACCGCAATCAGCGCATTCTGGCGCAGGAAGGTCGACTTACCGCCCATGTTGGGGCCGGTCAGAAGCCAGAGCGCGCCATGCTTTGCACCCTCCGGCGGCGACAGGTCGCAATCATTGGCAACGAACGGGTCGCTCGCCTGGCGCCTCAGCGCCTGCTCCACCACCGGGTGGCGGCCTGCCGTGATGGCGAAATCCATCGAGCGGTCGACACTCGGGCGGCAATAGCCCTGTTCTTCGGCGAGCGCGGCGAGCGCGCGCGCGACGTCCATGACGGAAATCGCATGCGCTGCTTCCCGGATGGGGTCGGCGCTGGCGACCACCTGTGCGGACAGCGTGTCGAAGATCGAGAGCTCAATCGCGATCGCCCGGCCGGCAGCATTGGCGATCTTCGATTCCAGATCCGCGAGTTCCGTCGTCGTGAACCGCATGGCATTCGCCATGGACTGGCGGTGAATGAAGCGCTCCCGGCCTTCGTCGCTCGTAAGCGGTCCGGCATTGCCGGCGGTCACCTCGATGTAATAGCCGAGCACGTTGTTGTGTCGGATCTTCAGTGACTTGACGCCGGTCTCCTCGCCGTAGCGCGCCTGCAGCGAGGCGATGACTCGGCGTGTGTCGTCGCGCAGTGCCCGCATCTCGTCGAGCTCGCCGTCGCGGCCGGGACGCACGAAGCCACCCTCGCGCCTGAGCAGTGGCAACTCGTCGTCGAGCGTCGCCTCGAGCTCGGCAATCAGTGAAAGCGGCAGGCGGCCGAGCGCATCCCGCGCCTCGGCGAGCTCGTCCGGCAGATCGCGCTCTGCTAGCATCTGGCCGATGGCGCGCGCAGTCGTGAGGCCCTGTTTGAGGCTTCCGAGATCGCGCGGTCCGCCACGGTTCAGCGCAATGCGCGACAGCGCGCGCGGCATGTCCGCCATTTGCTTGAGGTGATCGGTCAGGCCGTCGGCAAGGCGTGGCTCCGCCATCAGCCACGCGATCGCATCGAGACGGCGGTCGATGGCATCCGGGTCGGTCAAAGGCGCGGTCAGCCGTTCGGCGAGGAGACGGGCTCCACCGCCGGTGACGGTCCGGTCGATCGCCTTGAGCAGCGAGCCATCACGGCTGCCGGAAAGCGTGCGCGTCAGTTCCAGATTGGCCCGCGTGGCAGGATCGATGAAGAGCGTCGATCCCGCTTCGTCGCGCTGCGGGCGCGAGAGGGGCGGTCGCTCGGCAAGCTGCGTCTTCTCGACATAGCCGATCGCCGCAGCCGCTGCGGAGAGTTCGGCGCGGGAGAAATTGCCAAAGCCCGACAGCGTCGCGACCCCGAAGAAACGTGCGACGCGCCCCTCGGCGCTTGCCCCGTCGAACAGCACGGCAGGCTGCGGCATGACGATACCCCCGAGCACGTCCATCGCCGCGCGCATCTCGGGATCGTGGAACAGCGTGTCTGGCACCAGCACTTCGCGCGGATCGATGCGCAGAATGTCGGCGACGAGCCGCGAGGGATCGGTTTCCGCCACACGAAAGACACCGGTCGAAATGTCGATCCAAGCGATCGCGAAGCCGCGCTCGCCGGCCGCTTTCAGCCGGGTCAGCGTCATCAGATAGTTGGGTTGGGCGGGATCGAGCAGACGCTCCTCGGTCAGCGTGCCCGGCGTCACGAGCCTAGTGACGCCACGCTGGACGACCGACTTCCCGCCACGCTTCTTCGCTTCGGCCGGATCTTCGATCTGCTCGCAGACGGCGACGCGGAACCCGAGCGCGATCAGTTTCTGCAGATAATCGTCGGCCGCATGCACGGGCACGCCGCACATGGGAATGTCCTCGCCCATGTGCTGGCCGCGCTTCGTCAGCGTGATGCCGAGCGCGCGCGCCGCCGAATCCGCGTCATCGAAAAAAAGTTCGTAGAAATCGCCCATCCGATAGAACAACAGCGAATCCGGATTGGCGGCTTTGATTTCGATGAATTGCGCCATCATCGGCGTCGCCGACGCCAGGCTTTCGGCCGAGATCAGGCGCTCGGCGGTCAACTCTGTCGACGAAGCGTTCTTCATGAGCACGCGGTCTGTCCGTCCTGTCGAATTGCGATTTCGCTTGGGATGTCTAGTGTGCGGGACCCGGGGGCGGAAAGCACGTTTGCACGAGCCCGCTCCACAGGAATAAAGATGTTTCAGAGTCGTCTCAAGAACGGCCTGCGACGAGAAGCGCCGAATAATCGGCGACGCGAAATGATGAGGAAACATGCCCATGGAAATGAAGCCGCGCAAGGCTGGCCGTTCGGCGTCCAGCATATCCGATCAGGAGGCGCTGGATTTTCACGCGCGGGGACGCCCCGGCAAGCTTGAGGTGACGCCGACCAAGGCGATGGCGACGCAGCGCGATCTCGCGCTCGCCTATTCGCCGGGTGTCGCCGTGCCGGTGAAGGCGATTGCCGAAGATCCCTCCCGCGCCTTCGACTACACGACGCGCGGCAACATGGTCGCCGTCATTTCAAACGGCACGGCCATTCTCGGCCTCGGGAATCTCGGCGCGCTGGCCTCCAAGCCCGTCATGGAAGGCAAGGCGGTGCTCTTCAAGCGCTTCGCCGACGTGGATTCCATCGACCTCGAGGTCGACACCGAGAATGTCGACGAGTTCATCAACTGTGTGCGCTATCTCGGGCCCTCCTTCGGCGGGATCAACCTGGAAGACATCCGGGCGCCGGACTGCTTCATCATCGAACAGCGCCTGCGCGAACTCATGGACATCCCGGTCTTCCATGACGACCAGCACGGCACGGCGATCATTGCGGCCGCTGGCCTGATCAATGCGTTGCACCTGACCGGCCGCGACGTGAAGACGACGAAGCTCGTCGTCAATGGTGCGGGTGCCGCCGCCATCGCCTGCGTGGAACTGATCAAGGCCATGGGCTTCACGCCCGGCAACGTCACGCTCTGCGACACCAAGGGCGTCATCCACAAGGACCGCACCGAAGGCCTGAACCAGTGGAAGTCAGCGCACGCGATCGTCACCGAGGACCGCACGCTCGCCGATGCGCTGAAAGGTGCCGATGTCGTCTTCGGCCTTTCGGTCAAGGGCGCGCTTACGGAAGACATGATCCGCTCCATGGCGCCCAATCCGATCATCTTCGCCATGGCGAACCCGGATCCGGAAATCACGCCCGAAGAAGTCGCCGACATCCGCACCGATGCGATCATGGCGACGGGCCGGTCTGACTATCCCAACCAGGTCAACAACGTGCTTGGCTTCCCTTATATCTTCCGCGGCGCGCTCGACGTGCGTGCATCGACCATCAATGATGCGATGAAGATCGCCGCCGCTGAAGCGCTCGCCGCACTCGCGCGCGAAGACGTTCCCGATGATGTCGCTGCCGCCTATTCCGGCAACAGGCCGCGCTTCGGCCCGCAATACATCATCCCCGTGCCGTTCGATCCGCGCCTGATCTCCGCCATTCCGCTCGCCGTCGCCAAGGCCGCGATGGACTCCGGCGTTGCTCAAAAGCCGATCCTCAACATGGAGGCCTATGCCAACGAGTTGTCGGCGCGACGCGATCCGATCGCATCCACCCTGCAGCGCATCTATGAGCGCGTGCGGCGCCACCCGCGTCGCGTCGTCTTCGCCGAGGGCGAAGAAGAGCAGGTCATGCGCGCGGCTGTTTCTTACGTGAACCAGAAGCTCGGCACCGCGATCCTTCTCGGCCGCGACGAGCAGATGCAGGAAACTGCGCAGAAGGCCGGCATCGACCTCAACCGCCCCGGCATCGAGCTCATCAACGCCCGCCGGTCGCACCGCGTGAACGCCTATGTGGATTACCTCTACGGTCGGCTTCAGCGGCAGGGGTATCTGCAGCGCGATTGCCAGCGCCTCATCAACAACGACCGCAACCATTTCGCCGCCTGCATGGTCGCACTCGGCGATGCGGACGCGATGGTGACCGGCACGACGCGCAACTATTCTACCGCACTGGAAGACGTGCGCCGCGTGATCGACGTGAAGCCCGGCCACCGCGTCATCGGCGCGTCGCTGGCGCTTTGCCGCGGCCGCACCGTGCTGGTTGCTGATACGGCGGTCATCGACATGCCCTCGTCGGAGGAACTCGCTGACATCGCGGAGGAGGCAGCCCGTCTGGCGCGGCGTATGGGCTACGAGCCCCGCGTCGCGATGCTCGCCTATTCCACCTTCGGCCATCCGTCCGGCGAGCGCTCCGACCGCGTCAAGGAAGCGGTCCGCATCCTCGACAAGCGCCGCGTCGATTTCGAGTATGACGGCGAAATGGCCGCCGACGTCGCGCTTAACCCGAAGATCATGGAGCAATATCCGTTTTGCCGGCTCTCCGGCACGGCGAATGTGCTCGTGATGCCGGCGTTCCACTCGGCCTCGATTTCGACGAAGATGCTGCAGGAACTCGGCGGTTCGACCGTCATCGGCCCGCTTCTCGTCGGCCTCGACAAATCCGTCCAGATCGCCTCGATGAGCGCCAAGGACACCGACCTGGTCAACCTCGCCGCCATCGCAGCCTTCAACGCGAGTTGAGGGACGCATGAATCGGGTGGCGGGCGGGTGGCCGTCGTGATGATATCTCCGCCATGACCAGGAGATGTTGGCCATGACGATTGCTGCCCGCTTGCAAACGGAGATCACGCCGCAGGGCACGGATTACGATACCGTGCGCGGCGTGATCGAACTGATTTCCAACGATTACCGCAGCCAGCCGACGCTGGAGACGATCGCGGCTGAACTCGGCCAGTCGCCAACGCAGTTGCAGAAGGTCTTCACGCGCTGGGCGGGGCTTTCGCCGAAAGCCTTTTTGCAGGCGGTCACGCTCGATCATGCCAAGCGCCTGCTGGGCCATGAGGGGCTGCCGCTGCTCGATGCGAGCTTCGAGGTTGGGTATTCGGGCCCTGGACGGCTGCACGATCTGTTCGTCACCCATGAAGCGATGTCGCCCGGTGTCTGGAAGGCGAAGGGCGAGGGGCTGACGATCCGCTATGGCTACCATCCATCGCCTTTCGGCACGGCTCTCGTGATGATCACGGATCGGGGCCTGGCCGGTCTTGCCTTCGACGATCCGGGCGAACGCCGCGATGCCTTCGAGGACATGGCCTCGCGCTGGCCCCGGGCGACCTATGTCGAGGATGCAGCCGCAACGGCACCCTATGCCACACGCATCTTCGATCCGGCGCGGTGGACGGCGGATGCGCCGCTGAACGTCGTGCTGATCGGATCGGACTTTCAGATCCGCGTCTGGCAGGCGCTGATGACGATCCCGCTCGCCAAGGCCGTGACCTATTCCGATATCGCGCGCGACATCGGCCAGCCGACCGCGTCGCGTGCCGTCGGCGCGGCTGTCGGGCGCAACCCGATCTCGTTCGTCGTGCCGTGCCATCGCGCGCTTGGAAAATCGGGCGATCTGACGGGCTATCACTGGGGACTGACGCGCAAGCGGGCGATGCTCGGCTGGGAAACGGGGCAGACCGCCGCCTGATCGGCAAGCCACCACGCCAGACACTGTCAGCATGTGCCAAGTGCGCTAAGTCCGTCTGCATGACGACCCCCGCCGAACGCCCGCTCGATCCGGAAGAAATCGAAACGCTCTTTTTCCGCTTGTCCAAGGCGATGCCGGGACGCACGAAGAACGCCAAGGGCCCGAAGGGGCAGCCGGATGCGTTCCGTTCCTGCATCTCCTGCATGCTGTCGGCGCAGAGCCTCGATCGCAACACGGCTGCGGCCAGCAAGGCACTGTTTGCCAAGGCCCGCACGCCGCGATCGATCCTGAAGCTGCCCGAAGAGGACCTGATCGATGCGATCCGTCCGGCCGGCCTCTACAACATGAAAGCCCGCAACATCCGTCGCTTCTGCGAGGTGCTGCTCGAAGAGCACGACGGCGTCGTGCCCGACACGCGCGAGGGTCTTCTCAAGCTGCCCGGCATCGGGCGCAAATGCGCCGATATCGTCATGAGCTTCACCTTCGGCGCCGACGTGATCGCGGTCGACACCCATGTGCACCGCGTCTGCAACCGCACGGGACTCGCATTAGGAAAGACCGAAGCGCAGACCGCGGCTCAACTTGAGGCGCGCGCGCCGGGCTGGGCCATGCGGGACGGGCATTTCTGGCTGATCCAGTTCGGTAAGCGGATCTGCACCTCGCGCGCGCCGCGCTGTGCCGATTGTGCCATTGTCGACATTTGCCAGTGGCCGGGCAAAGCGGTTCCGCGCTAAGGACGGTCAGATCATTTTGGCGGCGCTTTCCTTCGGACAGATGAGCATGAACCCTATCCTCAACACCGACAGCTACAAATACTCGCATTTCGCGCAGTATCCGCCGCAGACGGCCGCCATCTCCGCCTATATCGAAGCGCGCTCCGGCGGTGCCTACGACCATGTGCTGTTCTTCGGGCTGCAGATGTTCCTGAAGGACTATCTGTCCCGCCGCGTGACGCGCGAGGATGTGGAGGAGGCCGCAGACATCGTCACTGCGCACGGCCTGCCATTTCACCGCGAAGGCTGGGAACTGCTTGTCGAACGGCACGGCGGTGCCATGCCGGTGATGATCGAGGCGCTGCCGGAAGGCATGGTGGTGCCGACCGGGACGCCGCTCGTCCAGATCCGCAACACGGACCCGGATTTCTTCTGGCTC
Organism: Georhizobium profundi; assembly: GCF_003952725.1. Taxonomy (NCBI): domain Bacteria; kingdom Pseudomonadati; phylum Pseudomonadota; class Alphaproteobacteria; order Hyphomicrobiales; family Rhizobiaceae; genus Georhizobium; species Georhizobium profundi. Next base: position 61,873 of record NZ_CP032509.1, on the reverse strand, counting down.
CCGACATTTCTGGAGACGGCCCTGCTGCGTGCGGTCTGGTATCCATCCACCGTCGCCACCGTGTCCCATTCGGTGCGCGGCATGATCAAGGCATCGCTGGAGCGCACTTGCGAGACGCCGGACGAAGTGCTGCCTTTCCGCCTGCACGATTTCGGCGCGCGCGGCGCGACCTCGGCCGAACAGGCGGGCATCGGTGGAGCGGCGCATCTCGTCAGCTTCCTCGGCACCGATACGGTGGCCGGCGTCGTCTATGCCCGCCGCTTCTATCACGAGAAGATGGCCGGCTTCTCAATCCCGGCGGCGGAACATTCGACCATGACGAGCTGGGGCGAAGAACGCGAAACGGATGCCTACCGTAACATGCTCGTGCAGTTCGGCGGCAAGGGCAAGCTCGTCGCCGTCGTCTCCGACAGCTACGATCTCTACCGCGCCGTGAAGAAGATCTGGGGCGGCGAACTGCGCGCCGAGGTCGAGGCGAGCGGCGGCACGCTGGTGGTCCGGCCCGATTCCGGCGACGCGGCGCGGGTGCCGATCGACACGATCGAGATGCTCGGTGAGATCTTCGGCCACTCCGTCAACGCTAAGGGCTACAAGGTTCTCAATCCCGCGGTGCGCGTCATCCAGGGCGACGGTATCTCGCCCGACATGATCCGCCGGCTGCTGACAGGGCTCGAGGATCGCGGCTGGTCGTCGGAAAACCTCGCCTTCGGCATGGGCGGCGGCCTTTTGCAGAAGGTCAATCGCGACACGCTCCGCTTCGCCATGAAGGCCAATTCCCGCCAGGACAGCGAAGGCCAGTGGCACGGCATTGCCAAGGACCCGAAGACCGACCCCGGCAAGGCCTCCAAGCGCTACCGCCAGGCCGTCATCCTGAAGAACGGCCGGCCCGAGGCGGTGCCGCTCAAGGATCTGAATGGCGACGTGAACCTCATGGAACCCGTCTGGCAGGACGGCAAATTGCTGAAGGACTGGACCTTCGCCGAAATTCGGGCCCGCGCGACCGCATCCTGAAGCGTAAGGCGCGCGCCTGTCAGTAGGGTGCAGGCATGGTGCGGGCCACGCGGTCGCTGCGGTAGAAGATGTGGAGACCGACTTTACCGACGCGCTTCTTGGCGCGTGCCCAACGCGGGCTGACATAGGTGGCGTGGTAATGCGTCGCCGATTTGAGCCCCTGCGTAAGCCGCTCGATCTCCGGTGAAGCGGCGCGGCGTGCACAGCCTCCGATGCAGAGAATGCCATTGGCAAGCCTGACCGCTGACCGCCATGACCTCGCTTCACGCGGCCGATCGCTGATACCGTCGCAGGCAAAGGAAAACTGGCAGCGGTTCTTCATGTGCCGGTTCTCGTAAACGACCCCGCAGATCGTGTCCGGATAGACCTTGGCGCGTACCCGGTTGAGGATCACCTGGGCAACCGCAATGCGGCCGAGTTCCGTTTCTCCACGCGCTTCATGGTAGAGCGCCTGTGCCAGGCAATCACGTTGCTGCCGGTCGATTGGAACGCCGCGCAGATGTTCGGGTGTGCGGATGTCGAGATAGCGGGGAATGTAGTCTGCGGTGCTGGCATGGGCCGTCATGGGGACGAGCATCAGCGCTGCCGCGAGTGCCGCAGCCTGAAGCAGTCCCTGACGGAGAATGCCGGCAACGCGCCCTGTCCGGTAGCGCATCGCTCGTCTCCTGATGTGATTGACGAGGCGTTAACGAAAGGGCGCCGCCGGCTATTCCCGCGAGATCGGAAGCGCGGATCGTGTGTTGGGCATCGGCAACATCGATGCGGCAGCCCTGGTCGATGACAAGTGCGCGGCCTGCCTGTATGGCTCCAACACCAGTCAGCCATCACGCAAGGAAAGACCCATGCTGCGCTTCGGAATTCTATCGACGGCCAAGATCGCGCGCGAACACGTGATCCCAGCGCTCCTGGATGCGGGCAATTGCGTCGTCACGGCCATCGGTAGCCGCGACCTGGAGCGGGGGCGTGAAACGGCGCAACGTTTCGGCATCCCCGAAGTGCACGGCAGTTATGATGCGCTTCTCGCCTCGCCGAACGTCGACGCGGTCTATATTCCGCTGCCGACGAGCCAGCATGTCGAATGGGCCGTGCGCGCCGCAGAAGCCGGCAAGCATGTGCTGGTGGAAAAGCCGCTGGCGCTGAAGGCCGAGCAGATCGACGCGGTGATCGCCGCGCGCGACAAGGCCGGCGTCGTCGTCTCTGAGGCCTTCATGGTCTTCTACCATCCCCAGTGGCGCAAGGTGCGCGAACTGATCGCCGGCGGCGCGATCGGCAAGCTGCGGCGCATCGACGGCGCCTTTACCTATGCCAACCGGGACCCCGGCAATATGCGCAACCAGCTGGCACTCGGCGGCGGGGCGCTTGCCGATATCGGCGTTTATCCCGTCATCACGGCAAGGTTTGCGACCGGCATGGAGCCACAGCGCGTGCGCGCCACGGTCGAACGCGATCCGGATTTCGGCACCGACCGTTATGCCAGCGCGGTCGTCGACTTCGGCGATTTCGAGATGGGCTTCTACTGCTCCACGCAGATGGCGCTGCGCCAGGCAATGGTCTTCCACGGCGATCAGGGCACGATCGAAGTGGCTGCGCCCTTCAATGCGGGCGAGTACGATCTGGCCAGCGTCACGCTGCATTCGGTGAAGCGCGACCGCTCGGAGGTTTTCCGCTTTTCCGGTGTCCGCCAGTATCGCCTCCAGGCCGAAGCCTTTGCCGAGAAGATCGCCGGCGGCGATGTCGACCTGTTCGAACTGGAGGCTTCGCGCGCCAACCAGAAGGTGATCGACGCGATCTTCCGGGCAGGCGAGCACGAAGGCTGGGAAGCCATCTGAGAGGTCGTCAGGGTCGCCGGAAAACCAGCTTCTGAATGCCGACATAGGAAAAGAGCGCTGCCGCGGCCGAGGCCGCGACAAGCGCGGCCAGCGGCATGAGCCCCGGGAAGGCAAGAAGAAGCCCCGCATAGATGAGGTAGTTGAGCCCGGCTGAGCTCAAGCCCACACCGCCATAGCGCAGACCTTCGGCAGCCACCGAGCGATCGCTCTTGCCGAAGGTCACCGCGCGGTTGAGCACATAGGTCACCAGCAGGGCCGTTCCGATCGAGGCGACACGCGCGATCAGTGGATCCAGCCCCACATGCAGGCCAGATGCGAGAACGCCTGCATCGACGGCGAAGCCGATGGCACCCACTATGCCGAAGGCAAGCACGCGCCGCATCAGGCGACTTTGCGTGTGGATTTGGTCTTGGCGGCAGGTTGCGCGTCCGTGCGTTCGGCCGTTGGCGCAAAGCCGGGTTTCAAAGTCAGATAGTGCACGCGTTTCTGTTCGGCGCGCCCGCGCGCAACCGAATCCAGGATGACCCCGGACACGAAGGCGACGAGCGCCATGAGGCTGAGCGCGACTGCCAGAATCCAGGTCGGCAACCGGTCGACGAGCCCGGTGCGGAAATACTCGATGAGCACTGGAACCATGAAGCCGAGCGAGACCACCGCGAAGCCAAGCGCGATCGAACCGAAGAAGGTGAAGGGCCGCGTTTCCTTCATCAGAAGCGCAAGCATCCACAGGATGCGACCGCCATCGCGGAACGTGCCGAGCTTGCTGTGGGACCCCTCAGGGCGCCGTCCGTAGGCAACGGGAATTTCGGCGACAGGCAGCTTGAGCTGCGAGGCGTGAACGGACATTTCCGTTTCGATCTCGAAGCCTGCGGAAAGTGCTGGAAAGCTCTTCGCGAAACGTCGTGAGAAGGCGCGATAGCCGGAAAAGATATCGGTGAAATCGCGCCCGAAAAGCCGCCGGTAGATGCTGTTGAAGATCCGGTTGCCGAATGCGTGACCCTTGCGGCCGGCGTCGCGCGTCACGTCCTTGCGGGTCGCGACGACCATGTCTGCCCGTTCGCTGATCAGGGTAAGCACGAGTTCCGGCGCATCGTCGGCGGGATAGGTGCCGTCGCCATCGGCCATGACGTAGATGTCGGCGTCGATGTCGGCGAACATGCGGCGCACGACATGACCCTTGCCCTGCCGGCGCTCGCGCACGACGGTCGCCCCGGCAAGCTTGGCCAGCATCGCGGTGCGGTCTTTGGAATTGTTGTCGTAGACGTAGATCCGCGCATCCGGCAGCACCCGCCGAAAATCGGCAACGACGGAAGAGATCGTCGCCTCCTCGTTGTAGCAAGGAATGAGGACGGCGATGTCGTAGGCCTGCATCTTCTGTCCATCCTCAAGCGTTGGACGTTTTGGCCGGCTGCTCCGGGCGCTTTACTATTTCTTGGGAAGGTTAAGGCTAGGTTGCGGCCCGAACAGTTCTTTGTTTTGCGGGCGCGGGGTAAGCCAACATGGCGGCTGGCACAGCGGATGGCATCGCCGAGCGGGCGGGGCCGAAGACGGGTACCCCGATAACCTCCCGCGTCGGGGTTTTCTGGCCGACGCTTGCCACCTTCGTGATGGCCTTCGCCGTGCTCGTCGCGCGCCGCTTCGATGACGGCGACTATGTCGGCGCCGACAATGACGACGTTATGCGCCTCGTTCAGGTGCGCGATCTGCTCGCGGGGCAGGGCTGGTTCGACTTCACCCAATACAGGCTCGGACTTGAAGCGGGCACCGATATGCACTGGTCGCGACTGGTGGATCTGCCCATCGCCAATCTGATCACGCTCTTCCAGGCGATCGCGCCGGGCGCGACCGGCGAGGCGCTCGCGCTTGCCGCATGGCCTGCGCTGCTGCTTCTCGCGCTTCTCTCCGCCCTTGCGCTTTCGTTTCGCAGCGAGGGGCCGCACGCTGTCGTGGCAGTGCTGTTTCTCGGTGCGATGTACACGGTCGGCATCAACCGGTTTTCGCCGGGTGCGATCGATCACCACAATGTCCAGCTCGTCCTCCTCGCGGCGATGGCAGGCGGCCTGCTGCGGCGCGAGCCAAGCAGAGCAGCGTTTGCCGTGGCCGGCGCGGCCGGCGCGCTGGCGCTCAGCATCGGTGCCGAGACCATGCCGATCGTGGCGGCCGCGTGCCTTGCGGTCGCTTTCGTGTGGCTTGCGCTTGGCGAACGGGCGCGGCCGGGCATAGAGGGTTTCACGCTCGCCTTCGTCGCGACACTGACCGCGACCTTCCTTGCCACAGTCCCGCCAGGCGCCCGCATGGTCGCCTATTGCGATGCCTATTCGGCCGGTTTCTACCTGCCGGGCGTGGTCGGCGCCGGCGCGCTGTTCGCGGCAGCAGCGCTGGGGCGTCAACAAAGACTGCCTGGGCGCTTCATGATGCTGGCCGGGGTCGGAGCGCTGGCAGGGGCTGCAGCACTTGCATTCGCGCCCCAATGCTTCGCCAATCCACTTGCCGGGCTCGACCCGATGCTGCGCGAATTGTGGCTGGAGAAGGTGACGGAAGCGCAGTCCTTGTTGGATCTCGCCAGAAGCACACCGGAAGCGCTGGTCAGCAACTATCTGTTGTCGCTCGCAGCGCTTGCGCTTTGCCTTTACGCAGCCTGGACCGGCAATCGCTGTCGCCAGGCACTGACGCTCGCCCTGTTGCTTGCCACCGCGCTGCTCGTCGCATCCATCCAGGTGCGCGGCGCCGTCTTCGGCAATCTCTTCGCGATCTTCGCGTTCGTGCCAGTGGTCGCGGCGCTGCGCGCCCGGATGCATGTCGAACCCGGCAATTGGCGCCGCGCACTGGCTTTCTGCGCGGCGGTGATCGTGCTGACGCCGACTTCCTGGGCAATCGCCGGGCATCTGGCCTTCAGCGAAGAGACTGCGAATGCGGCCGATGCGCCTTCCCCGACGGCGCGGTCCTGCCAGACGGCGGAGGCGCTGGCCCCGCTGCGCGGCTTGGCGCCGACCACCGTGTCCTCCGTCTCCAATCTCGGCGCGTCGATCCTGCGCTTCACTGGCCATCGCGTGCTATCGGCGCCCTATCACCGCAATCAGGGCGGCATGCTCACGCAACTGCATCTTGCGATGGAGCCACCCGAGAGCGCGCGTGCCTTCATGCAGGGAGCGGGCGTCGGGATCCTCGTCTATTGCCCAGGTGATCCGGAAACGCGGATGCTCGCTCGTCGCGCACCCGACGGGCTTTATGCCGAGATCGGAGAGGGCCGCGTGCCGACCTATCTCGAGCGCGTGCCGAGCGTCGGCGACATATCGATCTTCCGGGTTCGCTGAGCGCGAAGCCGACACGATTCCCTCGAATCGCAATCTTCGCTACCGTCACTCGCGAAACGCGGGAGTGAAGCCTTGGTACGATCGAGATTGTTGCAGCGCGCGAGCGTCTGGGGAGCGGTTGTCATCGCCTTGCTCGCGGCGGAGCTTCCTGCCACGGCCCAGGATGCCAAGGAACTCTTCGGCGCCCGTGCTCTTCCGGCTGCGACTGCGCCGGCACCGATTGGTTTTTATTCCAAGGGCTGCCTCGCCGGCGGCATCGCCATCCCCACCGACGGGCCGACCTGGCAGGCCATGCGCCTTTCCCGCAACCGTCGCTGGGGCCATCCCGACATGATCGCGCTGCTCGATCGCCTGTCGCGTGAAGCCGCGGCGCAGGATGGCTGGCCTGGACTTCTGGTCGGCGACATCTCGCAGCCCCGTGGCGGTCCGATGTTGTCCGGCCACGCATCGCACCAGATCGGCCTCGACGCCGATATCTGGCTGACACCGATGCCGAACCGGCGTTTGACGGCGCAGGAGCGTGAGGACACCGAAGCGCCCTCAGTGCTGGCCGATGGCTCGTTGCAGGTCGACCCCAACCGCTGGTCCGAAGCGCATGGCCGGTTGATCATGCGGGCGGCGAGTTATCCCCAGGTGGAGCGCATCTTCGTTCATCCCGGCATCAAGCAGAAGCTTTGCGACAGCTATTCCGGTGATCGATCGAACCTCGGCAAGGTCCGGCCAGCCTATGGCCACCATTACCATTTCCACATCCGCATGAAGTGCCCGCCCGGTTCATCCGGCTGCACGGCGCAGCAGCCCGTGGCGGCTGGCTCGGGCTGTGACGCGTCGCTCGCCTGGTGGTTCACCGAGGAGCCATGGGCCCAGCCGGACGATCCGCCGCCCGCACCGCCCAAGCCGCGGATCACGCCGCTTTCCGATCTGCCGAGGGCCTGCGCCCAGGTGCTCGATGCGGCGGCTCCGGCATCGGAAGCGGCCGTCACTTACGCGGGCGGGACGCAAGCCGTCATGCCGAGTTCTGCAACAGGCTTCGCACCGGTTCCGATCCCCACGCCACGGCCTTTTCCATAAGCGGCAAGAAGCGCTGCGACTTCCAATGATCGAGCGGCTTCGCTATACGTTCCGATATCAAATCGATTTAATCGGTGGGGCGACGGGCGGTGTCGACTGGGCGGAAAACGCTAGCGCTGATTGCGCATGACCAGATGAAGGACGAGATGGTCGAGTTCGCGGCCGCTCACGCTGCCGATCTGAAGGGCCTGCGGATCGCTTCGACGGAAACGACCGGCGGTCGTGTGCTCGAAGCGGTGCCTGACTTGGAACTCGTTCGGTTGAAAAGCGGGCCGCTAGGGGGCGATCAGCAGATCGGTGCGCTCATCGCGACGGGTGAGATCGACATGATGATCTTCTTCGTCGATCCCTTGACGCCCATGCCGCACGACGTCGATGTGAAGGCGCTGATGCGCCTTGCCATCGTCTATGACATACCGATGGCGCTCAACCGCGCGACGGCCGAGATATTGTTGCGCCGCTGAACGGTGCGACCCATAGTGAAGATTGCAGACAGGAAGCGACGATGGCGCAGCACGACAATGAGCCGAACTTTCCCTTTCCGATCCTGATCGGGGATATCGGCGGCACCAATGCGCGCTTCGCTATCCTGGTCGACGCCCACTCCGAGCCGAAGGCCTTCCCGAATGTCGCGACTGCCGATTTCGCGACCATCGACGAGGCGATCCAGACGAGCGTGCTCGACAAGACGAGCCTGCAGCCGCGCAGCGCCATCCTTGCCGTCGCCGGCCCGGTCGATGGCGACGAGATCGATCTGACCAACTGTCCCTGGGTCGTGCGCCCCAAGCAGATGATTGCCGAGCTCGGGTTCAACGAGGTGGTGGTCGTCAACGACTTCGCCGCTCAGGCACTCGCCGTCGCGTCGCTCGATGAGAGCCATCGACATCAAATCGGCAAGGGCCGCATCGAGCCGCATGCGTCACGCATCGTGCTTGGACCCGGCACGGGTCTTGGCGTCGCCGGCCTCGTCTATGCCCAGCGCCGGTGGATCCCGGTGCCGGGCGAGGGTGGCCATATCGACATGGGGCCGCGCTCCAAGCGCGATTTCGAGATTTTTCCGCATCTGGAGCAGATCGACGGTCGTATCTCGGCCGAGCAGCTCCTGTGCGGCCGCGGGATCGTGAATATCTATCGGGCCATCTGCGCGGCCGACGGGCGGGATGCCTCTCTCTCTACACCGGCCGACATCACCACCGCCGGTCTTGCTGGCGAGGAACCTGCCGCCGAGACGCTACGGCTCTTTGCGACCTATCTCGGCCGTTGCGCTGGCGATCTTGCGCTGATCTTCATGGCGCAGGGCGGTGTCTATCTGGCCGGCGGCATTTCGCAGAAGGTCATCAAGGCGCTTGAAGGACCGGAATTCCGCGCAGCCTTCGAAGACAAGGCGCCGCATCAGGGGCTTCTGTCGGCGATGCCGACATTTGTGATGACGCATCCGCTCGCCGCGCTCTCCGGCCTTGCCGCCTATGCGCGCACGCCGGGGCTTTTCGGCATCGCGATCGAAGGCCGCCACTGGAAGCGCGGCGGTCTCTAGGCCAGCGCGCGCTGTGAAACGCCGGGGTCAGACCCGGCGGAACCTCAAATAGCAGGGTTTGCGCCCTTCGCGGATTGCCTTCTCCTCGTACCGCGTGCCTGGCCAGCCGGCGTAGGGTGTGTGCCAGTCGACCGGGCGCGTCGCCAGCCATTCGAACGCGGCATGTCGGTCGCAATGGCTAAGCGTCCAGTCGATATAGGTGTCGATGTCGGACGCGAAGTTGAAGGCCCCGCCGGGCTTCAGCACCCGGGCGAAGCGGTCGAGATTGCCCGGATTGACGAAGCGCCGCTTGAAGTGACGCGGCTTCGGCCATGGGTCCGGGTAGAGCAGGTCGATATGGTCGATCGAGGCATCTGGCAGCCAGTCCAGCACCCGCGTCGCATCGTCTTCATAGACCCGAATGCGGTCGCCGGGGGTCTCCGCCACGGCGCGCAAAAATTTTGCCATGCCGTTGACGAAGGGCTCGACACCGATGAAGCCCGTGCGCGGGTTTTCCTCGATGCGATGCAGGAGATGCTCACCGCCGCCAAACCCGATCTCCAGCCGCACGAGGTCGACAGGCGCTGCAAACAGCGTCTTCAGGTCGGATGACGGCGCAGTGTCGAGATCGAGACGCAGTCGCGGGAGGAGGTCGCGCATCCGCTGGCTCTGGAGGTCGGTCAGAGGCTTCCCGCGGCGGCGGCCGAAAAAGGCCTCCGTCGATCGTTCACGTCTTGGTTCCGTCATGGGAAGCGCCGGGATCCGTCAAGCTGCCTGCTTGACGGCGTCCTTCAGGGCCTTGATCAGGTCGGTCTTCTCCCAGGAGAACGAACCATCGCGACCAGCCTTACGACCGAAATGGCCGTAGGCGGAGGTCTTGGCGTAGATCGGCTTGTTCAGATCCAGGTGCTTTCGGATACCGGTCGGCGACAGATCCATCACGCTGCGCACGGCAGCTTCGATGGCTTCTTCGCTGACCGTGCCCGTGCCGTAGAGGTCGACATAGACCGACAGCGGCTGAGCCACGCCAATTGCGTAGGCGAGCTGGATCGAGCAACGCTCTGCAAGCCCGGCTGCAACCACGTTCTTGGCGAGGTAGCGAGCTGCATATGCGGCGGAACGGTCGACCTTGGTCGTGTCCTTGCCCGAAAACGCGCCGCCGCCATGGGGTGCTGCGCCGCCATAGGTGTCGACGATGATCTTGCGACCGGTGAGGCCCGTGTCGCCGTCGGGGCCGCCGATGACGAACTTGCCGGTCGGATTGATGTACCAGACGCAGTCGTCGGCGATCTGGATGTCGCTCAGCGCTTCGCGAATGTAAGGCTCGACGACCGAGCGGACTTTCTTGGAATCCCAAGCGCCATCATAGTGCTGGGTCGAAAGCACGATCTGCGTGACTTCGGCAGGCTTGCCGTCGACATAGCGCACCGTGACCTGGCTCTTGGAGTCTGGGCCGAGGCCCGCGACCTCGCCTTCGCCCTGCTTGCGTGCCGCTGCCAGCACCTCGAGGATCTTGTGGGAATAGTAGATCGGCGCCGGCATCAGCTCCGCGGTTTCGCGGCAGGCGTAACCGAACATGATGCCCTGGTCGCCGGCACCTTCGAAGCCCTGGCTGTCCGACGCATTGTCGACGCCCTGCGCGATATCCGTCGACTGCGAATGCAACAACACGTCGATCTTCGCCGTCTTCCAATGGAAGCCGTCCTGCTCGTAACCGATGTCACGGATGGCACGGCGCGCGATCGACTTGAACCGGGACGGGTTGATGACCGACTTCCCGTCCTTGTCTTTCTTCATGAGCGTTTCGGGAATGCGCACTTCGCCGGCAATCACAACGCGGTTCGTCGTGGCAAGCGTTTCGCAGGCGACACGCACCGTCCAGGGATCAACGCCGGTCTTCTTGGCTTCCTTGTAGACGAGATCGACGATTTCGTCCGAGATGCGGTCGCAGACCTTGTCGGGATGACCTTCGGAGACGGATTCGCTCGTAAAGAAGTATTCGGCGCGCGCCATTCCATGACCCTTTTCAGGCTTTCAAATCTCGCCCTGTGATATTGAAGGCGAAGCCCAAAAACAAGCGTAGAACGACATAAATATATCTTGATATGAGCATTTCCATCCGGAAGTCGGGCTTCGGATAGAACGCGCCATTGCGGAGGCTCGGGTCGATGGCGCCCCTTTCGCTCTCCTCGATCGCTAGTCTGGTTGATCGCCCGCCAGCGCCTTGGCCAGTTCGATCAGCTTGCGGCGAACCTTGGGATCCTCGATCCGCACGAAGGCGCGGTTGAGCTGAAGTCCTTCCGAAGACGATAAAAAGTCGACCACATAATTGGGGCTCGCCGCCTCGGAAAAGCCACCCGGCGCGGAGGTGTCCCCGGGAGCGTCTTCGAAGAAGAACGATACAGGGACGCTCAAGATGGAGGAAATGTTCTGAAGGCGGCTGGCACCGACGCGGTTGGTGCCTTTTTCGTATTTCTGGATCTGCTGGAAGGTGATGCCCAGGCTCTCGCCAAGCTTTTCCTGGCTCATCCCCATCATCGTTCGTCTCAGGCGAATGCGGCTGCCGACATGGATGTCGATAGGATTGGGCTTCTTCTTGTTAGTGATCATGACACTACCTCTGCGCGCGGCCACCCGAAAATTGCTCGACAAGGGTTCCGATATAGCAAGGTGGCGCGTCGCCCCGTCCGAGATTGAACGAGCCGTATGGTCACTATACGCGAGATTGCCCTTGCAAATGACTATGCAATTCTAGGGGTTTTTAGTCAATTCTCCGGCGCTTGAAACCGTAACGCGCAGTAGCAGCTCCTAACAAAAGTATCACGATTATCAACCAGAAGTTTTGTGTGCGATCGCTGTTGTTCCAATTTGATACGGTTTTGGGCGGCACCTGAGCGTCGATGACCCCCACGGCATCCAGTCCGAGCCCTTCGATGATTCGCCCCTGGCTGTCGGTAATTGCCGATATCCCGTTGTTGGCCGCACGAACGAGCGGCAGGCCTAGCTCGACGGCGCGAACCTGCGCCTGCCGGAAATGCTGGTAGGGACCCGGCGTCGCGCCGTACCAGGCATCGTTGGTGACGTTGAGGATAAAATCGGGGGTGTTGTCTCCCTCTGGCAGTTCCAGCGGGAAGATGGCTTCGTAGCAGATCAGGGGAAGCGCGGTGCCGGTCGGCAGCGTCAGCAGGCTTGTGGCCGGTGCAGGCGTGAAGCTCTCCGGCATCTGCGCCACAGCCGAGAACCCGAGCGAGCTCATGAGGTCCGTCAGCGGCAGATATTCGCCGAACGGTACGAGATGAACCTTGTCGGCGGAGGCGATGATCTCGCCATCCTCGCCGATGACGCTGATCGCATTGTAGTAGCGCACCCCATCACCCGGCACCGTTTCCATCCGGATCGCGCCGGTGGCGAGCTGCTGGCCCGGCTGTAGGGATTGCGCGATCGCTTCGAGCGCGATCGGCGCTTCGGTCAGAATGAAGGGTGCAGCCGTTTCCGGCCAGACGATGAGCGAGGGCACAGGCCCGCCCTCCGCCGGAGCCTGCCGGGTCAGTGCCAGGTGCTGTTCGAAAATCTGGTCGCGTTCCGCTTCGTCCCATTTGGTCGATTGCGGGATGGAGGGCTGGACGATGCGGATCGTCGGTGCGCCTTCGGCTGGGGTAGCGGTCGCCGTGTTCAGCACATAGGCACCGTAGCCGAGATGGGCGGCCACGAGTGCTGCGGCCAATGCAAGACCGAGCCGCATATGCTGGCGTGTCGCCAGAAGCGCCGGCATGGAAAAGGTGAGGATGGAAAGGGCGGTGATGCCGTTCAGCCCGAGGATCTGCGCCGTCTGCATGGCAACCGGCAGCGGCATCGCGCCATAGCCGATCGTGTTCCACGGAAAGCCCGTCAGGATGAAGCTTCTCAGCCACTCCATGAGCGCAAGCCCGAAGGCGAGAGCCGCAATGCGCCCGAGCCCGTCGGACCACAAAATGCGGGCGATCGCCGTGCCCATGCCGAAAAACAGCGCGAGAAAGGCAGGCAGACCCAGAACGGCAAGGGGAATGGCCCAGGCGAAGCTTTCGGCCTCCACCAGGAGCGCGTTCCCAAGCCACCAGAGGCCAGCAAGGAAATAGCCGAAGCCGAAATACCAGCCGGTCACGAAGGCAGGCCAGAGGCGGCGCAGGAACCCGCGGTCCGGGTTGCCACTTGCCCCGTCGAGAAGCCAGACGAGGATCGGAAACGTCAGGAACATCGCGAAGAAGAAGTCGAACGGCGGCAGTGCCAGCACGGCGAGCGCACCGGCCAGAATAGCGATGACTGCCCGCTGCCAGCCCCAGGCGAGCATGAGGCTGCCTGCGAACACTTCCAATGTATTCATGATGGCTTGCCCCTTGCCCGAATCGCCGGCGCCATCCTTCCAAAAAAAGCCGCCGCTGTCTCGAAGGCAGCGGCGGCTGATCTGTGTGGAGATGAAGGATCAGGCACCCGAGTGCGCCGTCAGCCTCTTTGCGACTGCTCCAGCGGCTGCGGCACCGGTGGCGATACCGCTGCGATGGGCTGCTCGTTCACAGGCTCGGGTGCCGGCAGAGCGAGCGGCTGAGCGTTGCTTTCCAACTCCGGTCGTGCCGGACGGCGGCGGCGGTCGTTGTGGCGCTTGCGCACGATGCGAACCCGCTTGATGCGGCGAGGATCGGCGTCGAGCACATGAAACTCGAAGCCGGGCAGCGCCTGGACGAGTTCCCCGCGGGCCGGAATGCGGCCGAGCTCCGAAAAGATGAGGCCGCCCAACGTGTCGACGTCCTCGATCTGTTCGGACACATCGAAATCAGGGCCGATCGCTTCCGCGATATCCTCGAGTTCGGCCTTGGCATCCACCAGGAAGACGTCGTCGGACGATCGCGTGATCATGACTTCTTCGTCGTCATGCTCGTCCGCGATGTCGCCAACGACCATCTCGACGATGTCTTCCAGCGAAACGAGACCGTCGGTGCCGCCATATTCATCGATGACGAGGGCCATCTGCGTGCGCGTCGCCTGCATGCGCTCCATGAGGTCGGAAGCGAGCATGGATGGCGGCACGAACAGCACCTTGCGGATGATGCCGGCTTCCTGGACGGTCTTCGAGAGATCCACCCGCCCGAGATCGACCGCGGGCCGCGGCTTGGCCTTGTCGCCACTGCCAGCCTGGCCATTGGCGTTCGCGGCACCGCTGGTCTTGGTGGTCGTCGCCCGACGTTTGGACCGGGCCTGCTTGGTGATGTAGCCGAGAAGGTCACGGATATGAACCATGCCGCGCGGATCATCGAGATGATCGGCATAGACCGGCATGCGCGAGTGCCCGGATTCCTCGAAATGGACGAGCAGTTCCGCAAGGGTCGTGGTCTGATCGACACTGTCGACGTCGGCACGCGGCACCATCACGTCTTCCACGCGCACTTCGCGCAGCCGCAGGATGTTGTGCAGCATGGCGCGTTCTTCGGGTGAGAACGCGAGATTGTGTTCGGCGTCGCTCAAGAGAGCGTCGGCGAAATTATCGCGGATATTGTTGCGATCTGTGGGCCTCAACCAGCGCGTCGCCTTGGACCATAGGTTTAAGGGGCCGGTCCGTCTGCGCTGCTGAGGCTTCGTACTCGGAGGTTGGGAGCCGTCTTCGCCGCTCTCATCGGAGGCGGGAGACGGCAGGGGCATTCGAACTTGTTCGTTCATTGTCTCTTCGTCGTGTCCAAGAGGGATTGTCCCTCATATGGGTCTGATATGCCGAGTGTGGCAAGAATACGGATCTCATGGTGTTCCATGATCTCAGCATCCTCGACCTCGATATGGTCGTAGCCGAAGAGATGAAGATAGCCGTGCACGAGGAGATGCGCCAGATGATCGCCTGAACTTCGTTGTAAGTCCTTGGCTTCATTGGCAATTGTTTCACTTGCGAGCACGATGTCGCCAAGCATCGGTCCCGGCATCCCCCCTGGAACCAGTGGAAATGCGGGGAAAGACAGGACGTTTGTCGGCTTGTCCTTGTCGCGCCATTCGGCATTGATCGTCCGCATCGCCGCGTCATTCGTGAAGAGCAGCGACAGCTCCGGCGACATGGCGGGGAATGGCTGATGAAGCTCGGTGGACAGATAGGCGTTTGCGGCCCCGAGCACTCGGGTCGCCGTCTCGTACAACGCTTCTTCCGCCGGCCAGTCGCCTGCCTCTACCGTGACCTGGATGTCGATCGTGCTCATCTCGGCCGCGCTCATCGCGGATCGGGCTTGCCGCTTTCGTCGATCATGGTGCTGTCGGCGTCGTAGGCGCGAACGATGCGTGCCACCAGCGGGTGGCGCACCACGTCGACGTCGCGGAAGCGGCAGGTAATCACGCCCTCGACGCCCTTGAGGATGCGCAGCGCCTCGACCAGACCGGATTTCACCCCGCGCGGAAGGTCGATCTGGCTCGGGTCTCCGGTCACGATCATGCGGGCGTTCTCGCCGAGACGCGTCAAAAACATTTTCATCTGCATCGACGTCGTGTTCTGCGCTTCGTCGAGAATGACGACGGCATTGGTCAGCGTGCGGCCGCGCATGAAGGCGAGCGGCGCGATTTCGATGACGCCGGCGGTGATCGCCCGCTCGACCTTGTCGCCGGGCATCATGTCATAAAGCGCGTCATAGAGGGGGCGGAGATAGGGATCGACCTTCTCCTTCATGTCGCCCGGAAGAAAGCCCAGGCGCTCGCCTGCTTCGACGGCCGGACGCGACAGAATTATGCGGTCGATCGCACCGCGCTCCAGCAGCTGCGCCGCGTGGGCGACCGCGAGATAGGTCTTGCCGGTACCGGCCGGCCCGATGCCGAAGACGAGTTCGCTGCGCTCCATCGCGCGGATGTAGGCATCCTGCGTCGGCGTACGCGCCACCAGCGTCTTCTTGCGGGTGGAGATCTGCGCAAGCGCCATCTTGCCCTTGCGTTCCATGGTCGGGAAGATCAGCTGGTCGTCCGACGCAATCGCCATGCGAATGGCCCCTTCCACGTCGGACGCAGCGATTTCGCTGCCGGACTGCAGGCGTTCATAGAGAAAATCGAGTGTGCGGCGGGCATGGTCCGTCGCCGTAGCATCGCCGCGGATCGCGACCTGGTTGCCGCGGGCACGGGCATCGACGCCGAGTTTCTGCTCGATGAGAGCGAGGTTCTGGTCGAACTGGCCAAACAGCGCGCTTGCAAGTCTGTTGTTGTCGAAGGTGAGCACGATGTGGGTGGTGTCGGAGGCGCCGGAGGCGCTTCTGTCCGGCGGTGTCATGACGGGATCGTGCGCTTGCAAGCGGTGGGGCTCCTTTCGCTCAACTCATCGACAAACTATCAGCCTTGGATGCATTCGGCAAAGAGACTGTTGGCCTCGCTCGCCGTGATTCGTACCTTCACAATGTCGCCGATCGCACCGGCCTTTGCATCAACAATTGTTGGCTGCAACCACGGAGAGCGCCCGACGATCTGGCCTTCGCGACGTCCCGGCTTCTCGATCAGCAGGTCCACGGTCTTGCCGACGCACCCTTGCTGGAAAGCATATTGCTGCTTTGTGACAAGCGCTTGCAGGCGCAGCAGACGCTCCGACTTCACCTCTTCGGGCAGCAGATCCGTGGCTTCCGCCGCAGGTGTGCCCGGTCGTGGCGAGTATTTGAACGAGTAGGCAGCCGCATAGCCGACGTTTTCGATCAGACGGAGTGTCGCTTCAAAATCCGCATCGGTCTCGCCAGGGAACCCGACAATGAAATCGCCCGAAAGCGCAATGTCGGGCCGAGCGGCGCGAATCCGATCGATCAGGCGCAGATAGTCATCCGCCTTGTGCTGGCGGTTCATCGCCTTAAGAATCGCGTCCGATCCGGACTGCACCGGCAGGTGGAGATACGGCATCAGCTGCGAGAGGTCACGATGCGCCGCGATCAGCGCATCGTCCATGTCGCGGGGATGGCTGGTCATATAACGAAGGCGGGCGATGCCGGGCACTTCCGCCAGACGGAAGAGAAGTTCGCCCAGCCCCCATTGCCGGCCATCGGCGCCGACGCCGTGCCAGGCGTTCACGTTCTGGCCAAGAAGCGTGAGTTCCCGCACTCCGGCCTCGGCAAGCGCTTCCGCTTCGGCCACGATCTGGGCGACGGGCCGGGAGACCTCCGAGCCGCGGGTATAGGGCACGACGCAGAAGGCGCAGAACTTGTCGCACCCTTCCTGCACGGTGAGGAAGGCCGTGACGCCGCGCGCCTGGACGATCTTGCGATCCGGTCGCGGCAGATGCGCGAACTTGTCCTCGATCGCATAGTCGGTATCGACCACGCGACGCCCGGCGCGCGCTTCGCTGACGATCTCGGGCAGCCGGTGATAGGTTTGCGGGCCAACGACGAGGTCGACCACAGGAGCACGGCGGAAGATTTCCTGCCCTTCGGCCTGCGCGACGCAGCCCGTGATGCCGACGAGAAAATCCTTCGCGCCGGGTTCGGCCTTCGCCTTCTGCTTGGCGAGGCGACCGAGCTCGGAATAGACTTTTTCGGCGGCCTTTTCGCGGATGTGGCAGGTGTTGATGAGATAAAGGTCCGCATCCTCCGGCCGCTCCGTGCGGGCGTAGCCGTCCTTCGCCAGCGCGTCCGCCATGCGATCGGAATCGTAGGCGTTCATCTGGCAGCCATAGGTCTTCACATAGACCTTGCGCTGGTTGGAATCCGCCGGCGCAGAGGAATTGTCGGCGGGCGAAGGCGTTCTTGCCAAAGGGGTGCTGGTTGATTGCATGGCCGCCTATTTAGTCGGTCCGGCGGCGGAAGAAAATGCCGGTTGCAGCAAAAGCGCAGAAGTCTAGCGCCGAAGCGCTTCCGCGAGCATCGTCTCGACTTCCTCGCGCAGTGCCCGGCTGACAACCTTGCGGTCACGCGCGTCGAAAACCTCGCTCGGCCTGCCGAAGCAGATTTCCACGTCGATCGCCCCCTCGCGCAGCACCGCCAAAAGGTGCGGCAGGAGTTCCACATCGCCCGGCCAAGCGGCGAGGAAGCGGTGGCGTCGGCCCATCGGCAGGCCCTGGATGCGGTTGTAGGCAATCGATACGGGCTGCAGCACCACGCCGGCATGGGCATCTTCGCCGGCCTGGCGGGCAACGCCGAGCAGCGATGACTTGAACTCCAGAACGCGGTTGCCGTCCGACGTCGTCCCTTCGGCAAAGAGAACGACAATCTCGCCGCGCTCGAGCCTCTCAGTGATGGCACTGACCTGCTCGCCGGTGGAGCGCCGCTGGTTGCGCTCGACGAAGATCGAGCGCTGCCAACGCGCCAGCCGCCCGAAGACCGGCCAGTCTTTCACTTCGGATTTGGCGATGAAGGCCACGTCTGCAACCGAACCGAGCGCGATGATGTCGAGCCACGAAACATGGTTCGAAATCAGCATCAGCGGGCCGTTCGAATGTTGGGTACCGCGCGTGGTGACCTTCAGACCGAGAACAGGGCACATCAGCTGGTGCCACAGCCGCGGAATGCGGCGCGCGAGCGGCTGATCACGCCACAATGCAAAAAGGTGAGGCGGCAAAAGAACCGCGGTGATGGCCAGAAAGGCCAGGGCGACATAGACGAGGCGCAGCCAGCCGATCATCGCAGTCTCGTCTTCCGCGGGAGCTCAAGCATCGAGCGCGCACGCACTCTCAGGCATCGCCCTTCTTGAGCGGGATGCCGTAGAGCTCCAGCCGGTGGTCAACAAGACGAAAGCCGTGCTCGCGAGCGATCCGCTCCTGCAGCGCTTCGATTTCGGCCGAATGAAACTCGATGACCTGCCCGGTCTTGAGGTCGATGAGGTGGTCGTGGTGTTCTTCCGGCACCGTTTCGTAGCGCGAACGCCCATCTCGGAAATCGTGCCGCTCGATGATGCCGATATCCTCGAACAGACGCACGGTGCGGTAGACGGTCGAGATGGAAATTTTCGGATCCACCTCGACGGAGCGGCGGTAGAGCTCTTCCACGTCCGGGTGGTCGTCCGCGCCATCGAGCACGCGCGCGATGACGCGGCGCTGCTCGGTCATGCGCATGCCGCGCTCGGCGCAGCGTTCTTCCAGTGGCTTTGTCTCGCTGGTCACGAACGCTCCGACCCTCTTATCGTTCAGTTCCTCGCCGTCAGAGCACGACCGGCGAGGGTTAGCCGCACTAAATCAGATCAAGCCGCATGACAAGCGCCGTCGTCCGTTGCCCATCGGCGGCTTTGTAATAGGCCTCGCGTTCGCCGACCTGGACGAAGCCGAGCCGGCGATAAAGTGCCAGCGCTGGCAGATTTGCGGCATCGACCTCCAGAAAGATCGAGGCGACGCCTTCCTGGCGCATCTGCCGGATACCGGCGAGCATCAGCCGCCAGCCAATGCCCTGGCTGCGGAACTTTTCGCGCACCGCGATCGTCAGCACTTCGGCCTCGTCTGCTGCAGTGCGCAGCAATATGAAGCCGGCAAAGGATCCGCGTCCCGTCGGAGACTGACGTGCAACGAAGCCGTACACGTTGGTCTGCGTCAGAAGCACGTCGATTTCCTCCGCGCTCCAGGGCCGCGAGAAGCTGGCGCCATGCAGCTCGGCCGCGCGATCGCAATCGGCCTGTTCCATAGGCACGACCTCGACATCGGCGGTGCGGGTGAAGAAGCCGCCGATCATTGCGCCAGCCGCTCCTGCCGCGCCAGGAGATAGGCCTCCTGCGGCTTGGCATCGGGAGACCGCAGATAAAGCGGGGCCGGCGGTGCGCTCGCGGTTTTTTCTGCCCCGATTCGGGCAACATCCACGATCTCGACCGTGCCCGCTTCGGAAATCACGCGCTCCGGCTGGCCCATCAGGGATGCGACGAGAGGCGAACCGGAGCCAATGAGGCAAGCGTCATGGCGAGCCGCCAGATCCGCTGCTCCCGCCACGGACAGTGCGGCCGGGTCGGTCAACGGCGTGCCATCGGTTGCGAAGACCTGAGCGAAGACCTCGTCACGCCGTGCATCGAGAACGGCCATGATGGCTGTGTTCGCAGTCTCGGCTGAAGCTGCCAACGCCTCGAGTGTGGTCACGCCAACGGAAGGGCGCCCGAGCGCCAGCGCCAGCCCGCGCGCGGTGGCGACACCCACCCGGATGCCCGTGAAAGAGCCCGGACCGATAGTCACGGCGATCCGGTCGATTTCCTTGAGCGCCATGCCAGCCTCAAGCCGTGCCGCCTCGATCACCGCCATCATGCGCTCCGCATGGCCCCGGCCGATATCTTCCACGACACGGCCGAGCGCGGTGCCGTTGGTCGCGTCGTAGAAGGCCGCAGCGCATAGGCTGGCGGAAGAATCGAGGGCGAGAATGATCATGGCATCGGTCTAGCCGCTGGCAGCGATCGGGTAAACGACGAGCTGCACAGCGCTTGCGTCTTAGGCGGAGGTTATCATGTCGACGACGACCCGGCCGCGGATCTTGCCGTCGAGAATGTCGGTTGCCGCGCCGATGATATCCTCAAAGCCGATCGTCTTCGAAATCGCCTTGAGTTTCTCCATGTCGAGGTCCTTGGCAATGCGCTGCCACGCCTCGATACGCGCCGGCTTCGGCGCCATCACCGAATCGATTCCGCAAAGCGTGACGCCGCGCAGGATGAACGGGGCGACCGTCGTCGGCAAATCCATGCCCTGGGCAAGACCGCAGGCCGCGACCACGCCGCCATAGCGGGTTTGGGCAAGAAGATTGGCCAGCGTATGGCTGCCGACCGCGTCGATACCGCCGGCAAAACGTTCCTTGCCGAGCGGCTTGCCGGGTTCGGAGAGCTCCGCCCGGTCGATCACTTCGGTCGCGCCGAGCGATTTCAGAAAGTCGGCTTCGCCCATGCGACCGGTCGAGGCGACCACCTCAAAGCCGAGCTTCGAGAGAAGCGCGATCGCGACCGTGCCGACGCCGCCATTGGCGCCCGTGACGGCGATCGGTCCAGACGACGGCGTGATGCCGTGGCGCTCGAGCGCCATGACGGACAGCATGGCGGTGTAGCCTGCCGTGCCGACGGCCATCGTGTCATGGGCACTCAAGCCTTCAGGCAGCGGGATCAACCAGTCGCTCTTGAGCTGCATGTAGCGGGCATAGGCGCCGAGATGGGTTTCGCCGACGCCGAACCCATTGAGCAGCACCTTGTCGCCTGCCTTGAATTCCGTGCCGGTGGAGGAAATGACCGTGCCGGCGGCATCGATGCCCGGAACCATCGGCCAGCGACGCACCACTGGTCCGCGTCCGGTGATGGCAAGGCCGTCCTTGTAGTTGACGGTGGTCGCCTCGACCTCGACGACGACGTCGCCTTCCATCAGATCGGCATGGGTGAGTTCGGTGATCGCCACCGACTGCTTCTTGTTCTCATCGCGCGAGACGACGATGGCCCTGAACGGCTCCTGCATGCGCTTCCTCCTTCGCTTGCAATCCAACTCAAGAGATAGGCGCGTCTGGCCCGATGCGAAACCTTATTCGGCTTGGTCTTTCGGTGTGGTCCGGCCCTGCCGCCAAGCAAGAATTTCATCGAGCACGATCGAAACCGCGCCTACGGTGATGAAGCTGTCGGCCAAGTTGAAGACGGCAAAGGACCAGGTTTCGGTATAGACGAGGATGTAATCGACGACGTGACCGTAGGCCGCACGGTCGATCAGATTGCCGATCGCGCCGCCGACGATCAGTGCATAGCCGAGATGGGCGAAGAAGCGGTCCGGCGCGGTCGACCGCCAGAGATAGACGACGAAGCAGACGATGAGCGTCGTCACGGCAACCAGCGTCCATTCCGACTGGCCGGCAAGGAAGGAGAATGCGATGCCTTCGTTATAAGTGCGGAAGAGTGCCAGCATCGGCAGGAGTTCGATCGGCTGCTGCAGCGGCAGCGCCGCCTCGACCCAGAGCTTGATCGCCTGATCGGCGGCAATCAGCAGTGCGAGCAGGCCAAGCGCCGGCAGGGGCCGGGAAAGGGGGGTGGGCTTGGCCATCTGGGTCATGTCTCCAGGGAAAGAAGATGCCGGCGCGCCTCGAAGAGCATGAGCCCGGTCGCAACGGCAAGATTGAGAGAATCGGCACGGCCCTGCTGCGGTATCCGCGCGAGCGACGAGCAGGCCGACGACAATTCCTGCGGCAGGCCCTGCTGCTCGTTGCCCATCAAGAGGACGGTCGGTGCCTTCTTGAAGTCGATGGTACGGTAGTCCACCGCGCCTTCGAGGTGTGTGCCGACGAGCGGCGCCTTGTGCTTTGCGCACCAGGCGAGGAATTCAGGAACCGAAGCTCGGTAGAGCGGCACGGCGAAGATGGAGCCCATGGTTGCCCGCACCGTCTCCAGCGCGAAGGGATCCGTCGTTTCGCCGACGAGCACGATGCCAGACGCGCCGGCCGCATCGGCAGTGCGGATGATCGTGCCGAGATTGCCGGGATCGCGCACACGGTCGAGCGCAAGCCACGTCTCGCCCTTGCCCGGCGTTTGCCGGTCGAGCTTGCCATAGCGCTGCTCGAAGACGCCGACGACCATCTGCGGATTGTCCCGCCGCGTGATCGTCGACAGCACTTTTTCGCTGACTTCGAGCACCAGCGCACCGGCGTTCAGTGCCTTTAGCGCCGTCGGCTCCACATGCGGGCGCCCCTTGGCGTTCTTGGCATAGATCAGCGTCGAGATCGTCCAGCCGAGATCAAGCGCATCGATGACGAGCTTCAGGCCCTCGGCCAGAAACTGCCCGCTCTCCTCGCGGTTCTTCTTCTGGGTGAGGCCACGAATGTCCTTGATCAGCGGATTGGTGAGGCTCGTGACTTCCTTCACCTGGCCGATGCGGCGGCGTTCGGTCATTTGGGCAGCCACCGTGAAAAGAGGGAGGTCGAAAGTGCGCGGCCCGCCTCGCTTTCGCGCAGGATGAGCTCGCCCGATTCCACCGTGCCGCCGGCGCCGCGCATCGTTTCGCGCATCAGCTCATGGATCGAATAGAAGGACGCCCGGATGGAATAAGCCGTAAGCACGAGGCCCTCCGGGCGCTCGCTCAAGAGTTCCCGGCAGATATCGAGCATTAGAGCGAGATGGTCGAACAACTGCCAGATCTCGCCGTTCGGCCCGCGGCCGAATTTCGGCGGGTCGGTCAGGATGATGTCGTAGCGGTTGCCGCGCCGCTCTTCGCGCGCGATGAACTTCATGGCATCGTCGCAGATCCAGCGGATCGGCTTGTCGTCGAGCCGGGCGAGCGCCTGGTTTTCCCGTCCCCATCCGATCGCTTTCTTGGAGGCATCCACATGGGTGACCTCCGCACCGTTGGCCGCCGCGATCAGCGAGGCGACGCCGGTATACCCGAAGAGATTGAGCACCTTGAGCGGCCGGTCGGCAGACGCGATCCGCTCGGCCATCCACGACCAGTGCGCCATCTGTTCGGGAAACACGCCGACATGGCGAAACGCGGTGAAGCGGCCATGGAAATCGACGTCCATGAGCTTCATCGGCCAGGTTTCGCCGAGCGGCGTCTTCGGGAAGCGCCAACGGCCCATCCCGTCTTCCTCGGTATCGCCGGTAAAGACCGCGTCGACCTGGTCCCAGTCTTTCGCCGGCAGGCTGCGCTGCCAGAGCGCCTGCGCTTCCGGCCGAACGATCCGGTAAGGGCCGTACTGCTCCAGCTTCTCGCCCATGCCGCTGTCGACGAGCCGGTAACCGTCGGATCCTTCGCTTTCCAGAATGACAGGCACACGCTCGGCCGGACGCGCGCCGCGACGTTGCGTCAGCGGACGTTCGGCAAGCGGCGGTTTCTGCGCCTCTTCGGCAGGCGCATTGCTTCGACTGCGGCGTGTCTTTGCACTCAAGGGCGGATCCATGGGCGAGCGGGCCGCAAAATGGCCGGGCTCATACTTTAAGGCATTCTCTTGCGCTCCCTCTTGGCAAAGCGCCCGGCGAATTGCAAGAAAGGCCCGGAAATCGAAGTGAAAGCGCGGAGGACGGCTTCATGGAAATGAACGGCAGCGAACGCATCCAGGCGCCGCGTCAGAAGGTGTGGGAGGCTCTCAACGACCCGGAAATCCTACGTCAGTGCATTCCGGGGTGCCAGTCACTCGAGATGACCGGCGACAACGCCATGGCCGCCACCGTCAAACTGAAGATCGGCATCGTTACCGCGACCTTCAACGGAAACGTGACGCTCGAAAACATCGACCCGCCGAAGGGCTACACGATCTCGGGCGAAGGCAAGGGCGGCGTCGCCGGATTCGCCAAGGGCGGTGCCGACGTGTCGCTCGAGGAAGACGGGGCCGAGACGGTGCTGAACTACGACTGCAAGGCGCAGGTCGGCGGGAAAATTGCCCAGATGGGCTCACGCCTGATCGACAGCACCGCCAAGAAGCTCGCCGGCCAGTTCTTCGCCAAGTTCAACGAAGTGGTCAGCGGCGCCAACGCCAACGCCCAGGCCTGACGCGTGCCATCGTCGTGGTCGGGCTCGCCCCGACCATCCGCGGTCGCGGGCGAAGATGCGTTCGCGGTAATTCGGCAAAAACAGACGTGATGACGCGCCTCACGTGTCGCGTGTAATCGTCTCGTAGACCAGAATGCCGGCAGCGAAATCTTCGAGCGCGCAGCCGGTTGATTTGAAGAGCGTGATTTCGTCGTCTGACGTTCGGCCGGGATGGGTTCCGCTGGCGAGCATGGCGAGATCGGCTTTTACGTTATCACGCGAGACGATGCCGGCTGCGATCGGCTGGACGAGGTCGCCGCCTTCGGTGAGCGCGCCATCGAACGTGTCGACGAAGAGCGTTGCCCGGCGCACCGTTTCGTCGTCGCTCTCCCGAAGCTTCGGCGTGAACGCGCCGACGAGATCCACATGCGCGCCGGGCTTCAGCCACCGGCCTTCGATCAGCGGTGTCTCAGAGATCGTCGCGGCGGAGATGATATCGGCATCGCGGATCGCTTCCTCGCGATCTTCCACGACACGGACTTCGAACGGGTCGTCACGCAGCGCCTCGGCAACCGCATCGGCGTTCTCCCGGCTGCGGTTCCAGAGCGTGACGTGCGAGATCGGCCGCATGGCGGCGTGCGCGCGGATGAGGTGAGGGGCAAGCCGGCCCGCGCCGAGCATGGCCATGCGGCTTGCGTTCTTGCGGGCGAGATAGCGGCCGGCGAGCGCCGACGCGGTGGCCGTGCGCCAGACCGTCAAAGCTTGCCCGTCGATGAGAGCGAGCGGTTCGCCGGTCTGCCCGTCGGAAAGAATGTAGACGCCCATGACGGCAGGCTTGGCGAGCGCGTTGTTGTCCGGGCTGACGGTCACCAGCTTCACGCCGATATAGCCATCGGCCGAAGTGCCCCGGGCGCAGAAGTCGCTCCAGGCCGGCATCAGGAGCAGCGTGGTGTCCGCGCCGTCGGGTCGTTCGATCGTGTGGTGATGCCGCGTCGGCGCCTGAACGCCCTCGGCAAAGGTCCTGGCCAGCGCGTCGGCTAGGGCGGTGTAACCGAGCACCCGGTCGACGTCGCTGGCAGAAATCACGCGCATGGGAAATGCACTTTCAAGATGGCGAGCGGACCATCACGTCCGGGCAGGCAAGGTGGACCCGGAGCCGCTCGTCAGGGAATTCGGTGAAGCACCGCCTGTCTGGCGGGCAAGATCGTTGGCGCGTTCGCGCTGCCGGTCCGCCTCGTTCTGCCACTTCGCCGCCTCGTAGCGCTGCTTGCGGGCGCGGTTGCGGTAGTGCCCTTGCGTGA
Source organism: Georhizobium profundi (assembly GCF_003952725.1). Lineage (NCBI taxonomy): Bacteria > Pseudomonadati > Pseudomonadota > Alphaproteobacteria > Hyphomicrobiales > Rhizobiaceae > Georhizobium > Georhizobium profundi. Next base: position 36,488 of record NZ_CP032509.1, on the reverse strand, counting down.
ACCAGGTGGCGAGGCCGCCAATCAGGATGCCGAGCATCAGCGTGACGAACAGAAAGACGAAGAACGGCCCGGTGATCGACAGCACGCTGTCATCCGGCGCGAAAGGGTTCAGCGCCAACGTCACCGCCCCGCGGTTCGCGATCGAGAGGGCGATCAGGATGACAGCGATGGGCAACAGGATGAGGATGTTGACGAGTTTTCTCACGCGAAAGCGCCTCTTGGTAATGACTGGTGAACCGGGCCAGCTTCTTGATCGGCGGCTTCATGCGAACCGCGTTCAGTCGACCTGATCGGGGTTCAGGCGCTCACGCAGTTCCTTGCCGGTCTTGAAGAAGGGGACCCACTTCTCTTCGACGAAAACGGTTTCACCCGTGCGCGGGTTCCGGCCGGACCGCGACGGTCTGTTCTTCACCGAAAAAGCGCCAAAACCGCGCAGTTCGACGCGATTTCCATCGGCCAGAGCATTGGTGATCTCGTCCAGGATCGCATTGACGATGTTCTCGACGTCGCGATGGAAGAGGTGCGGATTACGAGACGCAATGATCTGCACCAGCTCCGACTTTATCACGGTGTGTTCCCCCAGTCGTCTCGTGCTTGTTGCCCGCCAAACTGCCAAACCGAGATCAGACCGTCAAGAAACAACTTCTGATCGGTAAAAGCTGACAGAACCTGGCTTCCAAGAGCGGAATTGCCGAACATTCCACCGATGAGGCCTGCTGCTGCCTGGCCAAAGAGCAGGCCACGCGAGCGCTCGGGCTCCCAGTCGACGATATCGAGATCGGTGTCGATGTCACGCGTGCCGAGATAGGCGCGCACCTCGTCCTCCGCGCCAATGGCGTCGACCAGACCGTTCTGAAGCGCCTGACGTCCCGTGAAGATCGACCCGTCGGCGATCGCAAGGGTTTCCGGCCGCGTCATGTTGCGCCGCTCGGCCACCAGATCGACGAACCAGTCGTAGGAATCGGCGACGAGCCGGCCGATCATTTCTTCGGCTTCGGGATTTGCGGGCGAAAAAGGCGAGGGCTCTGCCTTGAGCGGCGACGACTTCACGGCGCCAACGCTGACCCCGATATTGTCGAGGAGCTCGGAAATATTGCCATATTGGAAGATCACGCCGATCGACCCGACGATGGAAGCCTCGCCGGCAACGATGTGGTCGGTGGCGCTGGCGATCATATAGCCGGCAGAAGCGGCAAGGCCGCGCACTTCGGCGACGACGGGTTTTACGGCGGAAATATCCCGCACCGCCTTATAGAGCACCTCGCCGCCATAGGTGGTGCCACCGGGGGACTCGATGCCGATGACGACGGCCCGAACGTTCGGATCATCGCGGACATCCTCGAGGCGTTCCAGCAGGTCTTCATTTGCCGTGATGACCCCGGAAACCATGACGCGCGCGATATGGGACCGTGCCTTCTCACCGCGCTCGGCAAACCCACCGGCATAGGTGAGGCCGAAGACGAGCAGCACGACGGCCAGCAGGCCGACGATGCGCCAGAAGGTCAGTTTGCGTCTGAGCCGCCGACGATCGGCGATGCCAGATTGGTCCAAGATAACAATCCTTTCACGTGATCCCGTGGCCGGTTTCCATACCAGAGCCGCAACCGCTGCGCCATGACGGCAGAGGAAATATCGCCGATGCATCCGTCGTCGACTGGTCGGTCAACGGCAAAATAACCATATTGGCGCACAAGGTCGGAGTTTGACGGATCAAAAGAGCGGCGAAATGGCAGTGAGTGGTGAGGCAATGGCGGATGGCAGCGGCACGGAAATCAGCCGTGCTGCGCGCGAATACCGCAAGGGGCAGCGCCATTCCGCCTGGGTAAAGCGGCTCAAGATCTTGCTGCCGGTCGTGTCGATCGGCCTTGCGGTCGCGTTCGTCGTTGTCTCGATCGCTTTCCGGGTCACCCCCGCCGACATCGTCTTCGATCGCATGACGATGGAAAACGGTGTCATCGTCATGGAAAATCCGGCGCTCTCCGGACAGAACGACGATCGCCGGACCTTCACGATGAACGCTGCGCGTGCCACCCAGAATGTCGCGACGCCCGATGTCATCACCTTGAACGACATCAAAGCGGAACTGCCCGTCGGCGACAATGAGGTCGCAAGCGTCGAGGCCGAGCGCGGGATCTATGACCGCCTGCTCGAAACCCTCGTGCTCGATGCACCTTTCACGGTGCGTGCGACCGGAGGGCTTGAAGTCGATCTTCAATCCGCCAGGTTCGACATGGGTGTCGGGGCCATGGAAACCAATGACGGTGTTGTCATCCGCAATGGCAAGACGTCTCTTGTTGCGCAGTCTGTTCGGATCAGGGATAACGGCGCGATCATAGTTTTCGAGCGTGACGTGCGGATGATTATCGATCCGTCGACGCTGAGCAGCCGCGAAGAAAGCGCCGACTGATATGTCTTCCATGAATTTCTATACTTCGTCGCTCGCCCGTCCGACGCGTTATGCGGCCGTTGTCCTTGCAGCGCTCGCCCTGTCGGTGCCGTCTCTTCAGGCGCAGACGGTCGAGCGGCAAAGCTCCAGGTTCGCTTTGTCCGAGGATCAGCCGATCCAGATCGAAAGCGACGAACTGCAGGTCAGCGAAAGCAATGGCCGCGCCGATTTCACCGGCAATGTAAATGTCGTTCAGGGCGAGATGGTGCTGAAGTCGGGCGCCATGACCGTGTTCTACAGCGGCGACAGCGGCTCTGTATCCACCGGAACGGCGGCGATCGAGCGCATCGAATTGCGCAACGACGTGCTTCTTCAGTCCGGCGAGCAGACTGCGACCGCGGACGCCGGCACCTACGACATGTCGAACGAAATCCTGACACTATCCGGCGACAGGGTCGTTCTGTCGGAAGGCGACAACGTCCTCGTCGGGTGCAAGCTGACGGTCGAGGTCGCCAACGGCAATGCACGCCTCGAAAGCTGCGGGAACCGGGTGCAGATCCAGTTGAACCCAGCCTCGCGGCCTTCGGAATAACGGCCTCAAGGACCCATCCTCTTGCTGAATTCTCTCTTCAACCGGGGAGCGCCGCCGGCGCGCGACAGCGATGCGCCATCCGAGGCGCGTTACCAGGGCACGCTGATCGCGAGAGGCCTGACCAAGAGCTACAAGTCGCGCGCCGTCGTCAACGGCGTTTCCCTCGGTGTGCGTCGCGGCGAGGCCGTAGGCCTTCTCGGGCCGAACGGCGCCGGCAAGACGACGTGTTTCTACATGATCACGGGGCTCGTTCCGGTCGACAAGGGCACGATCGAGATCGACGGTTTCAATGTGACGCAGATGCCGATGTATCGCCGTGCCCGGCTCGGCGTCGGTTACCTGCCGCAGGAAGCTTCGATCTTTCGTGGCCTGAGCGTCGAGGAAAACGTCCGCGCCGTTCTCGAGGTCGTGGAGCCCGACCGGAAGAAGCGGTCCGAGAAGCTCGCCTCGCTGCTGGAAGAATTCCACATCGACCATCTCGCCAAGTCGCCGTCCATCGCGCTTTCGGGCGGCGAGCGGCGTCGGCTCGAAATTGCCCGCGCACTGGCCTCCGACCCGACCTTCATGCTGCTCGACGAGCCGTTTGCCGGCGTCGATCCGATCGCGGTCGCCGACATTCAAAATCTTGTTCGCCACCTGACCAAGCGCGGTATCGGTGTTCTGATCACCGACCACAATGTGCGCGAAACGCTCGGCCTCATCGACCGGGCCTATATCATCCACCAGGGCGCGGTGCTGACCCATGGGCGGCCGGATGAAATCGTGGCCAACCCGGACGTTCGCCGCCTGTATCTGGGCGAACAGTTTACGCTTTAAGCACAGTGTCGCAGAAATCTGCTTTGACTTGACCCGGTTCGGGAAAAAAGCAATTTTTGGGCCACATCACTTTGGTCGTGCGGCAAGCCGCACCGAGCGTCGCGTTTCGGGAGTTCGTTTCAGTCATGGCACTGTCGGCAAGCCTGCAATTGCGCCAGAGCCAATCACTGGTGATGACCCCGCAGCTCATCCAGTCGATCCGGTTGCTGCAACTGACTCATATTGAACTCAACCGCTTCATCGAGCAGGAAGTCGAAAAGAACCCCCTGCTGGAATTGGCGGGTGATGACGGGGACCTGCCTGCCCACGATTTCGGTCGCTCAGGTGAGCGACGGTCGGACGACGGCGACAGGCGCGATGATGCAGTCGGCGATGGAGTTCTTGCCGATGGCGATGCCGATTGGGCTAAAAACGGCCTGACACCGGATGGCGAGTTCGTGTCCGAACGTCTGGATGCCAACTACGACAACGTTTTCCCCGACGATGGCGAGCCGCAAAAGGCCGCGTCGCCCGAATTCCTCGACAGCTGGAAATCGATGCCCGGCGCGAACGGCTCCGGTGCCGGCGACATCCATGATCTCGACGAGTTCGTCGCGGCCGCAACGACGCTGCGCGATCATGTCGAGGCCGAGATCGCGCTGTCCATTGCTGATCCCATCGAGCGCGTCATCGCGGCTGAGATCGCCGATCATCTGGACGATGCGGGCTATGTCGATTTCGACGCGGCTGTGATGGCCGAACGTCTGGGCGTTTCGTCCGATGTGATCACGGCCGTGCTCGCTCGGTTGCAGCGCATGGACCCCCCTGGGTTATTCGCACGGTCGCTGAAAGAATGCCTCGCACTGCAGCTGAAAGCGCGTGATCGGCACGACCCGGCCATGGCGTGTCTTCTGGAGAACCTGGAATTGCTGGCGCGGCGGGATTTTGCGGCACTGCGCAAGCTCTGCGGCGTCGACGATGAAGACATCCTCGACATGCTGGGCGAGATCCGGGCGCTGGACCCAAAGCCAGGCCTGGCCTTTCAGAAGGGTAGCGTCGAGACGATCGTGCCCGATGTCATGGTCCGCCAGGCCGCGGAGGGCGGCTGGCACGTGGAACTGAGCCCCGACGCTTTGCCGCGCGTGCTCGTCAACCAGACGTATTACGCCCATGTCAGTCGCATCGCCGGCAAGAGCCCCGCAGACCAGGCGTTCCTCGCCGAATGCCTGCAAAGCGCCAACTGGCTGACGCGCAGCCTCGATCAGCGCGCCCGCACCATCATGAAGGTGGCAAGCGAGATCGTCCGCCAGCAGGATGCTTTTCTGCTGCATGGCGTGAGCCATTTGCGGCCGCTCAATCTGCGCGCCGTCGCCGACGCGATCGGCATGCATGAATCGACCGTCAGCCGCGTTACCTCTAACAAATACATGATGACGCCGCGCGGCGTGTTCGAGCTGAAGTATTTCTTCACTGTCTCGATCGCCTCGTCCGAAGGCGGGGATGCCCATTCGGCCGAGGCAGTGCGGCAAACGATTCGCAAAATGATCGGCGCGGAAGCGGCGGATGCGGTTCTTTCCGATGACGATATCGTCAAGGTGCTGAAGGATCGGGGCATCGATCTAGCCCGCAGAACCGTCGCGAAGTACCGGGAATCGATGAACATTCCCTCCTCGGTCCAGCGCCGACGGGAAAAGAAGGCGCTCATGGCAAGCGTCGCTTCCTAGGCTTTCAGCTTCCCTGAGTGCCGGTTCGCCTTGCTTGACAGGCCATTCTGCGGCGCGTACACGCCCCGCCATTCGTGGAGCCGGCTGTACCAAAGTGCATGAGGCTGCGTTCTGAAAAGGTAACCGCCGACGGCCGGAAGATATGCGCGAGCCAAGCGCCGCGAAGGACCGGACCGATTACGAGGTCTGCGCTTGGATGGCGCACGACCTTGGCATAAGCTGACACCGCAAGTCACAGAATAAGAAAGGGCTCTCCATGAGCGTGCGCGTGTCTGGAAAACATATGGAAATCGGCGAAGCCTTCCGTACCAGGATCGAGGACAAGATCCAGGATGCGGTGAGCAAGTATTTCGACGGAGGATATTCCAGCCAGGTGACGGTCGAGAAATCCGGGTCGCGCTTCACCGCCGATTGCAAGATTCATCTCGATACGGGCGTGGTAATGCAGGCGACCGGGGAAGGACAGGAGCCGCAGTTCGCTTTCGATGGCGCTTCGGAGCGCCTGGAGAAGAGACTGCGCCGCTACAAGCGCCGTTTGAAGGACCATCACGCCGGCAACGGCCAGAGCAAGATGATGGAACTGCCCTACACGGTTATGGACAGCGGCTCCGACGAGGACGACGAAATTCCTGAGGATTACGCGCCCGTCATTGTCGCCGAGAGCTCAAAAGTGGTAAGAACCATGTCGGTCGCAAGCGCAGTGATGGCGCTGGACATGACGGATGAACCGGTTCTGATTTTTCGCAATGCCGGCAACGATGCCCTCAACGTGGTTTACCGCCGGACAGATGGCAACATTGGCTGGGTCGACGCAGCCAACAATAAATCCTGACGAGTTGATGCGTAATGTCCGCCCCTTTTTGGGGCGGACGTTCGATGTCGCCGGGATGATACGCGAGGAATAGGAATGGCTTTGGCTGATCTGCTTGCCCCGGACGCGGTGATACCCGCGCTGAAGGCAAACTCGAAGAAACAGCTCCTTCAGGAACTGGCTTCGAAAGCCGCCCAAATCACCGGATTGACCGAACGGGAAATCTTCGAGGTCATTCTTCAGCGCGAAAGGCTCGGCTCAACCGGTGTGGGGAACGGCATTGCCATTCCGCACGGCAAATTGACGACATTGCCTGGAATCGTCGGTGTTTTTGCGCGTCTCGATCAGCCGATCGATTTCGAAGCGCTTGACGATCAACCGGTCGACCTCGTGTTCCTGCTGCTTGCTCCGGAGGGTGCGGGTGCGGATCACCTCAAGGCACTGTCGCGCATTGCACGCGTGCTGCGGGACCAGGACACTGTCGCTAAGCTGCGTGCGAGCGACCAGGCGTCGGCCATCTATACTTTCCTGACCCAGGACGAGGCGTCGAACGCCGCCTAATACCGAGGGCAAGCGTCGAAGACGCCGCCCTCGGGTATCTATGCAAGCGTCAGTGAACGCTGACGGTGCTCAGGTCGTTTTCGGCTGCCTTGAAGAAGGCGCTAGACCGGCTGTCGCTCAGGAGGATCGGCGTACCGTCGGCACCGAAGAGACCCCAAAGGTCGAGGCCGGGTTCCAGATCCGGCGCCTGAGGAAACTTCTTGGACACGTCTTCCGACCGCATCTTTCGGATATAGCCGACTTCGCCATTGCCCAGATCGGCAAGCTCGTTCGCGCTAATCTTCGCTGCCAGCTCGGCGCCGGCGGCATCTCGCGATGTCAATTCCTTGAAAGCCATGGCATTTCTCCAAACGGGCCGCTCGATCGAAGATCGACTCGCGCGCCCTGCATATTTCAGTCTCGAACCGAAATATTAATTTTCTTCACCAGTCGCTGCGGTTCCGGACGGGCAAGATCAATGGAAAGCAGTCCATTGTTCAACTCCGCAGAGAGAACTTCGATCCCATCCGCCAACACGAAAATGCGTTGGAACTGTCGCGCGGCAATACCGCGGTGCAGATAATCACGCTCTTCGGTATCGACCTGGCGGCCACGGATGATCAGTTGGTTCTCTTCGGTGGTCACATCCAGCTGGTCGTCGCTGAAGCCAGCGACGGCTACCGTGATGCGCAACCTGTCTCCGATGCCGTCGCGTGGGGCTATCCGCTCGATATTGTAGGGCGGATATCCATCACTCGCCTTGGCGAGACGCTCCAGCGTCTTTTCCATTGTGTCGAAGCCGAGCAGCAGCGGGCTCGAAAAGGGAGTTATGCGTGACATCGTCTGCCAGTCCTTGCACGAAGCGACCATTCAGGCGGAGACCCTTAGAAGGCGGCATCTCCGTTGCTCTCAATATGGGTGGCGGATTGCTGCACTGCAAGCGGCTTGCGGCGAGGGGCCGGCAAGGATAGGCGTTGCCGGAAAGAGACCAGGACCTGATACTTCATGCAAAGCGGCACAAAGCGCAAGATCATCATCGATACCGATCCGGGACAGGACGATGCAGCCGCAATTCTGCTCGCGCTGGCAAGCCCGGAACTCGACATTCTCGGTATTACGGCCGTCGCCGGCAACGTTCCGCTCGACTGGACGACGCGCAACGCGCTGATCATCTGCGAATTGGCGGGGCGCGCCGACGTTCCCGTTTATGCCGGCGCCCATGCACCGTTGAAGCGTCCGCTTGTGACGGCGGAACACGTTCACGGCAAGACCGGGCTCGACGGTCCGCTGCTCGATGAGCCCGTCGGCGAGCTTCAGGATGAGGGCGCGGTCGATTTCATCATCCGCACGCTGCTTGCCGAGGAGACAGGCACGGTCACCGTCTGTGCGTTGGGGCCGCTCACCAATCTGGCACTGGCTCTTCAAAAAGCCCCAGAGATCGCCGGCCGCATTGCCGAGATCGTCCTGATGGGCGGCGGCTTCTTCGAAGGCGGCAACATCACGCCCGCCGCCGAATTCAACATCTATGTCGATCCGGAAGCGGCGGATGTGGTGTTTCGCGCAGGCGTGCCGATCGTTATGATGCCGCTCGATGTCACGCACAAGGTGCTGACCACCCGTGCCCGCACCGAAGCGATCGCCGCGCTCCCTTCGAAGGCGACGCGAGCGCTTGCCGAAATGCTGGTGTTCTTCGAGCGGTTCGACGAGCAGAAATACGGTTCCGACGGTGCGCCGCTGCATGATCCTTGCGTCATCGCCTATCTGCTTCGCCCCGAGCTTTTCGCCGGACGTTTCTGCAATGTCGAGATCGAAACTGCCTCGGATCTCACGCGCGGCATGACGGTCGTCGACTGGTGGCATGTCACTGACCGGGCGCCGAACGCGACTGTCATGCGCGAGGTGGATGCCGAGGGCTTCTTCACCCTTTTGACGGAACGTCTCGCAACCTATTCCTGAGCGGCCGCAATGGCGCCCGGGCATCGAGATAGGCTATAGCGCTTATGGGAAACTGGGGCCGGCATGATTCCATGACGCAGCACGACATGAAGTTCACCGAGATCGTCGACGCCCCTGCGCTGGCCCGGGCCGTTTCGGCCATCGCCGCCGAGCATGGGGGCGCCACGCCGGAGGCACGCGCTGCCCTTCTTGCCGAGATGCGACGCGTGAGCACCGAGGGCCGCGAGAAGGCGCGTTCGCTGCTGGAAAGCGATGGTTCGGGCCTGCTCTGTGCGGCACGAATCTCACATCTCCAGGACACGATCATCACCGCGCTCTTCGACTTTGCGACGACGCATGTCTATCCCTCGCAAGGCTCCGGTACTGGAGCGGGTGACGGGATGACGGTGGCGGCCGTCGGCGGCTATGGCCGCGGCACGCTCGCGCCCGGCTCCGACATCGACCTGCTCTTCGTGCTTGCCGATCGCCGTTCGGGGCGGGAAGAAGAGGTCGCCCAGTTCGTGCTCTACGTGCTCTGGGACATGGGCTTCAAGGTCGGGCACGCCACGCGCACGATCGACGAGTGCATTCGACTGTCGCGCAGCGACATTACCATCCGCACCGCGATCCTCGAAGCGCGACGCATCTGCGGCGCGGTCCCGCTCTTCGACGCCCTGACCGAGCGTTTCGACACGCAGGTGGTGCGGTCGACGGCGCCGGAATTCATCGAGGCGAAGCTTGCCGAACGGGATCAGCGCCACCGCAAGTCCGGTGACACGCGCTATCTCGTCGAGCCGAACGTCAAGGAAGGCAAGGGCGGCCTTCGCGACCTGAACACGCTGTTCTGGATCGCCAAATACTTCTACCGCATCGACGACGAGGCGGAGCTGGTGAAGCTCGGCGTGCTCTCCAAGGGCGAATTCAAGGTCTTCAAGAAGGCCGAGGATTTCCTCTGGGCCGTGCGCTGCCAGATGCATTTCCTCACCGGCAAGGCCGAGGAGCGCCTGTCCTTCGACATTCAGCGCGAGATCGCCGAAGCGCTCGGTTACCACGATCACCCGGGCCTCTCCGCCGTCGAACGCTTCATGAAGCATTATTTCCTCGTGGCCAAGGATGTGGGCGACCTGACCCGCATCCTCTGCGCCGAACTTGAGGACCAGCAGGCGAAAGAGGCGCCGGGCATCACCGCGATGATCACGCGGTTCACCGCCCGCACGCGCAAGATCGCCGGCACGCTGGATTTTCTGGAAGACCGGGGCCGCATCACCATCGCCGACAAGGACGTCTTCAAGCGCGATCCGGTAAACCTGATCCGCCTATTCCACCTTGCTGATCTCAACGGCCTCGAGTTTCATCCCGATGCCTTGAAGCGGGTCACGCGGTCGCTGCGGCTCGTCAAGAACGAGCTTCGTGAGGATGCCGAGGCAAACCGGCTTTTCCTGTCGATCCTGACGTCGCGCCGTGATCCTGCGCTCATTCTCCGGCGCATGAACGAAGCGGGGCTGCTTGGTCGGTTCATCCCGGAATTCGGCAAGATCGTCGCGATGATGCAGTTCAACATGTATCATCACTACACGGTCGACGAGCACCTCATCCGCACCGTCGGCGTGCTTTCAGACATCGACAATGGCCGCGACATGGATGCCCATCCGCTGTCGTCCAAGATCATGCCGAGCGTGGAGGAACGCCAGGCGCTCTATGTGGCCGTGTTCCTGCACGACGTCGCCAAGGGGCGGCCGGAAGATCACTCGGTTGCCGGCGCCCGTGTCGCCCGCAAGCTCTGCCCGCGCTTCGGTCTTTCTCCAAAGCAGACTGAACTGGTCGCCTGGCTCATCGAAGAGCACCTCAAAATGTCGATGATCGCCCAGGCACGCGACCTCAACGACCGGAAGACGATCGAGGATTTCGCGCAGATCGTGCAGTCGCTCGACCGGCTGAAGCTGCTCCTCATCCTCACCGTCTGCGATATCCGCGCGGTTGGCCCCGGCGTCTGGAACGGCTGGAAAGGCCAGCTCCTGCGCACACTTTATTATGAGACCGAGCTGATGCTGTCGGGCGGTTTCTCGGAAGTCTCTCGCCGGGAGCGCGCACTGTTTGCCTCCGAGCAGTTGGGCAAGGCGCTCGCGTCCTGGGATGAGGCGGACCGTCAGCGCTACCTCGGCCTGCATTACGAGCCGTATCTTCTGTCGACCGAACTCGAAGACCAGATCCGCCATGCCGAATTCGTGCGCGAGGCCGATCGCGAAGGGCGCGTGCTCGCGACGATGGTGCGAACCCATTCCTTCCACGCGATCACGGAAATCACCGTGCTCTCGCCCGACCATCCGCGCCTGTTGACGCTGGTTGCCGGTGCATGCGCTGCGGCCGGCGCCAACATCGCAGACGCGCAGATCTTCACGACATCCGACGGCCGCGCTCTCGACACGATCCTGATCAACCGCGAGTTCAAGGACGATGCCGACGAGATCCGCCGGGCTACGAGCATTGGCCGCCTGATCGAGGACATGCTTTCGGGCAAGAAGCGCCTTCCGGACGTGATCGCCCCTAAATCGAAACAGCCGCGCAAGGCACACGCCTTCAAGGTCCCGCCGGCGGTGACCATTTCCAATTCCCTCTCGAACAAGTTCACCGTGATCGAGGTCGAAGGGTTGGACCGTCCCGGCCTGTTGGCGAGCATCACTGCCGTACTGTCGGACCTCTCGCTTGACATTACGTCTGCACACGTCTCGACCTTCGGGGAAAAAGTCATCGACAATTTTTACGTCACCGATCTCGTCGGCCACAAGATCGTCTCGGAAACGCGCCAAGCCAACATCATTGCCCGGCTGAAGGCGGTGATGGCGAATGTCGAAGATGAAGCGCGAGAGCGCATGCCGAACGGGATGGTTGCTCCGCCGACGCCGCGCCGTGCGTCGGCCAGACGCGTGAAAGCCTGAATCACCATGGGACTGATAGCAAAATTCGCCACTGTCGGCGGCACCACCATGGGCAGCCGCGTGTTCGGCTTCGTGCGCGAGGCATTGATCGCGAGCACGCTTGGCGCGGGACCGGTTGCCGATGCGTTCTATGCGGCGTTCCGTTTTCCGAACCTCTTTCGACGGCTCTTCGCGGAAGGCGCGTTCAACTCCGCTTTCGTGCCGTTGTTCGCCAAGGAGCTTGAGGGCGGCGGGCGTGCTGCGGCGAGGGATTTTGCCGAGCAGGTCTTTTCGGTCCTGATCTTCATCCTGATTGCGCTATCGGCGCTCGCGATGATTTTTATGCCATTTCTCGTCGGCACCGTGATCGCACCGCGCTTTGCCGATACGCCCGACAAGTTCGACCTGACGGTGACGATGACGCGGATCATGTTCCCGTATCTTGCCGCCATGTCGTTGGTGGCGATGTTTTCGGGTATCCTGAACGCGTTTCGCCGCTATTTCCTGGCCGCTTTCGTGCCAATCCTTCTCAATGTCGTGATGATCGGCGCGATCCTGATCGCCATGGCGCTCGGCTATGATGAGGAGGGGCTAGGCCTTGCACTGTCCTGGGGTGTCGTGGTTGCCGGCTTCGTGCAGCTCGCCGCGATCATCTGGGGCGTTCGGCGGGAGCATTTTCATATTGGCTTGCGGGTGCCGCGACCGACGCCTGCCGTCAAACGCCTGCTGTGGCTGGCGCTGCCGGCGGCGATCACCGGCGGCATCACGCAGATCAACCTGTTGATCGGCCAGGTCATCGCATCCGGCCAGGATGGTGCGATCGCCGTCATCAATTATGCCGACCGTATTCTCCAGCTGCCGCTCTCGACGATCGGCGTTGCCATCGGGGTTGTTCTGCTGCCGGAACTTGCGCGCTCGCTGAAGGCCGGCGATCTGGGCGATGCGGCCGTGCTCCAGAACCGCAGCCTCGAATTCGGCCTGGCGCTGACGGTCCCCGCGACCGTCGGACTGCTCATCCTGCCTGCGCCGATCGTGGCGCTTCTGTTCGAGCGCGGTGCGTTCAGCCGGGAGACCACCGAGATCACGGCGGCGGTGCTTGCCGCGTTCGCGCTCGGCCTTCCGGCCTTCGTGCTGATCAAGATCTTCCAGCCGGGGTTTTATGCGCGCGAAGACATGCGCACGCCCATGTGGATGGCGGGCGTCGGCGTTGTCGTCAACGTCGCCGCAAGCCTCATCCTGTTCCCGATCTACGGCGTCGTCGGCATCGGTATCGCGACGGCGCTCTTTGGCTGGGCGAATGCCGGCCTGCTTGCCATCGTTTTGTGGAACCGCAACCTCTTCCGGCCGTCCGGCGTCACCTTGCGGCGCATCGCGCTCATCATCGCCGGCAGCGCGCTCATGGGCGCGGTGCTGTGGCTGGCGCTCGCCTATCTCGAGCCGTATCTGATGGATGCGGGGCTGCTGGTGCGAGCGATTGCCGTCTTCGGCACGATCGGCGTCGCAGCGCTCGTCTACTTCGGTTTCACGCTCGCCACGGGCGCAATCGAGGGCCGCCATCTCATGCGGCTCCTCAAGCGCAACAAGGCGGCGGCCTGATTTACGACGTCGACCCTTGTGGGTGGCTGGCTCTTGCAGAAGGGCGGGCGTCCATGCATAACCCGCCGCGATTTCAATGGGCCCGATCGGGCCGAACCAAAGGAGCGGGCCCTCCACAAGCCCGGCAATGCGCATGGCAGAATTCAAGGAGCGGGTGTTTTCAGGCGTTCAGCCCACCGGCAACCTCCATCTCGGCAACTATCTCGGTGCCATCAAGCGTTTCGTCGCGCTGCAGGACAGCTACGACTGCATCTATTGCGTCGTCGACCTGCATGCGATCACGGCGCAGCTCGTCCATGAGGATTTGAAGGGCCAGACGCGCTCGATCACTGCAGCATTCCTGGCTGCGGGCATCGATCCCGAGCGCCACATCGTCTTCAACCAGTCTGCCGTGTCCGGCCACGCCGAACTCGCTTGGATCTTCAACTGCGTCGCGCGCATCGGCTGGATGAACCGCATGACGCAGTTCAAGGACAAGGCCGGCAAGGACCGCGAGAACGCCTCGCTCGGCCTGCTTGCCTATCCGTCGCTGATGGCTGCCGACATTCTGCTTTACCGCGCAACCCACGTGCCGGTCGGCGACGACCAGAAGCAGCACCTTGAGCTGACCCGCGATATCGCGATGAAGTTCAACATCGACTTTTCCGGCAAGATCGCCTCGAGCGGCCGTGCCGTCGAAACCATCGTCGGCGAAGAGCGCATCGACGCCTATTTCCCGCTGACCGAGCCGCTGATCGAAGGCCCGGCACCGCGCGTCATGTCGCTGCGTGACGGAACCAAGAAGATGTCGAAGTCGGATCCGTCCGACCTATCGCGCATCAACCTGACCGACGATGCCGACACGATCCTGAAGAAGATCCGCAAGGCAAAGACCGATCCAGACGCCTTGCCGTCCGAGGTCGAGGGCCTCGCCGGCCGCCCGGAGGCCGAGAACCTCGTCACGCTCTATGCCGCCTTGGCCGAGACGAGCCGGGCGAGCGTGATCGCCGAATTCGGTGGCCGTCAGTTCTCCGAATTCAAGCCGGCACTTGCCGATCTTGCTGTCGAGAAGGTGGCGCCGATGAACGGTGAAATGCGCCGCCTGATGGACGATCCCGGCCATATCGACGCGGTTCTTGCAAAAGGCGCCGCCAAGGCGCGTGTCATCGCGGATGAGACGATGGCAGACGTCAAGGACATTATCGGCTTCCTCTGAGCGGGGCAAAGCAGCCGCTCACAATGTCTCTTGCGGGGGCATGGGCGCGGTGGCAATGTCCGCGCCATGGTATCAAGACGACTATCGCGCGAAGAAGGGCACCGCCGCAAATTCATGGCGGTGCTGGATGACACCCCCGAATGCGAACGTGCCGTGCGCTACGCGGCCATGCGCGCCAAGAACTCCGGCGGCGGCCTCGTGCTGCTGTTCGTGGTGGAGCCGGCCGATTTCCAGCACTGGCTCGGCGTCGAGGAAATCATGCGGGCCGAAGCGTTCGAGGAAGCCGAAAGCCTTCTTGCCAAATCTGCCGGCCGCGTGCGCGAAACGATCGGCATCGACGCCGAAACCGTCGTGCGCGAAGGATCGACGCGCGACGAGATCAACGCTCTCATCGAGGAAGACAAGGACATCGCCATCCTGGTTCTTGCGGCGGGCTCGGCAAAGGATGGCCCCGGTCCACTGGTGTCTGCGATCGGCGGACGGGGCGCGGGCGCCTTCCCGGTGCCGGTCACCGTCATCCCGAGCGATCTTTCCGACGATGACATCGATGCGCTGAGCTGAGCCGGGGCGCATCAAACTTTCCAAATGTGGTCAACTATCGCAAAGCGGTCGCTTGATCGCGGCCGCGGAAAGCCATATCTTCTTTGGAAAGATTCCAAACTAGCAGCGTTTCCAGGAGCCGTGGATACCGGTTCACCGTCCGGAAACGCGAGAAATAAGCAGCGCGCTTGGCGCTCCGATCGGTAAGCCCGGTTTACAGGGAGTAATGAACATGTTCATCCAGACCGAAGCCACCCCTAACCCGGCGACGCTGAAGTTTCTGCCGGGCAAGGTCGTGATGCAGCAGGGCACGGCGGATTTCCGCGATGCCGCTTCTGCCGCCGAAACGTCCCCGCTTGCGGGCAAGCTCTTCGCGATCGCTGGCGTCGAAGGTGTCTTCTTCGGCTATGACTTCGTCACCATCACGAAGTCCGATGCGCTCGACTGGCAGCACCTCAAGCCCGCCGTGCTCGGTACGATCATGGAACACTTCATGGCCGGACAGCCGGTGATGGCAGCGGCCAGCATCGGCGGCAATGCGACCGACGACGGCGAGTTCTTCGACGATGAGGACGAAACGATCGTTGCGACGATCAAGGAACTCCTGGAAACGCGCGTCCGTCCGGCAGTCGCACAGGATGGCGGCGACATCACCTTCCGCGGCTTCAAGGAAGGCACGGTCTTCCTGAACATGAAGGGCGCCTGCGCCGGTTGCCCGTCCTCCACGGCGACCCTGAAGCACGGCATCCAGAACCTTCTGAAGCACTTCATTCCCGAAGTTCGGGAAGTCGAGGCGGTCTGAGGCGCATAGCCTCACGATCTCCCTAAAATCTTACGGAAGGTTTCAAATCTTCCCTAGGGCGAGGCTGCTAGTCTCGCTCTCATGGCCTTTGTCCCTGACAGCGAACGTTCACGGGTCTTGAGACCCTTGCAGGCACCCCAACCGGCCTCCGGTGGGTGGTTTCGTACTTTTCGCCAACGGCTTTCAGACCAGCCCCAGGCCGGCATCGTGCTTGCCGGCCTCCTCGTCGCGACCATCGTGTCCTTCATCGCTCCGGCCAGCATGCCCTTTCTCATGGTGGGCCTGACCGGTGCGGCTGCGATCGCTTTCGTTTCGAGCGGCACAGGGCGACCTGTCGTTCCCGATCAGAAACCGGCAGCGCTACCCGCCGAACTGGTCGAAGCCCGCCGCAAGGCGGAAGAGGCGAGCCGCGCCAAATCGCGCTTCCTCGCGATGGTGAGCCACGAAGTGCGCACGCCGCTGAACGGCATTCTCGGCATGACGCATCTGCTCGAGCGCACGCAGCTTTCCGCCGAACAGGAAAGCTATGTCGAAGCCGTGCGCCGCTCTGCCACCGCGCTGTTCGACCTCGTGGCGGATCTTCTGGACTTCTCGGCCATCGAGGCCGGCAAGTTCGAACCGAGGCGCGAGACGGGCGATCTGCACCATCTGATCGAAGACGCAATCGAACTGATGGCGCCCCGGGCCCACGAAAAGGGCATCGATATCGCTGCAGCGATCGGCGCCGGCACGCCGACGATGGTCGCGACCGACCACAACCGCCTCCGTCAGGTGGTCTTCAATCTCCTCGGCAACGCCATCAAGTTCACCGACGCAGGCGGCGTCATGCTCGAGGTGGCACGCGTCAACGACAATCTCGTGCTGACCTTTGCCGACACCGGCCCGGGCCTGGCGCGTGGCGATCAGCAACGCATCTTCGAGGAATTCGAGCAGGCGAATGGCGGCAAGACGCGCACCCATGGTGGCGTCGGCCTGGGGCTGTCCATCTCCAACCGCATCGTCAAGGCGTTGGGTGGCACCATCACGGTCGAGAGCCTGACCGGGCACGGAAGCCGGTTCATCGTGACCCTGCCGCTCGCCGAGGCGCTGTCGCCCTCGGGCATCGATCACTTCGCCAAGCAGCCGGCGCTTGCCGGAAACCGCGTGCTGCTGCTCGTGCCGCGCGGCCAGACGGCGGATGCGCTGGTCAAGCGCATCGCAGCGGAAGGGGGCCGCAGCTGGCACGTGGCGACGCCCAGCGGCGATCTTGCGGCATTCTGCGCCGATGAAGAAATCACCGACGTCATTGTCGATGCACGGATCCTGGACCGTGCCCGCGGATCTATCGCCGGACTGCCGCTTTTCGAAAGTGGTGGCCCACGGCGCACGCTTCTCGTTCGGCCCATCGAGCGCGAGGCACTGCAGCGTCTGACCGAGCGCGGCTTCGACAGCTGGTTGATTGCGCCGATCCGTCTCAAGAGCCTCGTGTCGGTTCTGCGCGGGGAGTTTCGTGCGCTGCCCGATCACGCGCCCCATCCCGATGGCGATCGCCTCATCGTACTTGACGGGATGACGCGCTCGCTGAACATTCTCGTTGCCGAGGACAATCCGGTGAATGCGCTGCTCATCACCAATGTCCTGCGCAAGGAGGGGCACTCCGTGGTCCTCGTCGAGAACGGGCAGCAACTGATCGAGCAAACATTCGATCCGATCACCGGCGCCTGCGCGCATGATCTGCTCATCACCGATCTCGCCATGCCGGTGATGGATGGTGCAACGGCGATCAGCGAGATCCGCGCCACGCAGCGGTCCAGGCGCTTGCCGCATATCCCTGTTGTTGTGCTCAGCGCTGACGGGCAAAATGAGACGCGCGAGTCGACGCTTCTCATCGGGGCGGATCTCTATCTCGAAAAACCGATCGATCCGACGAGCCTGTTGCGGTTGATCGCGCGCATCGCGTCCTGAAGCCGCAGCTTGGGGTTTCATCCGCCCGCCGACCTTGTCACTGCTCTGTTGCACAGTCATGTTTAAAGGCGGTGCAGAAACGGTTGCCTTTTTTGGATGATTCCCATGACCATTGAGCTCGGACAGCTTGCCGCCAGCCAGAGCCGGATGATCCCGCCCCATGTCGTCGCCGACAGCGCCATCCTCGGCCGCATCGGCACGCTGGTCACCCGCCTTGCAGCAGGGCCTTCTGAGGTCCGTGCCGCGCAGCGCGTGCGCCACAACGTCTTCGTGGAAGAGTTCGGCGCCCGAATGACGCCGGCTTCCGCATCGACGGGCTACGATGTCGACAGTTTCGACACCTATTGCGATCACCTGCTGGTGCTGGACACCAGCCTTGGCGGCGACGCCGAAGACCAGATCGTCGGCACCTACCGGCTACTGCGCCAGAGCGTGGCGAAGTCCCATCACGGCTTCTACTCCACCTCGGAATTCGGCGTTGCGGACATGATCGCGCGCCACCCGCAGAAGCGGTTTCTCGAGCTCGGCCGCTCCTGCGTGCTGCCGCCCTACCGCACCAAGCGCACCGTTGAACTGCTGTGGCAGGGCATCTGGGCCTATGCGCTGGAGCACGGCATCGACGTGATGTTCGGTTGCGCATCCTTCGGCGGCTGCCGGCCAGAAGCCCATGCGCTCGCCCTGTCGTTCCTGCACCACTCCGCGGCCGCGCAAGGCGAGTGGGCCGTGTCGGCGCTGCCGGAGCTTTACCGCAAGATGGATCTGATGCCCGTCGAAGCGATCCGCCCCCGCGAGGCGCTTGCAGCCCTGCCGCCGCTGGTGAAGGGCTATCTGAGGCTTGGCGCCCGCTTCGGCGACGGTGCCGTGATCGATCGCGCCTTCGGCACGACGGATGTGATGGTGGTGCTCCCGCGCGCCGCGATCAGCCCGCGCTATGTGAACTACTACCGCGCCGATGCCAGCCGCTTCTGCGGCTGATCAGGCCGGTTCGTTCAGCGTTTCACCGAAGCGAGCGCGCCTGAAAAGGCGTGGGCGAAGCTTTCGCGATCGTCGGGATTGAGAAACGAGCCGACATCGGTGCGCCGGCCTTCGCCTTCCACGGCCATCCCCGTAATGCCGATCTCCTCATGCCGGGCCACATGGAAGCGCGCCCAGAACGGATTGAACCGGTGTTCGGCGCTGCGGCCCGACGGCGCGATCTTGCGGACCGTGAGCAGTGTTCGCGATACGCTGACGATTTCACGCGCGCGCGCCGAGCGGTAATTCAGCCAGAACGCGCCGTAGAGCAGCGCGAGATCCAGCCCGAAAAACAGAAAGATCGGCCACGCCCCGGCGATCAGGAACACGATCCCGTGGGCGATGAAGAGAGCCGAAGTCAGCGTCATCAAGACGATGAAGCCGCCGCGACCGAGCGACCGGTGCGGGGTCAAAAGGGCCTCGAAGACCGGTGTGTCGGGTGCGGCATCGGCCGCGTTGCCTTGGCTCATGGACGCAGATTATAGAGGCCGGATGCAAAAGCCCAAGACCCCCGCCGGACAAATAATCGCGAGCCGCAGTCCCCGCAAACCGACGCGGCGCAGCCGCTACACCAAGGTGGAGCTGGAGGAGATGTTCCGGCGCTTCCAGCTGCAGCGGCCCGAGCCGAAGGGCGAACTGGAGCACGTGAACCCGTTCACGCTGGTCGTTGCCGTGGCGCTCTCCGCGCAGGCGACCGATGCCGGCGTGAACAAGGCGACGCGGGCGCTCTTCAAGGTGGCCGACACGCCGCAGAAGATGCTGGCACTCGGTGAAGACACGGTCCGCGACTACATCAAGACGATCGGGCTATTCCGCAACAAGGCGAAGAACGTCATCGCGCTCAGCCAGAAGCTCGTCGACGACTTCGGCGGCGAGGTGCCGATGACGCGGGAAGAGCTGGTGACGCTGCCGGGCGTCGGCCGCAAGACCGCGAATGTGGTGCTCTCCATGGCGTTCGGCCAGGCGACGATGGCGGTCGACACCCACATCTTCCGCATCGGCAACCGCATAGGCCTCGCGCCCGGCAAGACACCGGATGAGGTGGAGGAGATCCTGATGCGGGTGATCCCGCAGCCCTATCTCTACCACGCGCATCACTGGCTGATCCTGCACGGGCGCTATGTGTGCAAGGCCCGCAAGCCGGAATGCGAGCGCTGCATCATCGCCGATCTCTGCAAATCGAAGGAAAAGACAACGGACATTCCCGCCCCGATCGTCGAACTGACGCAGGATATCGACGCTCCGACGGCAGAAGCCATCTGACTAAAAGAGTCAGTGCACCGTGGCAGGGGTCGGAGCGCGCGCCGTGAGTGCGTATTCGGGGTCCTTGGCCACGACGCGTTGATGTAGGTGCACCATCAGCGCCGCCGCAAAGAGCGGCGTCAAAAGGTTGAGGATGGGGATCGCCAGAAACGCGGCAATGGCGATGCCCGCGAAGAACACCGTCGTGCCGTGGCGCGACCGAAGCTGCTTGGCGTCCGCCGGCGTATGGTACCGCATGGCGGCAAATTCGAAGAACTCCCGGCTCAGGAGGTAGGCGTTGACCACGAAGAACGCCATCAGATTGACGAGCGGGATGAAGAGCAGCATCAGCGCCAAAAGGTTGCCGAGGATGACGATGCCGAGGAACTTGAGCGTGTGCGGAATGGACTGCCGCAGCGACAGCGCCTGACCGACCGGCCGATCTCCATAATGCCGCCGCTCGATTGCTTCCGCGACATCGTCGAGAAACAAGCCGGCGATCAGCACGGAAATCGGGGCGATCAAAAATGCGAGGCCAAGCGCCAGCGCGATCGAGGCGAGGATGCCGACGAAGAAACCGGCCGTGCTCGACCACTCCGGCATCTCCGGAAAGAACCCCTGCATCCATGGCAGAGCCCATTCTGAAAAGACGCCCGTAACGAGGAACCACAGCCCGACGAGCATCAGCAATGTCAGGCCGATCACCTTCCAGAATGCCGAACGGCTTTCCGGCGCGAGTAGGTCCGCGATTGCGAGACGGATGCTGCTGAAGATCATGGCCCGGGCCCCCTCTCTTGTCTCACAGGATGTAGGGGGGGACCTGCTGCACTGCAATGTCGATCCACGAGGGTGTTGCAGTTCCCCGCAGCGGCAGATATATCGATAAATCTAGAAATATCATTCTATGGAGATGCGCTTGAGCGTGACGATTTACCACAATCCCGCTTGCGGCACCTCGCGCAATGCGCTTGCGATGATCAAGGCAAGCGGCGTCGAACCCTTGGTAATCGAATATCTGAAGCACCCGCCGACGCGCGAGACGCTCAGGCAGATGATCGCCGATGCGGGTCTGACGGTCCGTGAGGCGCTACGGCGTAAAGGCACGCCCTATGATGCGCTCGGTCTCGATGATGAGAGCCTGACGGAGGATGATCTGCTCGACCGCATGATGGAGCAGCCGATCCTCATCAATCGGCCGTTCGTGATTACGCCGCTGGGCACGCGCCTTTGCCGTCCCTCCGAACAGGTTCTGGATCTGCTGCCGGACGGTGCGGTGACAGAGTTTACGAAGGAAGATGGTGAAGTGATCCGGCGGCCTTAAGTCTCGGGGTCCTCCACCAACAGCAAAGGCATACTCATGACGCAAGATTTCCCGGCGCTGCGCGAAGATGCGTTCCGGCCCATCGACGAGGACGCGCTGCTGCGGCCCGCTCACAAGACGCATCCGCCCCGCGTTCTGATGCTCTACGGATCGTTGCGCGAACGGTCCTATTCGCGCCTGATGACCGAGGAGGCAGCCAGGGTTCTCACCCGCTTCGGTGCAGAAGTGAGGATTTTCGATCCCAAGGATCTGCCACTTCCGGATGCTGCCTCTGCTGACCATCCTAAGGTGCAGGAACTGCGCGATCTGTCGCTCTGGTCGGAGGCCCATGTCTGGTGCTCGCCCGAACGGCACGGTGCGATGACCGGAATCATGAAGGCCCAGATCGACTGGCTACCGCTTGCGCTTGGCGGCATGCGTCCGACCCAGGGTCGAACGCTGGCGCTGATGCAGGTTTGCGGTGGCTCGCAGAGCTTCAACACCGTCAACCAACTGCGCATCCTCGGGCGCTGGATGCGCATGGTGACGATCCCCAACCAGTCCTCCGTACCGAAGGCGTTCACCGAGTTCGAAGAGAACGGCCGCATGAAGCCATCGCCCTTCTACAATCGGATGGTCGACGTGATGGAAGAGCTGATGAAGTTCACGCTGCTGGTGCGTGATCGCGCCGACTATCTCGTCGATCGCTATTCGGAGCGTGTCGAGAGCGCCGAGGACCTGTCGAAGCGCGTCAACCAGCGCGCCATCTGATCGGACTGCGGTGCTTACGGCAACGGTTCCAGCGCGAGCCCGAAGGCGGCGTGGAGCATGCCGGTCATCGTGAAGGAGAGAACGACGAGGCCGATGGTGATGCCGATCGCGACCGGCATGTCGTTGTCGAAGGCGATGCGCGTCACGCGGAAAAAGATCGCGATTGCGATGCCGAAGAAGGCGAGCGAGGTGATCACCGCGATCGGCTCGGCGCCCGGCATTAAAAGCATCAGCGCTACAGGTATCGCCATCAGATAGGCGAAAGGCAGGCTGAGCCAGTTCGTGGCGATGACCCACCGGCCGAAATGCGCCGAGAGACCGAGCGGGGCGGCGACGAGGGCAACGATGATCACCGGCACGATCCAGTTGAGCACGTCGATCAACGCAAGCCGCAGGAAGAAGCCGAGGCCCGTCGCGGCGCTGTCACCCGCCGCCGCGATATAGCTCGTGCGGTAGTTGAGCCAGGACAGCGCGAAGGCCGGCACGGCATAAAGGATCGCGGTGAAAGAGCGCCAGAAACCGTCCGCGGTGAGATCCAGATAGTTGAACCCGCGCTGATCGTTGCGAGCCAGCATGAACACGCCGGAGAGATAGCGCTGCACTTCTCCGCCGCTGACCATCAGGCGAACCAGCGATCGAGAAACTGGCGGTAGATCTGCGTCAGCGTCCGAAGATCGGAGAGCGCCACGCGTTCGTCGACCATGTGCATGGTCTGGCCGACCAGGCCGAATTCGACGACGGGGCAGTAATCCTTGATGAAGCGGGCATCCGACGTTCCACCCGTCGTGGAAAGCTTTGGCGTCCGCCCGGTCACGCTCTCGACCGCCTGCTGCATGGCGGCGATCAGCGTTTCGTCGCGTGTCAGAAACGATGGGCTCGGCCGCTCCTTCCAGGTGATGTCGAAGTCGACCGGCGGCCGCTCCGTGCCGCTGCGCAAACGCTCCGCCGCCTGATCCAGCCTGTTGTGAATGTCCATCTGCAAGCTTTCCGCGTCCCAGCGATCATTAAAACGCACGTTGAAAGCTGCGGTTGCCTTGCTCGGGATCACGTTGACGGACGGATTGCCGACGTCGATCGACGTAATTTCGAGATTGGTAGCCGGAAAAGTATCCGTGCCGTGGTCGAACGGCGTGTCGAGCAGCGCATTGCAGAACGCTACGATCGCGCGGATCGGGTTGTCGGCAAGATGCGGGTAGGCGACGTGACCCTGCACGCCGTGAACGGTAATGATGCCCGACAGCGAGCCCCGGCGGCCGATCTTGATCATATCGCCCATGGCTTCCGGGTTCGTCGGCTCGCCCACGATCGCGCCCTGCCAGACTTCGCCCTTCGCATCGGCATGTTTCAGGAGCTTCTCGGTGCCGTTGATCGACGGTCCTTCCTCGTCGCCCGTGATGAGGAAAGAGATCGAGCCTTTCGGCGGTCCGTTTTCGGCGATGTAGCTCGCGCAGGCGGCCACGAAGGCGGCAATGCCACCCTTCATGTCGACCGTGCCACGCCCGATCATCATGTCGTCGACGATGGCTGCCTCGAAAGGCGGCTTCGACCAGGCGGCGACATCGCCGGGCGGCACCACGTCCGTGTGGCCGGCAAACATCAGATGCGGCTCCGCGCTGCCAAGACGCGCATAAAGATTCTCGACATCGGCCGTGTCGTCGTCGCTGAAGGTGACGCGCTCGACACTGAAGCCGAGAGGAACGAGCATGGCTTCGAGCGCGCCGAGCGCTCCGCCGTCTGCCGGCGTGACGGAGGCGCAGCGTACCAGCGCTGACAGATTGGCGACGGGGTCTGTGGCTAGGGTCTCTTTTGTCATGTGCGAAAATTAGCCCGGTTCAGAGGTCGGTGTCATCGCTTTCGTCGCGCTCGTCCACGTCCGTGCCCTCAGGCTGCCCCGGGATCAGCGCCAGCAGCCCGAGTACGATCAGCGACAGCATCGGAATGAAGATCAAAACGGCAAACGCGCTCGCCGCGTTGATGTCGCGCAGGCGCTTGATCGTCAGCATGATGGACGCGGCGAGGGTGAAGAGCCCTACGACGAACGAGACTGAAATCCAGAAGAGGACCGCCTCGCTTTCCTCGTCGAGCTTAAGCAGGATGGAGAGCAGGAAGCCGTTGATGGCTGTCAGAAACAGCCAGCCGAGAACGAAGAGGCGCCTGCCGATGCGCCCCTGTCCCGACAAAAACAGCCAGAAGAGGGTGGCGCCACCGGCGCCTTTTGGATCCTTGTCCGCCCCTCGTTGGCTGTCGCTCATCTCATGCCCGCAGCAGCTCGTTGATCGACGTCTTCGATCGCGTCTTCTCGTCAACCTTCTTGACGATCACGGCGCAATAGAGGCCGGGGCCGGGCTCTCCGTTGCCCATCGGCTTGCCCGGCATGGTGCCGGCCACAACGACCGAATAGGCCGGGATCTCGCCATAGGTGACGCTGCCGGTCTCGCGATCGACGATCTTCGTGGATTTGCCGATATAGACGCCCATGCCGAGAACGGCGCCTTCGCGCACGATGCAGCCTTCGACCACTTCGGAGCGCGCGCCGATGAAGCAATTGTCCTCGATGATGACCGGGCCGGCCTGCAGCGGCTCCAGGACGCCGCCGATGCCGACGCCGCCTGACAGGTGCACGTTCTTGCCGATCTGCGCGCAGGAGCCGACGGTCGCCCAGGTGTCGACCATCGTGCCTTCATCCACATAGGCGCCGAGATTGACGAAGGAGGGCATCAGAATGACGTTGCGGCCGATGAAGGCCGAGCGGCGTACCGTGCAGTTCGGTACGGCGCGGAACCCGGCATTCTCGAAATCGATGCCACTCCAGCCGTCGAACTTCGAGCTGACCTTGTCCCACCAGACGCTGTCGCCGGGGCCGCCCTTGATGATGTCCATCGGGTTGAGGCGGAAAGAGAGAAGCACGGCTTTCTTCAGCCACTGATTGACGCTCCACTCGCCGTCGCTGCCCTTTTCCGCAACGCGCGCTTTGCCTTGGTCGAGCAGATTGAGCGCGGTTTCGACTGCATCGCGCACTTCGCCCTTGGTAGACGTGGTGATCTGGTCGCGCTCCTCGAAGGCGGTATCGATGATCCGGGCAAGGTCTTGATGGCTGGTCATGCGGGCCTCTCGTCTGGCTTTCGGTGGTGCCGGGCATTGCTGCCCCGCACGATGTCCGTCCTCCTAAGGAAGAGGCACGATTGTGGCAAGGAGCGCAATGCACCGGGCCTGCTGCAATTTGTCGTTTGGCGCCCACGGCCGAAGCCGATAAGAGGTGCTGCCATGAAGAAACGGCGGCACGAGGGACTGATCGTCGGCCTGCGCAGCGAGATCTCGCTGTTCGCGCGGGTGGCGCTGCTCGTGCTCGCACTGCCGTTCCTGCAGCCCTTCGTCGAGGCGCATGCGGCCGCAGGCAAACCATCCGGTGTCATCTGCACCGTCCATGGGCCGTTCGATCCCGCTCAGACGATCGATGGCGACGGTGCCTCGTCGGCTATCGACCACTGCGTCTGCACCGCGCTCTGCGCGCTGACCGCGCTTCCCGAGCCATCGCAGCCGGAGATCGGACGCATCGGCGAGCCGCAAGCGGCCGGCAGTTCGGTTCCCCTGTCAGCGACGGTCGTTCCAGGTCCCGACCGCAGTTTTGGACCTCCCGGCCAGGCCCCGCCTTTTCCGATCTGATCCGATGCGGCCACGAAAGTGGTCGACGCTTTGGTATTTCCAGATCTGATAAAGGCATTCCCATGCGCATTCACGCATCCGTACTGGCCGGCACCATGCTCGCCACGCTTTCCGTATTCCCGATCTCCAACGCATCCGCCCACGCCTCGCTCGAGCGGGCCGAGGCCCAGCCGGGCTCCTTCAAGGCCGTCATGCGCATTCCGCACGGCTGCGACGGCCAGGCCACGCACACCGTGACGATCGACCTGCCGGAAGGCTTCATCGACGCCAAGCCCATGCCGAAGGCCGGCTGGACGCTCGCAACCGAAACCGGCGACTATGCCGAGACCCACAATCTCCATGGCCGTGAAGTCACGTCGGGCGTGCGCTCCGTCACATGGTCGGGCGGCGATCTGCAGGACGGCCATTACGATGAATTTGTCGTTGCAGGACGGATTTCCAATGTGGAGGCGGGCGCCGTCCTCAGCTTCCCGACGACCCAGCTTTGCGCCGACGGAGAAGTCGCCTGGGTGGAATTGGCCGAAGAAGGCATCGACCCGCACAGCCTCGACTACCCCGCACCGACGCTGACGGTCGTTGCCGCTGAAACAGAAGCCGGCGAGCATGCGCATGGCCACGCAGCCCACGCCCATGGCGGCCACGCACACGGCGCCGAGGCTGCGGCGGACGCCGAAGTTCAGCCGGTCACGGTTGGCGACCTGACGATCTCGGGCTACTGGACCCGCGCGACCCTGCCGAACCAGCGTGTCGGCGGTGGTTATCTCACGGTGGACAACACCGGAGACGAGGATCGCCTGGTCGCCGTGACTTCACCGGTGACCGAGCGCGCGGAAATTCACGAGATGGCCGTCGAGAATGACGTCATGACCATGCGCCGGCTGGATGACGGGATCGCGATTCCCGCTGGTGAAAGCATCGCCCTTGAGCCAGGCGGTTATCACCTGATGTTCCAGGACCTGTCGGAAGGCTTCGAGGAAGGCGAGACCGTATCGGTGACGCTCGCGTTCGAAAATGCCGGCGAAGTGACGATTGACCTGCCCGTGCTCGCAGCCGGCTCCCGTCAGGCGGGCGGCGCGCACGAGCATCAGCACTAAAACTCGTGGAAACGAAAGCCGGGCGTTACTCGCCCGGCTCCAACTGGCGCTGAGCCGCCTTCAGGAAGGCCGCGAGGTCGTCCGTCACATAATCGATGTGCTCGCCGTCATAGCCCTCGTGCTCCCAGACATCGCCGAGCGGGCCCTCCATGTTGTTCGGGACGATCAGAACGGTCTTCATGCCGACGGCCTTCGGAACGGTGAGGTTGCGCGGCAGGTCCTCGAACATGACCGCACGGTTCGCCTCGATACGGTGCAGCCCCATGAATTTGTCGTAGGTGACAGCGGCCGGCTTCGGCATCAGGTCTGCAGCGACGATGTCGAAGATGTCGTCGAAATGATCGAGAATGCCGAGCGCCTGTGCCGTGCGCTGCGCATGGCGCGTATCGCCATTGGTGAAGATGAACTTGCGGCCGGGCAGCGACTTGATCG
Organism: Georhizobium profundi; assembly: GCF_003952725.1. Classification (NCBI taxonomy): domain Bacteria; kingdom Pseudomonadati; phylum Pseudomonadota; class Alphaproteobacteria; order Hyphomicrobiales; family Rhizobiaceae; genus Georhizobium; species Georhizobium profundi. The sequence goes on along the minus strand of NZ_CP032509.1, from coordinate 9,197 downwards.
CCTCGCCCAGCGCCGGATCCGGCTTCACCCACGAATAATCGATGTCGTGCACCCGCTCCAGAAAGGCGTTCGGGTCGATCTTGTGCTCGGTCATCAGGCCTTTCAGCGTGGTGCCGTGGTCGCGGTAATACTGCTTTTGCAGGACGCGCGCTTCGTCCGAAGGCAGCTGCAGCAGCTCCGCCACGAAATCGGTCATCCGCGCATCGATCTGCGAGAACAGATCCGTGTGGCGCGGATAGAGCGTATTGTCGAGATCGAAGACCCAGTCGCGGATATGCGTGAAATCGTCGGGTTGTGGTGTGTGATTCTTCGGTGCCATCGCCGCTTTATGCCATACCGGTCGTAAAGAAACAGGAAGAACCCCGAATGTGGTGATTGGCAGGCGCCAAAGCCATCTTTCTCCGATCGGGGATGCTACCGAGGGCGATGGCTTCGTGCTAACGCGACCGACATGGAACTTTGGGTCGCAATCACCTTCGCCGCGGCATTCGTACAGAATATCCGTTCGGCGCTTCAGAAATATCTCAAGGGCGCGATGGGCACGACGGGGGCAACCTTCGTGCGCTTCGGCTTCGGCGTGCCCTTTGCGCTCCTCTTCCTGGCCATTGCGGTCGCGGTGCTCGATCTGCCGATCCCGCCGGTCCACACCACCTTCTTCCTCTGGGTCGTTCTTGCGTCCATTGCGCAGATCCTTGCGCAGGCGCTTCTCGTCCATCTCTTCTCGTTTCGAAACTTCACGGTCGGCACCGCCTATTCGCGAACCGAACCCGCGCAGGCAGCCTTGTTCGGGCTTCTGTTCCTTGGCGAAGTCGTCACGGTCGGAACGCTGATTGCGATCGCGATCTCGGTCTTCGGCGTGATGCTGATTTCGGTGGCGCGCACGGCGTTTTCCACAAAGGCGCTTTTGCTGTCGGTCACCAGCCGCACTGCGCTCATCGGCCTCGCCTCGGGCACGCTGTTCGGCGTCTCTGGCGTGTCCTACCGCGCGGCGTCCGTTTCGCTCGGCGGCCCCCATGCGGTGATCCAGGCAGGGACCACGCTCGTCGTCGCGGTCGTCTTCCAGACAGTTGTGATGTCGATCTGGATGGCGCTGCGCGAGCCGGAGGAATTCGCCCGCATCCGAAAGGCCTGGAAACCCGCGCTTCTGGTGGGTTTGGCGGGCGCCACGGCATCCTTCGGCTGGTTCACCGCGATGACGCTGCAGCAGGCGGCCTACGTCAAGGCGGTGGCACAGGTGGAAATGCTGTTCACCTTCGCCGCGTCGGTCTTCATCTTCAAGGAAACCATCACGCGCATGGAACTTGCGGGCTGCGCGCTGATCGTTTGCGGCGTGGCGGCGCTGGTGCTGGCTGTCTGAACATTAGCAGAACGTGACGCGCGCTCCGTCCACGGCCGACCCACAGCTTTTCCAGCGGTTATCCACAGCCTATCCAGTGCCGGTTGATCCGAACCCGCCCGTCCCGCGCGCGCTCTGGGAAGCCTCCGCGCGCTCCTCGACGGCAGCGCGTACCACTGGCGCGACCACCATCTGCGCGATGCGCAAACCGCGGGTGATCTCGAAGGGCGCATCGCCATGGTTGATCAAAAGCACCTGCACCTCGCCACGATAATCCCAGTCGATCGTCCCTGGCGTATTGAGGCAGGTCACCCCATTTTTGTAGGCAAGCCCTGAACGCGGCCGGATCTGGACCTCGCAGCCCACGGGGATCTCGAAGATGAAGCCGGTCGGCACAAGCATCCGTGCGCCGGGCGCGAGCACCCGGGGCTTATCCGCCTCGATCGCAGCGCGCAGATCCATGCCGGCGGCACCGTCGGTCTGATAGCCGGGCAGGGCAAGCCCTTCGCCATGCGGAAGGCGGATCAGGCCAAGGATGGGGACGTCGATCGTGGCAGGGCTGGTCATCGCCGCATTTGCCGCAAGCCAAGCGTCACGGTCAATTGAAAGACGCGGGCGGAACGGCTAGAAACCCCGCAACAACAGGATATCCACATCATGAGCGAACCACTGGCCGCCGAAGTGGCACGGCGCCGCACTTTCGCGATCATCTCGCACCCCGACGCGGGCAAGACCACGCTGACCGAAAAGCTGCTGCTGTTCGGGGGCGCGATCCAGCTGGCCGGCGAGGTCAAGGCCAAGAAGGACCGCATGAACACGCGTTCCGACTGGATGAAGATCGAACGCGAACGCGGCATCTCGGTCGTCACCTCGGTGATGACCTTCGAATATGGCGATCATGTCTTCAACCTGCTCGACACGCCGGGCCACGAGGATTTCGCCGACGACACCTATCGCACGCTGACTGCCGTCGATGCCGCCATCATGGTCATCGACGCAGCGAAGGGCATCGAGCCGCGCACGTTGAAGCTTTTCGAAGTCTGCCGCCTGCGCGATATTCCAATCGTCACCTTCATCAACAAGATGGACCGCGAAAGCCGCGACCCGTTCGAGATCCTAGACGAGGTCGAGCAAAAGCTCGCGCTCGACACGGCGCCCATGACCTGGCCCATCGGTCGCGGCAAAAGCTTTTCGGGGACGTACCACTTAAGCGACAACACCATTCGCCGCAGCGACGCCGAGGAGCAGACGACGTCCGTGAATGGGCCTGAATCCGACGCGGTCGCAGGTCTTCTGCCCGAAAACGAGCGCAAAGCCTTCATCGAGGAGTGCTCGCTTGCCATGGAAGCGTGCCGGCCGTTCGACAGTCAGGCTTTCCTCGAAGGCCATCTGACACCGGTCTATTTCGGCTCGGCGCTCCGCAATTTCGGCGTTCGCGATCTGATCAATGCGCTTGGCCGCTACGCGCCGCCGCCGCGCGACCAGATTGCCGATACGCGCAAGGTTGCGGCCACCGACGAAAAGATGTCGGCCTTCGTCTTCAAGATCCAGGCCAATATGGACCCGAACCACCGTGACCGCATCGCCTTCGTGCGTGTGTGCTCCGGTAAGCTGCAGCGCGGCATGAAAGCGCGGCTTGCCCGTACCGGAAAGCCGATGTCGCTATCGGCCCCGCAATTTTTCTTCGCCCACCAGCGCCAGCTTGCCGACACGGCCTATGCCGGCGACGTGGTCGGCATCCCGAACCATGGCACGCTCAGGATCGGCGACACGTTGACCGATGGCGAACATCTGGTCTTCAAGGGCGTGCCGAACTTCGCGCCCGAGATCCTGCGCCGTGTCCGCCTTGAAGACGCGATGAAGGCGAAGAAGATGAAGGAGGCCTTGGCGCAGATGGCGGAGGAGGGCGTCGTGCAGCTCTTCCAGCCGGAAGATGGGTCGCCACCGCTTGTCGGCGTCGTCGGTGCCCTCCAGCTCGACGTTCTGAAGGCCCGGTTGGAAGCCGAATATGGTCTGCCGGTGTCCTTTGAACTGGCGCGCTTCAATGTCTGCCGCTGGATCTCGTCGGCGGACAAGGCCGAACTGGAACGCTTCGTCACCGTCAAGCGTGGCGATATCGCGCGCGATCTCGATGGCGATCCGGTGTTCCTAGCCTCCGACGGGTTTTCGTTGAACTACGAGGCGGAGCGTTGGAAGGCGATCAAGTTCGATGCCATCAAGGAGTACCAGATCGGCATCGCGGCCTGAGTGTATCTTCCGCATACCTGATGTAAGTACCTCTAATACAACAACTTAAGGGTCGAGTAACGCCTTTGTGATATTCCGGATGCTTCTTAACAACGAGCATTCGGAGGCTCCGCGTGTCTATCTTCCAGCTGCTGTATGTAAGCGGTGCCACGCGCCCGATCAGCCCAGGTGATCTCGACGATATCCTCGCCAAATCCCGCCGCAACAATGAGACGCGGGACGTGACCGGCGTCCTGCTCTATGCCGACGACACCTTCATCCAGGTTCTCGAAGGTGATCGGGCGACGGTTGGGGAAGTTGCGCGGGTGATCCGCAGGGACCCGCGTCACCGCAATTTCATGGTTCTTGTCGAGCGTAACGCCGAAAAGCGTGCGTTCTCGCAGTGGCAGATGGGGTTCAAGCGCCTTGACCCCGTGAAGGAAGTGGACGGCTCGGTCTTCAAGATGTCCCGTCAGGCGCTGCAAAGCCGCATGAAAAACGACGACGATGAACTGATGCTCGACGCCATCATGGCATTCGCAAACACCGACTTCGTGGACAAAGCCGGTTAAGCAGCTGGCGCTTTGCGATAGCGCATCACGTCGAAGCGCGCACCCAGCGCGTCGTAGAGCAAGAGCCGTCCAACCAGCGGCTCGCCGATTCCTGTGATCAGCTTGATCGCTTCCATGGCTTGCAGTGTGCCGATCACCCCGGTGAGCGCACCGACGACGCCCGCTTCGGCACAAGACGGCACAAGACCCGCCGGCGGTGGCTCGGGAAAAAGATCGCGGAAATTCGGGTGCGGCCGACCCTCGGTGTCAACGCCTTCGGGCAGGATGACCGTGAGCGATCCATCGAACCGCCCTACTGCGCCCGTGACCAGCGGGATCTTCACTGCAAGCGCCGTGTCGGCCGCAAGATAGCGAGTGTCGAAATTGTCCGACCCATCGATGATGAGATCATAGCCGGCTAAGAGAGACTGCGCGTTATCGTCATCGAGCCGCGTCTGGTGCTGGACGATTACGACGTTTTCGTTGAGCGCGTGAACCGATTGCGCTGCACTTTCGGTCTTCGCCATGCCGATGGACGCGGTGCGGTGGATGACCTGGCGCTGCAGGTTGGACAGCGAAACCGTGTCGTCGTCGACGATGCCGATCGTGCCCACGCCCGCCGCCGCCAGATAGGCGATAACGGGAGCACCGAGACCGCCCGCGCCGATCACGAGGACTCGCGCGGCTTTCAGCTTCTGCTGGCCAGGCCCGCCCACTTCGGGAAGCACGATGTGGCGCGCATAGCGTTGAACTTCGTCTGGCGAAAGGGGAGGCGGCGCGGGTTCAGCCATCGAAAACGGTCTCCGTCACTGTGCCGGCATTCACGCTAAGGAATTGCGCGCGTCCCTCCAAGGCGGAAAATAGAGCGGCATCCGTGCCCGTCATGAAAGCCTGGCCACCCAAATCATCAATGATGCTAAAGAGCGCGGCGCGGCGCGATGGATCGAGATGCGCGGCGATCTCGTCGAGCAGCAGGATCGGCGCCGCTCCCGTCAGGTCGCCGACCAGCCGCGCGTGGGCCAGGATAAGGCCCACCAAGAGCGCCTTTTGCTCGCCGGTCGAGGATTGTGCAGCGGGCATGGATTTTTCGGCATGGACCACTTCGAGGTCCTGCCGGTGCGGACCTTCCAGCATCCGCCCGGCCGCTTCGTCGCGCCAGCGGGATTCTGCGAGCGAGGCGGCGAAGCGTGTCTCCATGTCGCTCGCCGCAAGGGCTTGCTGATCATCCATGAAGCCCGTGAGCTTGATCGCGGCTTTGGGAAAGCGGCTCGCGGCCTCACTCGGCGCCCGTTCCAGGAGAACCGTGAGCAGCCGCACGAAATCTTGCCGGGCAACGGCGATCGCGACGGCAAGCTCGGCCAGCTGTGCCTCGATGCCGTCAAGCCAGGCGCGATCGAACCGGCCCTCCGAAAGCAGCCTGTTGCGTCCGCGCATGGCCTTCTCATAATCCGCCACCCGGCGGCCATGACCGGGATCGACAGCAAGCACCATGCGGTCGAGAAACCGCCTGCGGTCGCCAGCAGGTCCGGTAAAAAGCCCGTCCATCGCCGGCGTCAGCCAGGTGATCCGAAGATGGTCGAGAAGCGCCTCGTTGGTGCGCGCGGCTGCGCCATTGATGCGCACGCGGCGCTGGCCGCCTTCCGCCTCATCGCCAGCGGTGGTGCCGATTGTGGCGGGGCCCGCCATGCCCTCGACTTCCGCAAACAGCGTGAAACCGCCGGTCGACCCTTCGCGTGCGGCTTCCGAATAGATGATCCGCCGCATGCCGCGGCCAGGCGAAAGCAAAGAAATCGCTTCGAGGAGGTTCGTCTTGCCTGCACCATTATTGCCGGTGAAGACCACGTGTGTTCCCGCAAAGCGCAGCGTCAGCTCGCCATAATTGCGGAAATCGGTGAGGCTGAGACGCCCGATGGCCACTTTTTCCGGCATCAGCCTTGCCGCCTCGGGGCGTTAAAAGCCGGGGTCAAACCCGCATCGGCATCAAAACGTAGAGTGCGTCGTCGTCGCTGGTTTCGCGCACAAGCGTCGGCGACCCCGGATCTGCCAGCATGAAGACGGCTTCGGTTCCGGTGAGCTGGCCCGTGATATCGAGCAGATACTTGGCGTTGAAGCCGATCTCGATCGGCTCGTTGTCGTAGCCGACGGCAAGCTCTTCCGTCGCGCTGCCGGAATCTGGGTTGTTTACCGTCAGCACCAGCTGACCGTCGCGGATGGCGAGCTTGACGGCGCGCCCGCGCTCGGACGAAATCGTCGATACACGGTCGACAGCCTGCGCAAAGGACTGGCAGTCGATCGTCAGTTCCTTGTCGTTCCCGGTCGGGATAACGCGCTGATAGTCGGGGAAGGTGCCGTCGATCAGCTTGGAGGTCAAAACGATCGAGCCGATCGTAAAGCGGATCTTCGCGTCCGACAGTTCGACCGTCACGACCACTTCAGGATCGTCGACCAGCTTCTGAAGTTCGCCGACAGTCTTGCGGGGGATGATGATGCCCGGCATGCCCTCCGCGCCCGACGGCGCGATGATGTCGGCGCGCGCCAAGCGGTGGCCGTCGGTCGCAACGGCGCGCAGCTTCAGCTTGTCGCCATCCTCGACCGTGTGCATGTAGATGCCGTTGAGGTAGTAGCGGGTCTCTTCCGTCGAGATCGCAAACTGGGTGCGCGCGATCAGCATGCGCAGCGTCTCGGCGGGCAGGCGGAAGGTGTGGCTGAAGGCGCCGGCCGTCAGATCCGGAAAATCCGTCTCGGGCAAGCACTGGAGCGTGAAGCGCGAGCGGCTCGAAGAAACGCTCATCTGTCCCTTCTCGCCCGTCATCGACAGCGACACCTCGGCGCCGTCCGGCAGCTTGCGGACGATGTCGTAGAGAAGATGGGCGGGAACGGTCGTCGATCCGGCCTGCTCGACCATGGCCGGAGCGGCTTCGGTAATTTCGAGATCCAGATCCGTGGCGCGCATGGAGAGGCTCGCGCCCTCGGCGCGCAGGAGCACGTTCGACAGGATCGGGATCGTGTTGCGCCGCTCCACCACGCGGTGAACATGGTTCAGCGACTTCAAGAGGTTCGACCGTTCGAGCGTGACACGCATGGGACCGTTTCTCGTCTTCTCAAGCCTACTTGGGGCGTTCTGGCGGGCCAGCCTCTCCGACCGCGACTGGCCGGACCTACTGCGATCGCTTGTACGGAGGCTCGCTTAAATGTGGACCGGCAATTTGGCAATTTGGCCGGCGGAGCGCAAGGCCAAAGGGGCCCGCTCGTGCTCCTCGGGAGCGTGGATCATGGGGAAAAAGCGGGGAAACCACCCGGCGACCGGCAGCGGCACCGGTCTCTGTTGAAGAGCCGGAATACCGCTGTCGGCCGTCCGCCGCCCTCTCCGGGCTCCGGTCACGCTGCCGTATGTCCGCACAGGCTTGCGATGCGGGCAATGATGGTCGGCAGCGCGTAGTTTGGATCAATGTCGCTTTTCTTCGAAAAGCTCCATTGCTCTAAGTCTTGGCTTGCCGCGTTTCCGGACGGTGAACCGGTATCCACTTCACCTGGAAACGCTCTATTCGTTGATCAGACGCTTCAGCAGTTCGACCTCATGGGAAAGCTTGGTGTCTTTCCCGATCAGGTCTTCGATCTTGCGTACGGCATGCAGAACGGTCGTGTGGTCGCGTCCGCCAAAGCGGCGGCCGATCTCCGGGAAGGAGCGCGGCGTCAGCGTCTTGGCGAGATACATTGCGATCTGACGTGGCTTGACGATCACGCGCGTCCGGCGATTGGAAACCAGTTCCTGTCGCGAGACATTGTAGTGGCGCGCCACGACACGCTGAATATCTTCGATGCGGACGCGCTTCGGCTCGCCGGCATTGACGAGATGGCCGAGAAACTCGTCCACCCGCTCGATCGTGAGATTGGGCTCGAAGGAGCGACGGAAGAGAAGCTGGTTGAAGGCACCTTCCAGTTCACGGCCACTCGCGGTGATGTGGCGCGCCACATGATCGAGGATCGGCAGCGGGATATCGACGGATGGGTCTTCTGCCTGCGCGGCGGCAAGCCGCTGCTGCAGGATTTCCAGGCGCATCTCGTAATCCGGCCCTTCCATCTCGATTGCAACGCCGCCCTGGAGACGCGAGCGCACGCGGGCGTCGAGCGATTCCAGCTCCCACGGTGCCCGATCGGCGGCAACGACCACCTGCTTGGCGCTGTCGAGCAGCATGTTCAGGAGATGGCAGAACTCGTTCTGGATCGACTTACCCTGCAGGAATTGCATGTCGTCGATGATCAGGAGGTCGATGTTGCGCAGCGCATCCTTGAAAGACAGCGCATCATTGTCGCGAATGGCGCTGGCGAACCGCCACATGAAATACTCCGCCGTCAGATAGACGACGCGCGGGTTGCGCGGGCTGGCGAGCGCTGCCGAGGCGATCGCCTGCAGGAGATGGGTCTTCCCGAGCCCGACGCTGGAGTGAACGAAGAGAGGGTTGAAGCGCACCGCGCCCGCACCGGCCTCGGCAATGGTCTTCGCGGCGGCAAGCGCCACGCGGTTCGACGATCCCTCGATGAAGGACTCGAACGTATAGCGGGCGTCGAGCGGCGAGCCGACGACAGGATTGGAGCCCGGGGCAGGGCGGCGGGCCGAAGCGGGTGCTGGGCCAGCAGACGGAATGCGGATGTGGACGGGATTGATCGCGTTGCCGATCTGCGCCGCGCCTGCGGCCTCACCGGTGTTCTGTCCGATCATCGGACGTGAAGACCGGGTGGCGGAACGAACGACGATCTCGACGCGGAGGATCTCGGCGTTCTCTTCCTGATACAGCTTGCAGATCAGGTCGAGATAGCGGTTCTGAATCCACGACTTGAGAAAGGTTGTCGGAACGGAAAGCCGCACGACGCTCTTCGATGTGGAGTCGACCTTCAGGCGGCCAAACCAGCTCGTGAAGATTTCCTGGCCGAGCTGCGCCTTGAGGCGAGCGCGAACCCGTTCGAACTGCGCATCATGGACCATCTCATCGCCTCCATTCCGCTGGTGCGGGTTGAGGTCGGACGAACTGGTGTCCTCCACATCCTTACGCGCATTCCAATCGCCGCCTTGTGCGACGGACGCT